>JAJTAZ010000022.1 GCA_021287185.1 Burkholderiales bacterium | reverse complement strand
TACTCAAACTGAGCCCTGTGCGTATTTTGATGTGGCGCGCTTTGTGGTGATTGAGGCGGTGAGTGAACGAGCGGGTAAACGGATTGGTGCATTGAAAGCACTTTAAGGCATTGCGGATTCGTCAGTCAATCCAATCTGATGATTGGCAATCATATCATCACCACATCAATCAACCCCCCAGTTTGCTTTGGGGCTGTAGTCCATTTCAAGATTAAACGTTGAGTTGAAATTATCAAGTTTCACATGAACCATTCAATGATGATTTTTTCAATTTATATTAAAAATATAACTTGATTGTTTGATTAACGGCTTTATCAATCTTCGTCAGAGCAAATATGGTTTTGGCGATTTTTTTTGTTTAGGTGCTTCTTCACAAAATAAAAAAACGAAAAAAATAAAAATTATAAAATTTTGATTGAATGATATAGCCATGCTTTAGTTCATTCCACAATTGTGGTTCAATAAGTTATTACACCGCTAAAACTTTATTTACATTTTCGAGTTATTTTTGATGATATTATCCAAAAACCCAGCAAAATGTTGGTAAAAATACATTTTTACCAAATGGTAATTTACTGTGCTTGGTTTCTAAGTTGTAGCGTTATCTATAAAAGAAGTTAAATCGATATTTTTAAACTCACGCAAGGAGAAGTTCAATGAGAAGTGAAATGAAGTTGAGTGTTTTGGCGGGTGCGATTGTTTTTCTTTTGGGGTTTGGATTGAGCGGGTGCGGCGGCGCAAAATCGACGGATGGCAAGACAGCGAGTGCTTCTAAAGCCTTACCTGCGGGTAAAAATACGTTGGTCATCAACAACGGCACTGAACCAGAGACCTTGGATCCACATAAAGCCAGTGGCGTGCCTGAGTCAAATATTCTGCGTCAATTGTTGGAGGGTTTGGTTGTTGTGGGTAAAGATGGTAAAACCGCTCCTGGTGTCGCGACCTCATGGGAAAACAAAGACTTTAAAGTATGGACGTTTAAACTGCGTGACAACGCCAAATGGAGCAATGGCGATCCCGTGACCACAGAGGACTTTGTGTACAGTTGGCGTCGTTTGGTTGATCCTAAAACGGCTTCACCATATGCCAGTTATTTAGCAGATGATTCTGTTGTCAATGCACAAGCCATCATTGATGGGAAGGCAAAACCAGAAACTTTAGGCATTAAAGCGCTTGATGCGCACACATTGGAAGTGACTTTATCCGCTCCAGTACCTTATTTTGTTGACACGTTGATTCATTCATCCACCATGCCCGTACACCGAGCTACAGTTGAGAAAAACGGTGATAAATGGACGCAAGCAGGTTCGTTTGTTGGCAATGGTGCCTACAATTTGAAAGAATGGACAGTGATCAATAAGCTCGTAGTAGAACGTAACAAAAACTACTGGAACGATGCCGCGACTCAAATCAATATGGCTGAATTTTTGCCAATTCAAGAGGAAACCACTGATGTCAATCGTTTCAAAGCAGGTGAAATTGACGTGACATACAATGCCTTGCCCACCGATATGTTTTCTCAGTTAAAGGCAGAGTTGGGTGATCAAGTTAAAGTCAATCCGTACTTGTGCACGTATTATTATGAGTTCAATACCAAGAAAGCACCGTTTAATGATCCGAAGGTACGCCGTGCACTGTCATTGGCTTTGGATCGTGACGTAATTACTGAAAAAGTGATGCAGCAAGGGCAATCACCTGCTTACGGTTTCACCCCCATATCTGCCAATAACTTCAAAGCCAATACCCCTGAGTGGCAAGGTTGGGGCAAAGAGCAGCGCATTGCCGAGGCGAAAAAATTATTGAACGAAGCGGGTTACAGCGATGCAAAACCTTTGGACGTGACTTTGCTGTACAACACATCTGAAAATCATAAAAAAGTAGCGGTTGCCGCAACCGCACTGTGGAAACAAGCTTTGGGCTTTGTGAATATCAATTTGGAAAACAAAGAGTGGAAAACTTTCTTGGATAGTCGTCGCAGTGGCAACTATCAGTTTGCACGGGCTGCTTGGTGTGCTGACTATAATGAGCCATCCACATTTTTGAATATTCTGAAATCGACCAACACCAATAATTACGGCAAATACAACAGTCCTGAATTTGATGCGCTGATGGCAAAAACCGTGGTGGCGGGTACAACAGCAGAACAACGTGCTGATTTGTATCAACAAGCGGAAGCCCAAGCGGATAAAGACATGCCAGTCATTCCGATTTACTATTATGTCAGCCCGCGCTTGGTTAAGCTCTATGTCGAAGGTATGAGTACAGATCCATTGGACTCTTTCTATTTCAAAGACATGTCATTCAAAAAATAAGACGTTGATTTGTTCTATATGAGTTTTTTTAAACTTTAAATCTCTTAGCGCTCGCCGTTGTCACATGTCATGTGTGGCAACGGTGGGTGTGCTCATTGGTTTTTTCATCACGGATGTGCAGCATTCAAAACATTCGATACAAATCGCAACCAACTCCAGTATGGCTTTGATAAAGGATATGCTATGTGGAAACTGATTTTTAAACGCATATTAGAAGCGATTCCAACATTGTTTGTGTTGGTGACACTTTCTTTTTTTATGATGCGTTTGGCACCAGGTAGTCCTTTTACTGGTGAAAAAAATTATCCGCCAGAAGTTATGGCAAATATTGAGGCGAAATATCATTTGAATGAGCCACTGACCACACAGTATGTGGGTTATTGGAAAAGTTTGTTACACGGTGATTTAGGGCCGTCATTCAAATACAAAGATTATTCAGTCAATGAATTGCTTTCTCAGGCTTTCCCTGTTTCACTCAAATTGGGGTTATACGCCTTTATTTTAGCGGTACTCATCGGTGTTGGCTTGGGTGTGGTTGCGGCACTGAGACAGAATAGTTGGCTGGATTATGCACTGATGAGTCTCTCGATGACTGGGGTGGTGATACCCAGCTTTGTCACCGCGCCACTGTTGATTTTGATATTTGCGGTGACTTTGCGTTGGTTGCCCGCAGGTGGTTGGAATGATGGATCGTTAATTAATATGATTTTACCAATGACTGCATTGGCACTGGTGTATCTGTCTGGGATAGCGCGAATTATGCGTGGCTCAATGATTGAAGTGATGAACAGTCAATTCATTCGTACCGCACGAGCGAAGGGTTTACCTTTGCGTGCGATTGTCTGGAAACATGCCTTACGCCCAGCTTTATTACCCGTGATTTCTTATTTAGGGCCTGCGTTTGTTGGGATTATTACGGGTTCAATCGTGATTGAAACAATTTTTGGTTTACCTGGTATCGGTCAATTATTTGTCAATGGCGCACTGAATCGTGATTACGGTATGGTATTGAGTTTGACGATTTTAATGGGGGTACTGACCATTGCATTTAACGCGATTGTGGATGTGCTGTATGCGGTGATTGATCCGAAGATTCGTTACTAAATTTAATCACAACTCAATTACAAACCGATTTTTCTGCGGGATATGAATCATGTTGAATAAGAAACAAAATGCGGTTGTCGCTGACATCTTGAGTACGCAGTTGGAGATTAAAGGCCGTAGCCTATGGCAAGATGCTTGGCGACGTTTTCGGCGCAATAAAGCGGCATTGATGAGTTTAATTGTTTTGGCTGTGGTGCTTTTGTTTGTACTGGTTGCACCATTTTTATCACCATACGGCTACGCACAGGCATCATGGGATGCGATGCAGGCATCCCCAAGTTTTGCCAATCAACATTATTTTGGTACAGACTCAATTGGGCGTGATTTGTTCGTTCGTGTTGCGGTTGGCGGGCGCATCTCACTGTTGGTAGGATTGGCTGGTGCCTTGGTCGCAGTTTTTTTTGGTACGGTCTATGGCGCAGTGTCGGGCTATGTGGGTGGTAAAACCGATATGGTGATGATGCGTTTTTTGGAGATTTTAAACGCATTTCCGTTTATGTTTTTCGTGATTTTGTTGGTCACGCTGTTTGGGCGTAATTTGGTTTTTATATTCATTGCAATTGGTTTGGTGTCATGGTTGGATGTGGCAAGGATTGTGCGTGGGCAAACCATGAGTTTGAAACATAAAGAGTTCATTGAAGCGGCGCAAGTTGGAGGTGTGACTGGGTGGAATATTGTGATGCGTCATATTGTTCCAAACGTCCTTGGTATCGTGGTGGTGTATGCCTCGTTGTTGGTTCCAGCCATGATTTTGTTTGAGTCTTTTTTAAGTTTTTTAGGTTTGGGTGTGCAGGAGCCAATGACCAGTTGGGGTGCATTGTTGCAGGAGGGAGCCAAAAATATGCAAGTGGCGTTGTGGCAGTTGCTGTTTCCAACTCTATTTCTTGTGGTGACTTTGTTCTGTTTTAACTTTATTGGCGATGGTTTGCGCGATGCGCTTGATCCGAAAGACCGTTGATTTCTATAATCAGAATACAAATTTCCATGGAGTTGATATGAACTTATTGTCGGTACGCGACCTTAGTGTGACATTTCATACTGAGGACGGCGAAGTCACTGCAGTCAATGATTTGAATTTCGATTTACTCAAAGGCGAGACCTTGGGTATCGTGGGCGAATCTGGCTCAGGTAAATCGCAAACAGCATTCGCGATGATGGGGTTGCTGGCGAAAAATGGTCACGCCAGTGGTTCGGTGATGTTTAATGGGCAAGAATTGATTGGTTTGCCCGAGCACCTCTTAAATAAAGTACGGGCAAATGAAATTGCGATGATTTTTCAAGATCCAATGACCTCGCTCAATCCGTATTTAAAGGTGAGTGAGCAGTTAGAGGAAGTACTGTGCCTACATAAGGGTATGAGTAAAGCCGAAGCAAGGGCGGAATCCATTCGCATGTTGGATGCGGTGAAAATTCCAGCAGCGGCTAAGCGCATCACCATGTATCCGCATGAATTTTCTGGTGGTATGCGCCAGCGTGTGATGATTGCCATGGCGTTGTTGTGTCGACCTAAGTTATTGATTGCTGATGAACCGACCACCGCACTGGATGTGACCGTGCAGGCGCAAATTATGTCTTTGCTCAACGAACTCAAGCGCGATTTTGACACCACAATTATTTTAATTACGCATGATTTGGGTGTGGTTGCTGGCATTTGTGATCATGTTTTGGTGATGTATGCAGGACGCACGATGGAGTATGGTGGTGTGGATGACATCTTTTATCATCCCACTCATCCCTACACCACTGGGCTATTGGGTGCAGTACCGCGTGTGGATATTGAATTGCCTGAGTTGCGTACGATTGCAGGTAATCCGCCCAACTTGCAAAACCTACCCAAAGGTTGTCCATTCCAAGAACGCTGTGCTTATGCATTTGCGCTTTGTCAGCAAAATATACCACCACTAACTGGGTTTGGTAATCATCGTCAACGCTCGTGTTTTCAAGCGATTGAGACCATTACAGCGACAGAAGGAGTAGGGCTATGAACGATAATAACCACCAACCTTTGTTGCGTGTGAGCAATTTGCATGTGCAGTTTAAAGTCAAACCCGAAGACGGTTGGATTTGGCAGAAATCCGATGTACTCAAAGCGGTCAATGGTGTGTCGTTTGAGTTAAACGCAGGTGAAACCTTGGGTGTGGTTGGCGAATCGGGTTGTGGTAAATCAACCTTGGCACGTGCGATTATTGGTTTGGTTAAGGCACATTCGGGCAATATCTTATGGGAAGGACAGGAATTAACTGGACTGTCGCTCAAGCAAATGCGCTTAAAACGCAAAGATATTCAGATGATTTTCCAAGACCCGTTGGCTTCGTTAAATCCGCGTATGACAGTCGGTGACATCATTGCTGAGCCGTTGAAAACGTTTTTCCCAGAGAAAAGCAAAGCACAGGTGGTCAATGACGTGCGTGCAATGATGCAAAAAGTCGGTTTATTACCCAATATGATCAATCGCTATCCACATGAGTTCTCTGGTGGGCAGTGCCAGCGTATTGGCATTGCGCGCGCATTGATTTTAAAGCCCAAAATGATTATTTGTGATGAGCCTGTTTCGGCTTTGGATGTATCCATTCAAGCTCAGGTGATTAATTTGCTGAAGGATATTCAAAAAGAAATGGGCTTGGCATTGATTTTTATCGCACATGATTTATCGGTGGTGAAACACATTTCTGATCATGTGCTGGTGATGTATTTGGGCAATGCAGTTGAGTTGGGTACTGATGATGCGGTGTATTCACATCCATCGCATCCATATACGCAAGCACTGATGTCTGCCGTGCCGATTCCTGATCCAGAGGCAGAACGCAACAAGCATATTCAGTTGCTACCAGGTGATTTGCCGTCACCCATTCACTTGCCTTCTGGTTGTGTGTTTCGCACACGTTGCCCGATTGCCGATGAGGCGTGTGCACAAAACAAACCAAGCCTCCAAGGTACGAGTGAACATGCGGTTGCTTGTTTGAAAAAGAAAATTGATGAAACCAAATCAATGTTTTGAGATGACACCACTCATGAACATGAGTTAAAGCCAATCATTCACGTTGACAATCTAATGTTGATTTTGAGTGGTACTCTTTTTAAGTATAAGATAGGAAGTTTATACATTCTGCTATCGGTTACAATTGCATTTTGCTCGAATTGAAATTGTCTTCGAGCCCATCACACCACTAAAATTCAATATGGCATTATTCACAATCAATGACGCGCAACTGGCTTATGGTCATGTGGCTTTGTTAGACCACACCGATTTTTCATTAGAAGAAGGCGAACGCGTCGGTCTTATTGGGCGCAACGGCACGGGCAAATCATCTTTACTCAAAATCATTGCAGGGATTCAATCGGCCGATGATGGCACGATTTCGCGTCAGCAGGGCTTACGCTGCACCTATGTTGAGCAGGAACCGGTGTTTGAGCCTGAGCACACGGTGTTGCACGCGGTTGCCAGCGGTGCGGGTGAAGCGGCAGAATTGTTGGAGCGTTACGATACATTGACTGAATCGCTGAACGATGCAGACGATATGGATGCCGTGTTAGAGCAAATGGCACAGGTGCAAACCGCTTTGGAAGCCTGCGATGGTTGGACGCTACAAGCACGTGTGCAAACGGTATTGTCACAACTCAAATTAGATCCGCACGCCTTGTGCGGTGCGTTGTCAGGCGGAGTACAAAAGCGGGTCGCGCTGGCGCGGGCTCTGGTACAGAACCCCGACGTGTTGCTACTGGATGAGCCGACCAACCACTTGGATATGAGCGCGATTGCGTGGTTGGAAGATTTGTTGCGTCAATTCAAAGGGGCGGTGTTGTTCATCACGCATGACCGAGCATTTTTAGACAATGTGGCCACGCGGATTGTCGAACTGGATCGTGGTATTTTGCGCTCGTATGTGGGCAATTTCACCGCCTATCAAGCGACCAAAGAGCAACAATTGGCGGATGAGGCGATTGAAAATGCCAAGTTTGACAAAGTGTTGGCACAGGAGGAAGCGTGGATACGCAAAGGCGTGGAAGCGCGGCGCACGCGCTCGGTTGCGCGCATTGGCCGCCTCAAAGAAATGCGTGAACAACGCGCCAATCGCCGCGAAGCCACAGGCAATGTGAATATGAATGTGGCGCAGGCCGACCGTTCAGGCAAAGTGGTGGCGGAGTTGGAGAACGTGTGCAAATCCTTTGGCGAAGGCGAGCATAAACGCCTGATTGTCAATAAATTCACCACGAATATTTTGCGCGGTGACAAAATCGGTTTGCTTGCGGGTAACGGCATGGGTAAAACCACCTTGCTCAAGCTGATTTTGGGTGAGTTAAAGCCAGACAGTGGGCGAATTAAAAACGGTACCAATTTACAAATTGCCTATTTTGACCAAATGCGCTCGCAGTTGGACATGGAAGCGACGCTCGCCGATACCATCAGCCCTGGTTCGGAGTGGGTCGAAATCAATGGCGCGCGCAAACACATCATGGGTTATTTGCAAGACTTTTTGTTTGCACCTGCACGCGCGCATTCGCCTGTCAAATCATTGTCTGGGGGCGAGCGCAATCGCTTATTGCTCGCACGATTGTTTGCCAAACCTGCGAATGTTTTGGTGCTGGATGAGCCGACCAATGACTTGGACATTGAGACTTTAGAATTGTTGGAAGAATTATTACAGGACTACACAGGCACAGTCTTTCTCGTCTCGCATGACCGAGCATTTTTGGATAATGTGGTGACCGATGTCATCGCTGCTGAACCCATGGTCGGTCAGTGGCGAGAATACGTGGGTGGGTTTTATGACTGGCAACGTCAAAGTGGATTGAGCGTTCCAGTCGGAGTGGAATCATTGAATTTAGCCCCCAAACAGGCTTTGGAAACCAAGCAAATCGAGGAGGAAAAAACCACTCCCGTACCGAGCAAACCCACCCCAAGCAAAACCAAACTCAGCTACAAAGAGCAAAGAGAGTTGGAGGCTTTGCCTACCTTGATGGAGCAGTTAGAAGCCGAGCAGAAGCGCATTGAGGCGCAATTGGCAGACGGCTCGATTTTTACCAAGCAACCCGATTTGGGTGTGCAATTGACCACGCGCTTGGCTGAAATTGAGGACGAATTGCTCACCGCTTTGACGCGTTGGGAGGAATTGGATGCGCGTTTGTGAGTTCAATTTTTGTGCATGGGTATGCAAATGCGTGGGCTATTTTGCCCTTGAAAATTGCGAAAAGTTCGGCTATGGTTGACCTTGTTGATGGTTCAACGCCTTAAAAATCAAAATATTCACTGGAGCAAAAATGAGTAAACCAATCTTCAATTATGCCGATCCATTTTTGATGAATGAGCAATTGAATGAAACCGAACGCATGGTGCGCGATACCGCCCATGCCTATGCACAGGACAAACTCGCCCCGCGTGTGCAAAACGCTTTTCGCCATGAGCATACAGACCGAGCGATATTCAATGAGATGGGTGAATTGGGTTTACTGGGTGCGACCATCTCTGAGCAATACGGTGGCTCAGGTTTGAACTACACCTGCTATGGTTTGATTGCCCATGAGGTCGAGCGGATTGATTCGGGATATCGTTCCATGATGAGTGTACAAAGTTCGCTTGTGATGCTGCCAATATACGAATTTGGCAACGAGGCAACCAAACAAAAATATTTACCGAAGTTGGCTTCGGGCGAATGGGTCGGTTGCTTTGGTTTGACTGAGCCGAACCACGGCTCTGACCCTGGTAGTATGATTACCCGCGCGAAAAAAGTTGACGGTGGCTACAGCCTTTCAGGCGCGAAAATGTGGATTACCAATAGCCCAATTGCCGATGTATTTGTGGTTTGGGCAAAAGATGATGCGGGCGAAATTCGCGGCTTTGTGCTCGAAAAAGGTTGGAAAGGTTTGTCTGCGCCTGCGATTCATGGCAAGGTGGGCTTGCGTGCATCCATCACAGGCGAAATTGTTATGGATGAAGTGTTTTGCCCTGAAGAAAACGCATTTCCCGATGTGCGTGGGCTCAAAGGGCCGTTTACTTGTTTGAACTCAGCACGCTTTGGCATCGCATGGGGCGCGCTCGGTGCTGCGCAAGCCTGCTACGAAACTGCGCGGCAATACACGATGGATCGCATTCAGTTTGGTCGACCACTGGCGGCAAATCAATTGGTACAAAAGAAACTGGCGGATATGGTTACAGAAATTACGCTGGGTATGCAGGCGTGTTTGCGTGTGGCGCGTATGAAGGAGGAAGGTATCGCGGCGGTGGAACTCACTTCCATCATCAAACGCAACTCATGCGGCAAATCGCTGGACATCGCGCGCATGGCGCGTGACATGCTCGGTGGCAATGGCATCTCGGATGAATTCTGTGTGGCGCGTCATTTGGTCAATCTTGAAGTGGTCAACACTTATGAGGGCACGCACGATGTGCACGCCTTGATTATTGGACGTGCGGTGACGGGTTTGGCGGCGTTTGCAAATTGAATTTTTAAAACTTAAATCAATTATCAATGGCAATGCGTTTGGGCATTGCCATTGTTTTTCATGACCTTGTTGTGTCCTTCTTCATTTAATTGGCTCTATACGTTATCTGATAAAGCACGCATAATCCATCCACTTTTATCAACGCATCCAATCAGTGACCCTACTGCACAACGGAGTTTTTATGCCTATTTCACATTACATCAACGGTCAAATCGTGACCAATCCCGGCAATCGCACACAAGATGTATTCAATCCAGCCACAGGTGAGGTGACCCATCAGGTGGCACTTGCGGACACGTCGGATGTCAACGCTGCGGTTGCCGCTGCCAAAGCCGCGTTTCCTGCATGGTCAAAACAATCTGTACTCAAACGTGCGCGGGTGATGTTTAAGTTTTATGAGTTGCTCAATCAAAATGCTGAAAAACTCGCTGCTTTGATTACCCGCGAGCATGGCAAGGTATTTTCAGATGCGATGGGCGAGGTGCAGCGCGGCATTGAGGTGGTTGAGTTCGCCACTGGGATTCCGCAGTTGATGAAGGGTGAGTTCAATAACCAAGTCGCCACGGGCTTTGACTTGTATAGTTTCCGCCAACCACTCGGCGTGTGTGCGGGGATTACGCCGTTTAACTTCCCTGCGATGGTGCCGATGTGGATGTTCCCGATGGCGATTGCTTGTGGCAATACCTTTGTACTCAAGCCCTCCGAGCGCGACCCATCGGCGAGCATGTATTTGGCGGAATTGCTCAAACAAGCGGGTTTGCCCGATGGTGTGTTCAATGTGCTCAATGGTGACAAAGTCGCAGTTGATGGTTTACTCACCCATCCTGACGTAGCGGCGGTGAGTTTCGTGGGCTCAACCCCGATTGCCCAATATATTTACGAAACAGCGGCGGCGCACGGCAAACGCGTACAGGCTTTGGGCGGGGCGAAAAACCACATGATTGTGATGCCCGATGCGAATATGGACGCGGTGGTGGACGCACTCACGGGTGCGGCGTATGGCTCGGCTGGCGAGCGTTGCATGGCGATTTCGGTCGCGGTCGCAGTTGGAAATGTTGCTGATGAATTGGTTGCTCGTTTGGCAGAGCGTGCGCGTGGCTTGAATATTGGCAATGGCATCAGTGCCGATAATAAAGACACTGGTCAAGACATGGGGCCGCTGATTACGGCGGCGCATAAAGCCAAAGTTGCGGGCTATATCGAGCAAGGCACGAAAGAGGGTGCAACACTGGTGGTCGATGGTCGCGCGCATCCGATTGCCAACCAAGCGGGTTATTTCTTGGGCGGTACTTTGTTTGACCACGTCACGCCTGAGATGACGATTTACCGCGAAGAAATTTTTGGCCCTGTGCTCTGCGTGGTGCGCGTGCCTGATTTTGCCACCGCATTGCAACTGATTAACGCGCACGAGTATGGCAATGGCACGAGTATTTATACCGCCGATGGCGCAGTCGCGCGCGAGTTTGTCGATGCGGTACAAGTCGGCATGGTGGGCGTGAATGTGCCGATTCCTGTGCCGTTGGCATTCCATAGTTTTGGTGGTTGGAAACGCAGTTTGTTCGGTGACCATCATGTGTACGGTACTGAAGGTGTGCGTTTTTATACCAAAGTTAAAGCGGTGTCGCAACGTTGGGACGCGCCGAAAGCCAATGCCGCCAATTCATCATTTATAATGCCGACTTTGTAATTCAAATAAGGCTTTTATGAACCGAGTGGTGATTTTTGCCAATGGCGTGGTGCAGCATTCTGCGCAAGATAATGCGGCTTTGCGTGCGTTATTGGATGCGGATGATGTGATTTGTTGCGCCGATGGCGGCGTGGCGCACGCTTTGGCAATGGGTTTAAAGCCACAGGTGCTCATCGGTGACCACGATTCGATTGCGCCCGAAGTCTTGGCGCAATTGCAATCGGCAGGCACAGAGGTTATCACCCATCCTAAAAATAAAGACAAAACCGATTTGCATCTGGCGATTGACTGGGCGGTAGCGCAGGGTGCCAGTGAGGTGATGTTGGTTACGGCTTTGGGTGGGCGTTTGGATCACTTGCTGGCGAATGTTTTGTTGATGACGCGCTCAGACTACGCTTACGTTCATTTGACTTTGGTCGAAATTTATCAAGGGCAAATCCAGTGGGCGTGTGTCTTGCATGCGCACGATGCGTTTGAATTACACGGCGCACTCGGCGATGGTTTGTCGCTCATTCCGCTGTCGCACGTGGTTGAATCAGTCTGCCTCAAAGGCACACAATGGCCGTTGAAAAATCACACTTTGACGCTGGGTGATACCACGGGCATCAGCAATGTGTTTGCCAAATCGAAAATTAAAATTGAGATTGGCGAGGGTGAACTATTAGTGATTCACACCCATACACCCGCATAAAAACTCATTCGATCATGTCGCCCATGGCTTGTGAAATTTCTTTGGCGGCATTGCGCAATAACTCTAACCAAGATTCCTGTAATTGATTGGCGGGTGCGGAAATCGACAGACCCGCGATGACCTGATGCGCATCGTCGTAAATCGCCGCCGCCATACACGACACGCCGATTTCGAGTTCTTCTTTGTCGCGCGCGGTTTGGTTCTTGCGCACGGCTTCCAATTCGAGGTTCAATTTTTCCAATGTGTTGATGCTATTGGGTGTATTGCCTTTGAGTTGAGTGCGTTTGGCGTATGCGAGCAAGGTGGCTTTGTCGTAAGTTGATAAAAACAATTTACCCGTTGAGGTCAAATGCAGAGGTGCGTGGCCACCAATCGCACGCACCACCTGCATCCCAGAACGCTCAGAAAATGCGCGCTCGATATAGACGATTTCGTCGTTCTGCCGAATCGAGAGGTTGATGGTTTGACCTGTTTGTTGCTGTAATTGGCGCATGATGGGTAGGGCAATCGTGCGCACGTTCAGCCGCGCTTTGACCTTGTTGCCCAATTCCAATAAACGCATACCGAGTTGATAGTGTCCCGAACTGGGTCTATCCACCATGCGCGCCAGCACCAAGTCATTTAAAATCCGATGCGTGGTTGAGATGTGCAAGCCCGATTGTTCGGCGAGGAATTTCAGACTCAAAGGTTGATTGAACTGCGCAAGGATGTTGAGTAAATCATTGGTGCGCTCCAAAACCTGTATGGTCGGGCGCGCGTTTGATTCTGGGTTTTGCTCCGAGTTAGTATTGAGCGTGTTCATAGTAGTCCAGTTGTTGCAATAATCTTAAATAAAATTCGTGGCGAAACTCGGCAATTTCACCGCGTGCCACCGCATCGAGTATGGCGCAAGCAGGCTCATGCACATGGGTGCAGTTGTGAAACTTACATGTGCCCAAATACGGTACGAACTCAGGCATGGCGTGCTGAATTTGCGATACCGAGAATTGCGCCATGCCGAATTGCTCGAACCCAGGGGAGTCAATGATTTGGCTGGCTTGTCCATCTAAATCACAATCAAATAGGCGCGAGAAGGTCGTCGTGTGTTTGCCCGTATTGAGCACGCTGGAAATCTCGCGTGTGCGCAAATTGGCATCGGGTATCAGCGCGTTAATCAATGATGATTTGCCCATGCCGCTTTGTCCCATTAACAGCGTGGTTTTGCCAGCGAGCGCGGGAATGAGTTCTGAATTCAGACTATCGGACTGATTGGCGGACACCTCAATCACACGATAACCCAGTTTAGCGTACAGGCGCAGACGTTCGCGTGCGAGTGGGAGCAATTCACTGACATCGGCTTTGTTGAGCACAATCAGCACCTCAATGTCCGCCACATGTGCGCAAATCAAAGCGCGTCCGAGCAACTCGTCTGAAAAACTTGGCTCGGTGGCGCAGAT
Source organism: Burkholderiales bacterium (assembly GCA_021287185.1). Lineage (GTDB taxonomy): Bacteria > Pseudomonadota > Gammaproteobacteria > Burkholderiales > Burkholderiaceae > CTSOIL-112. The sequence continues at coordinate 127,160 of JAJTAZ010000022.1, read as the reverse complement.
GATGGCGACTTGGTCAATGTTTGAGGCGAGGTTTTTTTGTTTGTTAAATTCAGAACGGTAAAATAAATTTTCGCGTAGGTGGATGCTTTCAATTGCGCCTTGGGTGTTGTCGGTGCTCAGCGAGGCTTTGACCCAGTCGCCGACCGCGTAGCCTTGGCGTTTGCCACGCGCGACCAATTGTATCCATTGGGGTTGTGCGTCATCGGTGCGTGCGCCTTCGAGCAGTCCCAAAAACTGATGACCGTAGTTGGCGATGATGCGCACGATGGCGGTATGGGTTTTGCTCATAATAATTTTTTCGCCATTTCGGCTTGCAGTTGCGCCACACGAATCGTGGCAGGCGGATGACTGTCATAAAAACGCGAGTACCACACATCTGTGCCAACGAAACTGGCGTTGTCGCGATACATCGCCACCAGCGCGTCGATTAAATCTTGACCGTTGGTGTTTTTGACCGCGAACGCATCGGCTTGGAACTCATCTTTGCGCGATTGCAGCGAGAAAATTGGCGTGAGTATGAATAAAAACACAGGCAAAACCAAACTGAACAACAGCAAACCCACAGCGTATAAATGTTCAGGTTGTGCAGTCAGACGCTCCAAAATCCCATTCTCGCCCGTCACGCCCAAACCTGCGTAAAACCACGTTTTTTGGACCAAAAAGCCGAGCAAAGCAAAGCCCGCCAAACTCAAAGGCAGCATCCAAGCCATGCGTTTTAAAATGTGTTTGTGGTGAAAATGACCGAGTTCGTGCGCGAGCACCGCTTCGATTTGCGCGGGGGTGAGTTGCTCAATCAGCGTGTCAAAAAACACAATCCGTTTGTTACGCCCAAATCCTGTAAAGTACGCATTGCCATGACCCGAACGGCGCGAACCATCCATCACGAACATGCCATTGGATGTAAAGCCACAGCGCGCAAGCAAGGTTTCCAAACGGGTTTTGAGCTCACCATCGGGCAGTGGGGTGAATTTATTAAACAATGGTGCGATGAGCGTCGGATACAGCCACATCATCAAAACATTAAAGCCCAAAAACAAAGCCCAAGCCCAGAACCACCACGTTTGCGGAAAGGCTTGGATAAATGCCAATACCGCATAGAGCAAAGGCACGCCAATGATGAGCGAGAGCAGGGTGCTTTTAAGCAAATCCACCAACCACGCTTTAATGGTCATGCGATTGAAACCAAAGGCTTGTTCGACATAAAACTGATCGACAAATGCCATGGGCAAATCAAACAATGAATTGAGCAGGCTAAAAATCACCAATAATGCCACGCCAAAATGCAAGGGATGGGAAAAACCGTGTTGCACCAACTGCGCCAATCCCGCAATCCCACCACCGAGTGTCCAAATCAATAAAATCGCAGTGGAAATGTACAAAGCCAAACGACCCATGCGCAGTTTGACAAAAGCATAACGAGCCGATTTTTGGTGTGCCTCTAAGTCAATCCGTGTGTCAAATGGGGCGGGCACGACCGTTTGATGCGCCATGATAAAGTCGATTTGGCGCATATTGAGCCAGAGTTTGAGTGTAAAATACACCCCCAATGCGAGCACGAACGCGAGCGTCATGCGGATTTCGGGTTGTTCCAAAAGAGTGGATATGGACTGCATTAAAAACCTTAATTTTTCGGATTATGAAAGACAATTGCATTATGACAGATTTTAACCCAGCTGTTCAAGCCCAAACCAAACTGGCGCGTGACGATGACCGACTGATCTGGCTGGACATGGAAATGACGGGGTTAAACCCTTTGCAAGACCGCATCATTGAGTTGGCGATTGTGATTACCGATAAACACCTCAACACTGTTGCTGAAGCCCCTGTGTGGGTGGTGCACCAATCCGATGAGGTGCTCGCAGGTATGGATGCATGGAATCAAAAGACGCACGGCAATTCGGGTTTAATCGAAAAAGTACGTCAATCAACCCTGACTGAAGCGCAGGTCGAGCAAGAAGCACTGGCGTTTATTTCACAATACCTCAGCATGGGCAAATCACCGATGTGCGGCAACTCGATTGGTCAAGACCGCCGCTTTATGGCGCAGTACATGCCAACGCTCGAAAAACACTTTCACTATCGCAATTTAGACGTGTCCACGCTCAAAGAATTGGCGCGCCGTTGGTATCCGCGCATTTACGATGGTTTTAAAAAACAAACCCGCCACACCGCGCTGGCGGATGTGTACGAGTCGATTGATGAGTTGAAATACTACCGTGAGACGATTTTGGTGGGGCGCGAGAACAACGACTGACAACAAACCAAACCACTGTTGCGCTTACCACTTTGCGTATGATATTTTGAATTGAAAACAAAACCAAGGTCATTGCGAGCGATGTTTCATCAGCGAAGCAACTAATCGGCATCAATCACTCGGATATTTTGTGGATTGCTTCGCGCTAAAACCATCACTCAGAATAATGGTGCACTGAATACAACAAACCCCACCAAACGTGGGGTTGTGACTGTATTTCAAGCCGATTATTTTTTAAAATCACCACTGCCCGACCAGTGCTCGTAACCGACATCAATCGTGCCATACAATTGCACTGAACTCGAACCATTTTTAAGCGTCAGACCATTAGCATCGTCTGATTTTTTGTTGGTGCTCGTCATTGGGTAGGCAGTGCCGTTTAAATCGGTTTCAGCTTTCAAAGTCACATCAGACCCACGCGATGGGTTCATCGTGTCTGCGAGTGCGGAGACACTGGTCAAGCAGGTTAAAGCGATTAAAGCCCATTGAATGGTTTTCACGGCGAACTCCTTTGTCTGAATATGTGTAGATTATCACAAAATAATGTGCAGCAAGTGTGGCACTGAATTTTTGTCAAAATCATAAAAAAGAGCCGTTTGATGGACGGCTCGATTCGCGCTTCATTTGTAAATCATCTTATTCGACGTTCAATTTTTGGTGATAAGTATCTTGAGTGTCGCGTACATTGCTCAGAATACGTTTGGCACCGTCCAAGTCATGGTTTTTGATGGCTTGATCGACTTCTTCCAATTGTTTGTGCACCTTGGTTAAACCCTCACGATAGGTGTTTTTCTCTTGCTCTGAGCCGTCAAAATTCAAATTAGAGGCGTGCCAAGCCGAGTATTTGAGTGCTTCAATGTAGGGAGCCAGTTCTTCTACGCTATCGCTTTTAATTGCACCACGCAGATTTTTCTTCATTTCCTTCATGTCTTGCTTGATTTCACCAGCTGTTGCGATGCTGCCAGCCATCATGCCGATGGATGCGAGCATTAGGCCTGAAATGAGGCGCATTTTAAAAGTAGTCATGTTGTTCTCCTAAATGAAATGGGAATTTAAATGCATTGTGTGTGATGCATGGTGCAATTATGCAACGCGCAGATTAACATAAACTTAAGGCATTCGCCAAAACACGAACCAACCGCAAAAATATCCGAATCATCGTCATAGAACATCCCATCGCATGGGGGATTGCGTTAAAATGACGCATTGTTCACACGAAAATTCAAGGAGTTCTCTCATGCCCGCATACCGTTCAAAAACATCCACCGCAGGTCGCAATATGGCTGGTGCACGCGCACTTTGGCGCGCCACAGGGATGAAAGACGACGATTTTAGCAAACCAATTATCGCAGTCGCCAACTCGTTTACCCAATTCGTCCCTGGTCACGTTCACCTCAAAGACATGGGGCAACTGGTGGCTCGTGAGATTGAGCGCGCAGGTGGCGTGGCCAAAGAATTCAATACGATTGCGATTGATGATGGCATTGCGATGGGGCACGATGGGATGTTGTATTCATTGCCTTCGCGTGATTTGATTGCCGATTCGGTCGAGTACATGGTCAATGCGCATTGCGCCGATGCGCTGGTGTGCATCAGCAACTGCGACAAAATCACCCCTGGGATGCTCAATGCCGCACTGCGTCTGAACATCCCCGTGATATTTGTTTCGGGCGGCCCGATGGAAGCGGGTAAAACCCGCCTCGGCGTGATTGGTGGCAAAGTTCACAAACTCGACTTGATTGATGCCATGATTATCGCTGCCGATAAAAATTCCAGTGATGAAACTGTTGCTGAGTATGAGCGCAGTGCATGTCCAACGTGTGGCTCATGCTCAGGCATGTTTACAGCAAATTCTATGAACTGCTTGACCGAGGCTTTGGGCTTGTCTTTACCGGGTAATGGCTCGATGCTCGCCACCCACGCCGATCGTGAACAATTATTTTTGCAGGCAGGGCGCACAATTGTTGAGTTGTGCAAACGCTACTACGAGCAAGACGACGAGTCCGTTTTACCGCGCAGCATTGCCAGTAAAAAAGCCTTTGAAAACGCCATGATGCTTGACATCGCCATGGGCGGCTCGACCAATACGATTTTGCATTTGCTCGCGGCAGCACAAGAAGCGCAAGTGGACTTCAACATGAGCGACATTGATGCATTATCACGCAAAGTACCACAACTGTGTAAAGTCGCGCCGAACACACCGAAATACCACATGGAAGATGTCCACCGTGCGGGTGGCGTATTTGGCATCTTGGGCGAACTCTCACGCGCAGGCCTGCTGCACAACGAGGCGCACACTGTGCATAGCGGTAGCATGACCGAGGCATTGAACCAATGGGACATCACACTCACCTCGGACGAAAACGTTAAAACATTCTATCGTGCAGGCCCCGCAGGCATTCCCACGCAAACTGCGTTCTCTCAAAAAACCCGTTGGGATAGTTTGGATGATGACCGTGCTGAGGGCTGCATTCGCTCGCTGGAACATGCCTATTCGACAGAGGGCGGACTGGCGGTGCTCCACGGCAACATCGCGTTGGACGGCTGTGTGGTCAAAACTTCGGGCGTGGATGAATCCATCCTCGTATTCAATGGCAAAGCGCATGTGACCGAAAGCCAAGAACAAGCGGTGGACGACATTCTGAATGACCGAGTACAAGCGGGCGACGTGGTCATCGTGCGCTACGAAGGACCACGCGGTGGCCCTGGTATGCAAGAAATGCTCTACCCCACCAGCTACATCAAATCCAAAGGACTGGGTAAAGCCTGTGCACTGCTTACCGATGGGCGATTCTCAGGTGGTACATCGGGCTTGTCCATCGGACACTGCTCACCCGAAGCGGCGGCGGGCGGTACGATTGGACTGGTTGAGAATGGCGACATTATCGAAATCAACATTCCAGCGCGCACCATCCATCTCAAAGTGAGTGATGAAGAACTCGCCAAACGTCGCGCCGCGCAAGATGCGAAAGGTTGGAAACCCGCGCAACCGCGTCCACGCAAAATCTCCGCCGCGCTCAAAGCCTACGCCATGCTGGCAACCAGCGCGGATAAGGGGGCGGTGCGGGACTTATCAAAATTAGAGGGGTAATTGGGGGCGCGATTGTTCGCGCTTCCTTTTTTGAGGCGAATTTAATGAATATTGCTTAATCAGTCATATTGCCGTGAGTGATGGCGTGGAATGTTTATGAATCAATTGATGTGGTTTGCTGGTTTGGTTGCCATAGGTTACGTGCTGAAGTATTTTCTTCAAATGCGTGCCGTACCTATCTATCAAACCGTACAAAAATTCACTTGGTTTTTATTGTTGGCTTTGATTCTTTTGCAGTTTTGGCTCAATGGCTTTGTCCTTGGCAATCTGAGTTTGGTTGCTTTGGGTGTTGCTCTGACCGTGCTGCCTGCTGTATGGATGATGTGGCTCCCCAAAGGCGCAAAGTTAAAGCCATATTTGCTGGCATACTCGACCTATGGTGGAGGGAATCGCGGGGTGTTGGCGATTTCTCTGCTGGCACCGACTTTGCTATCCGATTTTTTAATCATGGATTTGGGGATTTTTCTATCCTTGATTGTGCTGTTTCCGATGGTGGTGCAACGTTTTGAGCACATCAAAGCCAATGGTTTTTTAGCCCATTTGAGCAAGATGAAATCGGTGTTGTTGCCGATTTTTTTAATCATTTTGGGCAGTGTCTTGCATCGGCAGGCTTGGTTGATGCCCGTGCCTGAAATATTGTTTCCATGGGTGAAAACGCTGTTGTTTGTGTTGGTGTCGGTGTCTTTGGGGTTGAGTTTGAGCTTTGATGGCGATTCGTTGCGTCAAGATGTTCCCCGAGTGTTGATTGCACGTGCTTTGGGGGTGTGGTTGCCTTTGACGGCATTGTGTTATGTGTTGCTACCCAGTGTGCAGTTTGAACGATTCGCGCCGTTGATTGGGATTGCGTCATTGTTGCCCGTGAGTTCATTCGCCCCGCAGTTTGTGCATTCCGACGAGTTGAAGGCTTGGTTGTCCAATCAGGTGGTGCTCAGTTCGATGCTGTTTGTGGTGCTGATGGTGGTGGCGATGTGTGTGGTGTGAACCGTCACGCGACATATAACATAAAAACGGGGATTGTGAATACAGTCCCCGTTTTGCATGATTAAGCCAATGCAGCCAATGCCGCAGTGTAATTCGGCTCGTGGGTGATGTCATCGACCAATTCGGTGTAAATGACTTTCCCCGTTTCATCCGCTACCACGACTGCGCGGGCGCACAGTCCTGTCAATGGGCCTGTGGTCATTTCCACGCCGTAGTCTTTGCCAAAGGTTGAGCGAAAAGCCGACAGGGCGTGGACGTTTTCGATGCCTTCTGCGCCGCAGAATCGCCCGAGCGCAAACGGCAAATCTTCGGATACGGTGAGTACCACGGTGTTGGTTTTGCCTGCGGCTTGCTCGTTGAATTTACGGGTTGAGGTCGCGCAGGTGGGGGTGTCGATGGATGGGAAGATGCTGATGACGACTTTTTTGCCGATAAAGTCAGCGAGGCTGACGGCTTGCAGTTTCGCGTCTTTGAGGGTGAATGCGGGTGCGGCCGCGCCAATTGTGGGTAAATCGCCTGCGGTTTGAACGGGGTTGCCGCGTAAAAGTGTTTGTGCCATGTTGAAGTCCTTTGTGTGTGGTTGGATTGAGTTGTTCGGTGTTGTCTTCATTAAAACTGCAGGGTGATTATAGAGGACGATGGATTTTTGTGCTGACGGCGGTTTTTTTGCACTCCGCCTTGCGGTATAATGGCGCGTTTTCACACCAATTTTTCTAAGGACACATCATGGGCTACGAAGCAGTGCCAGCAGGCAAAGACATTCCGAATGATTTTAACGTCATCATCGAGATTCCCGCGCAAAGCGATCCAGTCAAGTACGAAGTCGATAAAGACACGCAAACGTTGTGGGTGGATCGTTTCATCGGTACGGGGATGCGTTATCCATTAAGTTACGGCTATATTCCACAAACTTTGGCGGGTGACGGCGATCCAGTCGATGCTTTGGTACTCGCGCCGTTTCCCATCATGGCGGGCGCGGTGGTGCGTTGCCGTCCAGTTGGCATTCTCAAAATGACCGATGAAAAAGGCGAAGATGCCAAACTCATCGTTGCGCCGATTGATAAAGTCTGCCCAATGACGGCGGACATCAAGACTATTGACCAAGTGCCACAATACATCAAGGACAATGTACAGCACTTTTTCGAGCAGTACAAAGCCCTCGAAAAAGGCAAGTGGGTGAAAATCGAAGGTTGGGGCGGTATTGAGGACGCGCACAAAGAGATTTTGGATGGCGTGGCGAATTACAAACCTTAACGAAACAATACACAGGCGGGCTCAACCCCGCCTTTTTAATGTAAGGATTGTATGAAAAAAATTGATATCGTACTTTATGCCAAATATGATGAAGTTAATGCTTTTTTGAACAGCACTCAAGGAATTTCGTATCAGTATGTTCCTAAAATGGCCTATGACAGCGCAATTGATGGGGCGAAGATAATAGAATTGTCTCTGAGTTTTGCATCCCAAGTTGCTGTTGGTGTTTTCTCATCTTGGCTATATGATAAGTTGAAAAGTAATAATAAATTTAGCGTGTCAATAAATTCCAAATCTATAAATCGAGAAGATATTTCAGTTGAGGAAATTAATGCAGTGCTAAATCATCAAATCAATAAAAAATACGATGTGTTTGGCATCGGTAATGCTTTGGTAGATAAAGAGTTTGAAGTGTCCGATGATTTTTTGGCAGCGCACAGTATTGCCAAAGGCATGATGTCGCTGATTGACGAGCCAACACAGTTGCGCCTGCTGGATAATATGAAGCAGACTTTTGGCCTGAAAAAGCGCGCCAGTGGCGGTTCGGCGGCGAATACGATTGTGGCGGTGAGCCAGTTTGGTGGTAAAACGTTTTATGCGTGCAAAGTCGCAAACGATGAAGCGGGCGAGTTTTATATGAATGATTTGCACGCGGCGGGCGTGGTCACGGGATTGAACCAAGTGCGCTCCAATACTGAAGGTGTGACGGGCAAATGTCTGGTGATGGTCACGCCCGATGCCGAGCGCACCATGAATACCTTTCTCGGTATCACGGCGGATTTCTCGGAAAACGAGTTGCATTTGGATGAACTCAAGCAGGCGCAGTACCTCTACATTGAGGGGTATCTGGTGACCTCCGATATTTCGCGCGCCGCTGCGATGAAAGCGCGTGCAGTTGCCAAAGCGCATGGGGTGAAAACCGCCATGACCTTTTCTGACCCTGCGATGGTGAAGTTTTTCCGCGAGGGTGTGAATGAAATGTTGGGCGAGGGTGCGGATATTTTGTTTTGCAACGAAGAGGAAATCACTGCGTTTACAGGTGAGGATGATTTGGAGCGAGCCATCGTTGCCATCAAGCCGTTTGCCGATAAGTTGGTCGTGACTTTGGGAGAAAAAGGCGCGTGGGTCGTGGATGATTTGAGCCCTGCAGGACGCACGGTGATTGCGCCGAATCCTGTACGAGCGATTGACAGCAACGGCGCGGGCGATATGTTTGCTGGCGCGTTCATGTATGGCATCACGCAGGGCATGGACAACGCAACGGCAGGGCGATTGGCAAGTCTCGCCGCATCGAAAATCGTCACGGTGTTTGGCGCGCGTTTGAGTGCCGAAGAACATGCGCAGGTGTTGGCGAGTTTGTGATGATGGCGCGGATGACAGGGCGAGCCGATGCGCTCGCTTTTTTGTTTGTGCAACATCTCATACTTGAGTCACCATGCTATGATGTTGGCTATCAACCCACGCAACCCATACGTCATGACGAGCGGTTTTATTGCTAAGTCATCCATGCTGTGCGCATTGAGTGAACGCCGCTGGATTGCTTCGCTGATATAACATCGCTCGCAATGACTGAAATATTAATGAACGGAACACCCCATGTTGAAATTTTCTTGCGCTCAAATTCCCGCTCGCATCGGCGATTTTGAATTTAATTTGGCTCAAATCATTGAAGCGGCGCGCAATGCGCAGCAGCAGGGCGCACATGTTTTGGTCACGCCTGAGTTGTCGATTACGGGCTATTTGCCTGAAGATTTGTTGTTCCGCCCTGCGTTTCGTGCGGTCAGTGAAGCGGCGTTGGGGCAATTGTGTACCGCTTTGCGCGCTTATCCTGATTTATATGTGTTGGTGGGTGTGCCAACGTGGTTCACGCAGGGCGCGAAACTCAAGGTGTACAACAGTGTGGTTGTGTTGCAAGGTGGTCAAGAGGTGCAACGCATCCACAAACAAAAACTGCCCAATCAAGCGGTGTTTGATGAGTTGCGTTATTTCACCGAAGGGCCTCAGCCTGAATTGTTGGAGATTCAAGGGGTCAAAATTGGCGTGCTGGTCTGTGAAGATGCGTGGCATCCTGAGCCTGCGGCGCATCTAAAATCATTGGGCGCGCAATTGCTGCTGGTCGCCAATGCGTCGCCATTTCACACGGAAAAAGTCGCCAAACGCCTGCGTTTTTTTGGCGCACGCGTGCAAGAAACAGGCTTGCCAATACTGTCCATCAATCGAGTCGGTGGGCAGGACGAATTGATTTTTGATGGGGCATCGTTTGCTTTGCAAAAAGACAATGCCCTTGCCATGCAGTTGCCGATGTTTGTCTCGGTGGTGCACGAAGCGGTGTTTGACATTGCCGAGCAGGCTTGGCACAAAGACATGGTGATTGAAACCCCATGCGAGGAAGAAGAAGCCTATCGTGCGATGGTGATGGGCGTGCGCGATTATGTGCACACCACAGGCTTTAAAAAAGTCTGCCTCGGTCTGTCGGGTGGTGTGGATTCGGCGTTGACGCTGGCGGTGGCGGTGGATGCGCTCGGCGCGGAGAATGTCCACGCGATTATGATGCCGACGCGCTATACCGCGCAAATGTCGCTCGATGATGCCAAAGAGATGGCCGAGCGCGTGGGTGTGCGTTATGACATCGTGGCGATTGAGAAGATGTTTAATCTCTACACGCAGATGCTCGCGCCTGTGTTTGATGGCAAACCTGCTGATGTGACCGAGGAAAACCTGCAAGCACGGATTCGCGGCGTGATTCTCATGGCGGTGTCAAACAAACACAACGCGTTGGTGCTCAATACCGGCAATAAATCTGAATTGGCGACAGGTTACTGCACGCTCTACGGCGATATGGTCGGCGCGTATGCGGTGCTCAAAGACGTGTATAAAACTTTTGTATATCGCATTTGTGAGTGGCGCAACCAAACCGATGCGTTTGCCCAGCGCGATGTGATTCCGCGCAACATCATCACGCGCGCACCGTCGGCAGAGTTGCGCGACAATCAAACCGATCAAGACAGCTTGCCCGAATACGAAGTACTTGATGACATCCTGCGCCGTTTTATCGAATTGCGTCAGCCTGTGGCAACCATCGTTGCCGCTGGACATGATGAGGCGGTGGTGCGCAAAGTGGCGCGATTGGTACGGATTAACGAATACAAACGCCGTCAGGGTGCGCTTGGACCACGCATCACGCAAATGGCGTTCGGTAAGGATTGGCGTATGCCGATTATGAATCAGTTCAATGACTGATTGGGTGTATTCACAACAGCAAGGCGACAATAGTGCCACTTAATAAAACATAATCAGTCCATTTACTTTGCACCCATTCGAGCATTGAATTGGGTAGAAATTGTGATAGACTTGTGCCGTGCAAGAGTGATGACGGGCGTTGTATGCCGTTGAGTTCATTTAAGCTTATGATGATTTTGTTTTGATACAACAAACACCCACATGGAGAATTTTATGAAAATGAATCAATTGACTTGGATTGGTGCGGCGATTGTGGCTTTGAGCCTGACTGCTTGCGCGCCTAAAGCCGAAAAAACAGCAGCTGCACCCGCAGCAGGTGGTGCAGCAGCACCGTTGACGATTAAGTTCGGTTCGGATGCTTCTTATGCACCGTTTGAATTCACGTCACCATCGGGTGAAATCACTGGTTTTGACATTGAAATCGCTAAAGCGATGTGTGAAGAATTGAAAGCCACCTGCACATTCCAAAACCAAGATTGGGACGGCATCATTCCAAGTTTGTTGGCGAAAAAATATGATGTGATTGCTTCTTCTATGGACATCACCGCTGAACGTCAAAAATCAGTAGCGTTTACCCAAAAAATTTGGCAAGCACCAAGCAAATTTGTTGCCAAAGAGGGCAGCACATTGCAAACCACACCAGAGGGTTTGAAAGGTAAAATGGTTGGGGTACAACAAGGTACCAGCCAAGATTTTTATTTGACCAAATACTTCAAGGACTCAGTGATTAAACGTTACAAAACCTTGGATGCTGCACAAAACGATTTGGTCAACAAACGCGTTGAAGTGGTCTTTGCAGATGGTGTGACTGTAACCGATGGTTTCTTGAAAAAACCGACAGGCAAAGGCTTTGCCCAAGTGGGTGCGGATGTGTCGAGTTCAGCGGATAAAGCGATTTTGGGTGATGGTACTGGATTTGCGGTACGCAAAGAAGACACCGAACTGTTGGCTAAGTTAAACAAAGCATTTGATGCGATTCGTGCCAATGGTAAATACAAAACCATCGCTGATAAATACTTCAACTTTGACATTTATGGTCAGTAAGTTTATTTGATGGACATAAAACCCCACATACGCTGTCACTGTCTGTGGGGTTTTTGTTTATCAACTTGAGTTGGTTCGCCTTGCTTCATTCATTATTTTTATAGAGACATCACACGGGCACTCATGGAAACTTTAAATTTAGTTACACAATATCTGCCGCGTCTGTTGTATGGGGCGTTTTTGACCCTGATGGTGGCGATTTTATCGTTCGTGCTCTCATTCATTGTGGGCATGGTGATGGCGCAAATGCGTCTGTCGCGTTTGGCTTGGGTGCGTTGGCTGGCTTCGGCGTATTCGTCGATTTTACGGGGCGTACCTGAATTGGTTTGGATGTTGCTGCTGTTCTACGGCATTCAAATGTGGCTGAACCAATGGATTGAGTTTTTTGGTTACGGACAGATTGACATCAATCCATTCACTGCGGGCGTTTTGGTATTGACTTTGATTTATGGCGCGTATTTCACCGAAACCATACGTGGTGCCATTATGGCCATTCCATCGGGTCAATTGGAAGCGGGGATTGCTTATGGCATGAGTAAATGGCAAGTGTTCAAGCGCATTACCTTTCCTCTGATGATGCGTTTCGCTTTACCTGGGATTCAAAACAATTGGCTGGCTTTGTCCAAAGCCACTGCGGTGGTCTCCATCATTGGCTTGGAGGATGTGGTACGCGTGGCGCAACAGGCGGGCATTGTCGAGCATCGATCATTGCTGTTTAATTTTTTGTCAGCGGTGGTATTTTTGTTTCTGACAGTCGGTTCGATTGCATTGTTCAGGTATTTGGACAGAACTTATCGCAAGGGCATTGTGGAGGTGCGCTATGAATAATGATACCTTGCAATTGTGGCTTGATTCGTTTTCGCAATGTTTGGCTGGTTTACCACTGACTTTGGGTTTGACGTTTGTGTCTTTGCTGATTGGTGGGTTGATGGCTTTACCCTTGTCAGTGATGCACTCGCGCAAAACAACTTGGTCGGCCAAGTGGGTGCGTATGTTTGCATTTTTCTTCACAGGTACGCCTTTGCTGGTGCAGTTGTACATTTTTTATGATGGCGTGGGCAGTATGGATTGGGTACAAAACTTGATGGAAGTGCCTGGTTTTGGTTTCTTGCGTGAAGGCTATTTTTGGGTACTTTTGGGCTTGGTGTTCAATACTGCTGCGTACACCACCATTATTTTGTCTGGGGCGATTCGCAATACTGAAAATGGTGAGGTTGAGGCAGGGCGTGCGTATGGTATGAACCCATCGCAGGTCATGCGTCATATTATTTTGCCATCGAGTTTGCGCCGTGCTTTGCCTGCTTACAGCAACGAGGTGATTTTGATGGTGCAAGCCACAGCATTGGCATCGAGTTTCACTTTGTACGAAATTACGGGGCAAGCGCATCGTTTTGACAGCACGAATTATCAGCCTTTCATCGCTTATGTGCCTGCAGCGGTTTTGTATTTGGTGATTACTTTTGTGTTGGTGCAAGTCTTTAAAGTTTTGGAACGCAAGTATTTGGCGCATCTAAAACCACGCGCGCATTGAGGAATGGATTATGCGGATTGAATACCATGCCTTGGACGGTGCATCGCTCGGAATGACGCGATACGTCACAGCACTGCATTTTGGTCCTGAGGACTCGGGACGTAAAATTTATATTCAAACCAGTTTGCATGCGGATGAATTACCAGGTGCTTTGGTTGCTTATCATTTGCGTCCCATGCTGGAGCAGCTGGAGCAAGAGGGGCGTTTAAAGGCGCATGTGGTGCTGGTGCCCTTATGTAATCCAATTGGTTTGGCGCAAACGCTGATGTACGATCCGTCAGGGCGATTTGATTTGTTCACGGGACGCAATTTTAATCGTCTGACCGATTTTGATTTGTACGGTAAAACCCTTGCCCATTTGAATGAACATCCTGAGCAATTGGGCAAGGATGCGGCGGAAAATGTACGCCATATTCGCGCAGTGATGCGTGAAGTGATTGCAGCATATCAACCACAAACCCAAGTGGATACCTTGCAGCATATTTTGGTAGGGTTGGCTTTTGATGCCGATGTGGTGCTCGATTTGCATTGTGATGAATATGCTGTGATGCACTGCTACACCTTGCCGCAATTGTGGTCAACGGTGGAGCCTTTGGCGCGATTGTTGCGCAGTGAGTGCCAAATCGTTTCCGAAGACTCAGGCTCGAAAGCATTTGATGAATTTTTGTCCACACCTTGGCTGCGTTTGGCGCGCGCATTTCCACAGGCAAATATCCCTTGTGCATGTTGTAGTGCGACGGTGGAATTGCGTGGACAAATGGATTTACAACACGAACTGGCGCAAGACGACGCACAAGCCATGGTACAGTATTTGGCGCATTTGGGTGATGTGTCGCTGGAGACAAACACATTGCCCGCCTTGCCTGAATTGATTCGCAAACCACATCCACTTGCGGGTGTGCAGTATGTTACTGCGCCCAGTGCAGGGGTGGTGGTTTTCGTAATCCAAGCAGGTGAGACTGTGCAGCAAGGTCAGATACTGGCTCAGATTATTGACCCAATTCATCAAATCAGTACGGATGTGCGCAGTCCGATTGATGGCTTTGTATTTGCGTGTCACCACGTGCGCTACGCTCAGCAAGGGGCAACCTTGGTCAGCGTGTCAGGAGAAAAAGATTTGGGACTGGGTGAAACCCTCGGTCCTTAAACCAACAACGATAACATGAGGCATTCAATGGAACAAAAAGAAAAACTCAAAGTCAGTGATATTCATAAAAGTTATGGGGACAATGTCGTTCTGCGTGGTGTATCACTCACTGCGAACGCAGGTGATGTCATCAGCATTATCGGCTCATCAGGTTCAGGCAAGAGCACGTTTTTGCGCTGTATCAATATGCTGGAAAAGCCCAATCAAGGCACCATTGCACTCAATGGTGAATTGCTTGATCTCAAACCGAGCAAGACAGGTGAGCTGGTGGCCAGTGACAGCAAGCAATTACAGCATTTTCGCAGTCGCTTGTGCATGGTGTTTCAGCACTTTAATTTGTGGCAACACATGACGGTGCTGGAGAATTTGATTGAAGCCCCGATTCGGGTGTTGGGTTTGAGCAAAGCCGAAGCAGTTGAACGTGCTCGTAAATATTTAGATAAAGTCGGTTTGCAAGGTGCAGAAGATAAATTTCCTTCGGCGATGTCGGGCGGGCAACAACAGCGGGTGGCGATTGCGCGCGCTTTGGCGATGGAGCCAGAAGTGATTTTGTTCGATGAGCCGACATCAGCGTTGGATCCAGAATTGGTCGGTGAGGTGCTCAAGGTCATGCGTGCGCTGGCAGAGGAAGGTCGTACCATGGTGGTGGTCACGCACGAAATGGGTTTTGCGCGTGAGGTGTCCAATCATGTGATTTTTTTGCACAAAGGTGTGATTGAAGAGCAGGGCGATCCGAAACAAGTTTTGGTAAATCCACAATGTGAGCGTTTGCAACAATTTTTGTCAGGTAATTTGAAATAATCGAATGAATTGAAAATTGATTGATCAAACAAAAAGCGTGCCTCAGCACGCTTTTTATTTTTATAAAATGCGCTTTGTATTAGTCTGCGTCAACACGGAAAGAAATTTTGCAAATTGCACCGTACGAGGAGACTTTACCATCTTTGACGTGGGCTTTAATGTCTTGTACGTAAACGGAGTCAATATTGCGTATGGATTTTGAAACCTCAGTTACAGCACCTTGAATTGCATCTTCGATGCTGGTGGGGGATGAAGCAATGACTTCAATAACTTTAACGATGCTCATAATGGATTCCTTTCAAAAAATTACCGAATGAACACATTGCCAAAAAGTGACAATGCTGCCACATTGTAACCGCACTATTTTTTCATCGCTGAGATGTCATGGTGTTTTATCGCATATCCCGTGCGTTTGTAATTTTGCCAACGCTCGCGTGCCATTTGCTTGGGTGTATCTTCATTGGGCACGACTTCAATTAAACGTTCAAATTGCGCGAAAAAAGCAGGTTGCTCATCCGATAAATTCACCAAGACTTCATGGTGCGGAAAGTGCGCATGCGGTTGCGCCGTCAGGATAAATGGCGCAATATTGGGCAAATCATCAATGGGCTCAAGAATGATTTCATGCGCCAAAAAACCGCTGGCTTGCCACAATGATGTGCTGAGCGATTGTAAAGTGGGCGCATCACCATAAACCACTGCTGTTTGCCCGCGTTGTTGCACTTTTTGAAGCAGCCGTGCCACGTATTCAATGCGATTGGGGGCGTTGGAGAAAAAATCGATTTGGGTCATGGTGGTTTAACTTTTTGTCACATGCAGTGATTGCAAATACGGGGTTGCAACCCAACAGAATTTAATTGGATACTCCTGATGGATTGCTTCTTAAAAAATATTTGCAACGGTTGGACTTTACTTCGCACGATTGAGTAAAAATTGACTCAATAGTGGTACAGGTCGTCCTGTCGCGCCCTTATTCGCGCCTGATTTCCATGCTGTCCCTGCAATATCAATGTGCGCCCATGGGTATTTCTCGGCAAATTTTGATAAGAAGCAGGCGGCAGTGACACTACCCGCAGGCATGCCACCAATATTTGCCAAATCCGCAAAGTTGGATTTGAGTTGCTCGCTGTATTCAGTATCCAAAGGCATGCGCCATGCGGTGTCGTTTTGTACTTGACCCGCTGCTTGGATGTCGTCGGCCAAGACATCATTATTGGCAAATAAACCTGAGTGGTGGTGACCCAATGCAACCACACACGCACCAGTGAGGGTTGCCATATCGACAACTGCTGAAGGTTTATAACGTTCGGCGTAAGTCAAGGCATCGCATAAAATCAAGCGACCTTCGGCATCGGTGTTGAGTACCTCAATCGTGATACCCGCCATGGAAGTGACGACGTCGCCAGGTTTGTTGGCATTGCCTGCAGGCATGTTTTCACACGTGGCAATCAAACCCACCACATTGATTTTTGGTTTGAGTTCGCCCAAAGTTTTAAATGTACCGAGCACCGAAGCCGCACCGCACATGTCATATTTCATTTCGTCCATACCCAAGCCAGGTTTGAGCGAAATTCCGCCCGAGTCAAAAGTGATGCCTTTGCCAACCAATACAGTGGGGGCTTCTTTTGCGCCTGCGCCTTTGTATTCGATAATGATAAAGCGCGGTGGTTCGGTTGAGCCTTTTGCCACAGACAAAAATGAATTCATCTTCAGAGCGGCGATTTGTTTGCGCTCCAATACCTGCACTTTAAAGCCATGGTCTTTGCCTAGTTTTTTTGCTACATCGCCCAAATGTGTGGGTGTGGCGTAGTTTGCGGGTAAGTTGCCAAGTTGTTTGGTCAAAGCCACGCCCTGCGCAATTGCAATCGCCTGAGTCACTTGCTGTTTTTGAGCTGCCTTAGGGGTTTCGTGGGTCAATAACGTGAGTGTGCGTTTGGCCGATTGTGAGGCTTTCTTTGCGTTGTTTTTGGCAAGCTCGCCTGTGTTCATACCGCTTGGACATTCAAAGGTGTATGCGCAGTCAGCCGCGCTCAAAATAAATTGATTCAGAGCATAATCATCGTCCAAGTTGCTATCGATGAACACCGATGCTTGTTTGATTTCGTATTGTTGGCAATACGTGGTGATTTCTTGTGCCGCCATTTTGGCGGTTTTGGCGGATTTTTTGCCCGTGCCCACCACGATGAATTGGGTGTGTGCATCCTCATCAATCACGCTGATTTGCTGTTTGGCTGTTGCATTGAAATGGTCGGTATCGATGGCAATGCGCAGGGTGTTTTGTACCAATTGTGGTAATACCAAACGGGTTGCATCATCAATAATTGCCTGCGATTGTTCGTTCTGACACGCGACGATAAAGGCGTAGGCCAATTGTTTTTTGTTACCTTTGAGTGGTGTTGCGGCTTTGAGTTGAAATTGCATGGTTGTTTTCCTGTAGAATGTGATTTTTTATAACCAAAGTTTATTTAGTGTTTGCTTCGCATTATAACCAATCGCACCATTGATGTGTGTTTGTGTTGAATGTGAAAGTGACGCTCTGAAGAGATTGCTGGGCTGGGTATGATATTTGAACGCTCTATTTTGCGCGAAAAAATAACGCTAACCGCGGTGTTATTTTTCACACTGTTCACGATTATAACGGTGTTTTTTTTGGTGCGTGCGCTCGGCGATGTCAATGAGGGTTCCATTGCATTGGATGTCCTACTGAAATATTTGCTAGTGATGTCTTTGCAATATTTTCCACTGATTATGGTGGCAACGGTGGTCATTGCCATCACCAGTACGGTGGCGCGCCTGTACAAGGACTCGGAGATGGTGGTCTGGCAATCCTCAGGCATTGGTTCATGGGCGTTGTTCAAACCCGTTTGGATGTTGGTGTTGCCCATGGTGGTGTTTTTGATTTTTATGAGTCTGGTATTGGTGCCTTGGGCCAACCATAAATTGGCGGCGTATCAAAAAAATAACGTGGCATCGCAGTTGAATTTAATCAAAGATGGTTCTTTTCAAACCACCAAAGACGGTGCACGAACGGTATTTGTGCAAAAAGTTAAAACAGGAACTTTGCCTGCGTTTGAGCAGGTTTTTATTAGCCAAAATCGTCCCGATAAGCGTTTGGTTGTGACGGCTGATTCGGCGTATGCCAAGGTGTCTGATGATGGGAGATTGTTTTTAATTTTAGAAAATGGTCGCCAATATTTAATCGATGCCAGCAAACAGCAAATTAGCAGCATGCACTTTGGGCAATATGGCGTTTCTTTGACCGATGTGGCGAATATGGAAGCGCGCCAATTCAAAGAAACCCCTGTGGATCAGTTGCCAACTTTGACTTTATTGGATACAAAAACCCGCGAAGCACGGGCAGAACTCTATCGCCGCATTTCGGATGCGTGGATGATTGTGCCGATGGCGATTTTTGCGGTGGTACTGGGGTATGCGCGTCCACGTTCGAATAAAACGTGGGGCATTCTAATGGGCGTGGCTCTGTTGATGATTTACCTTAATTTCATCAAGATGGGCGAAAGTGCAATTGCGCGGGGTCAATTGCGCACATGGTGGGCGTTTGCGATGATTCATGGTGGTTTTTTCTTGCTCAGCGGTTTGGCATTGTGGTATCGCAACCATGCTTGGCGTTTTTCTAATGTAAGTTTGAGCGCGCTGTGGCCGTTCAAACGGGTGTGAATTTGAGGTGGTATGGACTGGATACGCAGTTTGGTGGTACGTACTTTTTATAAAGAGATGCTGTTGTCAATTGGCGCAGTATTGCTGGGGTTTTTTCTGGTCTTGGTGACCATGGATGGCTTAAATGAAGCGCGTTCGGTGGGTCAAAAAGATTATACGCTGGCCACGTTAATCGGTGTAACGCTGTTGCGCACACCTGATTATATGTATCGCCTGTTGCCAATTTGTACGCTGATTGGCGGGGTGTTGGCATTATCAAATATGGCGGCGCGCTCAGAATTGATTGTTTGGCGCGCATCAGGTCTGAGCGTTCGTCAAATGGTGGCGATGGTCAGCAGCTTGGGTGCATTGCTGGCGTTGTCGGTCGCATTTTTGGGTGAAGTCGGTGTTGCCAAAGCGGATGAAACAGCGCGCAGTATGAAAAGCGTTGCCTTACAAACCGATCAGTATTTTAGTAACACAGGCGGTTTTTGGGGGCGACAAAATTTACCCAATGGCGATGCGCGTATGATTAATGTGCGCACCATTGTCAAGGGGGATACGCTCAAGGATGTGCGTTTGTACGAGTTGACCCCAGAGTTTGCGCTGAAAACCCTTACGGTTGCACAAAGCGCGATGGAAACTGAAAAGGCAGGGGTTTGGACGTTGTCAGATGTGCATCAAATCCAATTGGTCATCAATCCAACTGGGGTGGTTACGGGGCAGACTGAGCAGGTACTACCACAGCAGACTGTGGATTTGGGTGATTATACTTTAGAAAAAGTGCGTTTTCGAGGTGCATCGTATGTGTCTTTGCCACTGATGCAATTGCGTGAACGCATTCAAAATGCTCAAGAAACGGGGCAGCGCTCACGAGAATTTGAATTGGGTTTTTGGCAAAAATTGTTTTACCCCTTGAGTATTGTGGTGATGCTGCTGTTGGCTCTGCCGTTTGCTTTCATGCAAACACGTAAAGGTGGGGTAGGGGTGCGTGTGATGACGGGAATTTTCTTGGGTTTGTTGTTCTTTATCATGAATTCTATGGTGCAGTTTTTAGGGCCTTTACTCAGTTATTCGCCTTTCGTGGTGGCGGTGACCCCCATATTATTGTTTTTAATGATTGCGATGCTGTGGTTGTGGAAAGTCACACGTGTTGCTTAAAAGGATTTATCCATGAATATCAATCTACAACAATTGCGTTATGTGCGCGAAATTGTCCGTCAGAACTTTAATCTGACCCGAGCATCGGATGCCTTGTTCACCTCGCAACCAGGGGTGTCCAAGACTGTTTTGGATTTCGAAGCCACTCTGGGGTTTGATTTATTTGAGCGTCATGGCAAACGCATTCGTGGTTTGACCAAAGAGGGCTCGATTTTATTGCCGCAGTTGGAGCGCATTTTGCATGAAATGGACGATTTCAAAGATTTGGTCTCAGAGTGTAAAAACCCAATGTTTGGACGGCTCACCATTGCGACTACACACACTCAAGCGCGTTATGTACTGCCGAGCATCATTGCCAAGTTCCGTGAAAAGTACCCCGATGTTCGTCTGTCTTTACTTGAAGGCGCGCCATCGCAAATCGCTCAAATGGTTTTGCACGACCATGCGGATATTGCCGTTGCGACCGAACGCTTGGCAGCGACCGAGGGTTTGAGCAGCGAGGCGTGTTACGATTGGACGCACCAAATTTTGCTCCCTGCGGCCCATCCTTTGGCACAAAAAACCAAAATTAAAATTCAAGATTTGGCCGAGTATCCACTCATCACTTATGATCCTGCATTTGCGGGGCGGGCTAAAATTGACAAAGCATTTATTGACGCACATTTGCGCACCGACGTAGCCTTAGAGGCGGTGGATGCGGATGTGATTCGCACCTATGTTGAATTGGGCTTGGGCGTTGGGATTCTCTCAGGCATGGCCTTGGCCAATGTGGACTGCGAGGCTTTGGGTTTGGTCAAACGCGATGCGGGTTATTTATTTGGTAAAAATACCACCTATGCTGCAGTGAAAATGGATCGCTTTTTACGCGAGTATGAACGGTACTTTATTGAACTGCTCACACAAATTAAATCATAAAGGTGGCAAAGAAACGATGGCATCTCATAAATCTCAATTCATTGCCCCCAAGTCTGAACTCTCGCGCTTAGCGAATCTTTGCGGTACTTTGGACGAAAACCTGCGTCAGATTGAACAAGCTTACAACGCCACCATCACGCGCCGTGGCGGTAAATTCACAGTGAGTGCCAGCAGTGGGCAACGTGCGCAAGAAGTGACACAAGCACTGGCGCATTTTTATGACATGGCAGGGCGAGAACTTTCCATTGATGATGTTCAATTGGGCATTGTGCAATTACAAGCAGGCTTTGCCAACAAGCGTCATGCCAGCACGGATGAGCAGCGTGCCGATGCGCGATTATTGATTCACGCCTCACGCGCACGAGTGGATGCAGACGAATCACGCTTGCCTTCGCACACGGATAATCCCGACTTGCCCACTTTAGATGATGCGGGGCCTGTGTTGTACACGCGCCGCACCGATTTGCAAGCACGCACACCACGTCAACGCACGTATTTGGAAAACATTTTGTCGCACGACATCACTTTTGGTACGGGTCCTGCAGGCACGGGTAAAACCTATTTGGCGGTGGCATGTGCGGTTGATGCCTTGGAGCGCGATGTGGTCAAACGCATTGTGCTGACGCGCCCAGCGGTTGAGGCGGGTGAACGTTTGGGCTTTTTACCTGGGGATTTGACGCAAAAAGTCGATCCGTACTTACGTCCTTTATACGATGCTTTGTATGACTTGATGGGTTTTGATAAAGTGCAAAAAATGTTTGAAAAGCAAATGATAGAAATCGCGCCGCTCGCGTATATGCGTGGGCGCACGCTCAATCATGCTTTTATCATCCTTGACGAAGCGCAAAACACCACTCCCGAGCAAATGAAGATGTTTTTGACGCGTATTGGTTTTGGTGCACGTGCCGTGGTCACAGGTGACCCATCACAATTGGATTTACCGCGTGGCATGAAAAGCGGTTTGACCGATGCGATACAAACTTTGCGTAAAGTCAAAGGATTGGCCTTTTCAGAGTTTACTTCTGCCGATGTGGTGCGTCACCCGCTGGTGGCGCGGATTGTCGATGCCTATGATGCACGCAGCAAAGCATTGGCAAAAGAAGAAGCGCGTTTGGCGAAGTTGGCGAAATTGGAAAAAGAGGCAAAACCCTATGAATCACGATAGAAGAAAATGGTTAAAACTATTGTTGACATCTTTGGTTGCAACGCCTGTGATGAATATCCAAGCAAAAACCACGCGCTCTAAAAAAATCCTCGTGATTGGCGCAGGACTGGCAGGTTTGGCGGCGGCGCGGACTTTGCAACAAGCAGGTTATAAGGTGCAAATCCTCGAAGCACGCGAACGCATTGGTGGACGCACGTATACCAGCAATCGTTGGGCTGACATCCCTCTTGATTTGGGCGCATCTTGGATACACGGTACACGCGGCAATCCCATCACTCAATTAGCCAAGCAAGCGAAAGCTCAGATGCTCAATACATCATTGGATGATGCGCGAATTTTTTATGCGCAAGATGCCGCTCTACAAAACGAAGAATTCTACGATGGTGCGGAGGAACTCATTGCCGCTGCTATCGACATGGCTCGTGAGGCAGATGGCGATGTGTCGATTCGTGCCTCAGTGGATGCGTATTTGCGTAATAAACGCATTTCTGCTGCCATGGCACAGCAAGTTGAGTTTTTGCTCAATACAACCTTGGAGCACGAGTATTCAGGTGCGGTGGGTGAGTTATCAGTACGGTTTTTTGACATGGATGAATCGTTCAGTGGCAGCGATGCCGTGTTTGAGCAGGGTTACCAAACCATTGTGCACTATTTGTCCAAGGGCTTGAATATTGCAACGCGACAAGTGGTCAACAAAATTGACTACAATCAAACAGGTGTTCAAGTTTGGCTCACTGATGGACACACCATTAGAGGAGATGCGGTGGTGGTGACCGTTCCTTTGGGTGTGCTCAAAGCGGAAAAAATTATCTTCAATCCCGAACTATCGAATGACAAACGGCAAGCTATTCAAAGTTTGAAAATGGGGATTTTGAATAAAGTTTATTTGCGTTTTGATAGTATTCATTGGCAAGTCAAATCGGTTTGGTTGGAGTGGGTTTCCAATCAACGAGGGCAGTGGGCGGAGTGGATAGACTTTGCACGGGTGGCGAATGTGCCCGTGTTGTTGGGCTTTAATGCAGCTGAGTATGGTCGCGCGATTGAGCAAAAAAGCGATGCAGAAATTGTGCGTGAGGCGATGACTGTGGTGCGTCAAATGTTCGGTAGTTACATCCCTGACCCAATTGATGTGCAAATTACGCGCTGGGCACAGGATGAGCTTACCTTGGGTTCATATTCGTTCAATGCAGTGGGCATGGATGAAAATGCGCGTGAAGTGTTGGCAAAACCAATTGCAAACTGCGTGTATTTTGCGGGCGAAGCCACACATACGCAGTATTTTGGCACGACGCATGGTGCGTATTTAAGCGGTATTAAGGCGGCGCAAAAGATCATTGAACAATCTAACGGTGAAGAGTCTTATGAATAAACTTAATTTAAGCATTCAATACGCTGATTCCACGCACGATTGGCAAAGTATTTTGCCGCGCCCTTTATTGCGCCGATGGGTGAAAGCCGCTTTGCAACAAGATGCACGTTTGACTCTGCGTTTTGTCGATGAGGCGCAAGGACGCGAGTTGAACCATACCTATCGCGGTAAAGACTACGCGACCAATGTATTGACTTTTGCGTACAACGACAGCGATGAATTTGACGACTTACCCGAAGAAATGCGTGCACAATTGGCTGAGCAGATGGAGCGTGTGATTGAAGCGGATATTATTGTGTGTGGTGCGGTTTTAGCGCGTGAAGCAGAAGAACAAAATAAAACCATACTGGCGCACGCCGCGCATTTGGTGGTGCATGGGGTCTTGCACGCACAGGGGTTTGATCACATGGATGACGATGAAGCCGAGATGATGGAAAGTTTGGAAACACAGATTTTGGCGCGTTTGGGATTTGACAATCCTTATATGGACTCTGACAGCATGCGTTTAGAAATATAAATGAATGAAATACCCATGAATAAATCAACTTTTTTACAAGTCTATTTGAACAACTTAGCCCAACTCGGCTACACGCCTGATTATGCACAAGAAGCCGCCGCCAAACGTTTACAACAGTGTGAAGACGATTGGATTGCGTTTAAAGAAAAACGTGCGAATAAACTCACACGTTGGTTGAGCAAACCCGTGATTCCCAAAGGCGTGTATTTTTGGGGGGGCGTGGGTCGCGGCAAAAGCCTGTTGATGGACACCTATTATGACCATATTCCTGTGGTGCGCAAAATCCGCATTCACTTTCACGAATTCATGCACGGTGTGCATCGTGAATTAGAAACTTTGAAAGGGCAGTCCGACCCGTTGGATGAAGTGGCAAAACGTGTGGCGGAACGTTATCGTTTGATTTGCTTTGATGAGTTTCATGTCTCGGACATTGCCGATGCCATGATTTTGCACCGTTTGCTTGATGGTTTGGTCAAACACGGTGTGGGCTTTGTGATGACTTCGAACTACAAACCCGACGATTTGTATCCAAATGGGTTGCATCGCGATCGCATTTTACCTGCGATAGAGTTGATTAAGCGCATCAATGATGTGGTCAATGTCGATGCGGGCATTGACTATCGTCGCCGTACTTTGACCCAAGCGGTGACCTACTACACACCGAATGACGATGCGGCTGAAGAGGCGTTGGCGAATTTGTACCACAAACTCACGCCACATAGCGAAGGACATTCCATCCACATCAACCACCGAGAAATTCAAGCACGCGCCTATGCGGGCTCGGTGGCGTGGTTTGATTTCAATTCACTTTGTGGCACAGCGCGTTCGCAAAATGATTATTTGGACTTGATTCGTGTTTTCGACACCATTTTACTGTCCAATGTCCCCGTGATGATTCCTGCGATGGCTTCGCAAGCACGGCGTTTTACGTGGTTAATTGATGTGATGTATGACCACAATGTGAAACTGTTTGTTAGCGCGCAAGCACCCGCCGAGCAACTGTACACTGAAGGTCAAATGGCGAATGAGTTTTTTCGCACAGTTTCGCGCTTGGTCGAAATGCAGTCCAAGGAGTATCTGGAGCGTGATGTGATTGCAGTGAAAAATTTGTAACGGATTGGCCAATGATTACTATAAAAAACCCAGCACTGAGACTGGGTTTTTTATTTTTCGCTGATTAGCATGTGCAGCCGCACATCAAATCAATACTCATCACTGTGTGTGATTGCAATCAAGCCTGTGGGGGTGCGTTGTCATCACCTTTGATTTTATCCACCACATTGCCTGCTGTTTCTTTCGCAGTGTCCACAACTTGACTGGCTTTTTCAGTGGCCACGGCAGCGACTTCAGAGAGTTTGTCGCCTGCTTGATCAGCAAATTCTTTGCCTTTTTCCAAGGCACCACCTGCGACTTCCTTGGCTGAGTCCAAGGCTTGACCTGCTTTTTCTGTGGCTACTGTTGCAACCTCGGACAATTTATCACCCGCTTGATCGGCCAGTTCTTTACCTTTTTCTAAGGCATCACCTGCCAAATCTTGTGCAACATCCACTGCTTGACTGGCTTTTTCAGCCAAAGTTTGACCTGCTTCTTGAGCTTCAGTGACTGCTTTGCCCAATGCGTTTTTAATTGAATCCAGTAATCCCATGATGAACTCCTATTTTGTGTGTTGTGACGACAATGTCGATTGACTGCTGTGTGATTATACTGCGATTTAATCGTTTGTGGATGTGATAAAGTTGGCTTTAACAAAAAACTCTGCGATTGATTGGTTTTAAATTAATTTAACGGCAATACCCAAATTTTATAGGCAATTGTCCACATAATTAAACCGATCATGCACTCTAAAATCACCCAAGTCAAAGGCTTTTTGAACCACGGTGTGAGAATCCGCGCACCAAAGCCCAAACTGAAAAACCACGCAAATGAAGCCACGCAAGCACCCAGTGCAAAAACATATTGAGCAGGCGTATATTGCGTACTGATGGTGCCGAGCAGAAAAAAGGTGTCGAGATACACGTGTGGGTTGAGTAGCGTAAATCCCAAGCAGGTGAACACAGCAGTTTTTAGGGTAACGCTTTGAGTGAGGGGCGACTCAGCAGAGGGTTGGCTGTGTTTGAAGGCGTTGTAAAATGCCCGCGCACCATAAAACAGCAAAAACGCCACACCAATCACACGCACCACTTGCAGGGCGGTACTGCTTTGTCCAAAAGTCACCCCTACGAATGCCGTGCCCAGTATGATGAGTAGGGCATCCATCAAAGCGCAAAGCAAAGCGATTGGTAAAACATGTTGGCGCAATAAACCGAGTTTGAGTACAAAAGCGTTCTGCGCACCGATGGGTAAAATCAACCCCAGTCCTGTGACAAAGCCGCAGGCAAAAGCACTCAAGAAACTCATGCGGGCACTTTATCTTTCGCGCTTAAAAACGCATCTGAGTGGAAGGCCGTTTCGGGTAAACCGTGTGCTGTGGTATATAAATCATGTGCTGAGCGCACAACGATGGGCGCGCCACAGGCATATACTTCGTATCCACTCATGTCAGCATAATCCTCGGCAATCGCCAAATGCACAAAACCTGTGCGTCCTGTCCAATGGTGCTCGGGCAGAGCATCGGATATAACGGGGGTATATTTAAAGTTGGGTATTTCACGTGCCCATTGTTCGGCCAAATCATTCAAGTACAAATCTTTGGGCACGCGTCCACCCCAATACAAGTGAACTGGGCGTTGGATGCCTTGGGCTTGCATGTCTTCAATAATCGCTTTAATCGGGGCAAAACCAGTGCCTGATGCAATACAAATCATTGGTGCCAAGGAGGCTTCATTGCGATAAAACGTACCGTGCGGCCCTTCAAGGCGCAAGATATCGCGCTCTTTGGTTGAGTTGAACAACTGATCGGTAAACACGCCGCCAACCATGTGACGAATGTGTAATTCCACCGTTTTTTCATCTAAACGCGGTGCACAAGCCATTGAATAACTGCGGTGCGAGCCATCACGTAAAATCACATCAATGTATTGACCTGGTCGAAACTTGAAATCATCGTTGGCGGGCAATTGCAACTGCACAATCATCACATCGTCTGTGGCACGTTTGAGCTCAAGAATACGCGAAGGCATTTTTTTGACAGGAAATGCCGCATCTGCAATCGTTGCTTCAATCGTAGTGTCAGAAAAAACGGTGGTTTTACAGGTAACCAACATGCCATTTTGGTAATCATCGGGACTCATTGCATTGTTCATGCCAATATCAACATCACCGCAGACATACTTGGCTTTGCATGAGCCACAAGCGCCATCTTTGCAACCGTAAGGCAAAATGACGTTCGCGCGCAACGCGGCATCCAATATGGTTTCGTTGTCTTCAATTGGAAATTGAACATTCGATGGCATGACAGTGATGGTGTTGGACATGATAGAAGCCTTATTGCATTGAAAAAATTGGGCGAATTGTATCACAGTGACCTTACGGAAATATTAAGAGGGACTGTTCCTTGTGAATGGGTTGGGATAATTTCATTAAATATTTTTGATATTAATGATAATTTGTTTTGACAAAAGCAAAATAACTGTTAATATATTAACGTTAATATATTAAGAAGTCGTAAAGGCCAGTATATTAATTTCCAATAACCCATGTGTTTTAGGAGACTTTAATGAAAACCAAATATGCAATCACCACCATATTCGCTGCTGTCATCGGTCTTTCAGCTTGTCAAAAACCCAACGTAGTAAACAATACGAGTAACTCTGCCAGCAACGTTATCCGAATTGCCAGTGTCAGTCCTTTATCAGGTGGTTCAGCCAATGCAGGTACCGATAACCTTAATGGTGCAACCATGGCTGTTGAAGAGATCAATGCCAATGGTGGCATTGAGGTGGCTGGCAAAAAATACACCCTTGAATTGGTTGCCGAAGATGATGCCGCTGACCCAAAACAAGGCACTACGGTTGCACAAAAAATTGCTGATGATAAAAGTATTGTCGCTGTTGTTGGGCACTACAACTCAGGCGTGACCATGGCAGCCAATCCAATCTATGCCAGAGCGAATTTGGTCGCAATTACGCCTGATGCCACCAACCCAGATGTCATTGGCAAAGCCCCCAAAACCGATAGTGGCATTACCTCAATGTATCGGATGGTGGCACACGATGGGATGCGTGGGCCTGCGATGGCGGTTTTTGCTCAGGGGCGTGGTTACAAAAAAATGGCGGTATTTGATGATGCGACTGCCTTTGGTAAAGGTGCGGCGGATCAGGTTGAAAATAAATCCAAAGAGTTGGGCATTGAAATTGCGACACGTGAATCATTGACCGACAAAACCACTGATTTTAAAACGGTCTTGACCAAAGCCAAAAGCAGCGTCGTGGACAGCATTATGTGGGGTGGTTTGGATGACACTGCGGCCACTTTGGTTAAACAGGCACGCGAACTTGGATTGACAGCCGCTTTGTTTTCACCCGATGCCTGTACAGATAATTACATGAAATTGGCTGGAAAAGCCGCTGAAGGTACTGTTTGCTCAGTCTCTGGTATTCCTTTAAGTGAGATGAAAGCAGGAGCCGATTTTAAGAAACGCTATGAAAAACGTTTTGCTGGGCAAACTGTACAAGCCTATTCACCCTACGCTTATGATGCGGTTTATGTGGTCGCCGAAGCAATTAAAAAAGCGGGGGTCACCAATGATCGAGCAAAAATTGCGGCGGCGGTTGCGAATGTACAAATCCAAGGTTTAACTGGTGACATCGCCTTTGAGGCCAGTGGTGAACGCAAAAATCCAGTGGTGTCCTTCGTTGAAGCACAAGGGGGAACTTGGAAAACCGTAACCAAATAAACTCAGTTCGTGTATTACTTGCCTGTTGAGCAATATTGAAGATTCACAGTCAGGCAAGTTAGATCCACAAACAATTAACAATCACGAGCAACTCACGAGCAATTCACACCGCTTTGTGAATGCTTACGGGTTGTTTTGTATGGAAATCGTGATAAAAATTAAAGCGTCGCTCTTTTGGTTTCATTACATTTGATATACCAAAAAGAGATTTTTTAACCCACTAATTTGATAACTCATCTATATTTTAAGGAATACATTATGAACAATCCCCGTTGGCAAGGTATATTTCCTGCTATTACCACCAAATTTCACGCAGACGAGACAATCGATGCACAAGGTACAGCCAAGCATATTGATTTTCAAATCCGCAATGGTATCCATGGTCTTGTGACCTGTGGATCACTTGGCGAAGCCAGCACTTTGACCTTAGCAGAAAAACTCGAAGTCACCCGCATTGCCATTGAAGCGGCCAAAGGACGCATTCCCGTTTTGGCGAATGTGTCCGAAACCAGCACCCGTGAAGCTTTGCGCTTTATCGAGGGGGCGAACAAACTGGGGGTTGACGGTTATATGGTCATGCCTGCTGTGATTTATGTGGCCGATGCACGCGAAGCGATGCAAAATGTTCGTACCATGGCTGAGGCGGCTCAAAAGCCAATCATGATTTATAACAATCCCGTTGCTTACCGAGTTGATTTAAAACCAGAACACATGCAAGAATTATCGGACTGTGAATGGATTGTGGCCATTAAAGAAAGCACCGATGACATTCGCCGCATCACCGATTTGCGCAATACGGTGGGTGACCGTTACCAATTATTCCTCGGTGTTGACGATTTGGCCTATGAAGGTTTGGCTTTGGGTTGCGATGGTCTGTTGGCTGGGGTTGGTTGCTCATTCCCCCGTGAAACCGTGGCACTATACGATTTGATGAAAGCGGGTCAATTTGCTGAAGCACTGAAGCTTTATCAGTGGATGACCCCAATGTTGCATTTGGATGTTTCGACCAAATTGGTGCAGAACCTCAAGTTGATTGATGTCTTGGTGGGTACGGGTACCGAGCACGTGCGTCGTCCGCGCCTACCGCTCGTCGGTGCTGAACGTGAATTTGTCACCCAGGTGGTACAAAAAGCCTTGGCAAATCGTCCTGAGAAATATCGTTCAATTGCTTAAATAGGGTTGGTTTTAATGGCGGTAATACCGTACCGCCTTTTCCAATCACGTTTTTGGAGAACACTTATGGCAACACACCGCATCCAAATCATTGACTCGCACACGGGGGGTGAACCAACGCGTTTGGTTATTGGTGGCTTTCCAGACTTAGAGGATGGCGATATGGAGCAGCGTTTGCAGATTTTGTCCAGCCAACATGATAAATGGCGCACTGCGATCTGTTTGGAACCACGCGGCAATGATGTCATCGTTGGTGCTCTACTGTGCCCACCCGTCAATCCCAACCATGCTGCAGGTGTCATTTTTTTTAACAATACGGGTTACTTGGGTATGTGCGGTCACGGCACCATTGGATTGGTTGCTTCTTTGGCGTATTTGGGTCGTTTACAATCGGGCGAGCACGTCATCGAAACACCCGTGGGCAATGTCACAACCACTTTACACGAGGATGGTTCAGTCAGTGTGCGCAACGTGCCTGCTTATCGTTTACACCGTCAAATTACCGTTTCGGTTCCTGATTATGGTGATGTCACAGGTGATGTCGCTTGGGGTGGCAACTGGTTTTTTCTGGTGACCCAGCACAACCAAAGGGTACACAGCGACAACATCCCCGCACTCATGCAATTTACCTGTGCGATTCAAACTGCATTACAAGTGCAAAAAATCTATGGTGCAAACAATGCGCTGATTGACCACATTGAGGTATTTGCTGACACCCCCGACGCAGACAGCCGTAATTTTGTGCTCTGCCCAGGTCAAGCCTATGACCGTTCGCCCTGTGGTACAGGCACCAGTGCCAAGTTGGCTTGTTTGGCTGCCGATGGTAAATTGCAACCCAACGAAATATGGCGGCAAGCAAGTATTATTGGCAGCCAGTTTGAAGCAAGTTATGTAAATGATGGTACACATATCATGCCAACCATTCGGGGTACTGCCCATGTTTGCGCCGAAACCACGCTGATTGTCAATGAAAATGACCCCTTTGCGTGGGGCATCCAACTTCATTCAACTCAAGGTTGATGTCATGCACAACATCCCAACCACGGACGTGATTGTCATCGGAGCGGGCATTGTCGGCGCAGCCTGTGCATCGGCATTGGCGCAACGCGGACTGAGCGTGCGGATTGTCGATGCCCAATTCGGTGGCGCAACGTGGGCGGGTATGGGACATTTGGTTCTGATGGATGACCATCCAGCCGAATTGGCGATTGGTCAGGCCTCGCAGGAAATTTGGCGCACTTGGGCGCGACACATGCCCAGCACAGGGGCTCATCACGATTGCGCTTATACCAATTGCGGTACTTTGTGGGTTGCTGAAACAGAGGCGGACATGGCAATTGCCCACGAAAAGTATGAACGACTGCGCGCTCAGGACGTGCCATGCGAGTTGGTCAATGCCCATACTTTATCCAACTTGGAACCGACTTTGCGCACAGGCCTGCTCGGCGGACTCAAAGTCAGTAGCGACAGCACTGTTTACGCCCCCAATGTGGTGCGTTGGCTACTGACCCAGCCAGCCACAGCAACCCGTTTGACGGTCACAGTGGGTGAAGTCACCGAGATTGATGGCGGCACGGTTATACTGCGTGATGGACAACGCCTGTATGCAACACACATTGTATTGGCCGCGGGGGCACAATGCACCACGCTGTGTCCTGAGTTACCCGTGCGCCCTAAAAAAGGTCATCTGCTGATTACCGATCGCTATCCACAGCGCATTCAGCATCAATTGGTTGAATTGGGTTATGCCGCCAGTGCCCACCAAACTGAGGGCAGCTCCGTGGCTTTCAATGTGCAACCGCGCCCGACTGGACAATTGCTGATTGGCTCGTCACGCCAATTTGACAGCCTCACGCCAGTGGTTGAAACGGATGTATTGGCGTGCATGTTGCAACGCGCCAGTGCATTCATCCCCAGCCTGGCACGTATGAATGCGATTCGAGCTTGGACAGGTTTTCGCGCCGCCAGCCCCGATGGCTTGCCATTGATTGGTGCTCACCTTTGGCGCGAAAGGTTATGGTTGGCGGTAGGGCATGAAGGTTTGGGGGTAACGACTGCTCCAGCCACCGCTGAATTATTGGCGGCATTGATGCTCAATACTGCACAACCGATTCCAGCAGAACCGTATTCACCCCAGCGTTTTGCTTTAACCCAATTGAGTCAAGGTTGACCGCTATGCACACAACCGATTTCATCACCCTGTACATCGATGGGCAGCCTGTATCAGTCAGCCAAGGTATGACGGTCGCTGCGGCTTTGGCACATCATTATTCATTGGGTATCACGCGTCGCTCAGTTAGCGGACAGTTGCGTGCGCCCGTCTGTGGCATGGGCGTTTGTCATGAATGCCGCGTGATGATTGATGGGCAACGTGTTTTAGCTTGTCAGACTTTGTGTCGTGATGGTATGCGAATTGATACTGACATTAACCCAACGCCAACGACAATTTTGGTGACTGAAGCATGAATACTCATTTCGCTCCCCATAATTCGCAAATTGATTGCGATATTCTAATTATCGGTGCAGGCCCAGCGGGAATGGCTGCGGCTCAAGCTGCTGCACCCAGTGGTCAGCGCATCGTGGTGGTGGATGATAATTTTGCAGTAGGTGGACAAATTTGGCGGGATGGTCCAAACGCTGCATTACCCGCAATCGCACAGACCTATCGCAGAGTGTTGGCACAACATCATAACATCACCTTGTTGAATAGCACCCGTGTGGTGGCGGTCAATGAACATCGGCAAATTCTACTGGAAAACTCTGAATACGCTTGGTGGCAAAATTATGACCGCATCATTCTGTGTACAGGGTCGAGGGAACTGCTGCTGCCTTTTCCAGGTTGGACGCTACCTGGTGTGACGGGTGTGGGTGGTTTGCAAGCACTGATTAAATCGGGTGTCCCTGTGGATGGACAACGAATTGTCATCGCTGGTAGTGGTCCACTGTTACTCGCTGCGGCCGCTACAGCGCGCAAAGCAGGCGCACAAGTGATTCGTATTGCCGAGCAGGCCACTGCGCAGCGATTATGGCAATTTGGTTATTCTTTGTGGCGCTGGCCGAGTAAAGCAATTCAATCTGTACGCTTAGGTATTTCAAACATTACGCAATATCGTGGCAATAGCCACATCCTCAACGCAATGGGGCAAAATCAAGTTGAATCAGTACAACTTAAAATCGGTTCAAAAATTGAACAGTTTGATTGTGACCGTTTGGCTTGCGGTTTTGGTTTGGTGCCCAATACTCAACTGGGTGAAGTGCTGGGTTGTTTGCTTAAACCGACCTCAGGTTTGAGCGTCAATCGGATACAGGAAACTTCTGTACCAAACTGTTTTGCGGCAGGTGAATGCACGGGTATTGGTGGCAGTGAGCGTGCTTTGGTTCAAGGTGCGATTGCAGGTTATGCGGCTGTGGGTAATTTAAACGCCGTGCAGGCGTTAGAAAACAAACGACACCGATGGCAGGATTTTGCCGATTGTCTGCACAAGCATTTTACACTGTCGGATGCCCTGAAAACACTGGCGCAGGACGACACACTCGTTTGTCGTTGCGAAGATGTACCACTGGCCGCTTTGCAAACGTGTGACAGTTGGATTGATGCTAAAATCCACACACGTTGTGGCATGGGTTCATGTCAAGGGCGCGTGTGTGGTGCGGCGACACAATTTATATTCGATTGGAATGCACCCCCTGCGCGACAAATCATTTCACCCGTTCGTCTTGATTCTTTCATGGGCTGCTGTTTGATGCCACACGATGACAACACGGCACGACCTGTCGTGGATTCTCATTAAATATTTTATCGGTGATTCCATGAATAAATCATTATCTCTCAATACCAACACGTCCTTGCCCAATGTCAGTGAGCGTACACGCCGTGCGGCCGATGTTGCCTATGACGCGATTGAAAGCATGTTGGTAACCCTCCAACTGGCTCCTGGCAGTGCTGTGAGCGATGCAGACATCATTGCGCAGACCCATTTGGGTCGAACGCCTGTTCGTGAAGCCTTGGTACGCATGATTTCGATTGGATTGATTGTGCCACAACCACGTCGTGGTTTATTGGTTTCAAGCATTGACTTACCCGATTATCTCGATTTACTACAAACCCGACGCACGCTGGAAAACTTGATTGCCAATTATGCAGCCCGTCGAACCACATCAGAGCAACGTCAAAGCATTTTGAAATACGCTGCGCAGATGGAAAGGGCGGCCAAAAAAAATCGGCTCGACGAATATATGGTTGCCGACCACGCACTGGACATGGTTGTGCATCAAGCCTGTCAAAACAAGTCTGCAGTTAAAGCTATTACGCCTTTGATTGTGCAGTGCCGACGCTTTTGGTATGCCTATCACCACACAGGTGAAATGTTAAAAGGCGCACAAGCACACATGCACATGGCGCAAGGCATTGCCTCCAGCGATGCCAAAACCGCGATTGAAGGTACCAATCAATTGATGGACTACTTGGAGCAATTTGCCCGCAAAGTGGTCGAGTACGAACGAGTTCCAGACACACCCACCCTAACTTAAACCAATTTAAACCAACTTAAAGGATGACCATGACACCCATATCAAATACCCCTTTGGCTCAGCTCAAAGACTCAAGCCTGCTAAAAACCAATGCATTGATTAATGGTCAATGGGTGGGCGGTTCATCTCGTTTTGGGGTGTTTGATCCCTCTAATGGTGTGCAATTGGCCGAGGTTGCCAATATGACCGTTAGTGATGCCGAACAGGCCATTGCGGCTGCCAACGCTGCTTGGCCTGCTTGGCGAGAGAAAACAGTCAAGGAGCGCAGCATCATTTTGCGCAAATGGTATGACCTACTCATGCAGCATCAAGATGATATTGCACGCATCATGACTGCGGAGCAAGGCAAACCTTATGCCGAAGCCAAGGGTGAAACAGTTTATGGAGCCAGTTTTGTCGAGTGGTATGCCGAGGAAGCCAAACGCATCAACGGTGAGATGTTGCCGCAATTTGACAACAACCGCCGACTGCTGATTATGCGTCAGCCGATTGGCGTTTGTGCTGCCATCACACCGTGGAATTTTCCACTTGCGATGATTACCCGCAAAGTTGCTCCTGCGTTGGCTGCGGGCTGTCCAGTGATTATCAAACCCGCTGAACTGACTCCTTTGACTGCACTCGCGGCGGTTGAGTTGGCGTGTCGTGCGGGTATTCCAGCGGGTGTCATCAATATTTTAACAGCCGATTCAGCCAACAGCATAGCGATTGGCAAAGCACTGTGTGCCAGCGATGTTGTGCGCCATATTAGTTTTACTGGCTCAACTGAAGTGGGACGCATCTTGATGGCGCAAAGTGCCAACACCGTTAAAAAACTCTCGCTCGAATTGGGTGGCAACGCACCGTTCATTGTATTTGACGATGCCGATATCGACTCGGCAGTCAATGGTGCCATCATCAGTAAATACCGCAATGCGGGTCAAACTTGCGTTTGTGCCAACCGATTTTATGTGCAAGACGGCGTGTACGATGAGTTTGTACGCAAGTTCACCGATAAAGTCAAGACCCTTAAAGTTGGCAATGGTTTTGTTGATGGCGTGACCCAAGGCCCACTCATTGAACCCGCAGCGGTTGAGAAAGTCAATCGCCACATCGCCGATGCGTTGTCTAAAGGTGGTCAATTGACCGCAGGAGGACATGCCGTTGCGGGTGAAGGACTGTTCTTTGAACCCACCGTGATTGCCCAAGCGACTGCTGATATGCTCTGTGCGAAAGAAGAAACTTTCGGTCCATTCGCGCCGATTTTCAGATTTAAAACCGAAAAAGAAGCGATTGATGCAGCCAATAATACCGAATTTGGTTTGGCCAGTTATTTTTATAGCCGTGACGTGGGTCGCTTGTTCCGAGTTAGCGAGGCTCTGGAATACGGCATGGTTGGCATTAATGTTGGCGTGATTGCCTCCGAGCACGTACCCTTTGGTGGTGTTAAACAGTCAGGACTCGGACGCGAGGGTTCCCACCACGGTATGGATGAGTATGTTGAGATTAAATACCTTTGCGTTGGGGATGTTTTATAACATAAAGTGGAGTAATTACACTGCTTTACACTTCACTTTGTTATGGCTAAATTATTACAGTTTAAGGATTTTTATAAAAACATAATTTAGTACAAACAACATAGATGTTTCATTTAGGAGGGCAGCGTTCAAAAGCTGCCTTTTGAACAAGGTGCACCGAATAAGTGAAATTTTGTCACAAAGATGATGAGATAATATATGTGGCTCAGTGAAAGTTTGAGGCTTTGAGAATGCGATATATAAACTCTTGGAATGTAATTTTTCCAAAGCCCGATTGATTTTAAGTTGTCAGATAAATGGCACTGGTTTTTGAAAATATATGACATTATTAGGTAATGGAGCCGTATTTTTTGTCAGTAATTGGAAAAAATGATAGAATTTGTTACTGAAATTAATCATGTATTTAAAAAATAATATTCACATATACAGCGAGGATACGATGCGTGTAGAGAAAAAAGCCAGTAAAACGTTGGATAAAATTGATCGCAAAATTTTAAATATTTTGCAAAAAGATGGCCGCATCGTCATGACAGAGTTGGCTGAGCAAGTTGGCTTGTCCTTGACGCCCTGTATTGAGCGCGTGCGCCGTTTGGAGCGGGGTGGAATTATTTTGGGCTACCATGCGCGCCTGAATCCGCAAGAGTTGGGTGCTGGTCTGTTGGTTTTTGTTGAAATCAGTTTGCGCGACATGGCCAACGGCAAGTTTGAGGAGTTCCGTCGTTCGGTGCTTGAGGTTGAGCAGGTACAGGAGTGTCATTTGGTTTCGGGTGATTTCGATTATCTAATCAAAGCGCGCATTCGCGAAATGAGCGAGTATCGCCAGTTATTGGATGTGTTGTTGCGCTTACCTGGAGTGGCGAACTCAAAAAGTTATGTGGTAATGGAAGAGGTTAAAGAGACCATGGCTCTGGCTTTGGGTGTGTAAAACAATTTGTTGGGTATAGACGATAATTGATGCTTGCCCAAAGTGATTTTTCACAGTATAATTAAACGTTTACGGCTTTGAAGCTAAAAGTCGCATTGCAACAAATAGATGGAATATCTAATTTTAAAGTTAAGGGTTTAAAAATGGTAGTGATTCGTATGGCTCGTGGTGGCTCTAAAAAACGTCCTTTTTACAACATCGTAGCGGCTGATTCACGCAATCGTCGCGATGGTCGTTACATCGAACGTGTGGGTTTTTACAACCCGTTGGCGGCTGAAGGTGTTGAAGGTTTGCGTATTGAACAAGAGCGTTTGGCTCACTGGCAAAGCGTTGGCGCTCAATTGAGCCCAGCCGTTGCGCGCTTGGTTAAATCAGCTAAAACAGCATAAACCGTATCGTTTTTGATTGGTTTTGACTCATGGCAACGTTTGTTCCAAAAAAGAACCGTACAGAACACTTTGTTCAAAAAGCCAGTGACAGTCAAGACAATGCCAACGCACAAGTAGCGAACGATTTGGTCGTTGTTGCGCGCATTGGTGTGGCGTATGGCATCAAGGGGTGGGTGAAAATCCATCCCTTTTCGCATTCGCCCGACGCGTTGCAAAATGCCAGCCGTTGGTGGATTGCCCCCTATATTCCTGAGCAAGATTATGCGAATGCTTCGTGGCAGCAGGTCAAACCCACAGGGTTTAAACCCCATGCGAATGTGTGGGTGGGGACATGTCAGGGTTGGCTTGATCGCACCCATGCGGAACACTTTAAAGGTTGGCAAATTGCTGTGTCGCGTACCGAGTTCCCACAGACCGATGAGGATGAATTTTATTGGGTTGATTTATTGGATGCGCAAGTGGTCAATCAAGAGGGTGTGGTGCTTGGTGTGGTGACACAGTTGTTTGAAAATGCTGCCCACACGGTGATGCATGTTGTGTCTCAAAGTTCAGATACTGAAAAGCCCCTTGAATATTTAATACCTTTTGTGTCTGCGTTTGTCGGGCAAGTGGATGTACAATCACAACCCAAAACCATTGCCGTGGTTTGGGATGTGGACGCGACGGCGTAACCGCCGTGCTTATGCTGTCCTTTGGCCGTCAGTTGCATTATCAGAAGTATCCATTGTGACCCGTTTGGTGGTTGTAGTTTGTTTGCTTACACCATTCGTTGTCCTCAATTCACCATTACATAAATCCCCAAATGAAAGTTGCAAAGTCTTCGCCCATTGTGCTTGATGTGATTACCTTATTTCCAGAAATGTTCAGTGCATTGACGGAGCAGGGGGTTGTGCGTCGAGCATTCGAGTTGGGTCTGGTGGATTTGACATTGACCAATCCACGAGAGTTTGCAAGCAATGCCTATAAAACCGTGGACGATAGACCCTATGGAGGTGGTCCAGGCATGGTCATGATGGCACCGCCATTGGCAGCAGCCATTCGTTCTGCGCGTGCACGACACATGGGTTTGGGTTGCGCGCCTTATGTGGTGTATATGTCGCCGCAGGGTGCAAAGTTGACTCAGACTTGGGTAGGTATGCAACTTGAGGCGATGCATGTGTCCAATATCGACACCGATGCCAACAGTATTAGCCAAATCAACCGAGCGATTGAGCAAGCATTGCCGCGCAGTTTAATTGTGTTGTGTGGTCGTTATGAAGCAATTGATGAGCGTTTGTTTGAAATGGGGTTGATTGATGAGGAGTTAAGCATTGGTGACGTGGTCTTATCGGGAGGAGAGTTGGCGGCAATGGTGATGTTGGATGCTTTATTGCGTTGTGTGCCGGAGGTGTTGAATGACCAACAATCGGCTGCGCAAGATTCATTTTCAGAGCAATTAGATGGCCTGCTTGATTGTACGCATTACACACGTCCCGAAGTGTTTGAAAATTTTTCGGTGCCCGAGGTGCTTTTATCTGGGAATCATGCTAAAATTGCAGTCTTTCGTC
This sequence comes from Burkholderiales bacterium, assembly GCA_021287185.1. Taxonomy (GTDB): domain Bacteria; phylum Pseudomonadota; class Gammaproteobacteria; order Burkholderiales; family Burkholderiaceae; genus CTSOIL-112. Next base: position 88,121 of record JAJTAZ010000022.1, on the reverse strand, counting down.
GGCAAATGGCTTTAAAAAATACTTGGAAAAAGCGTCCAGATTTAATTATTCGGGCGCGAGAGCAAGGTTTTTTAAGCGTGGATGATGAAAAATATTTGCAGCAGTTGGTAGGAAATGTTTGATCATTCAGTCAATTGTTGCTTTAGGTGCTCAGGTTAATTTGCTTGGGCTGTTAAATGGATGTGGTGTGCTCAGGCACGATACATCGTCCATCCTCTGGTCATCTACAATAAAAACCGATGACAAATGATGGTATTCGGAGTGAAAAAATGAACTTGATTCAAATCTTAGAGCAAGAAGAAATTGCTCGTTTGGGAAAAACCATCCCTGACTTTGCCCCTGGTGATACCGTGGTGGTTAATGTGAACGTCGTTGAGGGCGCTCGTAAACGTGTTCAGGCTTATGAAGGTGTCGTAATTGCACGCCGCAATCGTGGCTTAAACTCATCGTTCATCGTGCGTAAGATTTCATCTGGCGTGGGTGTTGAGCGTACATTCCAGTTGTACTCTCCAGCCATTGCAGGCATTGAAGTGAAACGTCGTGGTGATGTTCGTCGCGCTAAATTGTATTACTTACGTGATCGCTCTGGTAAATCAGCACGTATTAAAGAAAAATTGCCAGCACGCAAAAACAAAGCGGCTGAAGCATAAAGTTTCTGCTGTTAAAAGCAAAAAGCGCGACTCAAATGTTCGCGCTTTTTTGTCGCCTTTTGGTATGTCATCCCTTACAATAAAGTATGACTCAACCCATCATTCCTATTTTTAATCCACGTGAAGTACCACACATTGCTTGGTCCGATTACAGCGATATGTCGGTATGGACGAAGCAAAATTGGCAATCGCTCAATCGAGTGTTTATTCAAAAAGCCTTGATGCGTGCGTATGATGTGCCTGATTTGTGGCGACAAGACATTTCTTTGTCGGCAGATGTGCGCCATGCTGCGGTGTTGGTACTTCTGATAGAGTGCGAGCAGGGCTACGAGGTCGTTCTCACCACGCGTGCTGCGCATTTACGTCACCATGCAGGGCAGGTCAGTTTTGTCGGGGGGCGCATTGAAGCAGGCGAATCTGCAGAGCAAGCCGCTTTACGCGAGGCCAAAGAGGAAATTGGTTTAAACCAGCAAGATGTAACGGTTTTGGGGATGATGCCAGATTACCAAACCATTACAGGATTTTGTGTGACCCCTGTGGTTGCAGTGATGACGCGGGAAGAGTGGTGCAGGCAAACCATTCACCTCGATGCGCAAGAGGTTGATCAGGTGTTTACCGTACCTTTGCACCGTTTATTTGATCGAATGCACATGCGTGTGCACACCTTTGAATATGGGGAACAAAGTCGAATGTTTCTGAGCGTCACTTATGAAGGTTTCTTTATTTGGGGGGCGAGTATGGCGATGTTGCATAATTTGGACTTGATTTTGCGTGCGGGATTCGAATAAACCCTTTTGGCACGCTCGTTCACCTCGTTTTTTAGTTTAGAATGCCACCGAGACATTTAATAATAAAGGAAGTGCCATGAGTTTAATCGCGATATTAGGTGCATTGTTATTGGAGCAAATTTTCCCTTTATCCAGTTATACGCGGCTTCGTTTGGGGTTGCGCACACTGATTGATTACGTTGAACGCGCATTGGCGATGGATCAAGTCAAGCCTTGGCAAACTTTTTGGTTCATCACTTTGGTCGGGGCATTGCTTGCTGGCTTGTTGAGTTTTGTTACCCATGCGGTTCACCCATTGCTGGGTTTGTTGTTCACGATAGCCATCTTGTATTTAACCATTGGTATCCGTCAATTCAGTCATTTTTATAGCAAAATACGTTTGGCATTGATGGAAGGAAATGATACAAAAGCACGCACTGCACTGGTTGAATGGTTGCACGAAGAAGCCGAATTAACAGGCTATCGCGGCAATATTCAAGTGGCTCAACTTTCTGAAACGCAACTGATTCGTCAGTCCTTAGAAATGGCGATTCTGTCAAGTTTACGGTATGTCTTTGCGGGTTTGTTTTGGTTCTTGGTTTTCGCGCCGTTTAAATTGGGTGTGGCTGGCGTGGTGTTTTACCGATTGGCGGATTTGTTGGCTCGACGTTGGCATTTGCGTGCCGAGGGCAAGCAAGATGCCTACACGGTGTACGCACGTAAGATGATGAATTGGATTGAGTTTTTACCTGCACGTTGTGCCGCAGTGATTTTCGCCGTGGTGGGTAATTTTGAAGAAGCCATGTACGCATGGCGTACTCAGTCCGGCAGTTTGCGCCAATTGGGAGAAACCGATGCGGCGGCAGTGACCTTAACGTCAGGGGCAGGTGCATTGGGCGTGACTTTGCGCGAAGGCGTGAGCCAACGCACACGAGATATGATGGATGAGCATGAACTAGCACTGTATGGCGAGGATGTTGCTTTAAAAGCCGATGAGGTCAAAAATGCAGGTCAAATTGGCACGGGTCCGAGTCCAGATGTGCGTTCGCTCAACAGTGGGGTTGGTTTGTTTTGGCGTGCAACCATTTTTGTGTTGCTGGGTTTGATGATGCTGACCTTGGCGAAGATTTTGGCTTGATTGCACTTGTGAGCGCTTGCCTATTGTAGTATAATGCTCGCTGCTCGTTTTGGGCGCACGGCGCGTTGTTAGACCAGCGTGACCGCAAGTTTATTTTTTGAAGGATTGAATATGTCTATCGCAGCACAAAAAGCCGAAGTTGTGGCGCAGTATCAACGCGTCGCAGGTGATACAGGCTCTCCAGAAGTACAAGTGGCTTTGTTGACCGCTCGCATCAATGATTTGACTGAGCACTTTAAAGCACACAAAAAAGACCACCACTCACGTCGTGGTTTGTTGAAAATGGTCAGCCGTCGTCGCAAATTGCTTGACTATTTGAAACGCAAAGACGCTGATGCGTATCGTTCGTTGATTGAACGTTTAGGCTTGCGTAAATAATCAGTTTATGAGAATGCCTGTGTCGATGATGCAGGCATTTTTGTTTAAACGTTGTTTTTAATCACAGCAGTCCGAGGCAGGTGTTATTCCAAGAAGGTTTTGTTTAAAAATCTTGTTGGAATAGCATGAAAACAGGTCAAGGACGCTAAAAAGAATAAAGGATTGAATGATGAGTATGTTTAATAAAGTCACCAAAACTTTCCAATACGGGCAACACACCGTCAAAATGGAAACGGGTCAAATCGCACGCCAAGCCTCAGGCGCGGTGATGTTGGATATGGATGACACCGTGGTTTTGGCCACTGTGGTTGCCAAAGAACAAGCCAAAGCAGGGCAAGACTTTTTCCCTTTGACCGTAGACTACATTGAGAAAGTCTATGCGGCAGGTCGCATTCCTGGTGGGTTTTTCCGCCGTGAAGGTCGCCCATCAGAAAATGAAACCTTGGTCAGCCGTTTGATTGATCGACCATTGCGCCCATTATTTCCAGAAGGGTTTTACAATGAAATCCAAGTGGTGGTGCAAGTGTTGTCGTCCAACCCTGAGGTCAATCCTGACATCCCAGCATTGCTTGCCGCGTCTGCGGCGATGGCGATTTCGGGTGTGCCTTTCGCAGGTCCAGTTGGCGCAGCGCGCGTTGGTTATATTGATGGTGAATATGTATTGAATCCAACGTTCTCACAACTCGAAAAATCACGTATGGATTTGGTGGTGGCAGGGACTGAGGCAGCTGTGTTGATGGTTGAGTCAGAAGCCCAACAATTGCCCGAAGATGTGATGCTCGGCGCGGTGGTTTATGGACATGAACAAATGCAAACTGCAATTGATGCCATCTATGAACTCGTGCGCGATGGCGGCAAACCTGAATGGAATTGGACTGCGCCTGCTAAAAATGAGGCTTTGATTGCAAAAATCACTGAGATTGCACAAGCAGATGTGCAAGCAGCCTACCAAATTCGTGAAAAACAATTGCGTACAACGGCTTTGCGTGAAGTACATGCCAAAACTTTAGCTGCTTTGACCGAAGCGGGCGTTGAGGCCGATGAGGTTGAAGTGGGCAATATTTTGTTTGATTTGGAAGCAAAAGTGGTGCGTTCTGAAATTTTGAATGGCAAACCACGGATTGATGGTCGCGACACCCGCACCGTGCGTCCGATTGAAATTGAATTGGGGATTTTACCACGCACGCATGGTTCGGCATTGTTTACCCGTGGTGAAACCCAAGGTTTGGTGGTAGCGACTTTGGGTACCAAAACCGATGAGCAAATCATTGACTCATTGCAAGGCAATGATCGCGATCGATTTATGCTGCACTACAATATGCCGCCGTTTGCAACCGGTGAAACGGGGCGTGTGGGCTCGCCTAAACGCCGTGAAATCGGTCATGGTCGTTTGGCGAAACGTGCATTGGTGGCGTGTTTGCCGAGTGCAGAAGAATTCCCATACACCATCCGTGTGGTTTCTGAAATCACCGAATCCAATGGCTCATCGTCTATGGCATCGGTGTGTGGCGGTTGTTTGTCGTTGATGGACGCAGGCGTGCCGATGAAAGCCCACGTTGCAGGTATTGCGATGGGTTTGATTAAAGATGGTGGCAAGTTCGCAGTTTTGACCGACATTTTGGGTGATGAGGATCATTTGGGCGATATGGATTTCAAAGTCGCAGGTACTGCCATCGGTATTACCGCTTTGCAAATGGACATTAAAATCCAAGGCATTACCAAAGAAATTATGCAGGTCGCTTTGGCGCAAGCCAAAGAAGGTCGCATGCACATCCTCGGCAAAATGCAAGCAGCAATTAGTGGTGGTCGTGAAGAAATGTCAACTTTCGCGCCGCGCTTGTACACCATGAAAATTCATGCAGATAAAATCCGCGATGTGATTGGTAAAGGTGGTGCAACCATTCGCCAACTGACTGAAGAAACGGGTACAACCATTGATATTCAAGAAGATGGCACGATTACCATCGCATCCAACGATGCGGAAAAAGCCGCTGAAGCACAACGTCGCATCACTGAATTGACTGCGGAAATTGAAGTGGGCAAAGTTTATGAGAACTGTCAAGTGCTGAAAATTCTTGATTTTGGCGCAATTGTTCAAGTATTCCCTGGCAAAGATGGTTTGCTGCACATTTCACAAATTGCGCATGAGCGTGTGAATCAAGTGTCGGATTACCTCAAAGAGGGTCAATTGGTCACCGTCAAAGCGATTGAAACGGATGATCGTGGCCGTGTGAAATTGTCGATGAAAGCTTTGATTGAGCGTCCTGCGCGTGAAGTCTCAGCTCCTGCAATAGAAGAAACACCAACCGAGCAAGCACCAGGGCAAACCAAGTAAATAAACCACTTCATACTTTGTTTGATCGTTAAAAACCCACAATTCATATTGTGGGTTTTTTTATGTTTTAATTTTAGAATTGCATTTTTAACTGGAAAAATGAAATAATGCTTTTTCAAAGATACAACTTTTAAATATATGGTTCAAGAGATATGAGTGTTTTTACTGTATGATGCAAATTGTCTCTATGTTGTGCGCCCATTTGGTTCTTGAGTTTGCGTGATATTGGGGCGTACATTCTCGAAACATTTTGGGCAAGTGATGAAAAGTCGCAGAATTTAACGCTATATGGTAGTGCCTTATTTTCTAACTCATTTGAATGCGGCTTGGTTTTAAATCAGTTCAAAACCGATTGTAATTAATTTGATTTTTTTACTCTGAAGGAGTTGATATGCTGAACAATACTTTGAAATATACGGCAATTATGTTGGGTATTTTGGGGATGGTCGCTTGTGGCAAAGGCGCGGATAAAGCCAGCGGTGAAAAAACTGCAGGCGCAAGTGCTGGAAAAACTTTGGTGTATTGTTCCGAAGGCAGTCCAGAGGGTTTTGACCCAGCGCAGTACACAGCGGGTACTACTTTTGATGCGGCTTCGTATCCAATCTTTAACATGCTGACGCAATTTAAGCGCGGTGAAACTACGGTGGAGCCTGGATTGGCTGAAAGTTGGGATGTGTCCAAAGATGGTAAAACCTACACCTTCCATTTGCGTAAAGGGGTCAAGTTCCATACCACGGATTACTTTAAACCCACTCGTGATTTTAATGCTGACGATGTGGTGTTTTCATTCCAACGCATGATTAACAAAGATTTTGAATTCAACAAAGCTTATCCAGCCGAGTTCCCCTACGCGTCTGATATGGCGTTACCAGACAATATTGCTTCAGTCGTGAAAGTGGATGACAACACTGTTAAGATGACCTTAAAAGATGTTGACGCTGCGTTTATTCAAAACATTGCCATGCCTTTTGCAGTGATTCAATCGGCTGAGTATGCTGCGCAACTGGAAAAAGCGGGTAAAGCCAGCGATATCAACGTATTGCCTGTGGGCACAGGGCCTTTTGTGTTTAAGTCTTATCAAAAAGACACGCAAATTCGCTATGTGAAAAACCCTGATTACTGGGCAAAAGATGATGTGAAAATTGATAACTTGGTCTTTAGCATCACCAAAGACTCTTCCGTGCGCGCACAAAAAGTCCAAGCGGGCGAGTGTAATGTGTCTGCCTATCCAAAAACCGCAGAAATTGAAGCGGCAAAAAAATCAGGTAAAGTCACTGTGATGGATCAGCCTGGGTTTAACGTTGGTTATTTGGGTTACAACGTTGAAAAAGGGCCTTTGGCAAAACTTGAAGTGCGTCAAGCTTTGGATATGGCAATTAACAAAGATGCGATTTTACAAGCGGTCTATCAGGGTTCAGGCATCAAAGCCACCAACCCAATGCCGCCAACGCAATGGTCATATAATCCAAACCTTAAAGATGCGCCTTATGACCCAGAAAAAGCCAAAGAGCTGCTTAAAAAAGCAGGCGTTCCTGCAGATTACACCATCAATTTGTGGGCCATGCCCGTACAACGCCCATACAATCCAAATGCCAAATTGATGGCCGAAATGGTGCAAGCAGACTGGACAAAAATCGGTGTAAAAACCAACATCATCAGTTATGAATGGGGCGAATACCTTAAACGTGCGAAAACAGGTGAAGAAGACGCGATTATCGTGGGTTGGACAGGAGACAATGGTGACCCAGACAACTGGTTGGGTGTGTTGCTCACTTGTAAAGCTGTCAATGGCAATAATTATTCACGTTGGTGTAATAAAGACTTCGACAAACTGGTGAATGATGCGGTGAAAACCACGGACAAAGCAGCGCGTACCGATATGTATATGAAAGCGCAAGAAATCTTCAAACGTGAATTGCCATGGACAACCATGGCGCACTCGGTGGTGACTGTGTTTACAACGCCGAATGTGACGGATTACAAAATCAGTCCTTTTGGTGCTGTGGTATTCCAAGGCGTTGATTTAAAATAATAAAAACGGGCCACCCTTGACATCAAGGGTGGTTTTTTGTGTTATATCGATGTTTTAGCCATTTCATTCAATAAAATAGATGTTTTAATGACGGGCAATTGAGCGGGAAGGTCGCGCGCGCATCGTTCATTATAAAAACAAAGTAATTAATTAACATAATTAACAGAAAAACAATATTGGGGAAAGGCACACTCATGTTGTCGTACATTTTTCGCCGTTTTTTGGTATTGATTCCAGTTTTTTTTGGGCTGACCTTATCTACCTTTGCACTGATACGCTTGGTTCCAGGTGACGTGGTTGAAGTCATGATGGGCGAGAAGCGTGTCGATCCTATTTTACATGCTCAAGCCATGCACAGGCTGGGTTTGGACAAGCCTTTGATTGTCCAGTATTGGGATTATCTCATGCGTTTGCTACAAGGGGATTTTGGTAAATCGTTCCGTGATCAAGCGCCTGTGCTCAATGATTTCTTCGCACACTTTGTTCCAACCTTGGAGTTGGCTTTGTCGGCCATCATCATAGCCTCGCTGGTGGGTGTGGCTTTGGGGATTATTGCTGCCTTGCGCCGAGGCAGTTGGTTGGACTACACCTTGATGACAGGGGCTTTGGCTGGCTACTCTATGCCGATTTATTTGCTCGGGCCGATTTTGACAGGGATATTTGCCCATACTTTGGGGCTATTACCTGTGTCTGGGGTGATTAGTGTGTCGCAGTATTTGGACGTTGCACCTTTGTATGGTTCATGGTTGTTGGGCTCGTTGTTTTCTGAGCAATCTGGGGCATTTTGGGATGTGCTGAAACACTTTATTTTGCCTTCTATTGCCTTGGCGACGATTCCATTGGCGACGATTGCACGGATGACGCGCTCGGCGATTTTGGAGGTTTTGGGTGAGGATTATGTGCGCACGGCGCGTGCGAAAGGTTTGTCGCCTTGGCGGGTGATTTTGGTGCATGTGCTGCGCAATGCGCTCATCACCGTGGTGACGGTGATTGGCTTGCAAATGAGCACATTGTTGGCGGGGGCTATTTTGACGGAAACGATTTTTAGCTGGCCCGGTGTCGGCAACTGGCTGCTGGATGGTTTTCACCATCGAGATTACCCGATTGTACAAAACGGCATCTTGCTGGTTGCCAGCGCTTTAATGATTGTCAGTTTGTTGGTGGATATATTGTACGGCTTTATCAATCCACGCATTCGCAACGCAGAATAAAAAGGAATCATTTATGTCCAATACATCGATTGTTTCCACCACTCAAGTCACGATGCCTACGCCGTGGGAATCGTTTTCCCGTTCGTTTGTCAGTAATAAAGGTGCGGTTTTGGGCTTGGTGATTATGTTGGTTTTGGTGATTGTTGCCTTGTTTGCCAATGTTTTGGCACCGCACGATCCGTTGCGACTGTACACAGGCAAAGAGCAATTACCGCCCGCAATGTTTGGTGGGGAGGCTCAGTTTATATTTGGCACCGACGACGCGGGGCGTGATACCTTGTCTCGCGTGATGTATGGCACACGCTACTCGCTATTCATTGGTTTGGCAGCGACTTTGCTGTCGGCCATTATGGGTGTGTTTTTAGGTTTGGCGGCTGCTTTTTGGCCCAAACGCTTGGGTAAATTCATTATGCTCATCAATGACATCATCATGGCTTACCCGAGTTTGCTTTTGGCGATTATCATTGCGGCGATTTTAGGGCCATCTATGACCAATACCATCATCACGATTGCTTTGGTGTGCTTGCCTCCGTTCATTCGCTTGACCCGCGCCACTGCAATGGTTGAGCTGCAACGCGACTATGTGATGGCTTCTAAGGTCATGGGGGCAGGCACGTTGCGATTGCTGTTTGTCACCGTTTTGCCCAACTGTTTGGCTCCTTTGATTGTGCAGGCAACAATGATTTTTTCGTCTGCGATTTTAGAGGCGGGCGCAATTGGCTTTCTGGGTTTCGGTGTTCAGCCACCTTTGCCTGAATGGGGAGCGATGCTTGGAACCGCGCGCCAATATATCCAAAGCAATGTTTGGATGGCGATTTTTCCTGGCTTGGCGGTGTTTATTTCTGCTTTGGCAATTAACTTAATGGGCGATGGCTTGCGCGATGCGCTTGACCCCAAACTCAAGCAGGTGTCCTAATGAATCATTCCCAATTATTACAAATTGAGCAACTGAGTGTGACGTTTGGCGTTGGCGAGCGTGCGTTTAAGGCGGTTGATGATGTGAGTGTGTCTTTGAATCAAGGCGAAATTCTGGCAATTGTGGGCGAGTCTGGTTCAGGTAAATCGGTTGCGATGATGGCTTTGATGGGCTTATTGCCCGACAGTGCGCATGTGCAAGCCAAACAATTGACGTTCAATGGACACAATTTACAAACCATCAGTGCCGCTGAGCGTCGTCATATCATTGGCAAAGATATTTCAATGATTTTTCAAGATGCGATGACCAGTTTGAACCCCAGTTTTACGATTGAAATGCAACTGGGTGAAGTGCTGCGTACCCATTTGGGCCTGCGTGGTGATGAAGTTCGTCGGCGCATTTTGGATTTATTGGATCAGGTGGAAATTTCCGATGCCGCGTCTCGCTTAAAAGTTTACCCCCATCAACTCTCAGGCGGTATGTGTCAGCGCGTGATGATTGCGATGGCGATTGCTTGTGAGCCTAAATTATTGATTGCCGATGAACCAACGACCGCTTTGGACGTTACGGTACAGGCGCAAATTATGGACTTATTGCAGCGTTTACAAGCCGAACGAGGCATGGCGATGATATTGATTACCCATGATTTGGGCTTGGTCGCGCAAAATGCCCAACACATCGCTGTGATGTATGCGGGACAGGTGATTGAGACCAGTGCCGTACCGCATGTTTTTGAGTCACCTTGTCATCCGTACACCGAAGCCTTGTTGGCGGCGGTTCCCGAATTTGCGATTGGTCAAAAACGATTACAAAGTTTGGCAGGGGTAGTTCCCAGTCAGTATGATCGCCCAACGGGTTGCCTGCTGTCACCGCGCTGTCCCTACGTGCAAGCCCAATGCAACACGCCACCCGTGATGCAAAAAACGCCATTCGGTCAGGTGCGTTGCATTGCCAATGATTTATCTGCTTTGAAACAGGCACAAAAAACGAAGGAGTTGGTATGAGCGCGAATGTATTGGAAGCGATTGATTTAACACGCCACTATCCAATTTCTCAGGGTTTTGGCAAAGCCAAGAAAGTGGTCAAAGCCCTCAATGGCGTGTCGTTCACACTGAACGCGGGCAAAACTTTAGCGGTGGTGGGTGAGTCGGGCTGTGGCAAATCGACTTTGGCACGTCAGTTAACGCTGATTGAAGCCCCCACGGCGGGTAGTTTGCTTATCAACAATCAAAGTGTGATTGATTTGTCCAAATCTGAATTGAAAAGCCTGCGCACCCAAGTGCAAATGGTGTTTCAAAATCCCTATGCTTCGCTCAATCCGCGTCAAACCATCGAATATCAATTGAGTGAACCCTTGACCATTCACACGGAATTGTCGCGTACCGAGAAAAAACAACGTGCCATAGAGATGATGCGTCAAGTCGGTTTGCGACCTGAGCACGCTTTGCGTTACCCGCACATGTTTTCGGGTGGGCAACGCCAGCGCATTGCTTTGGCGCGCGCGATGATGCTGAATCCGAAAATCGTCATTGCCGATGAGCCGACCTCGGCCTTGGATGTATCGATTCAGGCGCAAGTGCTGAATTTGTTTATGGATTTGCAAGAGCAATACCACGCCGCTTATGTCTTCATCTCGCACAATCTGTCGGTGGTGCGCCATGTGGCGCATGATGTGATGGTGATGTATTTGGGCAAAGTGGTCGAATACGGCAGCAAAGAAACCATTTTTGAGCAGCCAGCACACCCATACACCAAAGCGTTGCTCTCAGCCGCACCGACCTTGCATGGTAAAACCACGCAAATTAAATTGGCGGGTGAGTTGCCCAGCCCATTAAATCTGCCCACGGGATGCGCTTTGCATCAGCGTTGTCCTTATGCGACGGCGCAATGCGCTCAGCAGGAACCCTTATTGCGTTCTTTTGCAGGCAGACAAATTGCCTGCCATCGAGTGGAGGAAATCGCGTAATTAATCCAGCCTTAAAGCTCATTTTCTGTTAGAATCTCGCAGATTTAATTTTTAAGCAAACGTATTGCGCAATGATAAAAAAGAAAGACCGATGATACTTCGGCAAACAAGCCGCCACCACACATCACACAGTGATTGGAAGGGCGGCTTTTTTTCGGGCTATTGATTTTTATATCAAGCCCAATCATTGTAAAAACAGTTAAGGAGTGTCCCGTGTTACCCATATTTTCTTCCCAATTTCCCAAGGCAATTTTGGCACTGGCCGATGGCACGGTGTTTCAAGGTTACGGCATCGGTGCAACGGGGCATGTGGTTGCCGAAGTGGTGTTCAACACTGCCATGACGGGCTATCAAGAAATTTTGACAGACCCTTCATATACAGGGCAAATGGTGACACTGACCTATCCGCACATCGGTAATGTCGGTGTGAATGGCGAGGATGTGGAAGCGGATAAAGTCTATGCAGCGGGTTTGATTATCAAGGACTTACCCGCGATTGTGAGCAACTTTCGCGCCGAACAATCTTTGTCCGACTATTTGAAAGCGAACAGCATCGTCGCGATTGCAGGCATTGATACCCGCGCGCTGACCCGCGTATTGCGTGAAAAAGGTGCGCAGGGCGGTTGTATCTTGGTCGGCGATGACGTTGAGCAAGCGAAAAACTTGGCCAAAGGATTCGGCGGTATGGCGGGGCAAGATTTGGCAAAAGTCGTCAGTTGCACCAGCGCGTATCAATGGACGGAAACTGAGTGGAAACTTGGTGAAGGCTTTGGCGCGGTTGAATCGCCAAAATTCAAAGTGGTGGCGTATGACTTTGGCGTGAAACGCAACATCTTGCGTATGCTGGCTGAACGGGGTTGTGACATCACGGTGGTGCCTGCGCAAACGTCGGCATCCGAAGTATTGGTGATGAATCCCGATGGTGTGTTTTTGAGCAATGGCCCTGGCGATCCTGAGCCATGCGACTATGCGATTGCGGCGACACGCGAATTTCTTGATAAAAACCTGCCTGTATTTGGCATTTGCTTGGGGCATCAAATTTTGGCTTTGGCCGCAGGGGCAAAAACCCTGAAAATGAAATTTGGTCACCACGGCGCGAACCATCCTGTGAAAGATTTGGACACAGGACGCGTATCGATTACCTCGCAAAATCATGGCTTTGCAGCGGATGAAAAAACCTTGCCTGCCAATGTGCGCGTGACGCATATTTCATTGTTTGATGGTTCGTTACAAGGCATCACGTTTACTGACAAACCCGCATTCTCGTTCCAAGGGCACCCAGAAGCCTCACCGGGTCCGCATGATATTGCGTATTTGTTTGACCGTTTTGTTGAGAATATGACTGCGAGCAAAAATTAATGTTTGGCATTACCGATATCACCACCTATGTCATCGGCGTGATTGCCGTGATATTGCTGCCTGGGCCCAATTCGATGTACACGCTTGCGGTTGCCGCTGGGCAGGGTGTGCGTCGTGGCTACAGCGCGGCACTCGGCGTGTTTGTTGGCGATACGATATTGATGGTGCTGGCAACCTTGGGCGCGGCGACCGTACTGAAGACCGCACCACAGTTGTTTTTAATCTTAAAAACCGTTGGTGGCGTGTATTTGGCCTACCTTGGTATCAAGATGCTGATCGGTGCGTATGGTATTTGGAAAAATCGCGCGAATATTTCGGCTCAAGCCTTATTGGAGCAAAACACCACCCTTGATGGGCAACACGCGAGCACATTGGTCAACGAACCCGTCAATGGCTCGCCATTTGTCAAAGCCTTGTTGGTGAGTTTGATTAACCCAAAAGCGATTTTGTTCCTCGTGTCGTTTTTCGTCAATTTTGTCCGTCCCGATGCGCCGCACCCGTATTTGGCGTTCACGATTTTGGCATTGATATTGCAGTTTTTTAGTTTTGTGTACTTGTCGGTGTTGATTTTTGCGGGCGCGCGCTTGGCAAATGCCTTTCGTGCGCGACCATTGTGGATGGTTATGGGCACGGGCGCAGTCGGTGCGCTGTTTGTTGGCTTTGGCGCGAAATTGGCAACGGCGACTTTGGAGTGAAAATACGGTCATTGTGTGCTTGACCCGCAATCTCCGAATCATTTGAGGTAGGGTGCATTGCCCACGCTACGGTTGTCATTGCAAGCAGTTTTATCGCGAAGCAATCCATACAATACACACCGCTGGATTGCTTCCCTTCGATAAAATCATTCGAGGGTCGCAATGACGAAGGTTTTTTAAAAATTTTGGAACAATTAATGACCCAACTATCGGTAAACATCAATAAAATCGCTTTGATACGCAACTCCCGTGGGCGCAATTTTCCCGATGTGGTGGCATTTTCAGAGCAATTTTTAAACCTCGGTGCGCACGGTATTACCCTGCATCCGCGTCCTGACCAGCGTCATGCGCGCTACTCGGATGCGCACGAACTGAAAGCATTGTGCGACCAGCACGGCAAAGAATTGAATATTGAAGGCAATCCAACCGCTGAGTTTCTCGATGTGGTCAAAGCGGTTCGACCTGCTCAATGCACGCTCGTACCCGATGACCCGAACCAAGTCACCTCGGATCATGGTTGGGATTTGGCACGCGATGCCGAATTTTTGCGCGGTGTGTGTGCGGATTTGAATGCGCACGGCATCCGCGTGAGTTTGTTTGTCGATTATGACAACCCCGATATTGCACTGGCAAAAGAATTGGGTGCGCAGCGGGTGGAGTTGTACACCGAGCCCTATGCAGAAACCTATGGCACAGCAGACAATGATGCGGTGTGGATGCAGTTTGCGCGTGCAGCAAAAATCGCACAGGACGCAGGCTTGGGCGTGAATGCGGGGCATGATTTGAATTTAGAGAATTTGGCGCGTTTTATCGAGATACCGAATATTTTAGAAGTATCCATTGGACACGCTTTGGTGGTGGAATGCTTGCAGATGGGGATAGAGAAAACCATGCAAGCCTATATGGACATTCTCAAATAAATGGCGAGAAAGTTAGCCTATGCGCAAATGACCGCCTCCATGCTGCTCATCGGCAGTATGTTTGTGGTGAGCAAGGTGATTGTGGCAAACATCCCTGTGATGACGGCTTCGTTTTTCCGACAGTTTTTGGCGTGTGTGGCTTTGGTGGCGGTATTGCTTTGGCGCAATCGTCATGGCGAAAAGGTGGTGTGTCCACCGATTAACAAGCGCGATAAATGGATTTTGTTTGTTCAAATTTTTTGTGGCATATTTTTGTTTAGTTTGCTGCTGTTGTGGGGCGTACAACGCACGAATGCGATCGATGCGAGCATTATCACCAGCGCGACACCGCTGTCGATGATGTTGTTTGGCGTGGTGTTTTTGAGCGAGCGCATGACGTGGCTACGAGGTGTGGCTCTAATTTGTGCCTTGGCAGGGGCCTTGGTGATGAATGTTTATGGTGCGCAGGCACATGCGGGTGTCACAAACAATGCACCCAATGTATGGTTGGGTAATTTGCTGATTGCAGGTGCGGTGTTGTTTGAAGGCGTGTTTTTCGGCGCGCAAAAATTATTGAGCCGTCCTTTGCCGAGTATTTGGCTGATGGTGATACTGACCGCTGGGGCGAGTGTGTTGTTTGCACCGTTTGCCTTGTACGACGCCTTGAGTTTTGATTTTAGCCATGTGCCACTGTATGTCTGGGGCTTGGTGGTGTACACAGGGGTTGGCATCACGGCTTTGGGCGTATTGCTGATGCACGCAGGGATTAAACAAGTGCCGAATAGCAGTGCATCGGTGTTTACAGCCTTGATGCCCGTGAGTGGGGTGGTGTTGTCGGTGCTGTTGCTGAACGAATCGTTCCAATGGTATCACCTATTGGGTATGGTTTTGGTGATGGTGGGGATGGGGTTGATTGTCACCGAACGAGTTGAGAAAACAAATTAAATTGAATTGAAGTTGGAGTATAAAAAATGCCAAAACGTGAAGACCTTAAAAGTATCCTAATCATCGGCGCGGGGCCGATTATTATTGGGCAGGCGTGTGAGTTTGATTACTCAGGTGCGCAGGCGTGTAAAGCCTTGCGCGAAGAAGGTTATCGTGTGATTTTGGTGAATTCCAATCCTGCGACGATTATGACCGACCCCGAAATGGCGGATGCGACGTATATCGAGCCGATTACTTGGGAAGTGGTTGAAAAAATCATTGAGAAAGAGCAACCCGATGCGATTTTGCCGACCATGGGCGGGCAAACGGCTTTGAATTGTGCGCTGGATTTACACCGTCAAGGGGTTTTGGCGAAACACAATGTACAATTGATTGGTGCATCACCCGAGGCAATTGATAAAGCCGAAGACCGCATGAAGTTCAAAGACGCGATGACCAAAATCGGTTTGGGCAGTGCGTTGTCGGGCATCGCGCACAGCATGGAAGAGGCTTTTGCCGTCCACGCGATGATTGCCAAAGCGAACAACAATTCAGGCTATCCAACCGTGATTCGCCCGTCGTTTACCATGGGCGGTACGGGCGGTGGGATTGCGTACAACCGCGAGGAGTTTGAGGAAATTTGTCGCCGTGGTTTGGACTTGTCGCCGACCAATGAATTATTGATTGAAGAATCTTTGCTCGGTTGGAAAGAGTACGAGATGGAGGTGGTTCGCGATAAGAAAGACAATTGCATCATCGTCTGCTCGATTGAAAACTTAGACCCAATGGGTGTGCACACAGGCGATTCGATTACTGTTGCGCCAGCGCAGACCTTGACGGATAAAGAATACCAAATCATGCGTAACGCATCGCTTGCGGTACTGCGCGAAATTGGTGTGGATACAGGTGGCTCGAATGTGCAGTTTTCGGTCAACCCCGATACAGGGCGCATGATTGTGATTGAGATGAATCCGCGTGTGTCGCGCTCATCAGCATTGGCATCCAAAGCCACAGGTTTTCCGATTGCGAAAATCGCGGCGAAACTGGCGATTGGTTACACCTTGGACGAGTTGAAAAACGACATCACGGGTGGACAAACGCCCGCATCGTTCGAGCCGTCGATTGACTATGTGGTGACAAAAATCCCTCGCTTTGCGTTTGAAAAATTCCGCGAAGCCGACCCACATTTGACCACACAGATGAAATCGGTGGGCGAGGTGATGGCGATGGGACGCACCTTCCAAGAGTCGTTCCAAAAAGCCCTGCGCGGTTTGGAAATTGGCATTGATGGTTTGAATCCTGTTGCAACCGATAAACAAGCGATTGTTGACGAATTGCGCGAGCCACGCGACAAACGAATTTTGTATGTCGCAGATGCGTTTCGCATGGGCATGAGCGTGGACGAAGTGTTTAACCACTCGAAAATCGACCGTTGGTTCTTGGTGCAGATTGAGGAATTGGTTAAACTCGAGCAGCACGTTGCCCAATTGACTTTAGACCAAATCAACGCAGATGACTTGCGTGAGTTAAAGAAAAAAGGCTTTTCAGACAGACGTTTGGCACAAATTCTTAAAGTAAAAGATTCAGAAGTTCGCGCGGTGCGCCATGCGCATGGCATCCGTCCTGTGTACAAACGCGTGGACACTTGCGCGGGCGAATTTGCAACCAATACCGCTTATATGTATTCATGTTATGACAGTGAGTGTGAAGCCAATCCAACCGACAAGAAAAAAATCATGGTCTTGGGCGGTGGTCCCAACCGCATCGGGCAGGGGATTGAATTTGACTATTGTTGCGTCCATGCGGCCTTGGCTTTACGTGATGATGGGTACGAGACGATTATGGTCAACTGCAATCCAGAAACTGTTTCGACCGATTACGACACGTCTGACCGTTTGTATTTTGAATCTTTGACTTTGGAAGACGTTTTGGAAATCGTCCATGTCGAGAAACCATTCGGCGTGATTGTGCAATACGGTGGGCAAACGCCTTTGAAACTCGCTTTGGATTTGGAGCGCAATGGTGTGCCGATTATCGGTACATCGCCCGATTCGATTGACTTGGCAGAAGACCGTGAGCGTTTCCAAAAGTTGTTGCATGATTTGAATTTGCGTCAACCACCGAACCGTACGGCGCGTGCCGAAGACGAAGCGTTGCGTTTGGCTGAGGAAATTGGTTATCCGCTCGTGGTGCGTCCGTCGTATGTCTTGGGTGGTCGTGCGATGGAAATTGTGCATGAGCCAGCGGCATTGGAACGCTATATGCGCGAAGCGGTGCAGGTCTCGAATGATTCACCCGTGTTGCTCGATCGATTTCTTGACGATGCGATTGAGGCGGATGTTGATTGTATTTGTGACGCAACAGGGCAGGTGCTCATTGGCGCGGTGATGGAGCATATTGAGCAAGCGGGCGTGCATTCGGGCGACTCGGCGTGCTCATTGCCGCCGTATTATCTGAAAGCCGAGACGGTGGCAGAAATCAAACGCCAAACCGCTGAAATGGCACGCGCTTTGAAAGTTGTGGGTTTGATGAATGTGCAGTTTGCGGTGCAGGTGCAGGACGGCAAAGATGTCATCTACGTGCTTGAAGTCAATCCGCGTGCCTCGCGCACCGTGCCGTTTGTCTCCAAAGCGATTGGACGCCCCTTGGCAAAAGTCGCGGCGCAGGTGATGGCGGGCAAAACATTGACTGAACTGAATGCCACCGATGAAATCATCCCGCCGTACTTTAGCGTCAAAGAAGCGGTGTTCCCATTCAATAAATTCCCTGGTGTGGATCCAGTGCTCTCGCCTGAAATGCGTTCGACCGGTGAAGTCATGGGTGTGGGTAAAACCTTTGGCGAGGCACTGTTTAAAAGCCAGCTTGCAGCCTCATCGCGCCTACCCGCATCGGGCAAAGTCTTTATCAGTGTGAAAGACTCCGACAAACCTGCGATGAGCAAAGTTGCCAAAGAATTGATTGAACTGGGCTATACGATTTGCGCCACAGGTGGTACAGCCAATTATTTGGCAGATGCGGGTGTCACGGTTGAGAAAATCAATAAAGTCAAAGAAGGTCGCCCACACATTGTTGATGCGATGAAAAATGGCGAGGTTGCCTTGGTCTTTACAACGGTGGACGAAACCACCACTGCAATTTCCGACTCGTCGAGTATTCGTAAAACCGCGATTGCGCAACGCATCACCTATCAAACCACAGTCGCGGGGGCAGAAGCTGCAATTGAGGGGATGAAGCATCTGCACCAAATTCATGTGTACGATGTGCAAGGTTTGCATCGCAGCATAGAAAATACTTGATTGGTTTTAAAGTTTAAGACAACGGGCGCATGCTCGTTGTTTTATTTTGCCGTTAATAATAGTTAAATACTATTAAAATAATAATAAAATACAATGAGGCTATTGATGTTTTGAGCCCAAATTTGTTGTTATAATGCCTGCGAGTCGTATGATTCATTCATCAATTTTTCAAAGGAGTTAAATATGCCAATTATCAATTCAACTGTTAAACCGTTCAAAGCCACTGCATTTCACAATGGTGCATTTGTTGATGTCAGCGATGCCGATTTGAAAGGCAAATGGTCTGTGGTGTTCTTTTACCCAGCTGACTTTACTTTCGTGTGTCCAACAGAATTGGGCGATTTGGCGGATGTGTACCCAGAATTCCAAAAATTGGGCGTTGAATGTTATTCGGTTTCAACCGACACGCATTTCACGCACAAAGCATGGCACGATGCATCTGACACCATCAAAAAAATCAAATACCCAATGATTGGTGACCCAACAGGTACGATTACCCGTAACTTCGATGTGATGATTGAAGAAGAAGGTTTGGCTTTGCGTGGTACGTTCGTCATCAATCCTGAAGGCGAAATCAAAGTGGCCGAAATTCATGACTTGGGCATTGGTCGTGATGCGAAAGAATTGTTGCGCAAAGTTCAAGCGGCTCAATACGTTGCTACACATCCAGGTGAAGTGTGTCCAGCCAAATGGACTCCAGGTGAAGCGACTTTAGCACCCTCTTTGGATTTGGTTGGTAAAATCTAAAGCACCATTTTCAGAGAGTGGTTTGAATACTATCCTTTGATTTTTTGGAGTTTTTTGCGCAAGGCTTTGTACACACAGAGCCTTGTACAAAAAATCCCCCCAACTTTCTTGATGTCTCGTGTGTTTTAGCACAGAGGCTGGGTTTTTTGCGCCCTAAATCATTATCTCAAGGAGAACAACATGCTCGATGCAAACATCCAAGCGCAGCTCAAAGCGTATTTAGAAAAACTACAACGCCCCATCGAACTGGTGGCAACGTTGGATGGCAGTGCCAAGGCTACTGAGATACGTGAACTGTTGACCGCATTGGCACAATTGTCCGATAAAGTCTCCGTACGTGAGGATGGCGCATCGCAATGGAAACCTTCGTTTACAGTGGGTGAGGTGGGTCAAACGCCACGCGTGGCGTTCGCAGGTGTGCCGATGGGGCATGAGTTCACTTCTTTGGTGCTCGCACTTTTGCAAGTCGGCGGACATCCGCCCAAATTGGATGCACAAGCGATTGAGCAGATTCAAAGTTTGAATACCCCGATGCACTTTGAAACCTTTATTTCTCTGTCATGTCACAACTGTCCAGAAGTGGTACAAGCACTGAATTTAATGTCTGTACTCAACCCCAACATTAGCCATACAATGATCGATGGTGCGGATTTCCAAGACGAAGTTAAGTCGCGCAACATCATGGCTGTGCCGACTGTGTTTCTCAATGGTCAAGAGTTTGGTCAAGGACGCATGACTTGCGAAGAAATTATTGCCAAACTCGATACTGGCGCGAGCGCAAAAGCGGCAGAACAACTCAATGCCAAAGCACCGTTTGATGTTTTGGTGGTCGGTGGCGGCCCTGCGGGTGCGGCAGCGGCGATTTATGCGGCACGCAAGGGCATCAACACGGGCGTGGTGGCGGAGCGTTTTGGCGGGCAAATTTTAGATACATTGGCGATTGAGAATTTTATTTCGGTCACTGAAACCGAAGGGCCTAAACTTGCCGCTGCCTTGGAGCAGCATGTGCGGGCGTATCCCGTGGACATCATGAATGTACAAAAAGCCGCTCAATTACGAGCTGCTGGTGCAGATGGTTTGCTGTCTGTGAAACTCGAAAATGGCGCGGTACTCAAAAGCAAATCGGTGATTCTCGCAACAGGTGCGCGCTGGCGCAATATGAATGTCCCTGGAGAAGCCGAGTATCGAGCAAAAGGCGTGGCTTATTGTCCACATTGTGACGGTCCTTTGTTCAAAGGCAAACGCGTGGCCGTAATTGGTGGCGGTAACTCGGGGGTGGAAGCAGCGATTGATTTGGCGGGTATCGTGGCGCATGTGACTTTATTGGAGTTTGATGGGCAATTGCGTGCGGATGCCGTGTTGCAAGACAAATTGCGCAGTTTACCCAATGTGACCATCCACACCTTGGCGTTAACCACGGAAGTGATTGGCGATGGTCAGCGCGTGACAGGGCTGCGCTACAAAGACCGCCAAACGGATGAGGTTCATTTGATTGAATTAGAAGGTATTTTTGTGCAAATTGGTCTGTTACCGAATACCGATTGGCTTAAAGACACCGTCCAATTAAGTCCACGCGGTGAGATTGAAATTGATAGTCGAGGTCAAACTTCTATGGCAGGTGTGTTTGCGGCGGGCGATTGTACCACTGTGCCCTACAAACAAATCATCATCTCGATGGGGGCGGGGGCGACTGCGGCATTGGGCGCGTTTGACTATTTAATTCGTTCTGGTCAATAAACACATGGTGGTTTTTACAATCACCTCATATCATTGAATATTGATGTTTAGCATAAAAAAACCTACCGTTTTGGGTAGGTTTTTTTCTGAAACACAACTCGATTCAATCTATTCGCTCAATGCACAGTGTCGTGTTCATCGTGGTCATGGTGGTGATCATCACCATCGTGCACATGTTCGTGTTCAATTTCCTCAGCCGTTGCAGCACGCACGTCGGTGACTTTGACGGTACAGCGCAGCGCAACGCCCGCCAAAGGATGGTTGCCATCCAAGACCACTTTATCCCCCGCAATATCGGTCACTGTGAAAAACTCCATTTCGTCTTCATCTCCGCCTTCGGGAATGCCCTCAAACATCATGCCCGCTTCTGTTTCAGGTGGAAATAAACTGCGGTCTTCAACACGAACCAACTCGGCATCGTATTCACCAAAGGCGTCTTCAGGCTCGAGTTGGATGGTGGTTTCAAAGCCAATCTCTTGTCCTTCAAGGGCTTCTTCTATGGTTGGGAAGAAATCATCATAGCCGCCGTGCAAATAGGTAAAACCATCGCCAGAGGTTTGCTCGATGAAGTTGTTTTGTGCGTCTGTGACCGACATGGACAGGGTCACTACAGTATTTTTTGTGATTTTCATAAAGGTGCTTTCAGTTCAACTAATCGGTGTGGTGTTACACGAGTGCATTATACGCCAGCCGCCAAATTTGGAGTAAAAAAACGAGTGTTCAAGGTGTCTAAGCCCAAGGTGTTGAGCAATTCATGCAAACGTTGCGCTGCGTTGCGATTGTATTGAATACGGCCATTGGTGTGGTATTTGCGTGAGGCGATGATCAATTCATTTTTCATAGAGTGTTCCCACCCGACCAATTCCGTAACCGAGACATCATAACCATGCGCTTGCAATTGCAGGCAACGCAATACGTTGGTGATGTGGCTACCAAACTCACGTGTATGAATGGGGTGCCGCCAAATCTCTGCAAGTGGATTGGCCAGCTGCTGAGATTTGTTGGCGCGTAAAACACTGGCGACTTCGGCCTGACAGCAGGGCACAAGGACGATGTGTTGGGCATTTTTGGTCAAGGCAAATTTAATGGCATCGTCCGTTGCGGTGTTGCACGCGTGCAGGGCAGTGACGATGTCAATTGACTCAGGCAGTAATTGTGATTCAATGGAGTCTGCAACCGATAGATTGAGAAACTGCATGCCTGTAAACCCAGCTTTTTGTGCCAATTGTTGTGAGCGTGTGACCAACTCGTCGCGCGTTTCGATGCCGTAAATCATCGCTTGCTCAGCAATCAAACCCAAGGGTTTAAAGTACAAATCGTATATTAAAAACCCCAAATATGATTTTCCTGCACCGTGATCCACCATATATATGTGGTTTTTTTGCTCAAAAACATTATCAAGTAATGGTTTAATAAAATTAAATAAGTGGTTGATTTGTTTTAGTTTTCTTCTGGAGTCTTGGTTGATTTTTCCATCCGAAGTCAGAATGTGCAACGCTTTGA
Source organism: Burkholderiales bacterium (assembly GCA_021287185.1). GTDB lineage: Bacteria > Pseudomonadota > Gammaproteobacteria > Burkholderiales > Burkholderiaceae > CTSOIL-112. Next base: position 65,568 of record JAJTAZ010000022.1, on the reverse strand, counting down.
GTAAATCAACCGATTGCTCAGGACGAACTTCGTAGGCAGTGGACTTATCCAGTTTTTTACGAGGGTTGGATGCCATTGGTTTCATGCGCGTTTTCGATAATCGACAAAGTCAAAAGAGAGTCCATTTGTTTCATCGAAATGTGATTCGCGCGATACCTCTTGCCATTCTTTTTCTTGGAGTACTGGGAAAAACACGTCGGCATCGCTGGATTGGTGGATTTCTGTTAGCAACACCCGATCAACCACTTTACTTTCTAAAGCGTGGGTATAAATTTGTGCCCCCCCGATGATGAAAATTTCGGCTTGGGTTTGAGGCTGTGGCATGCCGTGTGATCCAGAGATTGGTCGGGTATTCAAAATACTGGAGTCTTCTGGTGTCCCGATTAATTGAGTACTGCGTTCGGAATGGTTGAATCGGTGTAAAGTTAAATAACTGGTCGCTAAGGCAATCGCTTCTTTGAGCGAAGGCACAACTTCGCAGCCGTCAATCTGAATACTTTGGCTGACTAAGGTTCTTGATACGACAATGTTTAAACGGTTGGGCAGGGGGCGACCGATGGAAAAGTAGGTCTTGTTGCCCATGATGATTGGGCTGCCGGTTGTGACTTTTTTGAAAAAACTCAAATCCTGCGGAATTTTCCACAAAAGTTGGTTATTTTTACCCAGACCTCTGTTTGCAGAAATTGCGGCAATGATGGTGATGAGTGGCTTTTGAGTGTGAGCAGGCATGGTTGTAGCAATTAAATGGATGGTGGTGCAATGATACCAAATCGATGATGATAAAGGCACCAATTGTTTCAAATAAACATTTATTCTAAAATAAATTTTTTATCAGTTAAAAATTTTGATTTTATGAAAAATACGATTTAATAATTTTACTTTTGTCTTATATACTCTCAATTGTTATTATAAATAACACATTACACAGGAGATTATTATGTTAATTGGCGTACCAAAAGAAATCAAAACCAACGAAAACCGCGTTGGACTCACACCGCAAAATGTACGTGAACTCATTGCCAACGGCCATGAAGTTTGGGTGGAAACTCAAGCAGGTCAAGGCATCGGTGCAGACGATGCAACTTATCAAGCCGTGGGTGCACAGGTGAAAGCAACTGCTGCGGAGATTTTCGCGCAGTGCGAAATGATTGTCAAAGTAAAAGAACCACAAAAGGTTGAATACGAACAATTGCGTGACGGGCAAATCTTGTTCACTTATTTGCACCTTGCACCCGATGCCCCACAAACCGAAGGTTTGCTCAAATCGGGCTGTATCGGCGTGGCGTATGAGACGGTGACAGCGGACAACCGCACATTGCCTCTGCTCGCACCGATGTCTGAAGTTGCAGGGCGCATGGCGGTGCAGGTTGGCGCGTATTCATTGCAAAAATCCGAAGGCGGATTGGGTGCATTGCTTGGCGGCGTTCCTGGGGTTGCACCTTCAAATGTTGTTGTTTTGGGCGGCGGTGTGGCGGGTCTGAATGCCACTAAAATGGCAGTTGGCATGGGTGCTGATGTGACCGTAATTGAGCGCAATATTGACCGTTTGCGTTACTTAGACGATGTTTTTGCGGGGCGAATTAAAACCGTTTATTCAACCGCAGATGCGGTGGAAAAAGCCGTGGTGCAAGCCGATTTGGTGATTGGTACCGTGTTGATTCCAGGTGCCAACGCACCGAAATTGATTCCACGCACTTTGCTGCAAAAAATGAAAAAAGGCGCGGTGATTGTTGACGTGGCGATTGACCAAGGCGGTTGTACCGAAACCTCTAAAGCCACCACGCATGAAAACCCAACTTATGTGGTTGATGATGTGGTGCACTACTGTGTGGCGAATATGCCAGGTGGCGTGCCGAGAACCTCAACCTATGCCTTGAACAATGCCACTTTGCCGTACGCTTTGGCGATTGCCAACAAGGGCATCAAGCAAGCCTTGTTGGACGATGTGCACTTGCTCAACGGTTTGAATGTTTGCAAAGGAAAACTCACTTACAAAGCGGTGGCAGACGCGCAAAACTTGGCGTTCACACCTGCATTGGATGCGGTTAATTCATTGTAATATTCATGGGTGTTTATCAAAAATGGGCAAATTATTTGCCCATTTTTTATGCATTGAGAAACCAATACCGACAAATATGAAAAAACAAGGGGGCTGAGAATACGACCGAGTCCAACCGATCCAAAACACCCCCATGTCCCTGAATCAAGTTGCCAAAATCTTTGACCCCACGATCACGTTTAATTGCCGACATGCACAAACCGCCTGCAAAGCCAGCAATTAATATGACCAAGCAAATCACAGCTGCTTGAGTTGCACTAAACGGTGTGAGTCCGCGCAAAAATACGCCCAAAAGGGTTGCGGTGGTAATGCCGCCCACCAAACCTTCCCAAGTTTTATTCGGGCTGACATTCGGTGCGAGTGCGTGTTTGCCCAATAATTTGCCATAAATGAACTGCAACACGTCGGATAATTGCACCACAATCACAAAATACAAAATCAATTGAATATTACGGTCAGCGTAATGATGGGTAAACGGCAACATCAACAGTGCGGGTAAATAACTAATCGAATACACACACAACATCAATGCCCACTGAAAATTGGCGGTGCGCGCCAAAAAATTTTTAGTATCACCCGCTAAAGCCGAGACAAAAGGCACTACCATGAAGGCATACACTGGAATCAAAATCGCAAACATGCCATACCATAAATCATAGACAAACCAATATTGCAAAGGCGTAAAGACACAAAATGCGAGCAGGGCAAGGCGTTTATCGGCATCATGCAAAGGTATCAAACGCAAAAATTCACGCAAAGCAATGATGGATAGCACAAAAAACAGCACCACCGTCGTGATGAGACCACCGTAAAAAGCCACTGCCAAAACCCCCGCCATGATCCACCATGCGTTGATGCGCACGATGATGTGGTCAAATAAAGCACGTGCATGCTCCGAGCGTGCGCGTGATTTGAGTAACCACGCAAGGGTGCTGCTGATGATGAGCAACAACAAAATACCGCTTAAAGTTTGGGCAAATAAAGAGTGTTGCAGCAATGTTTTTATATTTTGAATGCTCATAGAAATTATCAATTTAAATGAAAAGTGGAGTTAAGGGCATCAACGCATGCACTGCTGTGAGCCCACAAAAAATATAAAACAAACGCATACACGCCAAACATCGCGCGTGCATTGAACGCATGACCGTAGAGGTTGGGCGCAATTTGAGTTGTATCAGTGCGTTGTCTAAATGATTTAAAGTCAAACGACCCTGAGCAATCTCTGCCAATAACCGTGCATCGAATTGAATGCGGACAAGGAAAAACAATATCAAAACTGTGAGCAATACCTCCAAAACCGCCCAATAAACTACGGGGCTTTGTGATGAAAGCCATAGGCTGATGACACACACCATCAAATTAAAATGCCAGATATAGCGGCTGGTATGGAGTAAATGCGCGGTGGTGCGTGCCAAGTCAGCATCGGCATCGGTGTTTTGACTGGATGGTGGATGTGTAGGGTTCATAAAACGGCTTGAGAAATAAGGTTGAACATGGGTTTGGACAACACCATTTGAGGGCGTACTGCTTGAACCAATGCAATGGCATCATTCAAACTGGCGCAGTGTTGATGGCGCACCAACCACGTGACCACCACCGCGACACTGCGACTATAACCGAGCGCGCAACACACCAAAACTGGTTTGCCTGAGACATTCAATTGCGTTTGTAGGGCATCGGCGGCATGGCGCACATCGTCGATATTGGGTGTGACCATATCCAATAACGGTATGAAAATATAATGCGCGGGTGTGGGCGTACACGGATATTCAGCGCACACATCCAACACCGCATCAAAATCAGCCTGTGCCAGGATACTGCCTACCCAAACCCGTTCGGTGATGGCAACGGCTTTGGGCACAGCGCGTAACCAATACGCCATATTGATCCGAACCCCCAATAAATACGGGGCAAACACTGTAAATGCGGCGAAACGCATACGGCCATCGGTGTTTTTTTGAAAGCCTTTTGCCCCTAAAAAACCGTAATTGATTGCCACCAACAGACATGCCAGTGCGCCCCACAGAAGCCACAAAAACCACCCCCCCAAACATGCCAATCCAAGCAAATTCGCTGCACCAAATAAATAATACCGCATGAGTCTGGGGTGTCGTGCTGCGCTGCGCGCCGATGCGCGCCAAATGGGGGGTGAATTGATGGGCAGAGCCCATAAAATTAAAGCCCCCACCGCCACACCTGTGGGGATGTCGATGAAATGGTGCTGGTACGTGGTTAAAACCGATAACGCAATCACCCCCAACCAAACCAGCCAAACAGCACGGAGGATTTTTGGAAATTTACTGTAGTAAAAATGACCGATGATGATGAGCAAAATAATGTGCAAAGAGGGGGCTTGGTTGTACGGTTGGTCAAACCCTGCCAAGGCTTGAAACAATGCACCTGAAATGCCCGTTGCTTGCGGCTTTACCCAAGTAAACTGCAAAGGAAACACGATAAAACAGGTGATGGCAATTGCTTGTGCAAGCAAGAGTTTTTTGGTTAACCCCTGTAATTCGGCTCGGTCTTTGCAGACAAAAACCGAGCACGCATAAAATAAATTGAGTGACCAATAGGGCACGATGGTCCATGCCCAAAAAGGAATATGCTGTTCCCAAGCAAACGCGATTTCGGGCAAAGGCGCGCGCTGCGCACTGAGCCAATTGGCAAAGCCATAGGAGGCATAAAACACCACACCGAGCAACAACAGACACTGGGCTGCATACAGTTTCAGCGGTATTGTTGCCTGTGGTGATTTTTGTTCCGATGCCTCAGATACCGCCGTGGATGGGTGAGAAGGTGACTTTAAATCAGTCATACAATCGGTTCATCAGGTTTTGATGGCCAAAGACACGGTGAAAATTCCGTCCTCGTCAATCAGTTGTTTGAGTTTGCGAAAACCTGCACGTTCAACCAATTGATCCATTTCCTGTTGACTGCGGCGGCGCATCACCCACGCTTGACCTTGGCGGTGACTGGTCAGACAACGGGCAATCATTTCTAACTGCGGATGCCATGGCTGGCAGGTGTAAATTAAATATCCGCCTGTGGTGATGGCATCGCCCAGTCCAAGCAAAGATTGCATGACCAAATCATTATCGGGAAATAACTCATGCAAACCAGAGACGATGCCCAACGTTGGCGCGGGGTTGAGTTCAGCGTAGTTTTGACGATTGAATGCATCAACCTCGCTAAATGTAGCGATGTCACCGAGCCCACGCTGTGCAATCATGGCTGTGCCTGCTTGCACATTGGTGGGGCTGTAATCACGCAACTGAATGCCATCGGGTTTGTCCGTGCTGGTCAGTGCGTCCAGCACATAACGACCATGACCCGCCGCAATGTCCAATACATGCACAGGTTTGTCGGCAGTGCGCAATTGTTGCATCGCCACTTGAATCAATTGCTGTATGTGCAGTTTGCGCTGACGTATGCCGCGCCAACCGATGGCGTTCAGGTATTGTTTGTCAATCACATCGCCGATCGGGTTGGTGCCTTGGGGCACATTGCGATAAACATAATCCAAAGTACTGCCAGAATCAAAACCTGTGTCATGCCCCAATTTCAAACCCATAGACCATTTGGCACCGAGTTTGAGGGAGGCACGTTGGAATGCCCAGTACGCGCCACGCGGCGTAAATACTGATAAAGGCGTTGCCAACTCATCCGACTCGGTGCGTGATGCGCCATAAATATGCGCTTGCGTACAATCAACGACGGCAGGGGCTGCGGCGAATCGTTCGCCAATGAAACGTTTGACTTCAGCCAGTGCAAGGGCACGGTCTTTTTCACCCAAGGTGTCGTGGTAAAAACCTTCAAAAATATGACGTTCCTTAATATGGCTGCCCAAGCGATTGTAAAAATCATGTTGCGGGGCATGATGCACCACCCAGTCACTGCCTGAAATCAACAATTGAATCGGTGTGGTAATTGCCGGCGCATCGGCAACCACACGGTCAGCGGCATCGTACAAGCCGAGTAAAATGCGCACCGAAATGGCGCGTGCAATCAAAGGGTCTTGGTTGTATGAGTCAATGCGCTGTTGATCGTGGGTCAAATAATGGGCTTTGACATAACTTTTAACAAAAAAATTGCCGCGAAAGCGTTGCATCAATTTTAGGCCCGCGCGGGCGAATGGCACGTACAATTTGACTTTAAATGCAGGCGAGGCGAGCACGGCGCAGCGAATTTTCGGGGCGTAATCATGCAACCAAGTACTGACCAGAACCGCACCGACGCTTTGGGCAATCACCGCGATGTTTTTAATCTCAATCTGATACGCGCTTTGAATGTGCTGAACAAAGGCTTCAATATCAGCAACCGATGCACCCAAACTCGGACTGTCACCACGTTCTCCTGGGCTGTGGCCATGACCGCGTGCATCCCAAGCAAAATATGCAAAGTCATCCAAACCCAATTCATCGGCGACACACATCATGCGCTCAGAGTGCTCATGTCCACGGTGAAACAACACAATGGCTTTATCCGTCGCACCAGAGACAGCGGGGCGATAGCGATAAAACAGTTCTGTACCATCGTGGGTGATGAAGGTTTTTTGTAATTCGCTCATGAATATTTTCCCAATCAATTTGAAATTCAAACCTCGCGCAAACCTGCGCGGGCGCGCCGTACCGTTGTCCAAGCAATTAAAACCACCACCAACCACATCAAACCATACACAAAACTGCTCAAATGACCGAAAATTGCGACACTCAAACCCATGAATCCAAACACAAAAGCGCGGTCACTTTTGCCCATTGGACCATCATAACGGCGGCTTTTGCCAATCACTTGCCCCAAAATCCCGACCAATTCACTCAAGGCCGAGAGCCAAATCACCAGTGCAATTTGCATCGCGCTCAGCGGGGCAATCCACACGAAAGGCAAATACAGTGCCGCATCCGAGACCACATCGGTGACTTCGTTTAAATACGCACCCAAGCGTGATTCTTGATGAAATTCGCGTGCCAGCATACCATCAATGGCATTTAAAGCCATGCGCACCAGCATCCAAAGCGGAATCAACGCAAAATATACAGAGGGTTGACCCGAAGCATACAAACCAAGTCCCAAAACGATGGAAATCGCACAGGCAAGGACCGTGACTTGATTGGCGGTCACACCCAAATCAAATAATTTTTGAGTGATGGGGCGTAGCAGTGCTTGAAAATTGGGTTTGAGGGCGTACATGCTCACGGATGGGCACCTATTGAGTTGAAGTTGGTCGATATTATTACAGTTTTAAGTGCACTATTGCGAAAATGGGGATTTAATTTTTACGCGCATCCAGCGAATATGCGCCGCTTTTTCGCCAACAGTGCGCGCACCAGCACATAAAATAAAATGCACCGCGCAAAGAGTGCAGCGACTGCGCAAAACTTGGCGTTCACACCTGCATTGGAAGCAGTCAACGCACTGTGACATTCTAACTCAATAAATAACCATTCATAAAGGAATTTACCATGAAAAATACAGCCACAAAAATCTCTATAGCCGTGCTGATTGCATTGACCACTGTTGCCTCAGGTTGCTCGGTAATGCGCGATCAACAATCCGTTGGTTCATACGTTGATGATTCTGCCATCAGCAACTCAATCCGCATGCGCTTCGTTGAAAGCCCAATGGTCAGCATGCAAGCGATTGATGTCGAAACCTTGAAAGGCGTTGTACAACTCTCGGGTTTTGCCAATAGCCAATCGGAAAGAAACGAAGCAGATCGCATTGCCCGCAGTGTCAGTGGTGTGCGCGATGTTCGCAACAACATCATTGTTCGCCCATAAAGCCTTCGTCACGTTAACTGACTAAAATTCAGTCAACTTGAGCAAACGGTTAGAATGTTTGGAAAAACTTCTAACCGTTTACGTGTGTGAGCCATTTCTGAGTTTTAGTCTTATAGTTGAAATGGCTCAACGACAGGTTTGGGGGCATTTTTTGGGTCGGGTAAAATTTGCACCACCACGATGCCCAAGACAATCAAAGCACCGCCGATATAGCCCAACATCGGCAAACGTTCGCTCAAAAACACCGCGCCCGCCAAAGCCGCAAACACTGTTTCACTGGATAAAATAATCGCAGATTCAGCAGGGCGGGCGTAGCGTTGCCCAATCACTTGCCCCGTGAAACCGATACCGACCGAGATAAACACCATATACGCCAAAGGCCACACCACATGAGGTAAGTTGTCCCAGTTAAACGTTTCCATCGGCAAGGCAAAAGCCGTTGCCAACAGTCCACACACAATAAATTGTCCCCAAGCGACCAGCAATGGTGCGTGCAAACGCTCCGCCAAGCCACCAATCCACAGCACATGCAGTGTGAACGGGATGACGGTGGCAAGCACCCACAAATCACCCACATTTAAATCAATTTTCCCTGCGCCTGTGAGCAACCATGTACCGATTAAACAACCCAAGGCAGCAGGCCAAACCACCCAATGCACACGGCGACGGTATAAAATAATTCCCAAAATCGGCACTAAAGGCACGTATAAACCCGTGAGAAATCCAGCATTGGTTACCGATGTGTATTTCATCCCGACTTGTTGCAGTACCGTTCCCGCGCAGAGCAATACCCCCATCAACGCAATATGTAGCCAATCACGCGGGGTTATTGGCGGTGCAGGGTGGTCATCATTGGCTTGGTGTATGCGCAAGTTTTTCCACTCCATCCAAACCAATGGCGCAATCACCACTGCACCGAGTAAAAAACGCGCTCCTGTAAACGTCATTGGCCCAATAAATGGTGCAACAATGGATTGTGGTACAAACGCGCAACCCCACGCACAGGCAGCGATGAGTAGAATAAGATTGGCTTGGGTTCGGGTCAATGGTTTAGACATAAGGAAAAACAGTACGAACAGATTTAAAAAGCATGTCGGTGATTTCACACAACAAGATGTGAGTGATTTTTAGGCATCAAGGTGTTTTAAGGATGCAACGACAACCGCTGCAATAATTTTTCTTTCACTTGAGCCCACTCATCCATCAAGATACTGAACGAGTCAGTATTTGATAAAGCCCCATCGCTCCAACGGCGACGGTGGTGGCGCAAAATCCCCTCGTGTTTTGCACCCAGTTTCAATACCGCTGCGCGTGAACGCAAATTATCGACATCGACTTCAAAACCGACACGCAATAAATTCAAAGTTTCAAACGCATAACTGAGCATCAATAATTTGGTTTCAGGATTGACGTGCGTACCCATGACATCGGTGTCATACCATGTATAACCGATGTAGGCATGTGGCACAAGGGCATTGTGGTTGTAAAAACGTGAACTACCGAGCAGTTTGCCTGTCGGATTATCCACGACCACATATGCTTTGTCGGCCAAAGCCTGTTCAAACCACAAAGTGAATTTCTCATGAGATTCGCCAATATTGGAGTAAAAATACGCCTGAGGGTGGGCTTGAATCAGCGCGTGTAACGGCGTGAAATCGGTTTTTAAAATAGTACGCAAAGAGATATACTGACCCATAAGCGTTGGATGTGTTGAGTGCATAAAGTTTGAGTGATCAATAAAAAATGACAGTGGGCGTATTGCAATTTCAAATTACAACAAACGATCCAAAGGGCTGATGACGCCAAAGCCCCCCTGCGAAATGACATGAGTATACACCATCGTGGTTTTTACACTGGCATGACCCAATAAACTTTGAATCGTGCGTATATCCGTACCTGATTGCAACAAATGAGTGGCAAAACTGTGGCGCAGTGTGTGCAAAGTAGCCGGTTTGGCAATCTGAGCACGCGCGACCGCCATCTTAAATGCGCGTTGAATCGCTTGATGGTGCATGTGGTGACGTCGAACGACACCCGCGCGCGGTTCAGTGGATTCATTTGGGGCGGGAAACAACCAAAACCACCCCCATTCCTGTCCCGCGTTTGGGTATTTGCGTTCAATCGCATCAGGCAACATCACGCCATTGCGTTGGGTGGCACGATCCTGCTCAAAAATAGCCCGTGCTTGTGTGATCTGTTGTTGCAGTTCAGCGACGAGCGACTTGGGCAACACCGTGACTCTATCTTTATCACCCTTACCCGAGCGCACCACCAATTGATTCATCTCAAAATCGACATCCTTAATCCGCAGCATCAACATTTCATGCAAACGCAGACCCGTGCCATACAGCAGGCGCACCATCAAATGATGCACGCCCTCCAAATGTGCGAGTACGGCCAGCACCTCGTTCGCAGACAACACAACGGGCAAACGCTTGCTGCGATTGGGGCGACTGACCTCATCTAACCAAGGTAACGCCACCCCCAAAACCTCTTTGTACAAAAATAAAAGCGCGGACAAAGCCTGATGATGCGTAGAAGCAGAAACGCCGCAATCGTTTGCCAAATAAGTCAAATAACATTCTATGTCAGACTTACCCATTTCTTGAGGGTGACGCTTATTGTGAAACAAAATAAAGCGTCGAACCCAACCCACATACGCCTGCTCGGTGCGGTAACTCATGTGTTTGTAACGCAGTCTTTGCCGTAATTGATCTAAAAGCTTTGGAGGATTATGGGTAATATTCATATTACAGGCCATTGAAATTGACAAGTATTACCAATGTGGATATTATGTACGCATCCATCGTAATTGGATGGTATGTTATGTGTCAAGTTATTTTTCATGTTATGTGTCATGTTGACGCATAAGTATAGTTGGGCCTTTTCCATAGGAGATCGAAATGAGTGCAAATGACGAAGATAAAGACAAAGGCGAATACATCCCCGCCAGCACCAAGGTCACGCTGAAAGACTTAGCGCGGCACGGCATTCACCGTTCTGCCCGCACCAGTGACAAGAAAGCAGTCGCGCAAAATGTGGCTATCGGCGCATCAATTGTTGGAGGCTCAGCCGCAACAACGGTCGGAGTAATCGCCGCTGGCACATCCGCAACGGGGGCGATCAGTGCCGCCGGAGCAGCAATTGGTGGTGTGGCTGGCGGTGTGCTTGGCTCAGGTGTTGGTTTAGCCACAGGCGGCATGGGCATGGCGGCCACAGTTCCGTTTGCGGCGGCTGGCGCAGCCATCGGCGGTTGGGCAGGGCCAGCCCTCGCTCTTGTGGGCATCGGCACAGCACCTGCGTGGGCAGTCCCTGTTGCAATCGGGGGTGGCGTCGTGGCCATTGGTGGCGCAACGACTGCGCTCTATAAGTATGCAAAAACCCGAGCAGCAAAAGACAAAGCATAGGAACTGCATATGAAAAACATTGAAATTGCCGCTGCAATTGCTGGTTGCATATTGCTTGCTGGGTGCGGTGGCGCCGAGTCTGAAGCAAAGAAAGCTGTTCTCGCAAACCTGAAAGACCCAGATTCCGCAAAGTTCGGCAAATTCACTCAGGTCGGCGAAAATCTCGCCTGCATGACCGTAAATGCCAAAAATTCCATGGGCGGCTATACCGGAGATCAGCAAGCCTTCCTGAAAAAGGTTGACGGCAAGTGGGAGTTCTATTTCACGCAGGATGTATCGCACAGCATGTGCATTGAAACGTGGCCAAAAGTTGGAAAAGAGTGATGCTTCAAAAGTCGGCGCTGGCGAGACGGCGAAAACAGGCCCAACCCTGCGCTCCAAGGGACGCAGCGCGATAAAGCCGCGCAGCGCCCCTGAGCTTGAACGTTAATAATTTATCAATAATTAAACCGCCACTTGCGCCCGTATCGCCTCGTGGTGCTGATAGTTCACAATCTCAAAATCCTCAAACTCATAATCAAATATTGAGTCGGGTTTGCGCTTGATGACCAATTGCGGCAAGGGCAATGGCTCACGCGCGAGTTGGGTTTGTACCTGTGTGAAGTGGTTGTTGTACAGGTGACAGTCGCCGCCCGTCCAAATGAACTCTTTGGCGACCAAACCTGTTTGTTGCGCAATCATGTAGGTCAGCAGGGCGTAGGATGCAATGTTAAACGGCACGCCGAGAAATATATCCGCGCTGCGTTGGTACAACTGGCACGAGAGTTCGCCGTTTGCCACATAAAATTGAAAAAATGCGTGGCAGGGCGGCAGTGCCATGTTTGGAATGTCGGCGACATTCCACGCCGATACGATGATGCGGCGCGAGTCGGGCGAGTTTTTGAGTTGTTCAATGACTTGGGCGAGTTGGTCGATTTCACCGCCTTTGCCATCGCTCCACGAACGCCATTGATGCCCATAAATCGGGCCGAGTTCGCCATCCTCACGCGCCCATTCGTTCCAGATGGTCACGCCACGCGCTTTGAGCCAATTGTTGTTGGTATTGCCTTGGATGAACCAAAGCAGTTCGTAGATAATTGATTTTAAATGACATTTTTTAGTGGTCACCAAAGGGAAACCTTCAGTTAAATCAAAACGCATTTGATGACCGAATACCGAGCGTGTGCCCGTGCCTGTGCGGTCAGTTTTATCCGTACCATGTTCGTACACATGGCGCATGAGGTCGAGGTATTGTTTCATATCGAATGCAAGAAAGGTTCAACGGCGATACATTGCAAGAATGACGCATTGTATCGCAGTTGCGTGCCAGAGTTGTGTTCATCCAGCACTTGGGCTTGTGATTTAAGGAAACACGGAATAATCCTTTCGTGTTTCCTTAAGGTTTGATTTGCTTGCGAATTTTCTCTTCCATCTCGACATTGGATAGCCATTTGAAATACAACTGGCGTGCCACGGCCATCGCACGGTCGATGTGCAGCCAGTTTTCACGCCCAATGCGTTCAGCGGAGTGAATATTTATGTCATTCGCGTCTGCCAAATCCTCGCGTGCTGTGTCCAGCCAATGGTTGATTTTTTCAGGTAGGGCTTCGCAATGAAACTGCATTCCAAGGTGGATGTCATCCAAAATAAAGGCTTGGTTCTCACAATATAAACTGTTGGCAATCACCCGTGCACGGTGCGGTGGGATGAAAAACTCATTGTGCCACTCAAACAATGTCACGGGCGAGAGCCCACCAAACCATTGATACGCTTCGGCGTTGGCAATGGGTGTGACATCATGCCAGCCAATTTCTTTGTGTGCGGCAGCGGTGACTTGACCACCACTGGCTTTGGCGAGCAATTGCCCGCCCAAACAGTGTCCAATCACAGGGATGTGCACCGACATGGCCTCGTAAATTAAATCAATCGCTTGATTGAGGTGCGGGTATTCGGCTGTGTCGTGCACGCTCATTCCGCCCCCCATGATGCCAAAGCCACTGTAATCAACAATGGACATTGGTAAGGCATCACCCGCGGCGATGTTCACCACTTCAAAAGGGATTTCCCAGTTGGTCAGACAGTCTGTGAAGTAACCGGGCCAATCATAATGAGCATGTTGGAGTACTAATATAGGTTTCATAGGGTTATTCTATGCCAATTCATCGATGTTTGCTCCATTTCGGTGCGTGTTTGTGGTGCAAGTGTGCTCAATTAGGCTGTCAATTCGCCCAAACACGCAGCAAACGCGCCCAAAAACTGCTCAATATGCGCTTCGGAGGTGTCTGGACAAACCAGTGTCATATTATGAAACGGTGTAATCATAATCCCGCGATTGAGTAGATACAGGTGCACTGCGCGCTCTAAGGCATCATCCATTGCCAACTCGGCTTCAGAGCCATTGCGTGGAGACACAGGACAGAATTGAAATTCGCTGCGCGCGCCCAGTTGGGTGACATTCCACGGTAATTCATGCTGGTCAATGATTTTTTGCATGCCAGCTGCCAATTGGGTTTGACGCGCAATCATGGTATTAAACGCAGTCTCTGTGGCCACCTCGGTCAAATTGGTGGCCAACAGTGCCATTGTCAGCATATTGCCAGACAAGGTTGTGCCTATGCCTGAATGTCCAGCAGGCGCGGCTTCTTTGGCGGCGCGGGCGCGTTGCGCAACGTTCTCAGACATACCATACACCGCGCACGGAATGCCGCCTGCAATCGCTTTACCCGCCACAATCATATCGGGTAAAAAGCCGTCTTGTGCGTGACAAATTCCTGTGTAACCTGAGTAACCCGCACTGATGGTGTGGGTTTCGTCAAAAATTAACAGCGTATTGGTGGCATCACATGCCTCACGCAATTCGCGCAAAAAGCCTTCAGCGGGTAATACCATACCGCAGTTGGTCAGCGCAGGTTCGGTGAGTACACAAGCAAACTCATTCGTGGCCAACTTGGCTTTGACTGCTTGAATATCGTTGAATTCAACCACATCACTAAATTCTGTCAAGTCATAGACCTGTCCGAGTAAACTGGCGCGCATGGTCGCGGGGGCACTCGCATCGTGGGCGTCTAAATCAACAAACACGTCATCAATCGTGCCGTGGTAACAACCGTTGAACACCAATAATTTTTTCCGTCCTGTGATGGCACGCGCCCAGCGCAGCGCAAAGCGATTGGCATCGGTGGCGGTGGTGGCCATTTGCCAATACGGCAGACCAAAACGTTCACTGAGCGCGCGTCCTGCCGCAGCGGCATCGGCGGTCGGCAGCATGGTGGTGTAGCCTTGAGTGGATTGGCTTTGCAATACTTTGGCTACGGGGGCGGGGCTGTGACCGAACATCGCGCCCGTATCACCCAAACAAAAATCGATGAAACGGTGTCCGTCCACACAGGTGAACTCTGCACCTTGAGCGCGTTCTACAAAAAGAGGGACGGGCGTATTCCAATCCGCCATCCAGTGCAAAGGCACGCCAAAGAGAAAGTTTTTTTGTGTTTGCTTGGCAAGGGAGATGGATTTTTCGTGCTGGTTTAAAAACGTGGCAGATTCGCGTGCAATCATATCTTGAACGCGGTTGGATGAAATGCTTTTCGAGTGTGGCTCGCTCATAATGGTCTCCTAAAAGTTTTGGCATTGTGCAAAAAATTTGACCAAATAACACGAGCCATTTCAATTGCGTACAACATCCACTTTGAGGCCTTCGTTTTGCAAGAGTGGCGTAATCTTGAGGTTTGATAATTGGGTACACAATTTCTCTTTTATTCGTCTTTGTGCGACAATACGACAACACCATCATCAAGAAAGAAGGCTGTAAATGGAGCGTTTTGATTTTAATTTTCCGCCCTATGAATACTTGGCAGGCAACGAACGAGCAACACTACAAAGTGCGGTGGACATTGCATTTTTTGAAGATGAAGCGGTGATTATCGAAGCGAGTCAACCTGTGGACTATCTGTATGTGGTCATTAAAGGTTTGGTACGCGAGATGAACTCCGAAGGTGAAGTGGTCGGTTTGTATCATGCCAAAGACACTTTTGAAGCACGTGCATTGGTCGAAGGACACACCCCGCATCGTTTCATCGTACAAGAAGAAGCGCTCGTGTACACCTTACCCAAAGCAACCATCACTGAGTTAATGGAAGCCAATCCACGTTTTGGGGCGTATTTTTATGCATCTTTGGCAGACAAACTCTCAAACATGGCGCATAACAAGGACACACAGCAGTTTGAGAATTTATTTACCGCCAAGGTACGCGATGCTTATCGTGACAATGCGGTTTGGCTCAATGGCTCGGATTCAATTATCCTTGCCGCACAAACCATGAAGCAGCACAAAACCAAATCGATTTTGGTGCGCCACGAAGGTCGCGTGGGTTTATTCACTGAATCGGCGTTTCGCGACATTGTGATTGCAGGGGCGTCGACGGAGGAGCCGATTTATAAGTGGTCACCGTTTGAATTGATTTCGATTGATATTGAAGATTATGTCTTTAATGCTTTATTGCGCATGACTCAGTTCAAAATTCAGCGCGTGGTGGTCACGGAAAATGGCCAGCCCATCGGGGCTTTGGAGCAAATTGATGTATTGGCGTATTTCTCAAATCACACGCATTTGGTGGCGCAACGTTTGGACAGGGCGCAGAACGTGGATGAATTGATTGATATTGCTGACCAAATGACGCAATCGATTCAGATTTTGCACAGCAGTGGGGTGCGTGCGCCGCAATTGGCACAATTGATGCAGGTACTCAACACCAGTTTATTTGAAAAGGCATGGCGTTTGATTGCACCTGCTGAGGTGTATGACAGGTCTTGTTTGATTGTGATGGGTTCTGAAGGGCGCGGTGAGCAAATTCTCAAAACCGACCAAGACAATGCACTCATCATGCATGAGGATGTGGACACCTTGGCCGCAGAAAAAGCTTGTGATGAATTCTCACGCACTTTGGCACGCTTGGGCTATCCGCCATGCAATGGCAAAATCATGGTCAACAATCCATTTTGGCGTAAACCCATCTCTGAATTTAAAGAAACCATTCGTCAGTGGTGTTACGCCCCCGATGGTGATTCATTGATGAATTTGGCGATATTTGTCGATGCCAAGGCCGTGGCGGGGGATGAATCCTTGTTGAAAGAGGCTAAAGAGTTACTACACCGCTCAATGACCAACGATGCGGGTACGCTTGGGCGTTTTGCCAGTGCCATTGAATTGTTTGACCATCAGAACACGGGCTTTTTTGCCCAACTGTTGCATCGTGACAGTTCCAGCCACATGGACATTAAAAAAATGGGGGTATTTCCCGTGGTGCATGGGGTGCGTGCACTGAGTTTGGAGGCACATTTATCTGAAACCAATACCTTTGACCGCATCGCACGTTTGTCGCAAGCGGGGGTATTGGATGAAAATTTATCCAAAGATTTGTCTGAAGCGTTGACTTATTTACTTGATATTCGCCTTAAAGCAGGCTTGTTGGCGCAGGCAGTTTGCTCTTTGGAGGACAACCATAATCAAGTGGATATGCAATCGCTCACCACACTGGAGCGCGATTTGCTTAAAGAGGCTTTGAGTGTGGTCAAACGCTTTAAAGGTATGATTCGTTCGCACTTTCATTTGGGGAATTTTTAATGTTTGATGTGCTGAAAAAAACGTGGGCGCAACGCAAACTCTCAGATTCGCAGTATGCCCATTTGTTTGACGAGCATCCCGATGAGTTGGTCAGTTTTGATTGCGAAACCACCAGTCTGAATGTCAAAGAAGCTGAGATTTTGTCGATTGGTGCGGTTAAAATTCGCGACAACAAGGTGTTGACCAGTGATGCATTTTATGTGGTGGTCAAACCCGAAGGCATTATGCAGGCCTCCAATGTCAAAGTGCACGGCCTGCGCCCGAAGGATGTTTCGGGTGGCGTTCCCGTGCAGGATGCGGTGCGACAATTGCTGGATTATATTGGTGGTCGTCCCTTGGTGGGTTATTATCTTGAGTACGATATGGCCTTGGTCAACAAGTTTCTCAAACCCATGATGGGTATCAAATTGCCCAACCGCGCCATCGAAGTGTCGGGCATCTATTACGACCAAGAGTTGAAAAATAATCCCGATGGCCATGTCGATTTGCGCATGGCGACGATTATCGAAAAATTGAAATTTCCTGATTTACCTCGGCATGACGCGCTCAATGATGCCATCAATGTGGCTTTGATGTACTTGGCTTTGATGGCGCGCAGCAAGCGATAAGTATTTTTACCCAACCTGTGGATAGTTGTACACAGGTTTTATTTTTGAATTACCTTTGAAAAGGCTCATTATGCAAACCGAAACCCTCGTTGCCGCCTGCGTACAAATGGTCTCTGGCACAAATGTGGCAGAGAATCTCAAATCTGCGGGACAAGGCATTGCCAAAGCGGCCAATCAAGGCGCGAACTTGGTCATATTGCCTGAATATTTTTGCATCATGGGGCAACACGATACCGACAAAGTTGCCGTGGCTGAGGACTACCGCGCGTCGAATCCAGATGCGAGCACACCGATACAATGGTTCTTACAGCAACAAGCCATGCAACATGGCGTGTATCTCATCGGTGGTACGCTGCCATTGAAAACCTCGGATGCCAATAAAGTGTACAACACCACGCTGGTCTATGCACCCGATGGCGCGGTGGTGGCGCGTTATGACAAAATTCATTTATTTGGTTTTCAAAATGGTTTGGAGTACTACGATGAATCGACCACCATTATGGCGGGTGAATTGGCGCAAGCCCCTGTGGTGTGGGACAGTCCTTGGGGACGGATTGGTTTGTCGATTTGCTACGATGTGCGTTTTCCTGAACTGTATCGTGCTGCACGAGATGTACTGGCTTGGGTCAATGTTGCCGCGTTTACACAAACCACGGGGCAAGCGCATTGGGAATTGCTCATGCGTGCGCGTGCGGTCGAGAACCAATGCTATGTGATTGCCTGCGGGCAGGGCGGTGAGCACGAAAATGGTCGGCGCACCTTTGGCCACAGTATGATTGTCGATGCGTGGGGCATTGTCCAAGCCGTTCAGGCGACAGGCAAGGGCGTGGTCATGTCGGTCATCAAGCCTTCGCGGGTCGAGCGAGTGCGCACGAGCATTCCTGCTTTACAACATCGGGTGCTATAAATGAGAACGAGGCTGATGACGTTCTTATCAAATCATAGAATTTATGCTTTTTTAGTGTTAACAAGTGCAATTATCATTTCGCTATTTGTTCGAGGAGATTTATTTGTTTCAATCGGGATGTGGTACTTATTTTTTACAGTTTTGTTAGTAGGTGCATTGATTTGGATTTTCGGTTATTTTTTTAACAGGAGCACATACCGAATACTAGGCGTAAGAATTGTTATTTTTAGTTTATTACAAATTTTATTATTACTTCCGCTTGGTGGTATTGTAAATTATTGGGATGTATCTCGCGCAAGATCTTGGTGCGAGGTAAACACTGAAAATTTGATGAATTTAAGTGAAGGTGAAAGAACTATTTGGCTAAATGAACATTCAAAACCTAATCTTGCTGAGTTTTCAGGGGGTACTTGTATTCAGTATGAGAGAAATTCTATGATGCGATGGTTTGTGTATGACTTATCATCAAAACAGTGGCTCGAAGAAGATTAACTTTAAAACATAAATTGTTACTTTTAACCTCAACCAAAAAAGGAGTTCGTAGTGAACTGTGTCAATATCAACGATTTACCCAAAATGATGCGCCCAAATGAGCAGGGCTTTTATGGCGTTTATGGCGGTTCGGTTGACCATCCCGTACTTGCCGCAGAAATGGAAAAAATTAAAGCCGCTTTTTACAGCATCATTGGTGATATCGATTTCATCAATGAAATGCAGCGTCTGCAAGAAACCTATGTCGGTCGCCCCAGTCCGATTTATCACGCAAAAAATCTCTCGAACCTCACGCCCAATGGCGCGCAAATTTACCTCAAACGTGAGGATTTGAACCACACAGGTGCACACAAAATCAACCACTGTATTGGTGAAGTTTTGCTTGCCAAAAAAATGGGTAAAAAGAAAGTCATCGCAGAAACAGGCGCGGGTCAACATGGTGTGGCATTGGCTACCGCCGCCGCATTGGTCGGACTGGAGTGTGAAATTCACATGGGTGTGGTGGATATTGCCAAAGAGCATCCGAATGTTTCGCGTATGAAAATTTTGGGTTGCAATCTTGTTCCCGTATCCGAAGGCGCAGGCACACTCAAAGAAGCGGTGGACAGCGCGTTTGGCGCGTATTTACAAGACCCTGAAAACACCATGTTCGCAATTGGTTCGGTGGTTGGACCTTCACCATTCCCAGAAATGGTCGCGTATTTTCAGTCCATCGTTGGCTGCGAAGCGCGTGCGCAATTTAAAACACTCACAGGCGGTTTACCCAATGAAGTGGTTGCCTGCGTGGGTGGTGGCTCAAATGCGATTGGCTTGTTCAGCGGATTTTTAGACGAAGCATCCGTGCGCATTGTGGGTGTTGAACCCGCAGGTGAAGGCTTGGATACAGGGCATCATGCGGCGACCCTGACACTCGGTAAACCAGGGCATTTGCAAGGATTTTACTGTTATTTTTTACAAAACGAAGACGGCTCACCCGCTGCGGTACACTCGATTGCCTCAGGTTTGGATTACCCAGGGGTCGGTCCCGTGCATTGCCACCTCAAAGACCTCGGACGTGTGCATTACGAAACTGCCACCGATGAAGAAACCTTAGACGCATTTATGACACTCTCGCGTGAGGAGGGGATTATTCCTGCATTGGAAAGTTCACACGCAGTTGCCTACGCGATTCGCCGCGCGCGCGAATTGGGTACGAGCGGGCAGGGTCAATCGATTTTGGTGAATTTGTCAGGTCGTGGTGACAAAGACATTGATTTTGTGATTGAGAAATTGGGGTTGTAATGGCAAAAATGGGTGGATTCGGCTGTGGGTTGGATCCGTTTAAAACTGATGCGATGGGGTAGGTGATTATGATGAAAACACCTTATAAATACTGGGTATTTTTTATCTTGAACTTGCAAATATTTCAAGTGCATGCCGATGAATACCGAGGGATGATAGGCACTTATCCCATTCATTTATCAACGTTTGATAACGATGGTTATGCGGTGTACATTTACGATACACAGGGTGTGCCGATTGTTTTAAGTAGTGATGGAAAAACAGAAGAAGGTATCGTTTTGTATGAGGATTTGGACTGGAAGCCTCTGAAAAAACCTGCCCGTGCAAAATTAACTTTTTCACAAAAACTGGGTCAGTCCGACCTGTTGACAGGTATTTGGGAGAATTTAAACAGTTATCAGCAGTTGCCCATACATTTGAATCGCTACGATGAACCTGCGGGTGCATTGCAATCTGCTGTGTTCAAAAAAGCTTATATTCGCAAGAGTTGCTCAGAAGATAAAGTTGTTCGATTATTTTCAAAACAGAGCAATGCCCTGATTCAAACCATCCAAACAGAGGGTGTGTGTCTTTCCGATGAGGTGGAAGTCGACGATTATAATTTTGATGGTTACGAAGACTTTTCAGTTTTTAATGAAGGCTTCGCGGGTCCAAATACCAATCGTAATTATTATTTATTCAATCCCAAAACGCAGCAATACGAATACAGTGATGAATTAACCGATGTCACTCTTTCTTTTGACTCCAAAACCAAAACAGTGACCTCCACCAATCAATGCTGTGCAGGTTCGCAAGTGTTGGTACTGCGATTACAATGGGTAAAACAGCATTTAAAACCTATTGCCAAACAATGTTATAAATGGAATGACAAATACCAAGAACTGCGTCGAGTTGCCAATACTGCCTGTGATTAATGACGAAGCATCGCCTTTAAATCTTTGATTCAACAACACATCGTCAACATCGTCATGTGCTACAGCACATTTTGCCAATACACATTGACATAACCATTGAGTTGTTTCTTGATGTCGTATGAATAGAAAAGGGCTGATGCTATACGGACAAGCGTCCAAAACATCAACCCTCAAAACATCATTAAATATTATTTAAGCACAACAATTATGTTATGCCATCACCGCCGCAAACGCATCCGCGACATAATCCACGTTGTTGCTGTTCAAACCAGCCACACACATGCGACCTGATTTGACCAAATACACCGCAAATTCTTCACGCAGACGATCAACCTGTTCAGGACTTAAACCCGTGTAACTGAACATACCGCGTTGTTTAATCAAATATGAAAAATCTTTACCAGGCACTTTGGCCGTCAATACGTCATATAATTTTTGACGCATGGCTTTGATGCGCACGCGCATTTCAGTCACTTCATTTTCCCACATCGCGCGCAACTCAGGCGTGTTCATCACGTTGGCAGTCACGGTTGCCACGTGGTAGGCAGGGCTGGAGTAAGTTTTACGAATGGTTAATTTAAGTTGGCCCAAAATGCGTTCGGCTTCTTCAGCATTGGCACATACTGCTGACAATCCACCCGCGCGCTCACCGTAGTAAGACAGGTTTTTAGAAAAAGAGTTGCTCACAAAGAAAGTCAAACCTGATGCGACAAACAAACGAATCGCATAAGCGTCTTCTTCAATTGAATCGCCAAATCCTTGATACGCGATGTCTAAAAAGGCAATGAGTTCGCGCTCTTTAATCACAGGCACGAGGGTTTGCCATTGTTCTTTACTTAAATCCACGCCCGTTGGGTTGTGGCAGCATGGGTGCAGCAAGACCACAGAATTTTTTGGCAATGATTTGAGCGCGGCCACCATTTCATCAAACTTCACACCACCTGTAACCGCATCGTAGTACGGATAGGTTTTAACATTGAATCCTGCGGCTTCGAAAATCGCACGGTGGTTGTCCCAAGTTGGGTCAGACACGTACATGTCGCTGGCAGGGAAGTAACGCTTTAAAAAGTCCGCACCCACGCGCAATGCGCCTGATGCACCGACGGTTTGCACAGTGGCGACACGCTTGGATGTCAATGGCTCAGAGTTCTCGCCAAACAATAGGTTTTGAATGGCAGTGCGATAGGCGGCCAGACCTTCCATTGGCAGGTAAGGACGTGGCTCAAGATGCTGTGCCAATGCTGTTTCAGCTTTGACGACAGAGGGCAATAAAGGCAAACGACCTTGGTCATCGTAATAAATACCAATCCCCAAATTGACTTTAACGTTATCACGAGGGTCTTTTTTAAAGGTTTCTACCAATCCTAAAATCGGGTCGCCAGCGTAGGCATCAACGTGTTCAAACATAATGTGCTTTCAATGAGTTGGACAAAATAACCCGTGGATTATACCGAGGTTTTAGGCTGAATAAAAGGCTTAAGTGGATGGTGTTGGATTTAAAATTTTCTTAATCCGATAAGGTGTTACGAGCAACGGGTTGGTTTGGGCGGTGTTGGTATGATGGTCGGATGTTCAATGTGGCGGTGGTATAATCACGCGTTGATACAGAAAAAAACGAGCATAAATATGAGCGAAAACCGCATCATCACCTATCCCAATTCACCGTTTGAGTTGCATCAGCCGTTCGCGCCAGCGGGCGACCAGCCAACGGCCATTGCTACTTTGGTCGAAGGGGTCAATGACGGTTTGAGTTTTCAGACTTTGCTCGGGGTCACAGGGTCGGGTAAAACCTTCACGATGGCCAATGTGATTGCGCAAACGGGACGACCTGCCTTGGTGCTTGCGCCGAATAAAACCTTGGCAGCGCAGTTGTACAGCGAGTTTCGCGAGTTTTTCCCGAACAATGCTGTCGAATACTTTGTGTCGTACTACGACTATTATCAACCCGAAGCGTATGTGCCGCAGCGTGATTTATTCATCGAAAAAGATTCAGCGATTAACGAGCACATCGAGCAAATGCGTCTGTCGGCAACCAAAAGTCTGCTTGAGCGACGAGATGTGGTGATTGTCGGCACGGTCTCGTGTATTTATGGGATAGGTAATCCACAGGAATACCACCGCATGGTCTTGACGCTGCGCACGGGCGATAAAATGCCACAGCGCGAGATTATCAAGCAACTCGCCGTCATGCAATACAACCGCAATGAGATTGATTTTGCGCGTGGGACGTTTCGTGTGCGTGGCGATACGATTGATATTTTTCCTGCGGAGAATGCTGATTTTGCGCTGCGTTTGAGCATGTTTGATGACGAAGTGGAGTCCATGCAATTGTTTGACCCACTGACAGGAAAAGTGGTGCAAAAAATCCCGCGTTTCACAATTTACCCCGCTTCGCACTATGTCACGCCACGCGATACCTTGCTGCGGGCGGTTGAGGCGATTAAAGACGAGTTGCGCGAACGGGTGAAGTTTTTTCATGACAACGGGCGATTGGTGGAAGCACAGCGCATTGAAGAGCGCACACGTTTTGATTTAGAAATGCTCGCGCAGATTGGCTTTTGTAAGGGGATTGAAAACTACTCGCGCCATTTATCGGGCTCGAAAATCGGCGAGCCGCCACCAACCTTGATTGATTATTTGCCCAAAGATGCGTTGATGTTTTTGGATGAATCACACGTGATGATTGGGCAACTCGGCGCGATGTACAAGGGTGACCGTTCGCGCAAGGAAAACCTTGTGGACTATGGTTTTCGCCTGCCGTGTGCTTTGGACAATCGTCCTCTGAAATTTGAAGAGTTTGAAGGCAAACTGCGCCAGACGGTGTTCGTTTCGGCAACACCCGCAGACTACGAGAAAAACAAAACCGATGCGGTTGCAGAACAAGTGGTGCGTCCCACAGGCTTGGTCGATCCGCAAATCGAAGTGCGTCCAGCGGTCACGCAGATTGACGACGTGCTCACCGAGATTCGCGCGCGCGTGGATGTGGGCGAGCGTGTGCTGATTACCACTTTGACCAAACGTATGGCGGAGGATTTGACTGACTATTTGAATGACAATGGCGTGCGTGTGCGCTATCTGCACTCGGACATTGATACGGTAGAGCGGGTCGAAATCATCCGTGACTTGCGCTTGGGTGAATTTGACGTACTGGTCGGGATTAACTTGTTGCGCGAGGGTTTGGACATTCCAGAGGTCTCTTTAGTGGCTATTTTGGATGCCGATAAAGAAGGGTTTTTACGTTCCGAACGGTCATTGATTCAAACCATCGGGCGCGCTGCGCGCAATATCAATGGCACAGCCATTTTATATGCTGACCGAGTCACCGATTCCATGCGTCGGGCGATGGATGAAACCGAGCGTCGAAGAAACAAACAATTGAAGTTTAACCAAGAAAACGGCATTATACCTAAAGGTATAAATAAACAAGTCAAAGACATCATTGATGGGGTGTATAATGATGGCAAGAAAAAAATAAATAAAACAAGTCAACCAGACCGTGCTGATACACATTTTCAGCACTGGACTGAAGCCCAATTATCCAAGGAAATTATCAAGCTTGAGAGACAAATGCTTGATTTAGCAAAGAATTTGGAGTTTGAAAAAGCAGCCCAAACCCGCGATTTGATTCATCAATTGAAAACAGTATTATTTGGTGTTTAATATAAGTATGAAAAACTGTGCTTATATCTGACGGAAAATTTTAATCTTTTTTGATTATTTATAAATAATATTTCTCATTGTTATTCTATGTTTAGATAGATTTTTAAACTTGATTTTATTTGAGTAGATTGTTAAAATACAGCCCGTGTTTCTTGCGGTATTTTTGGTGTCCTTAAGGAGGATGGTATGCGTTTTGAGATGGTTGAGCCCAACTCAACTAAGATGAAAGTTTTATTTGTGTGTACGGGTAATATCTGCCGTTCACCCGTCGCTAAAGCCGTCTTTATCAAAAAAATCACTTCATCTGGCCATGCGGATAAAGTGGTCGTGGATTCAGCGGGTACGCATGCTTGTCACGTGGGTGAAAAAGCAGATTCACGCAGCCAACATGCCGCCGCTTTTCGTGGCTATAGCCTCATTGGTCATGTGGCACGTCAAGTGACAGTTGAAGATTTTGCGCAATTTGATCTCATTTTGGCCATGGACTGGAAGAATTTGCGTCAATTGCAAAATATGGCTCCAGAGCACCATCGCCATAAGATTGAATTGATAATGCGTTACGCTCAAAATTATGATGATGCCGAGGTCCCCGATCCTTATTACTCAGATCAAGCGGCATTTAACGTGGTAGTGGATTACGTGGAAGATGCGGTCAGTGGTTTGGTCGAATCGGTCACGCGTCGTATGCTTGAATCCAATGCCGCTTAATTCGGTTTTCTCCATAGTTGTCTAAAGCCCTACCTTGCAGTAGGGCTTTTTTTATTTTCTATGGGTTCAATTGCGAACTTTCAATACGGGTGTACCCAATGCAATCGGATGCCGATGGAACCATCCTTGATTGACTTCTAAGGCGTATTGGATGGCCTGATTAGCGCAATGAACATCGGTGCTTTGTGCTTGCATGGATTCAATTTGTACCAAACGCCCCTGTGCATCAATAAAACCAATATCCAAAGGCATCAAGGTGTTTTTCATCCAAAAGCAGTGGGGTTGATTTTGCTCAAAGACAAACACCATACCCGAATTTTCAGGAAGTGAGGTTCGATTCATCAAACCTATTTGCCGCTCTTCAGGTGTATCTGCCCATTCCAATTGTAAGGAAGCAATTGGTGTAAGTACCTCAAGGGTTTTGTTTCCAACGGATGTGGGTGGCGTGGTTTGCTGACAACCCAACACAAAAGAAGACAGAAGCGAGATAACCAGTAAAGATGGCCAAACCTTAATGCCATTTTTATCGTTGGTATGACGCCCCCAATGAGACTTACACCCGTACACTGCCATCTCCATACACAACGTATTTCAAACTGGTCAAACCTTCCAATCCCACAGGGCCGCGTGCGTGCAGTTTGTCATTGGAGATCCCAATTTCAGCCCCCAAGCCATATTCAAAGCCATCGGCAAAGCGTGTTGAGGCATTGAGCATTACCGATGAGGAGTCCACTTCACGCAAGAAACGCTGTGCCGTGCTGTGGTTTTCTGTGATGATGGCATCGGTGTGGGCAGAACCATAGTGATTGATGTGCTCAATGGCCGCATCCAAATCATCAACAATTTTAATGGATAAAATGGGCGCAAGGTATTCGGTTGACCAGTCTTCTTCTGTGGCATCAACCAAGTTCGTTAAACCATTTTTTTCCAACAGCGCACGTGTGGGCGCATCCACGCGCAATTCAACACTTTTGTCTTGATAAATTTGACACAACTGCGGCAATACATTGGGCGCGATTTCACGGTGCACCAATAGGGTTTCCATGGTGTTGCACGGCGCGTAGCGCTGGGTTTTGGCGTTGTCACACACTTTAATCGCTTTGGCGATGTCAGCGGCAACATCAATATAGGTGTGACAAATGCCATCCAAATGCTTAATCATGGGTACGCGTGCATCCGCCATCAGACGCTCAATCAGAGATTTACCACCACGCGGCACAATCACATCGACATACTCGGTCATGGTGATGAGTTCACCGACCGCCGCGCGATCGGGTGTGTTGACCACTTGCACGGCCGATTCGGGTAAACCTGCGTGCGCCAGACCTGCTTGGACGATTTTTGCCAGAGCTTGGTTTGAGTGTAATGCTTCTGAGCCGCCACGCAAAATGGTGGCATTGCCTGATTTGATGCACAATGCGGCCGCATCTATGGTTACATTTGGGCGTGATTCGTAAATGATGCCGATTACGCCCAAAGGCACGCGCATTTGCCCAACCGTGATGCCAGAGGGCAGGGGTTTGAAATTGTTCATTTGCCCAATTGGATCGGGCAACTCGGCGACTTGGCGCAAACCCGCAATCATGGTGGCGACGGCTTTGTCAGACAGCGTCAGGCGGTCAATGAACGCATCATCCAAACCCTTGGCGCGCGCTTGAACGATGTCTTTGGTATTCTCTGACTGGAGCGCGCTGGCTTGCAGCTCAATCAAATCGGCCATATGGCGCAAGGCGAGATTTTTAGTCGCGGTACTGGCACGCGCCATTGAACGTGAAGCGGTACGCGCAGTTTTGCCAAGGTCGTGCATATATTCGGTAACAGAAGTCATTGTATGTTTTTTTAATGAGATTTTAATTTGAGCGAACCAGAGGTGTACTAAGTGACGTTATTCTAACGGCTTTTGGCGATTTGTACAGCCATTTGATTGGCAAGGCGCAAGGTTGCATCCCACGGGTCGGCTTTGTCCATACCCTTACTCATGCGGTCAAGTTCCGCTGTGCGTACCAAACAGCGGTTGAGAAATTTGCTTGATAAGCGCGGCAGGGCACGTGGAATCAACTGCTCACGTGCGCCCCAAATGCGGTTTTGTTTCATCAACGAAGGCAGATAACCACCTTTTTCGGTTTCCTGCTTCAGACTGAGCAGGGTGCGCACTTCGTTGGTGAGTGACCAGACAATTGGCACGATGGATTCGCCTTCGGCTTTCAATCCTTCTATCATGCGACAGGTACGCGCCACATCGCCCGCCAGTACGGCTTCGGAGAGTTTGAACATATCATAGCGCGCGACATTGAGCACAGCCTCGTGTACCACCTCATCAGGAATTTCGCCTGCGGGGTGCAGTAGGGCAAGTTTTTGAATTTCTTGATGCGCCGCCAGTAAATTACCCTCAAATTGTGTTGCCATCCACTGCGCGGTATCGGCAGATACGCTTTGCTGGTTGCGTTTGAGACGCGCTTGAATCCATACAGGAAGTTTGCTCAATTCAATACTGGCAATGTCGTGCACATTGCGTCCAGCGGCATCTGCCAAGGCTTTAAACCACACCGAGGATTTACTGGTTTTATCCAAACGCGGTAGCGAGATGATGAGCAAAACATCTTCAGACAGATTGCGCACAATCTCTTTGAGTGCATCGCCACCGTCTTTACCCGGTTTGCCCGTTGGAATGCGCAGTTCAATAATTTTTTTATCGCCAAACAATGAGAGTGATTGTTGTGATGCAATCACTTCATGCCATTTAAAGTGTGATTCAACCGTGTACACTTCGCGTTCAGAAAAACCTTCGGCGCGTGCGACTTGACGGAGTGCGTCAATTGATTCTTGTAACAGCAGCACTTCATCGCTGCACAAAACGTACAACGGTGCGAGCGGTGTGGCAAACGATGTGCTCATGAGGGTGTACTCATAATGCGGTTTTTTGATGCGTGAGCCAAACAGCACGCACACGATACACAATGCTGTTGGCCAATTCGCGCGCCATGTCTGAATTGAGACGTTCAAGCTCCGCATCCTCTGCAGTGGCATAGCCCGTGCCGACAATCAAATTGCGTGAAGTGCTCAAACGCGTGGGTGCGAGCAACTGATTTTTATGTTTGTCATACGCTTGAATCACAACCGATAAACGCACGTGGTATTCTGAGACTGTTCCTGATGCCGTTTTTGACAACACAGTCTTGTTTGTACTGATGTCGCCAAATTCAAGGGTCAAATCGGCTTTATCGGGCGTTGCGGATACGATGCCATCGGGTTTTTGTAATTTGAGCGATTCAACAATTTCGTTGTTGATGTTGCCAACGAGGGCGACTGAACTCGGCAGATTTTGGTTACTGCTTGCACCCAAAAGGTGAAAACCACACGCAGACAGGCTCATCGTGAGCACCAGCGCACCAAGAGCCATGGAGGTTTTTTTAAGCCAGCACATCATTGTCGCTGTTGTCGTCATCGCATCACACCACAATATTAATGAGTTTTTTCGGAACCACAATGAATTTTTTCACCGCTTGACCCTCGGTGAATTTTTGCACATTGTCCAATTGCAAGGCCAAGGTCTGCAAAGTTGCGTTGTCTGCCGAAGCAGGTGCGGTCAGTTTATCACGCAATTTACCATTGACTTGGACGATGTATTCAATTTCATCACGCGCCAATGCCGCTTCATCGACTTCAGGCCATTGCACATCCAGTAAATCACCACAACTGCTTGCGTAGCCCAATTCATCCCACAGCGCGTAGGTGATGTGCGGCACAATTGGGTAGAGCACACGGAGCAAAATCGACACCGCTTCGGGCAAGGCTTTGCCCAATGTGCTGACCTCATTTTTGCAAGCAGCTTCCAGTTCATTGAGCATTTTCATCGCACCTGAGGCAACGGTGTTGTACTGAATGCGCTCATAGTCGAAATTGACCTGTTTGAGCAAACTGTGCATGGTGAAACGCAGATTTTTTGCCTCAGTCGTGGGCATCAGTTCAGCATTATTTTGTTGCACAATGGTGTCTTTCTGTGCTTGGCAGAACTGCCACACGCGGCGTAAGAAGCGATTCGAGCCCTCGACCCCAGAGTCTGACCACTCCAAAGTTTGCTCAGGTGGCGAGGCAAACATGGTGAATAATCGTGAAGTATCTGCGCCGTATTGCTCAATCAGGGCTTGCGGGTCAATGCCATTGTTTTTCGATTTGGCCATTTTTTCCACGCCACCGACGTGTACGGGCTGACCATCTTCGCGCAAGACCGCGCCCATGATTTTGCCTTTGGCATCGGTGGTCACATCCACATCGGCTGGATTGAACCAATCTTTGCTGCCGTTGGTGTTCTCACGGTAATAGGTTTCGTTCAGCACCATGCCTTGCGTGAGCAGGTTTTTAAACGGCTCATCGAATTGAACCAGTCCCAAATCGCGCATGACTTTGGTCCAAAAACGCGCGTACAACAGATGCAAAATCGCGTGTTCAATCCCACCAATGTACTGATCCATTGGCATCCAGTAATCATTGCGTGTATCGACCATCGTGGTGGCGTCAGGGCAGGTATAGCGCATGTAATACCAGCACGAATCGACAAACGTATCCATCGTATCGGTCTCGCGGCGCGCAGGCTTGCCACAGCTTGGGCAGGTGCAGGCGAGGAAATCCTCGCGTTTGTTCAGTGGATTGCCTGTGCCATCGGGGATGCAATCCTCAGGCAATTTGACGGGTAAATCGGCCTCAGGAACGGGTACGACACCGCAGGATTCACAGTGAATTAGAGGAATGGGTGTGCCCCAGTAGCGTTGGCGTGAAATGCCCCAATCGCGCAAGCGATAGGTGGTTTTGAGTTCGCCGAGGTTTTTAGCGGCGAGGTCGGCTGCGACGGCTTGGACGGCAGCGGCATGACTCAAACCGTTGTATGCACCGCTGTTGATACACACGCCATTTTCTTTATTAGCAAATTGTTCTTGCCAATTAAGCCATGAGATGAGTCGTTCTTCCCAATCAC
The DNA here is from genome assembly GCA_021287185.1 of Burkholderiales bacterium. GTDB lineage: Bacteria > Pseudomonadota > Gammaproteobacteria > Burkholderiales > Burkholderiaceae > CTSOIL-112. The sequence continues at coordinate 35,184 of JAJTAZ010000022.1, read as the reverse complement.
CAAAAAAATCAGGGGATATGTTGGACATAGACGCAAATTCATTCATTGTGTCATCCATTGATTTTTCAAGGCTGTTATTTACAATCACATTGCCCGTATTGATGTCGTCAAGCCATTCTTTTGGTGCAATAACAGGTTTGATTTTTAGTTGATACTTTTTCGCAAACTCAAAGTCGCGCTCATCGTGCGCAGGCACCGCCATCACCGCGCCGTCGCCATAACTCATTAACACGTAATTCCCAATCCACACGGGCACTTGTTCGCCTGTCAGCGGATGTGTGACGAATAAACCTGTGTCCACGCCTTCTTTTTCCATGGTCGCCATATCGGCTTCCATCACCGAGCCTTGCTTGCACTTATCGATAAAAGCTTGCAGGGCAGGGTTACGACGCGCGGCTTCGGCTGCTAATGGATGCTCGGCAGCCACTGCGCAGAATGTCACGCCCATAATCGTGTCGGCACGGGTGGTGAAGACATACATTTTGCCGTCTTGAAGCAATTCACCCTGCGCGTCACGGATGTCGTGGGTAAAAGCAAAACGCACGCCGTGGCTTTTGCCTATCCAATTCTCTTGCATCAGTTTGACGCGCTCAGGCCAGCCAAGTCCGTCTAAATCATTGAGCAACTCCTCCGCATACGCGGTGATGTTGAGGTAGTACCCTGGGATTTCGCGCTTTTCAACCAACGCGCCCGAACGCCAACCGCGCCCATCAATCACCTGTTCGTTCGCCAAAACCGTTTGATCCACAGGATCCCAGTTGACGGTTTGGGTTTTGCGGTAGGCAATGCCTTTTTCAAGCATTTTCAGGAACAACCATTGGTTCCATTTGTAATATTCAGGCTGACAGGTGGCGACTTCACGTGACCAGTCAATGGCCAAGCCCATCGCCTGCATTTGCTTTTTCATGTAGGCAATGTTCTCATACGTCCATTGCGCAGGCGGTAATTTATTTTTCAACGCGGCATTTTCCGCAGGCATTCCAAACGCATCCCAGCCCATGGGCATCAAAACGTTATAGCCTTTCATACGCAAATGGCGGGTCATCACATCGTTAATCGTGTAGTTGCGCACGTGCCCCATGTGTAGTTTGCCCGATGGGTAGGGCAGCATGGAGCAAGCGTAAAACTTCAGTTTGTCCGATTGCTCATTGACGCGGTACGCATCGGCAGCGTTCCACGCGCTTTGTACGGCAGTTTCGATGGCTGTGGGATGATAATGATTTGAATTGCTTGAGTTCATGGATGATGTGTGAAAATAAGTGAAAATACGAGTTTGGTATTATAACTGTTAATGAGGGGTTTTATGCTCAGAATACCGATTCGAGGTGATTCTTTTATCGATGAAAAGTTCTATTCGTCGTTCTCAAAATCACCTTTGAGGATTTTTTTGATGATGTCAAACGAAAATCCGCGATAAGCCATAAAACGGCTTTGTTTGGCGTATTCGGTGGCATTTTGCGGTAATTGCCCAAACTTTTTCTGCCATACTTCATGGGCGCGCTGAAATTCAGTTTCGGCCAATTCGTTGATTTTTTCTTCAACGATTTCACGTGCAAGGCCTTTTTGGCTCAAGGTTTGCTTGACACGCGCGCTGCCATAACGCTCACCTTTGATTTTGCTGAAGTTGTCAGCAAAACGCGCGTCTGATTGCCAATTGTTTTTGGCCAAATATTCCAAAACCGCATCAATCAACTCATCTAATTTGGGCGCGCGCTCGGATTCCACATGGCTAAGTGCTGCGTCAGCGAAGGCGTGTGTGAGTTTTTGCTTGAGTTCGTGTTGCGAATATTCGCGCCGTGATAAATAGGCGATTGCACGATGCATGATGCGCTGGCGCAGTTGCTCATCGGTCAACGTGATTTTTTTGTCCGCTGTCGCTGTAAATTGCTCAAACTGCTCGAATGGCTCATCATCATGGTCGATCATAATGTAAACTCTTTCGCAATTCGGTCAGGGCATACACCGATGGCAACATGATTTCGGTCACCATCATGCGACTGCCTTTTTGACGTTGATGCACAAACACCCCACGCCGTGCCCAAAGGTATTCGGGCAAATCCATCTGAAAACCCTGTGTTTTCAAAGTTTGTTGAGCCAGTTGATACAACTTATCATGGCGTGCCAAACGTGTGTATTCAAACGGTTTTCGCGTGATTAATGGGTTGAAAAATAAGGTCAAACCCAGTGCTTTGTTGCCCAAAGCATTGAAAAAAGGCCAATGTCGTTTTAATGTGTCTAAAGCCGTGATGGTGTGCCCAATCACAACAGGCTGTCCATCGCAACACAGAATCACGTCACGCGTCATGACGGGACGGCCCAAAGGACGGTCGATGGCTCGGTACTCGCTCAGATGCAAGGGGCGTTTGCCTTGAAACGCACGCAGTACTTGAAATTGCTGACAATGGCGTTTGAGTTTTAAAGTCAATGAGTTGGTATCGGTCAGCCAATGTTGGTGGCGTTTATCAATACGCGGAACGTAGGTTTGCCAAGGCGATTGTTGGCTGGCACTCATCCGTGTATTCCCCTTATGGTAAAAAAGAGGGGATGGCGGTACTCATATACTGTGCCAATGGCTGCACTTGAACCATTTTTTGTTTCAGCGTGTGTGTGAACGAGCGCAATTGCTCAGGTCGCACGATGGCAAGCACCACAATCAGCGCACAGGTAGCAATGGCAACATAGAGAAACCACTTCACTGGGTTGAAAGTGCGTGTGCGTGGTATGACATCGGGCTCTGTGGTGGTTGATGGGTTGACAGTGGATGCCTGTTTGCCAACTGTTTGAGTGGCCTGCCCATCCGATTCAGGCAAATCGGTAGTGCTTTCACTGGTCGTTGATACTTGTTGTGCCGCTGGCTCGGTGCTTGGTTGGGCGGCATGTTCTGTTGCGCCCGATGTTTGAGTTTTATTCGCTGCTCGATCGTTGCGAACCACCTGCGCCACAGCGTTTAGAACGGGTAAGCCGTCCACCATCGGGGTGTTTCGTTCTAAAAATGAGGTTTCATGCGGTGGTAAAAAAATCAACACGGCTTGGACATCAAATGTTCGCCCACACGAACCACAGTTGGCGAAACCATTGTGCAAACGCAATTGGTCTGGATAAACCTTAAACAATGTGTCGCAATGAGGGCAACTCGCGCCGAATGCAGTCATATCGTACCTTGTGTGCTCATAACCGTTGAAAGTCTGCATTGTAGCGGATTGGACTGGCGTGGGCAATCCTTTGGAAAATTTGTTGCTTCGGGTTGATAGGGTGCCGTGTCAAGGATTAAGCATCAAAACGTCAGATGCTACAAAAGGTCAAGTGTCAAGCACCAAGCACCACAGTGAGGTGGTTTCCGAAATGCGTGCGGTGTGCAGCGCATCGGTTGTATCAAACACTTTGCTGTGTTTGGGACGCACATCGTATTTTTTGAGTATGCGTAGACCTGCCTGCTTAATCAAATCAGGAATTTCATTGTGTGCGCGTAAACCCAAATGTTCGGCAAAATCCGACATAATCAGCCACGCCTGACCGTGCACATTCAAATGCGCACCCACACCAAGCAAAAATCTTTTGAGCATTTGACTTTTTTCATCAAACACCGCGCGTTCTATTGGCGCGGCGGCTTTGGCGGGCAACCACGGCGGATTGCAGACAATTAAATTGGCTTTGGTATCTGTTTTGGGGAATAAATCCGCCTGCTGCAATTGAACTTGCTCAGTGATGCCGAGCCGCTCAAAATTTTCCTGAGCACACGCCAATGCGCGTGGGTCTGTGTCGGTCGCGATGATGCTTTTCACCCCGCGCTTTGCCAACATAGCCGAAATGACCCCCGTACCTGTGCCGATGTCCCACGCAGTGGCGCATGGATTCGGCAACGGTGCGGAGTGAATGAGTTCCAAATATTCACCACGGATGGGTGAGAATACGCCATAGTGTGGGTGGATTTTTGAATTGAGTGCGGCAATCAAAACACCTTTTTTGCGCCATTCGTGGGCGGAAATGTATGCGAGCAATTGACGCAATGGCAGAGCATAACGTTCGGTTGACTTCCCCAAAACTTCGAAGCACGCATCATGCACATCGGGTGCTCGACGCAGATTAATATGATGGTCTTTTTCGACCACAATCACAATGGCATTGAGGATGTGGGCACGCTGTGCTTGCGCCATTCTGTGTTGATGAAATACTTCTAAATTTGATTTTAATATTTTGTTTTTATTTGATTTTTTTGACTTTGATTTATCCAATCTACGGGTCAATGCTTGCAACAAATGGCGCGCATTTTGAAAGTCGCCACGCCAGAGCAAAACGTGTCCTTCTGAAGCCAAACGATGCGCAGTTTCCGCGGACAAAGTGTCATCGGCAAGGGTAATGTGCTTGGGTGGAATCGCGCCTGATTCGGAAACCCACAAAGCAGTCTGCGTGGCTTGATTTTCAAGCCAATGGAGGTGTGTATTCATGGTCGAACTATAACACAGGCATTCATCAATTGGATTGCATCAGTCATCACTAAATTTTATCTGTGACGGGCCTGCATTTTTATAGCCCAAAGCACGAAATAGTGGCACAATGGATACCGTTTATTGAATGATGCCTTCTTTTGGAGAAAATCTATGCCCATCACCATTGCCGTGGCTGGCGAAACCCTTGCAGGTGAGCGTCGGGTTGCATTGGTTCCCGAAACCGCTAAGAAATTCATAGGTTTGGGAGCAAATATCCGCATGGAGCAGGGCGCGGGCGAGCACAGCCAATTTAAAGATAATGAGTATTTAGATGTGCCCACCGCCGCAAGTTTGGTGCAAACCTACGAAGGTGCGCAATTGATTTTGCGCGTCACACCGCCGACAGTCGATGAAATCAACGCCATGCCCGAAGGTGCGGTGTTGATTGGTTTGCTCAAGCCTTATGAAGATAAAGCGCGTTTACAGGCTTTGAATGCACGGCGCATCACTGCGTTTGCTTTGGAATTGTTACCGCGTATCTCGCGTGCACAAAGCATGGATGCACTGAGTTCGCAAGGTGCGTGTTCGGGTTATCAATGCGCTCTGATTGCTGCGTCGCACTCATCTAAATTTTTCCCCATGTTGACCACGGCGGCGGGCACGATTCGTCCCGCACGCGCTTTGGTGATTGGCGCAGGGGTTGCAGGTTTACAGGCAATCGCCACATGTAAACGTTTGGGCGCAATGGTTGAGGCCTATGATGTGCGCAGTGCAGCACGCGAGCAGGTTGAATCACTCGGCGCGAAATTCGTTGATACAGGCGTGACTGCCGATGGAGCAGGTGGCTATGCGCGTGAGTTGACCGACGAGGAAAAAGCCCTGCAAGCGGAAAAACTCGCCAAAGCGGTGGCCACTGCCGATGTATTGATTACCACAGCGGCGATTCCAGGGAAAAAAGCCCCTGTGATTATCACCGAGGCTATGATTGCAGGCATGAAGTACGGCGCGGTGGTGGTCGATATGGCGGCGGAATCGGGCGGTAACTGTGCTTTGACCGAGTCTAATCCATTGCAAGACACTTATGTCAGTGCACACAATGTACATATTTATGGGCCTGTCAACTTGCCCTCGCGTATGCCGACACACGCATCTGAGTTGTACGCGAAAAATTTATACAATTTCCTCTCGCCGTGGATTAAGGAGGGCGAGTTAAACATTGATTGGACAGACGAAGTGGTCGCGGGTGCGCTGCTGTGTAAAGATGGCGCGACCGCTCACGCTATGGTCAAACAGGTTTTGGGAGAATAAAATGGATGGAATGTTGGCTTTATATATATTCTTGCTCGCGGCGTTTTTGGGCTACGAGTTGATTGCCAAAGTGCCTGTAATTTTGCACACGCCACTGATGTCGGGCGCGAATTTCATCCACGGCGTGGTCGTGGTGGGCGCAATGGTGGCCTTGGGACGCGCGCAGACACCTTTTGAAATAGCGGTCGGGTTTTTTGCTGTTGCTCTTGGCGCGGCGAACGCAGCGGGCGGCTATGTGGTGACAGAACGGATGCTGGCGATGTTCAAGAAAAAAGAAGGGGGTAAATGATGTTGCACTTACCTCTATACGTACAAGGCGCGTGGCTCATTGGCGCGGTGATGTTTATATTTGGGCTCAAAGGCATGGGCTCGCCGACCACTGCACGCAAAGGGATTGTTTGGGCGGGTGTGGGGATGTTGGTCGCGATTATCGGCACATTTTTAGTCCCTGATTTGAACAACATCGCTTTGATTTTACTGGCTTTGGTGGTGGGTGCTTCTGCCGCATGGATTTCGGGCAAAAAAGTACAAATGACCGACATGCCGCAGATGGTGGCGATTTACAATGGTATGGGTGGCGGCGCGGCGGCGGCGATTGCGGCGATTGAATTTGCCAAAGCAGGGCGATTGCATGAATCGCATGACACTGTGACGGTAGTATTGGCGGTGTTGGGCGCATTGATTGGTTCGGTGTCGTTCACGGGTTCATGCGTGGCGTTTGCCAAATTACAAGGTTTGATGAAAAAAGCCCATCGATTGCCTGCGCAAAACATCGTGAACATCGGTTTGGCAGTGTTGGCCGTGATTTTGGGCGTATTGATGGTCATCAATGCGCCTGCGGGCATCGGCTTGGTCGTGGCGTTTTTTGTGGTTGCGCTGGTTTTGGGCGTGGTCGTGACCATGCCGATTGGCGGCGCAGACATGCCTGTGGTGATTTCTTTGTTCAACGCGTTTACAGGTTTGGCGGTCGGCTTTGAAGGTTATGTGTTGGGCAATCCTGCACTGATTATCGCTGGGATTGTGGTTGGCGCGGCAGGCACACTGTTGACCCAGCTGATGGCAAAAGCCATGAACCGCCCGATTAGCAATATATTGTTTAGCCCCATCACAGGCGAGGCGCAGGGCGGAGCCGCCATCGAAGGCACGATGAAAGAGCTCAACGCGATGGATGCCGCAGCACTGATGCGTTACGCCAGCAAAGTCATTATCGTACCAGGTTACGGCATGGCGGTGGCACACGCGCAACACAAAGTTTGGGAAATGGCAGGTTTGCTCGAAAAAGCGGGGGTGGAGGTTAAATTCGCCATTCATCCCGTGGCAGGACGCATGCCAGGGCACATGAATGTATTGCTCGCCGAAGCAGGCGTGCCGTATGACAAAATATTTGACCTTGATGAAATCAATGAGGAGTTTGCGCAGGCAGATGTGGCGTTGATTATCGGTGCAAATGATGTGGTCAATCCATCCGCGCGTACCGACAAATCCAGCCCGATTTACGGTATGCCGATTTTAAATGCCGATGCGGCGCAAAACGTCATTGTCATCAAACGCGGCAAAGGTACGGGCTATTCGGGCGTTGAAAACGCGCTGTTTTACACCGACAACTGCCGTATGCTCTACGGTGATGCACAGCCGATGGCGGGTGAAATTATTCAAAATCTCAAAACATTGGAATAATTGTACCCAAAAGCCCTGAATAAAAATCGCTTGCGGTTATTCGTGAGCGATTTTTTATCAGCATATTCGTACGGCTTTCGGACAAATCCGTGAAAACTCACAATTAAATCGGGTATCATACCGCATCGAAATCCACACAAACGCATAAAGGACGCGATATGAACAAACAAGAAATCATCAAACTCGAAAACTACCTCGTCAACCAATTTGGTGCGGATATCAAACTCAAACCCAGCAAGAACGATGATTGCACCGAAGTGTTGCTCAATGGTGAATTCATTGGCACCGTTTATAAAGATGAGGAAGATGGCGAAGTATCCTACACATTAACCATGTCGATTCTGGACATTGATTTGGAATAATTCAGCGTTGTTGGTTACTAATCACACCGTAAAAAATCCCACAACTGTGTGGGATTTTTTGTGCTCAAATCAAACAGTGGATTTGTATTGATAGAGTGGCATCGCAGAGGGGGAAATAATTTGCAGCAATAATTGACATGATTCACATAACAGGAACTATCGAATATATAATTTAACATAATATAAATTATACGAAGTGTGATAGTCGGAAAGCCTTATAAAGACTGAGTTTCAAGTTGATAAGTTTTGATACGAATAACTCGTAAATAATTTATTGATTGGGATTTATATGTATGTTTTCGGCTTAATTTCAAAAAAAGGTGGTGTTGGAAAAACAACACTTGCTGCAAATTTAGGCGCAATTCTTGCAGATTTTGGAGCAAGAGTTTTATTGATCGATGCTGACCCTCAAGCCAGTTTATCGAAATACTACCCATTAAGAAATGAAGCCACGGGTGGCATGATAGAAATGATTCATGACGGCAATTTGAATGAATCAATGGTCTCAACAATTGTGTTTCCAAATATGTCCATCGTTCTTTGGAACGATAAAACACGAGAAATACAAAACACACTCCCAAAAATGATTGACGCACCTGCGCGTATCAAAATGGCAATCAATAATGATTACGTTGACAACAACTTTGACATCGTAATCATAGACACACAGGGTGCAGAAGGCACTATTCAAGATTCAGCAGCATTCGCATGTGACATGATGCTCTCCCCTATTTCGCCTGATATTCTGTCATCACGTGAGTTTGAGGATGGCACACAAGCCCTTCTTTCACGTTTGGATTCTGGTCGCCCTCTTGGTTTGATCCATGGGCAAATCAAAGCACTCATATACAAAATGGATCAAACACGCGATGCAAAGGCAATCGCGGCCGAAGTGAACCAAGCCTACTTCAAGTTCAATGGCAAAGTAGAAATGCTCAAGACAGTCATTCGCTCGGCAGTTGCTTACAAAGAGGCTGCAACAGAGCGAATTCCTGCTCATTGCCGTGAAATCACAACTCAGAATAAATCAGATTCTGCATATATTGCAATGCACCATTTAGCTTGGGAATTGTTTCCCAACTTCCACGGTGCCTACGTTAATTGTTTTGGTCAATTATCTGAGTCAGATATTTCTTCAATTGTTGACTCCGATACTCAAACAGAATCCTCTAAAACGGAGAATGATTGATGGCAACCGCACCCAAAGGCTTCAATTTAAGCACATTGACAGATATTGGTGCTCCTGAAGCTCCGTCTAAAGGAATTGACATCAGGGCATCATTAGATGTTGAGAATCCCAAGCAAGGTGATGTCAAGATCGATTATCGCCACGATAGGCTCATGCGCGTGGCCATAGATCGTGTTGATAGCTTCGAACATAATCCGCGTCGCAAACGTACTGAAGAAGATTGGAATTACTTAAAGGACTCTATCCGCGCTATCGGTATTGAAAACCCTGTCAAAGTAACTCAGCGTCCAGGAAGTGACCGCTATGAAATTTGTTCAGGTGGTAATAGTCGTTTGGCAATCCTGAAGGAATTGTATCAAGAAACCAATGATGAAAAATTTGCTGCAATTCCTGTGATTTTCGTGGCCTTTTCGGAACTCGGTGATGCCGACATTTCAATGATGCTTAAGCATATTGTTGAAAATGATATACGTTCTGATGTGGTGTTTTGGGACAAGGCAAATTCTTACCATCGACTTGCAGAGTTAATGGGCATAGATGAGAATAGTACTCGTGAAATATCAGATACATTCAGATCACGGGGTGCTTCTGTGTCGCACAATAACTTGTCACTGTACTTTTTTGCAAATACCAAATTAAAAGAGTTGGGGCAACTATGTTATGACCTCTCTGGTCCAAAGACAATTGAATTACGCAAAGCATATTACGAACTACAAAAACTTGTGGCAAATCAAGATGCTGAGTTTGATGAGTTTTGGTCAAATACACTTCAAACATTTTCTGATGCAAATTCATTGCACAGCGACGGTGACGGGACAAGCAACACAAGTCCGATTGAACCAACATTAAACGTGCCAGCATTACTCAAAGCTATTAGAAAAGACTTCTTCGAGCAATTCCCAGAAGCAGCTTTAAAATTGATACAACAAAAAGCAAAATTGCCTTCAACCCCCACAAATCTGGGTTTAGATGCGTCAGCCAATAAGGTTCAACATACAGAAACTGAAGACAACAAAAATTCAGAGGTATTAGAGCCAAGTCCGTCACAACAACACGTGGAAGTTGTGGGAACTGCGGAGTCTGGCGTAAGCCAACAAAATAATCTTGGTTCAACAAGTATTCCAACCTCATCGACAATCGTTACTTTAGGACAATTCACGCAAACAAACTATGAAGACAGAACCTTGCATGAATTAGTCATTGACTTACTCAAATATTGCGGGATTGAACAATATTTTAGAGAAGCTGGGACGAAGCCCTTCCAATTCTATTTGGAATTACCCGATATTTCAGACCACTTTGATGGTGAATTTTATCCAATTGATAGGATTCATCCGTATGCACGGGATGTCTGGTGGATGTTAGCAAGCATATGTCGTCAAATCGACCCCATGGAAGATGCTTATTTTGACATTCCCAACGAAAGTCTGTTTATGCAGGTATTCAGCGATACACCACGTTGGCAGTCCTATATATCTGAACATTTAGGACCTCAAACTCCGTTCGCAATGGAAAACTGGTATTTGTATTCACCAGATGAGAAATTCATACAGCTACTCAATGATGTTCTCAAGCGCGTGCGTGAAATTAACCAAACGGATTTACAAAATGAGCAAAACTAATACGAAAACCAAACCTCTACACGGCGTGATTATTAATGATAGTCAGCTAACCTTGTTGGCTCTTGAGCAAGTTGTTACCAAACATCGAAATATTGCGAACAATAAAAGCATCCAACTTGATGAGAGCACAAAACGTATTGTTCAGGGATTGGCATCAATGCCCTTCTCGCAAGCTTTACATGTTGCTACTGAGACAATTGAGGTGCATGTTCACTTTAATGAACAACGTTTTAACGACTCTGTAAGAAAACAGAGAATTTTATCATCAGAGCAAGATTATTTTGAGTGGATGATTGCAACAGGTGCGAGCAATTCTATGCTGGACAGGTTTTTTCCTGCACTTTCAAACTCGGTGACGAACGCTGTATACCGTAAAGGACTAAGTGTCGAAAACTCCGAGTTTAAACGCGTCGTTCTAATCAGTGATGAAGCGATTCAACAGGAAATCAGTGAAAAGTGGTTCGCTTTGTCTAAACAACTAAAACTTAAGCCATACGAACAAGTTAGAGAGTTGTACTTGGCATATGAAGGCAAATACAACTTAACTCAGTTGTATGCCGTTCTCAAACTTTTTGATTTGATGTAGGAGGTTTACATGTACACAATGGAACACTTACCAAATGCTGTGATGCAGTTCAATGATAATCCTATCAGTTATAACCCATTAATTGCTCGTGCTTTAGGCTCTACAAAGTCAGCAATTGTTTTGGATTTTTTAAACTGTAATCAAAGATACCATGTATCGCGCAAGCAATTGGGTACAGAACTAAGCATGAGTTCTCATGAAGTTGAGACAGTTTTAACTAAGCTCTTTAATGCTGGAATTCTTAAATCGAAGCTCGGTACGATTGAAATCGATCCCTTCTTTATGGATACCATAACCTATATTTCAGAGGGTTGTGGCCATATTGAAAACCATCTCGAATTTGACTTATTGAGATCGGTCGATATTAATCGATTGCATCTCAAAGCAATAAGAGACGCAGGTGGCAGTATAAATGCGGTCATTTTATTGTCTTTTTTATTATCTAACTTGTCTGATGACGACAAATTAGATCGGAGTAAACAATATTCAGACTGGTTCGAGTCTCATGACACACTGTGGACAGGTTTATCAGGGATGACATCAAAAGAGATTCGCAATGCGAAACTGGTTCTGAAAAAACTTGGCTTGGTTGAACTTAGGAAAGAAGGATTCCCTGCACAAGTTCTTATGCGAATTAATATCCAATATCTTATGGATATTACTTGGTCATATGCGCAAAAGTCAGCAAGGGCTGTGGAGCAAACCAAACATTCCAAAGCTCGAACAAATGAGTTTTCAATCGAGCCGATGAGAGCCTTCGCATGAGCTCTAAAAGAACTTTAGGATTTAGAACTGAGATGAAATCCTCTCAGTCCAATCCTCTTGTTCCAAAAAAAGATGATGAAGATAAGGCGCAATACATTTGGCGAAGCTTAACCACTCAAAACCGCCCAATATCTGTTTATAAAGGCTTGATAGATATGCTCGGTAGCGTTAAGTCAGCAGTGCTATTTTCTCAAATGATCTATTGGACACGGAGCGGTATCAATATTGAACAGAACCACGGTTGGTTTTTTAAAACAACCGAGGATTTTTCGTTCGAAACTGGTCTTAGCAGGAAAGAGCAGTTGACGGCAAAGAAACAATTGAAAGATTTGAATTTGTTGGAATTTAAAGTGGCTGGTATTCCTGCTGCGCCCTTCTACCGCATTAATTTGAACGGTTTGAGCAACTTGTTGTTTCAGACTTTTGACATTAATACGGAATCATCACGACTGACACTAAACGACATTCGAAATCGACAAGGTAATTTTGAAGAATTTCTATCCTACAGACTGCCCTATCACACTATTTTGGCAAATATAGGTGGTGGTGTCAACGCTGGTTTGATGCTGTCTATGATGCTTCAAAACCTGTTCAAAGGCAATAGCCAAAAAGTTCAAGGATTTATTACTAAATCAATTGAGCAATGGCATGAACAAACAGGTTTGTCTTACAAGGAACAATTCAAAGCGCGTGAGTATTTGAAGCAACGCGGTCTGATTTCAGAACGGCATTTATTCTTGTCACGTGATATTTTTATTGAAATAAACTTCAAACAATGTTTTGCGGCTTTTACTGAGTTGATGAAACAACGTGAGACATACTTAGTTAATAAGAAAGAACCTAAAAAGGGCTTTTCTGATACAAAAAAGGGCTTTTCTTGTCGTACCGAAAGGTTAAATACTGTCGTACCGAAAGGTGAAATACTGTCGTCCCCAAAGGTCGAATACAGTCGTACCGAAACGTCAAATACTGTCGTACCGAAAGGTGAAATTGTTTATAAAGAGAAGATTACTAAGGAAAATACTACAGATAAAGAATACTTAAAAATACCACAACAACAACAAAAACATTCGAGCGATGAACAAGTAAATAGCAAAGAAACGCGGGCTTGTGAAAATGTGGTTGTGGTGAATGAATTAACCGATAAAGAGCCTGCAACGGTAAACCATATTACAGATTCAGATTTGGTTTGGCCAATGTGCTTTAGTGATCATGACGATAGAAACATAGCAAACTTAAAGTTCAACGCACTTGACCGAAAAACACAATTACAAGTTTTTTTAGACGAGATGAGCGGTTTTGAACAGTCAGGCAAAACTATCAAACAGCCTATTCGATATTTCGAAAAGCTTTTGGAGTTGGATAGAAGTGGTCAATTCATTCCCGAGGTGGCTCATAAGGTAAGGAAAAAAAGAGAGTGTATTAAAAATAAAGTTGTGGCTGTTGCAGAACCTATTGTTGAGAGACAAGTTTCATCAAGAGAAACAGCCAAACAATATTTGGATGCTTTATTAAGAAAACGTAATCAAAAGGAAAATTTATCGGTTTAGTAGGTTAAGGGCTGATGGGTTGGCGTAATACCCTATTACAGTCCGAGGCAAAGTGGTTGGTAGTCCGAGGATGTGGGTTGGTGTAATGACTCATTACAGTCCGAGGCAAAGTGGTTGGTAGTCCGAGGATGTGGGTTGGTGTAATGAAGTTGGTGGTTTTATGGTTGTGAAAAAGTGCTTTGTAATTGTAAGAACGATTTTGTTCGAACAAAAGCCTTTAATGGGTAAGGGGGAGTTTAAGTGATGCAATATTTATTTTGGAGTTTTTTATGAAAGACAATCGCACTCGTGTTTTTTTGAGACCAGGCTCAATCGCATTCCGATCTCAATTTTCAGGTTTTTTAACGGATGAGCAATCGCCCTTTCGTGACAGATATGATTGGTTACAAGAAGAACGTGTTGTCGATGAATTGATTACGTCTGGAATTGATGCTGGTTCCAAAGAGTATGCGCGGATTATTGAGTATGAAGGTCGAATTAGTGTTCTGAAAATGTGGGTGTTTCAACATTTGAAAGATAACGGTTTACTCAGAACCAACGCATCCATCAAAAACCTAAATTTAGATGATTATCAAATCGTATTGAAAAACAGTTCTGCATCAAAGCGCGAACACGGCTCTTATCGACCATCGGGTGTGAATGGTGTTTGGTTACATTCTGGTGAGGCTCGTGATGTGTTTGTAGGTAATTACGCAGAGAACAAAACTGATGGAGCTGTCGGATGTATTCAGGCTGCTCACAATGTAAGTAAGTTGTTTTATGAAAACAAAAAACCTAATCCGTATGTTGACCAAGCACTTATCAATATTGGACTTAAATACGATGAGATATTTAAGTCCATTGAAACACAGTCTGCACAGTTAAATAAGAAATTGGAGCAGTCTAAGAACGAGGGGTTTGTCTTTAATGAAGTAGAGAGCAGCGGGCCGAAATTTTATAGCATGGATTTCACTTGTCAATACGCAACTCAGTTCGTTAAGTTGGTACACAAGTTCGATGGATTGTGTCGGTTGTTGGCAACTTTATACTACGGTGGTGAATTGACTCGTGATGAGTTTCACAAGTCGAAAACAGCATACATGTCCAAGTTGCGAAATTTATTCTTTGAAGTGAGTATCCAAACAAAGGTGTTGACTAAGGATGATTTTAACAAGAGTCTGCATTACGAGCATTGGTTGAATGCAGATGAAGCAATGATTGAAACTCTTGCAAAGATTGCGGTCAGCGGTTGGGGTGTTGTAGATGACAGAGTTTTGGTTAGAAAGTTGCAACCAAGGTTTGCGGTTTCGAATGTAAGTGAGTTCAAACAAAGCGACGCGGATGTTTTGCTACAAGTTAATGAGAAGATTCGTAAGGCTGTTACTGCTTTGAATGGAGTAAGTAATGTCAATGCTTGATGAGAAGTCAATTCACAAATTGCTCTTTCCAGATCATGGTGGATATTTGGGTGATTCAAACCGAGAGGTATTGACTGTTAGAAGCGTTGAGTCTTTACAGCAGGATTTGAAGAATGCAATTGACACTCAAAAGAACATGGAGTTTTTAGTCAATGAGTTTGTCTTGTGGGCCAACGAGACACTATTGCGTCAAGTCGGCTCAGTTCACCCTTTCAGTGTGGCGAAAATAAACCGACCGATTGTAGCTGCTTATTTGAACGATCACTTGGATGAAGGAACTGAAGTTATCAAATACAGTTTGCATTGGAAAACACGTACCAAGCCACAAAAGATGATGCAGATTTCAACGATTTTTGATGAGTTGGTTACGTTGCGTTTCTCAGTTGAAGAAAGATGGGTGTACAAGATTATTGAGTATCAACGTATCAATGTAATGAATAAAGTTAATCAGGTTAGAGAGCATCTGTTGTTGGTGGCCAGTATGTTGGAGATGGTCAGAAATGCCAGTGTAGAAATTCCTTTACAACCAACTTGGTTCAAAGAAATTTGAAGTTAATGAGCGAAAGCAGTCATTCACAACGTGGCTGCAAGTAGCTCACCAAACCACGCAACTTAATGATAATTTATTAACGATATTTGTAATAAAAAACATTGTTAATGAATGTAGTAATTTTTAGGTCGCAAGACGGGTGGCGGGAGAGCCACAAACTTTGTTTAATGCCCTGCGGGGCTTTTTTAGGAGGATAACGATGGGTATTGAAAACAGTGTAAATTTAATTGGGCATTTGGGTAAAGATCCAGAGCGAGCATCTACTCAAAATGGGACATTGGTTGCCACGTTTAACATGGCTACAAATTCTCATTTTAAAAACAAAACATCAGGTGAAAAGGAAACTGCGACTGAGTGGCATCGAGTCGTGTTCTTTGAAAAGCGTGCTGAAAATATTTTGGATCTCTTAAAAAAGGGTTCCCATGTGACGATTGTGGGACGCTTACGTACTCGCAAATGGACCGATAGTAAAGGCGTAGATCGCTGGACAACCGAAGTGATCGGTGAAGAGTTTTTGTTGTTGGATAAAAAGGAATCTGGTAACTCGGCGGATGATTTAGCACAAGGTACACCTCATGGAGAACCATCAGTGCCTTTTGATGATGACATTCCTCTGTAAAGTGTCTTGAGGGTTTTGTGGCTCTTGTCACAAAACCCAAACTGATAACAAGTGGTTAGAGCAATAGTGATGAAATTAAATGACACAACAAAATTGGACAAATAATGGTATGGAAAAAGAAGAGTTAAGTTGGTTCGAAGAATTGAGAATTTGGACAGGGGTTCTGTTAAAAGAGTTGTGGTCAATTTTGAAATTGATATTTTGGGTGGGGTTGATTGCTGTTTGGTTTCTATGGATGAGTTCTTGGTTGGTATCTGGGTTGTTTGAGCAGTTACTCGCTTGGATCAAAAGATGATGTTTGCTTTATTTCTTGCGTTGGAGAATTGATTGCTATGAATATGAAGGCGAAATTAACTGATGCTAATGCTCAAGGTCTAATTCACACAATCCGTGTTATGAAGTGGGTGTATTTAGCGTTGTCCCTTGGTGGAGTTTTATTGTTGTTTAACGATGATTCATTGGTGAAAAAAGTATTTTATTCATTGTTGCTTTTGGCTGGTTGGGGTGCCATGTGGTATGCGTACTATCGTGCAAAGTATGATTTTGAATTTTTCGGTGTCGAAAACATTCAGTTTGTTGGAGCAAGTTTGTCGGATGTTTGGAGAGACATGGTTTGGGAGCGTGGTTACATCACATTGGAGCAATGGAATTTGGCGTGTCAGTCAGCAGATGTTGAAGCGGCTTCATACAAAAGGAAACGTAATAGGAGTATCACAAAGTGAGATTGTTTATTTGCGAAAAACCTGGTCAAGCTAAAGATATTGCTCGAGTGCTGTTTGGGCAATTACCTCGAAACATGGGGTTTTATTACGAGCATGACAATGATTGTGTGACTTGGGCTGTTGGTCATATTTTAGAATCAGCAAAACCAGAAGAATATGTTGAAGAACTAAATAAGTATTGGAATTTAGAGCCACTGCCGCTCTTTCCAGATAAATGGAAGTTCAAGGTGGCTAAGGGCTTCGATAAGCAAATGAATGCTATACGAGGGCTGATTAATCGATGTGATGAAGTTGTCTTAGCGACTGACGCGGGACGCGAAGGCGAACTGATAGGTCGATCATTATTGACATACAGCAATTTTGATTACGGGCGCAAGAAACTGAGTCGATTGTGGATACAAGCATTGGATGATAAGAGCATTCGAGACGGTTTGAAAAACATCATGCCTGGAGAGAAAAAGCAAGGTTTGTATATGGCTGGGTTGGCAAGACAACGTGCTGACTGGTTGGTTGGCATGAATTGCAGCCGTGTTTTCACAGCCGCGTATGGGTCAAAAGAACCAAAGTCCAAAGAGGGTCCGATATCAGTTGGGCGAGTACAAACGCCAACTTTAGCCCTCATTGTCAGACGTGATCTTGCAATTGAAAATTTTAAAGCAAAGTCGTTTTTCAATTTGACAGGCGTGTTCGAGCATTTAAACGGAGCCATTAAAACAAGCTACAAAATCCCTGATGCAAAACGCGATGCTGAGGGACATTGTACTGACGAAAAACTATTACAGATGGTAGCTGATAAATGTCGAAATCAGGTAGGACGGATTGTGGAAGCGAGTACTGAAGCAAAAGCAACGGCTGCTCCCCTACCCCATGATCTACTGGAGTTGCAAAAGGAAGCTTCTGAATTGCTCAAAATATCTGTCAAACAGGTTTTGGATTGCGCACAGGTTCTGTACGAGAAGCATAAACTGATTTCGTACCCTCGCGGTGATAGCCGATATTTAACTGAAAGCCAGTTCGAGGATGTCCCGTCTATTATGGCCACTATTGTTGCGATGGATCCAACTATGTCTGAGGTCGTAGCTAAATTGAACTTGTCTAAGAAAGGACGTGCTTGGAACGATGTGCAAGTCGCAAAGAGCGATCACCATGCAATCATGCCCAAGGCAGTTCCAAACAAATTTGATTGGTCGATACTGTCGGCGCATGAGAAAGCAATCTACAAATTGGTTCGTGATCGATTCATGATGCAGTTTGCACCTGATTATGAATACGATACTTCAATAATTGAGATTGAGTGTGAGTCAGAGCGATTTGTTGCCAAAGGGAATGTTGAACGTGCTTTGGGCTGGAAAGGAATTTTCAAAGTCGTAGAGGATGATTCAAATACCAAAGATCCTCAGCAGAAACTACCTGAGGTATCTAAAGATGACGAAGTGAGAGGGATTGCTTTCGATGTGACTGCGGGTAAAACAACCGCACCTAAGCCGTATACACAAGCTTCACTGCTTGAAGCGATGCAATCTGTGGCCAGTTCAGTGACAGATCCAGTGCTCAAGAAGATTTTAAGCCAATCAAATGGTTTGGGCACCCCTGCAACGCGAGCTGCAATTATTGAGCGTTTGTTGGAAGTGAATTACGTTATTAAAAAGGGTACCAAAATCATTTCCACAGATAAAGGAAGAATGGTTGTTAAAAAGCTACCTGCCGAATTGACACAGCCAGAAACTACAGCCCTATGGGAATTCCAATTGAGTCAAATTGAAAAAGGCACCAAGAATATGACGTATGAACGTTTTATGGGTGAATTGGAGCAACAGGTAAGGGATATGGTTGCCGAGGGTAAGAAAATTGCAGATGAGCGTCAACGTGAATGGTTAAAAGCTCATAACACAAGTGCAGGTGCAAAGGTTTAAACGGGTAATTTGAGGTTGCTTAAATGGGAAATTTTGAATTATTGCTCAGTGTTACGAAATTCAAAAAAGTGTTGGGAAGTAACGATGTTGTTGATGTGTCCGATTTAGAAAGTTTTGGTTTCAGTGAACAGGCTAGAAATTATCTTGAAAACAAAGGGCTTATGCCAAAGCCACTTACTTGGGACAAACACTCTGGTGAAGGTCTTTCTTGGCGTAAGGACGACTTTGAGGCAACTTTTTTTAAGATGGTAACTGTAGGTAGGTCTAAACGCCCTGTGTTGATACCAAAAACCGCTTTGGATTGGTGTCAAGTTAATTAGGTTAGGAAATTAAATGGGAAATTTTGAGACGAAAAGAAGTATGTTTGGGATGGGTATTTCCCCGCTCACAAACACAATCTACGTTGGCCACGCACGAGGTGATGGCCAAGACTTGGACGACAAGCAGGATGTCACTCAAATGGCTTGTAAATTGGTTGCAATGAGATTAATGAACATGGAGTCAAAGACGTTTAGATATCAGTCTAAAGACAGCACCATTGAATTGAAATTGACTGTACAAGTGATTGAGAAAAGTGAGGAGTGTAAATGAAAGATTTTATTGTGTATGCCAATCTTTTCAATGTGTTGGTCAATTGTATTGGGATTTATTTGATAATCAAATATCTTAAAAAATCACGATTAAGATTGCGTCGATTACCCGATGGAATAGATTCTGAAATAGTTTTGGCGAGAAAGTACATTAAAACATCCATAAAATTATTTGCTATAGGCTTGATATTCATGGTTTGCGCTGTGTTGGATTCGCTAAATACCCTCTTGGTCATGGGATAAGGTAGGCTGATAAATGAACCGTCGTGAATTTTTAACTAAAGGCTTGGGGTTTGTGGCAGTTGGAGCTGCGGGTATCCTTCTGCCAGATTTGGCCGCTGCGAGTGATCGCAACTTTTGGTACAGAGATAGATGGGTTGATATTCGTCGTGCACAAACGGGTGAAAGAGCTCGCATTTCTTTTTTTCAAAACGGTCAGTACATCCCAGATGCATACCAGCAACTATGCTACATGATGCGTGATGTGGTAGACCGCGGACGTACATCAAGTATCGATTTTGGGGTATTCAATCTCATGTATGGGATACAAGGATGGGCAAGAGATGCTGGCGTTGTGAATCCAATTATTACAATCAATTCTGGCTACCGAACGCAAGCACACAATAGCAACCTTGAAGGCGCAGCAAAAAATTCATTGCACGTCAAAGGGATGGCGGCAGATTTATCGGTGCGTGGGCTAAATCCCGACCAAGTTGGGCAAATGGCAAAATACTACCGAATTGGCGGAGTTGGGTTTTATGATTCATTTACCCACGTTGATACAGGGCGCGTACGTCAGTGGCGAGGGGGTTATTGATGAATATTGGAATAGTAAAAAAGGATAGCAATGAAAAATATTGCAGAACTCGGTTTTTGTCTTGTACTTTTCGGCTTTTGGTTACTTTTGATGTGGAGATTTTGGTTGTGTCAAGAGGGGTTATTTGGTAAGTCAACGGCGCTAAAAGTGAAGATACTTTCAATATTTGCTTTGAAAGGCGTTGTTGCGGCAATTGCAATATTCATAGCCGCAAACATAGGAAACATTGCAATTATTTTGGAAAATTTGTTATGAATTTATCATTATTTGATTTCATGCTGATTGGAGCATTCGTAGGGATGTTAGTTGTTTTAGGCAATTTGTATTTTCCTTCAGCAACACCATCCCGCAATTCTAAATTTATGTTGTGGTGCAAACAAAGGCATTCGATTGTTGCGATTACACTGTTGATGGGGGTTGGCTTGGCTGTGCAACATCAGGATTCGAAGCTCACGATGATAATTTATAGCATCGGTATGGTAGTTGTTTGGGTGGGGCACTTGACCGCAACACTTCCGAGCCGAGGAGAAGACTAACATGGAGTTCATTTTTGTGCTTTGCGTTGGTCTTGTTGTGGCTGGTATATATTTGAAAAAAGTATCTGATGCTGAAAAACGGTTAAAGTCATTTGATGTGTCCAGCAAACCATCGCTAAATAAAGACAAAATTATCTACGATGATAAGACAGAAGACTTATATGGGTTATTCAAGTCAGAAAAATCCGAATCGAGTGACGATGCATTGGAACGCGAATTAAAAACCACTTGGCCATTACGTTCCAATTCTATTATGACAAGGATTGAGGTCAAGGTCTTTGATGCTTTACGCGCTGCGTTACCTGAACATTATATTTTCCCACAAGTGTCATTGGCACAATTAATTAAAGTCAAAAGTGGGCAGAGTACCTCTAGGCAATACAGTCTGTTTGGTCGGTATGCAAGGATGTCTGTTGATTTTGTCGTGTGCGATCAAAACTATCAACTTGTGTGTGGCATTGAGATTGATGACAGTACTCACCAACGAGCTGACAGGGTGAGGGCCGACAGAATCAAAAATCACGTATTTAAAAGCGCGGGAATCCATTTGGTGCGATGGAAAATAGCTCAAATAGAAAATCTAACAGATCGAGATATTTTTAATCAAATTGTTTTGGAGAAATAAAGGATGGATGCAAAAAAACTAATTTTGATCGACTATCAAAATATCCAGAATATTACAGGTATCAGACAGCTTGGAAAACAGGTTGTTTGTGAAGTGTTTCTTGGTCCTAACCAAAAAATCTCTGGCGAGCAACTTCAAGAATTTGAGTATGCAACAATAGGGTGGAATGTAGTAAGCCAATCAGGTAAAAATGCAGCAGATATGCAAATTGCATTTAAATTGGGACAAATGATTGATAAATTTAATGAGTTTTATGTTTTAAGTAAAGACACGGATTTCGATTCAATTATTGCTTTTGTTTTGACCAAACCAGGCAAGCGAATAAAGAGAATTGAAAACCTTTCAAAGGCAAATTTTCAAACCGTTAGGGTAAGCAAATGATCCAATACTTTGCAGCCTGGTACGTGGCTCGTCGCGTGATAAATGCAGCGATGAAACTGGTGATTTTTGCCCTACTCGTTCGCGTAGGGGCTTATTGGAGCCAACACAACACCCTGCCGCCCTTCTCTTTGCTTGTTGATGATGTGACAACGGCTTGGAGGTGGTTGGAGTCCACTGGGGCCGTACAGTGGGTTTTGGAAAACTTGAATAAATTATATATAGGTGGTTGAAATGAAATTAGGAATGATTGGTTCGTTGGTGTTGGTTTTGATTGCGATAGTTTTGCTATTCAGAAAAATTTATAAAATAGAGCGAAAGAATCAAGTTTTATACAATGACAAATTAGAACTCCTCAAAGCCTTACATATTCATGTTGACCATGGAGAGTACGCAGGTCAAATGTTGAAAAATCAGCACATTTACTGCTTCAAAGCACTCAAAACTTCCCCATATTTAGATTTCGTCTGTTCCTTGATCAATCCAAAAGATTTGCCATATAACGTTGATACAGTTACTGAGGAAAAACTGCTAATCGGGATTGACCTTTGGGACACTGGCTACTGCACAATGTGCGATAAGGTTCACGTAGCAGATGTGATTGATGTGGGCTTGCTTCGCATTTACAAGGTGATTTTCGATAACTGGCAAGCCAATGATAAACCATCATTAGAAGACTGGGTAACCAGAGATATTGGCATACGAGTCAGAAAAAACCCTACGGATTTCGAGATACTTGCAGAAAATCTTGATAAACATCTTGAAGACAAATCATGACAGACAAAAACTTCATTGAAGACGGACAAGTGTGGCAAATAAGTTCTCAAAAGACCCCTGTCGTTGTTCTTGGTAACTGCTGGGTTGGTGAAAACAATGACTACATTTGGACCGCTAATCGAAGAACTGGAAAGAAACAGTACATCAAAATCGGGCAATTCGTTCAGATGCTCGAAGCTAAAGATTACCCGAGCACTCTTAAACTTTGTCGAAAATGGGCGCAAAAAGGATATTCTCATGTGATGGATTGGCTTGGTTGGTTCTTTGAAGATGATATTCATGGTGAAGCATCAATATGGTTTTATGTGGCCGCTCTTCGTCGAAATCGAGAAGCCTACATTGAATATGCAGACAGGGTTTTTATTGATGCTTTGCAATCAGAAATTGCAAAATTCAATACTTCAAAGGATGGCAAAGTAGGATTTCCAATGCGGTCATATTTAAGGAACGTACCTGAAATTGTGGCATTTTGGAATGATTATGGTCTTTTCTATCATTCCGATCAAGGGCCAATACGTATCGGAAGAAATTGGCAAGAGGCAGTGATTAAGGCGGAAGAATTTTTGACTAAGGTAAAAAAATAATGAAAAATGAAATTCATCTATTTAACCAAAGTAATGGTGTGGCTTTGATGAGAATTGAGTACAAAGAAAAAATTGAAGCACTCGTAACCTCTATGAAAAACCAACTTGGAGGATGCGACAAAACTAACTCCTGGTATTACCGTTCGAGTGGTTGTTGTTACGCGGTTTTGGATGCAGATGGTGCAAATGGTTCGATTAACATCACTATTGCAATTGATGGGCAGACTGTTTTACCTGACGCTAAAGATGCACCAGAGTACTTTTTCCAAGTGTTCGACGCTAAAGATGCTCATGATTTGGTGAATTTTCTCACAATGAAACTTGTTCACTCAGACAGCTTCAATACATCATTGATGAAAGAATCCAATAATTCAATCGTGACCAATGAGTCTGATAAACAAATTGAAAACGAACTCCCCCCCATTACACTTCAATTAAGTTTAGACAAAGTTTTGAATCATGCAGACTGTCAATTTCCATTGATTGAGGTGTTTGATGAAAATGAAGCCAGTTCAAAAGACATTCAGCACGAGTTAGGTCGAAACTGGCGACCTCACCGAATCAATGAAATATTTGTTGAAACAATGTATCCTAATTGGCCAAACAACGAACCTTTGCAAAACCATAACAGATATACGATTGTGGTTGGTAGTGGTCCATTTGGAATGTACGCCGTATATTGTAACGAGGAGTTAAAATTTGTCATCAGAAATCCTAATGACAAGTGGTGGAAAGATTTTGAAACTCGGAAAATTGATTTAAATCCTGAAAACTCAATTCAGTATGAAATTTTAGATTAAGGAATAAAATTTGGGAATTCACGAGCCATACAGTTTTTAACATAGTCATGGATTTTTGGTTCGTAGCTCAACGCAAGAAAACTTTCATTCAAATCGAACACTTTTGTATCTCTCAATTGGTCAATTCCTGGCGATGAGCCATCACGAGGAATGGAGTAAGTTGCTCGTATGATTCGGGGCTTACCTTGCGTGCGGATCCAGATGTCTTCAAGCGTTCTTACTCGGTAATCAAACCAAAACTTGTACCATTCCCTTCGTACATACTTGCCAGTTCTTTTGTCCTTAATTGGTGGATAGTCTTGCCACACTAGAAAAACATAAGGTATTTCCCACTCAGATAAATTGCCTCGATTCCATAATCGTGACTCGTTACCTAAATGAATCAATTGAATGAATTGTTGGACATCAAACATGCCATCAAGATGTTTTCTAATCATGCTGAAATGTTTCGTCCAATTTTTAAAGAAACTTCGTTTTATTGCCTCCCCAACAGAAGAATCATGAGGCGAGTCTCTCAAAAAAGCGTAACGGAAATCAGTTGTACTTGTACGTAATGGACAGAAAACGGGTTGTTCTGAAGAATTGCCTATATGCGAAAAAAACTGATCGTGGACTGGTCTATCTTCACCCACCAGTTTCATTGGTTCATAGCATGCAGGGCATCTAGTGGCGGGTCGTCGTTTGTCAGTCCATCGAGTGTCGTGCTTGCCTCCAAACTCAGCAATGTATTGCGCGGCATTTAATGAAATTTCCTTGTAAGGATGAATAACAGTTTTCATATATGCACCACCTACTCACATAAAATTACGTTTGAATTTTTCATGGTTACGAATATTGCTTAGCAAGTCCTGCTCATCCCAAATTTGTAACTCCCACGGAAAGTAAAAGTTGCTTTTATTTTTGAAATAGATGTGTAAACCACGATATCCTTCTTTATCCCGCAGATACCAATTTTTAAGGTTCAACTCATCTTGCCAATCATCCAAAACCTCCATAACGGACTTTATCTCATCATTGGCCACAATAATCCGTGCACCAAAAATATCATTCAACCAGTTGTTGACAGGATATTGATCCTCTCGCGTACCAAATCGAGATATTTTATCGTCAATACTTTCACGGGTTTTAACGCGATAAAAGTATCTAATAGCAATTTCCGCCGTCATTAAATAATCATTGATGCTCTCATGCAGCGTTAAACGATACTGATAGATATGAGGCATAGGTATATGCGTAATTGTTCTGGACAAATTGATTTTCTCAATTGCTCCTGTTTCGAAATAATCTTTCGAGAATTCACTATGCAAGCGATTAATTTCTGCAACCAGTTGTTTGATTTGACTTGTTTTATTCATGTAGTTACTCCATGCATATTAGGTGCGTAATTGTTCACCTATATACGGTGTGTGAGGTTGCACTCAAGTGTTCCTATATTATGACCAATCTTCAGTATGAAGTTCAGACACCTGAGCAAAAGCCTTATCCTTGGTCACGAGCACCAACCCATTTGAAACCGCGTGTGCTGCGATGAGCATATCGAGGTTGCCCAAGGGTTTGCCCTGACGCTCTAAATCGGCTCTGAGCGTCCCGTAGTGGATTGCGCACTCTGTATCCCAGGGCAACACCTCCACCCTGCTTAAAAACTCGTGTACGAGGTGGTGCAGTGCCACGACATCGGGTTTCTTTGCCAAACCGAAGTACAGTTCTGCTTCAGTGATTGCAGAGATGCACAAAGACGTTGTAGGCAAACTCATGCCCATGGTGCGCACGTTGCCCTGCCCTTTGATGAAGTCGCTGACAGCATTGGTGTCCAGCATATAGCGAATCGACGTGCCCATCACAACGCCTCGCGGGTTTGTGGTGCATCATCGTTGCGCTCATCGAGGAAGTCAGATGGTACTGTGGTTGTGCTGGCAAGTTGAATGAAACTGTCCCAAGTTTTGCGCATAGGTGAAATCACAACGTTACCTGAAATAGGATCCTTGCGGATTTTGACTTCATCGCAATCAAAGCGAAACGACGCTGGAAGTCGCACCGCCTGGCTTCGACCGTTCATAAATAATTTCGTTGATTTTTCTAAAACTTTTTCCATATTAACCTCCGATTTCGTGTACTATATGGTAAGTATATCACAACAAGCGATGAAAGGATGATTATGTTACGTGGCGAATGCACCGCTCATGGAGCTGGAATAAGACTCTCAGGTGATTATTATGATTTTCATCGACTACATGAAACGATACATTATCTAGTTGGTGAAGACTCTGACATGCAAGAGTTTGTATTGGGCTTAGCCTACGAAGTACGCAAGGCTAAATCAGGACAACGAGAGATTGTTATGAAGGGTTCGGATGATGAACCATCAACCTATTACTCGGTGGATATTTTGTGGCCAGAGTTCCTTGCTCAGGTCAGTATGCTACGCAATTTAGCAGCATTCAAACCCACAGATAGCGCTATTCAATCAGATCTGTATCGTTTAGAAGCTTGCATTGAAAATGCACTTAATGAGCATGATTCAAATATTTCTCAGAAAGTTATGGGTTGGGTCAAAGAGTTCGGATTTGTATCCAAAGACTATTTAACTGAGTTTGTCTTTATACAATGTCGTGAGTTCGTGTTTTCAGGAACCACGCTGAAAGCCAGATTAAAAAAATTGCCAAGCTTTTTGAGTCGTCTATTTCCCCAAAGTGCCGATTACAAGGTGTTTGAGAAGGAGCTTCAAGAACTTGCTAAGGCGCAAGGTAGTCACCCACAAGATTTCCATGACTGGACTGAGTGGCCAGAATTCAAGTGGTGATTGGAGAATGGCATGAAAGAGTTGGAGCAATTTTCTGAATATGAAATTGAGAAAATTCATGGAGTAGTTTGTGGAGACTCATTATTTGATGGTGTAATTTCTGAGCAGTCACAGCGTTTAAAAAATGAGTTCAATGCAATTGGTTTCAATATTACGAGACTTTGGGTGTTAACGCCTCAAAACTGGGTTTGTCCTGCATGTGGAAGAAGTAAGTCTCAAATTGTTAAGTTAGATCAACACCAAAACTTGTGGTGCTGGATTGTCGAACATCATGACCATATGAAAGAGATAATAAAGCAGAAATTCTTTGAAATTTCGGTTGCACAGCACAAGATTGTGGCAGATAGCGATGCCGAGGCATTTGCGATTCGCTCTTGTTCAATGATTTTGGCATTTGACAACGTTGCGATTTGTGGAGACTGCAATAGTGCAGATGCGAATGCAAAAAAGTTAATTTCCGCTCATCCCGATTTTAGTTTTTCTTCTTTTGAAATTGCTGATTTTGTTATTGCAAAACCAAATCTCCCGCACTCTATCAATATTGAAAATGCACAACGGATTTGGGAAGCAAACAAAAGTACTTTTGAATTAAGACTTAAAATTGCAGAAAGAATTGCACACTACGGTGCAACTAATAAACACTGGTATCAAAATGTCCCTCTCACACAGAGAGCGGATTACTTTCATAGACAAAGGGATCTTCTGAGCGGTAGAGTGTTTGATTTGCTAATTGGTCCAAAAAGAGAACAACCAATTAAACATCACTCCGAGTGGCGAAAAATAAAGAATATTGAGGGGCGAGACAAACCAGCCGCGAACGTTGTGGCTCATGTTAAAAGTGTCCGCGCTAAAGCGTGGAAGCAAGTTGATGAATCTTGGTGTTGTCCAATCTGTAATCGCAGCAAGGAGCAACTGGTACGAAAAAACAATAAAGGTGAGTGGAGTATATTACTCAGAAATTCATATTTCTGGAATTCAAACTCGCCATATTGCAAAGAACGATTGTATGTATGCAATGATTGTTTTTTGGCAGGACAAAAATTAGTACAAGAGACTTTCAAAATAATTGAAAAGGAGTACGTAAATAGCGCGTTTACCGCACTCATTACCACAAAAGAAGTCGCTATGTTTGTGCTACCCAAGGCAAATAATAGGCATACCTATGACAATAACAATGCGGATACGGTCATTGAACTAATACTTTCTCGCATAGAAAGTTTGCCGAAGTTAAAGACAAACTTACAAATTACATGAATAGTTTTCCACAAAGTCTGTGGATAATCCTGTGGTTAATGACAAACATGTTACAGCGACCCCGCTACTCACATGTATTCTCTTTAAATCGGTTAAATTCTGAGCAGATCAGTAAACTGTGTTGTGTATTTTGGACTGAGTTTATCACGGCGCATGGACCACGCCTGGTTCAGTGCTTCAGTGCCCATCTTGATAGAGCCGCGACCAAAGCGGCTGTTCAGGGTATCGACGCAGCGCATCAACTCAATCCGTTTGTCACTGTCACCAGGATCGATCCAGTCAAGCTGTGCTTGGGTTGATGATGATTCAATTCCTGATAACACGACACCGCATTTCTTGTACTCAAACCCACCTTTGAAAATCGATTTTAACGCCTTCTGAGCGATTTGATTCAATTTGAGGGTGTCTGATGTGCCCGCAGGGATTGCAATGCAATCTGAGCCACTGTATTGAGGTAAATCAGGCTTAAACGGGTTGGTGTGGATGAATACCTGAATCGCATGGGTCACACTACCCTGCCCTCGCAACCTTTGCGCAGCTTCAGCGACGTGGTGAGCGAGTGATGCAGACAGACCATCCAGAGTTGTAATCGGTTGGCCGAAACTTCGGCTGCGGACAATCTGTTGGCGTTTCGGTGCAATGTCCTCCAGCTCCAAGCACTCGATGCCTTGCAACTCGCGCTGCGTCCTCTCAACCACCACGCCGAACATCTTGCGTATGGTGTGTGGTGGTGCATTGGCAAGGTCAGCAGCGGTCTTAATGCCCATGGCATTCAACGATCGCCCGATCTGCCGACCGATGCCCCATACTTCAGTCACGTCTTCGCTGGCCAAAGCTCGTTGTTGAATGGCAGGTGTCCAGGCATTCCAGTCCACCACCCCTTTGAACACGGCATGGCGTTTGGCCAAGTGATTGCAGAATTTGGCAAGGGTTTTGGTAGGAGCGATGCCCACGCACGTGGGTATGCCTGTCCACTGAAGTACTCGTGCACGGATGCTGAATCCGAGCGTGAGTAGCCCAGTGTTTTGCCCAGAGCTTGCTGATGCTTGGTTGGATATCTCCCCAAAGCGCATGAATGCTGATGATGGGCTTGCGTCATTTTGCCCAGCCCCCATAAATTGAGAATAATGATCCATGCCTGATAGGTCAGCAAAGCACTCATCGATTGAATACACCTCGATGCGTGGCACGAGTGTAGCCACAGTGTTCATCATGCGTCGGGACATATCAGCATACAGCTCGTAGTTTGATGAGAACACCTGCACACGGTTCTGTCGCACTAGGTGCTTTATCTTGAACAACGGTTCACCCATTTTGATTCCCAAGGCTTTGGCTTCAACTGTGCGCGTGACCACGCAACCGTCGTTATTTGACAGTACGATGATAGGCACACCCGCGAGATCGGGGCGAAACACACGTTCGCATGATGCGTAGAAACTATTCCCGTCGATGAGTGCGTACATATCAGGCTTTCCTGAACCGCTTGATCGAATGCGTCAGCACACCTACCAAAGTGATTTCAACGCCATCGGTAGGTCGAACGATTGAGTATTGGCCAGAGGAATTTTCAGGGTGAAGCTCGATGCCCAGAGCTGTGACCACCAGTCGCTTCACGGTGAACTCCCCTCCTACACTGGCAACGATGATGTCACCGTTGTTCGGCGTTATGGATCGGTCAAACACAAGCAAGTCACCAGAATAGATACCGACATCAATCATTGAGTCACCACAGCTGTACACAGCGAACGTGGCATTAGGGTTACTGACCAGGTAATCGTTGAAGTCAAGCGCACTGTCAACGTATGACTCAGCTGGTGAGGGAAAGCCAGCGTGAACGTTTTGAAGGTACAACGGGACTCGCAAATGGACTGCATTTGCGGTACATTTGAAAAGAATTTGTTGAGTTGGAATTGATAGGTTCATGGCGCACAATTGAAAAAAGTAACTAATTTCAAACAGTGTACATGAATTTGATGTGAGGTAAAACGGTAAAGATGAATTAAGGCGTTTGCACAACTTGCGCATTTTGGCAAACTGGGAGTTTATACGTGCAAATGAACAATAGTTTAGTTTCAATAGTGACAGAATTTAGTCACATTTTTCGAACTCGTCCATCATAATATCCTTTTGTGCTTGAACGTATCGTACTGTAGTTTGGATATTTGCGTGCATTGCCTGTTTGTTCACATGCGTTAAAGAAACACCACTGTAGATTGCATGAGAAATGCCTGTGTGCCTCATGGTGTGCGGGCCTGCTTTTCTAAGCTTTTCTGCCGTGTATGGATGTGTCTCAGCAACTCGTTCAGCCGTAGCACGATAAATGACTCGACAAACCGCATATAAGGATTCAGGGCTCAGTGGCATATATGGATTATACAATGTACTTACCAATGGTCTTGAATCGTTTGGAGTTGGCAACTCAGGCAATTCCAATGCGAATCTATACTCCATCAATGCACTCATGAGCTTTGTTGAAGCTATTAGAGAGGCGGTTTTATTACCTTTACTGGTAACTTGGATCATCCAACCGTCACTTGATGGAAAAAAATCGCCCATCTTGAGTGAACTTAACGTCGCACGTCGAACCCACAGGCGGTAAAGTAGTTGAAAAATCCATCGAGTACGATAGTAATGGAATTGCTCACGTTTGGTATTGCGAGGTAGCAATTCAATCGTGTCTTGCACCATTGACCATTCTTCCTTTGTGAGGGCTTTCTTGGTGTCAAAATCTTGTGAAATTGGCATTGCCTTCACCAGCACAAATGGATTGAGCTGAACGTATGGTATGTGTTGTCCAATTTGAATGTTTTGTAGCACGGAAAACATTCGATTGAGAATTATAACTGCTTGACGAATTGACTCTCGGCACAAGCCTTTGCCATGAAATGGCTGACGTGAATAACCATATTTTTGAAGTATCCAAGTTGGGAAAATTTGTGGCGCAATCAAAAAGTCCAAATATTCGTTCGCATCTTCAGCGGTCACGCCACGCAATAGCGAATCACCCTGCCCTTTGCGCAGTTCCACCCACATCAAAAACCTAATGGCCTCTTTACTAAACGAACGTATCGTTTCTTTTGAACGGTTACGATACGAATTCAACCACGTTGCAATGGCTATCGTATCGTTCGAAACAAGCGTTGAATCACCAAAGTGGTTGCTAAGAGCCGATTTTGTGGTAGACGACAGTTCATCATTCATTTCAGATTTGTACCCATCGAATTAATCGAGGCCAATCGCGCTTATTACAGATACCAAGGAATCCTGCTTCGGGTAAATTTTCTACTTCGTGGACAGTGATACCATTTGACCGAAGGAAAGTTAGTAGGTTTTGTTTCATTTTTATATATTGTTGTCCCAAACAATGTCCATATTGCCTTTATAAGCCTTGGCAACAATCAAATAATCCGAAGGAAGTTTCAAAAACGAACCTCTTGTACTGTTATTCAAAGCTTGCTTACGTCGAACGTGACAAAAATGGGCTAAGGCACCTTGAACTGCGATCATCCAATTTGAGTTATGCGATAACTCGGTCTCATCAAGGTTTCGAAGTCGTGATTCAAGTTCATTCATTGCCTCTAAAAGTGTGTTGCCAGTAACAACAGGAAGCCAATTTGCTGTTGTTGAAAGCAAGTATTCAGAAGCTAAAAACATTGGAAAATCAGCATCCTCTGATGCCTCCCAAATTTCATGTGGTTCGAAGGAGTCATTGGGCAAGCAGACCACCCAAGTCCCTTTCCCGTATCTGTCCTTCCAACTCAAAAGTTCAAAACCCAACCCATCAACCAGTTGGGAAATTAGTGGAATATTCATTATCTTACCTTTCAATACGATGAATGTATTGGCCGAACCTACAGCGCAGTGGCACGTCAAGTCCGCACTTTACTGTTTCGCGTTTATATCATTTGACCGAAGGAATTCTATTAAGCGATAAGCAACTCAGGATTCTCAAATTTATTCCCAATTTTACATCGCATAGCGACATCACTGATGGAAACACCGACGTTCACTTGCTGGTGCTTACCAATTTTCAACGGAAAAAAAATACACCTGTTCTCACAATATGTAACCACATAACGCCCTTGGCAACCATCGAGTTTGTAGATCGAGTCAAAAATATCACCTTCGTAAATCATTTCTTCCGAAGCGTCATACTTTCCAGTTGGTTTCAACAAAATCAATTCTTCAAATCCCGCAAAACCATCAGTATCATCAAATGATTTTGCTTCTGGGGGGCTACTGATTTCAACTTGCTGTCCCACGTAATCAATTTTTAATACTTGTGCCATATAACCGAGGTGAATGTGCCAAACTTTAGGAACAAACGTATGAAAACCTGACTGAATAACCATGATCAGTCCTCCTGCTCAATTAATTGTTCGGAACTCAATTCCAAATCGCTAAATTCAGCCATCAACTCATCAAGTTTTTCTCTGAGTTCAGGTGAAATGTGTTCGTAACCTGGATCGGCTTTCACAGCCTGGAGTGATGAGAAGAATTGAGGCGCGGCTTTTGCAACCTTCTTCTTGAAAATCACTTCGGGCAAGTGCTTCTTGGTTACACGTTCGCCACCAGCGGCTTTGGCATTGTCTAAACCCTTTTGAAGTTTTGCCAAAGCTTGCCCGCCATGCTTGCGAATTGCTTCAATGGCTGTTGAAGCTGAAACCTCGCCATTCTGTACCATGTTGCGGATTTCAATGGGTGCTGCCATGAGCATGAGCAGGCCCTCGACGTATTTTTCAGAGAATCCAAGCCGAGATGCAATGGCATCCAGTTCCCAACCGTAATTGACCAGACGTTTACATACAATGCCAATTTCGTAGGGTTCGAGCGGCTTCCCTGAGTTGGAACGCACCAGGCCAACAATCAAGTCTTCCATGGATCTACCAGGAGGAGCGACAACAACTGGGACACGCGCAATCTCTGCGCCTTCAGAAATAGCCAGCTTCACAGCCTCGTAACGGCAGTGACCATCGGTAATATAGATGATTTCTGCTTCACCATCTTTGGCGACATAACCAGCAAGCGGTTTGTCTTGATAAAACCCTTCTGATTTCATCGAATCTGCCAAAGCACGGATGTGAGCATCGTATTTGTCATCTTTGATGCGGACATTGAAATTGTCAATCACACGGATTGATTCAATTTCAACTTGCCAGAGGTCGCGAGAAGATGCGTTTGCGCTGTGCATCGCTTTTTTTGTACTGCCTTGGACCAACTGTACTTCAAAGTTTTCTAATTCAGCTTGTACCATTACAACCTCCAATAAATTGACTCAAATCTTAATGAAATAACCCATCTTGCGAGCCAGTCAGCCGCCCTCACAGCTGACTGGCTCTGGGTTGCCCCGAAAGGCAAGGTAGGAGAGTACCTTATTCAGTTTGATGAGACTCTTGAAGCCATGAGTCCCCTCTTAATTCCCAGCATTCGATGGTGTTCAATACAGAACTCCAGTCGATCAATACAAAATCAAAAATTTCTAAACCTTCGTCATACAGTGCAACCACAAACCGTTCGGTTCCGTTGATTTGCTTTGTATCGACTCTATAACTTCTCATCTTTTGTCCGAAGTAAAATGTTTCACGCGAAATTTGCATCGATTTTTAAAAAAATTAACCCATTGATTATAAACGAGAATATAGGACTTTATCCTTAATTATTCAGCAATGTTTCACGGAAAAATTATGTTGAATAACTCAAAATTGTCATTTTGCGTCATTTATAACGATTATAGTAGTAATCGTTAGAGAATGCAATATTTAATTAAGATATTAACGTAATAAATAATAAATAATTTATGCAAAAATGCGACAAAAATGCTAAAATTTCGCCTGACATAGAATTTTTAGGGCTTATATGATGGATTCGGTTAAATGGGCGGCCGTTATGGTCAACGTATTTTCAGCCCTTCTTCTCTCCATGAATATTATTTATTCAAAATATGGTTATATTGGGTTTCTCATCGCCAGTATTGTCCTTGCGATTATTGCCGTTCGTCAAAAGGATGCGCAATACTTCACTCTCAATTTAATATTCTCACTCATTAACATAGCTGGCGTAGTACGCTGGATAGCTTGAAAGTCAAACGATGCCCCCTAAAAAAATTACTCCTGATACTGAGATCCAGCTTAAAGAACTGATTGATACACTAAAAACCAAAAAACTTGGCCGTCAAGGTTTGGTTTTAGCAGTGTGCCGCACACTTTTTTATGATTATGGAATTCAACCTGGCGCAAATACCGTCCACAATCTAATTAAGCAAGGGAGCATGACCGACATTCACAGCGATGTACAGTTATTTTGGTCAGAACTGCGAGAGCTATCTAAGGTATCGGTAAATATCGCAGGTGTTCCTGAAGAGGTCACAAGTTTGTTTAGCACTCAACTACATGCATTGTGGGACAAAGCTGCGGAGCAAGCTCATAGTGTATTTGTTGAGGCAATGCGTGAAATTGAAAACGAAAGACTTTTATTCAATCAGAGACAAGTTGAAGCCAAGCAAACGATAGATGTTTTATCTGAGACAGAAGGACAATTACGTTCTCAAATATCAAGTTTGGAGCGTCAGGTTGCTGAACTAAATTCTAAACAAGAACAATACAAAGCAGTGTGTGAAGAAAAAAGTCATGCTGAGTATGAAAAAATTAATACGCTACAAACAGAGCTGAAAAATCGCGAGGAAAAAATTAGCGAGTTAATCGCAACTCATGAACAACGCCTTCAGGAGGAAATTGCGCGTAGTCAGAGCGATAAGGAGTATCTCAATGGCCAATGGAAGGCAACCAATTTGCAAGTTGAGAATGAACGACAAAATCTCACTCAGGCGAGAGCAGATTTTCAGTTGGCTATCGGTGCTCTTGAAAGACAATTACAGGCTTCGAAATTGGTGGAATCTCAACTTCGTTCACAAATTCAAATATTAAACAAACAAATTTCTGAAAAATGATGTGCGAACTTCTTCGTTCTTTGGTATGATAAGAGTGATGTAGCAAGGCAAGCGAGGATGAGGGTCCGAGCCCCTTGTGTAGGTACATCTCCTAAAAAGCAAAAGCCACCAAATTCGGTGGCTTTTGTCATTCAATTATAAATCAAGCTTTCAAGCATGATGTCTGGTAGATTCATTTCTTCAGGTGTTGTGAAGTACACTATTCCTGAATCAAGCAAATGCCCTTGCTTGCGCAAGTCAGTTTCTGTTTGTAAATCGCACAGTAAAATTGAGCCAGATGACGGAGTAAAGTAGAGCCACTGAGCATTAAAAAAAATAGACCGAAGTCCTCGTAGAGGATTGTATCGTAAATCCCGATATCATAAACTCAGTTTAGAAGAGAGTAGCCGC
>JAJTAZ010000015.1 GCA_021287185.1 Burkholderiales bacterium | reverse complement strand
TCGCTATGATGTTACGCTCTGTTTGGTTGAGGTGGGTGTACTGTGTCATGGCAACTTTCTATTGGCGTAGAGAGGGTCAAGTGTACTCACCTTGACTTCTCTTACCGATTTTTTTGTTGCACTTCGTACTTTAATTTAAGTTGGATGTTACACAGACGGGTGAGTTGGATGAGTCGATAGTGTCATACGAGAGTCGTGTAACCACATTGCAAAAATTACATATCGAAACATGCTCGGATAAATAAAAAAAACAATCGCATATCTGATTTCCGAGAGAATAAATTTGTGGCACGTTGTTGTGCCACAAATTCTTTGGAGGCGCATCACGCCTAAAGTTGGTTTAATAATGTCCTTTTTTACACCCATATCGTCTTTTATTGCTCTAATATAAATACTATTCGGTTATTATACTGTGACCTCATTTAACTGATTACGAGGTCGCTATGTCCATTACCACCACCCCATCCAAACACGCCCTGCTGGTGGTTGATGTGCAGGACTCATTTATCCATGCACCGTATTGGTCTGCGGTCGATGAGCCAAAATTTCGTGCGCATCAACTTGCACTCATCGCTTCTGCGCGAGCGCATGGTGTGCCTGTGATGGGTATTTTGCACGAGGATGCGCCGAACGACCACGGAACGCAGTCTTTTCGCGCGAGTTCTGGTTATGTGCGTTTCATGGAATGGATGCCTACGGTGGATCAAGTGTTTAAAAAATCCGTGCACAACGCGCTGACCGACAGTGGTCTGCTCGAGTATTTACACGCGCAGGGCATTACTGATTTGACCATCAGCGGTATCCGCAGTGAGCAGTGCTGTGAAACCACCACGCGCGTGGCTTCGGACTTGGGGTTCAATGTTTATTATGTCACCGAGGCGACTTTGACTTTTGCGATGACCCACGCCGATGGCACGGTGTATTCGGCGGATGAGATAAAGAAACGCACCGAGTTGGTATTGGCAGGGCGATTTGCGCGAATTTGTACCGTGGCGGATATGGATGCGATTTGGGCGCAGTCCTAATAGAATCTCAGTGTTGCGAATGCAGTGATGCGCTCAAAATACATCCGATTTTTTAGTGCCGATGGATTGCTTCGCTGATAAAACGTCGCTCGCAATGACGGCGATGATGAATTGATAGGACACACCCAATGAAACCCATACATATTTTTCAAGCCCTGATTGTCGTGCTCGTGTGGGGCGTGAATTTCGTGGTCATCCGCTGGGGTTTGAACGAAGTGCCGCCGTTTTTGTTGGCAACTTTGCGCTTTATCTGTGCGTTTTTGCCGGTGGCTTTTTTTATCCGCAAACCCAATCTGCCGTGGTCATGGTTGATCGCCTATGGTTTGCTCAATAGTTTTGCGCAGTTTGCGTTTTTATTTTGGGCGATGCGGGTGGGGATGCCTGCGGGCTTGGCCTCGGTGGTGCATCAATCGCAGGTGTTTTTCACACTGATTTTGTCGGTCTTGATTTTGCAACAGAGAACGCAGTTGACGCAATGGTTGGGACTGGCGTTTGCCGTGCTCGGTTTGGGGCTGATGGCGTATGGGCGTGGCACGGGTCTGGGACACATGACGGGCATCGGTTTGATGCTCAATTTACTCGGTGCGCTGTCTTGGGCGGGCGGTAATATTGTGGTCAGCGCGATGCGCAAGGCAGGTCACACCCCCGATGCACTCGGTTTGGTGGTTTGGTCGAGCGTTGTGCCGATTGTGCCTTTTGCGTTGCTGTCGTGGTGGTTCGAGCGCGGCATGTA
Organism: Burkholderiales bacterium; assembly: GCA_021287185.1. Taxonomy (GTDB): domain Bacteria; phylum Pseudomonadota; class Gammaproteobacteria; order Burkholderiales; family Burkholderiaceae; genus CTSOIL-112. The sequence continues at coordinate 24,263 of JAJTAZ010000015.1, read as the reverse complement.
TCCGCAGTGGCACGAGGTGACTTGGCACAGTGCAGTGTCGGTGTTGTATTTGGCGTGGGTGGCGACTTTGCTCGGCTACGCGTTGTGGAGCCGTTTGCTCGGTCTGTACGAGCCGAACCGCGTCGCGCCGTTTTCACTGCTCGTGCCTGTGGTCGGTTTGCTCACTGCTTGGGTGGTGTTGGGTGAGCAGTTGAATGTGTGGCAATGGTGGGGCAGTTTGGCGTTGATGCTCGGTTTGGTGGTGAATTTATTCGGTGCGCGTTTGGTCGGATGGTTTAGGAATTCATTATGACAACGGTTTATTGTGTATTGCCGCCGTCCGTGCTGTTGACGGATTTGGCAGGACCATTGGATGCCTTGCGTTTTGCAATGCGCTTTGGTGCGAAGCTCAATGTTCAGGTGGTGTCCAACTTGACGCAGGTGGATACCACGGGTGATATTCAACTCGCAGGTTTAAAACCGCTGCCTGAAACTTTAAATGACGGTGATGTTTTGCTAATTCCCGGTGCTGTGGACGAGGCTTTGGCGTATCAAAGTGCAGCAGGTCAGATGATGGCGCAATGGTTGCACCGAGTATTTAACCCGCAGCATCATCAAATCATTACTGTGTGCTCGGGTGTGTTTCTGCTCGGTGAGGCGGGTTTGCTCGCAGGTGTGAAATGCACCACGCACCACAATTTACTCGAGGATTTGCGCGCGCAATTTTCCCGTGCGCAGGTCGAGGACAATCGCGTTTTTGTCGATGATGGCGCGATTCTAACCAGCGCGGGCGTGACGGCGGGCTTTGATGTAATTTTGTATTGGTTGGGGCAACGTTTCGGTGCGGATTTGGCTCTGCAAGTGGCGCGTCATATGAATGTGTATTTTCGCCGAACGGGCAATGATGCCGCGCTCTCACCGTGGTTGATTGCGCGCAGTCACATGCACCCAGCGGTGCATCGGGTACAAGATGCAATTGCGGCTGCGCCTGATGCGGCGCACGATTTAACAACTTTGGCAAAAATAGCCTGCGTGAGTTCGCGCCACCTCACACGAATTTTTAAGCAACATGCAGGCATGACCGTGCACGATTATCAAATTGCCTTGCGCCATGCGCTGTTTGAACAATGGCGCGCGCAGGGATTGAGCCAAGAAAAAGCCGCCATTGCGGCGGGCTTTTCGAGTGCGAATGCGTGGCGGCGTTCAAAAAATTGAATTGTTAAGCGTTTAGCCTATTTGGATTTTAAGCCTGAATCAACTGCGCAATGTCTTGGTACACGTGCATGCGGTTGTCTTCATTGAGAATTTCATGGCGCATATTTGGATATTCGATTTGTGCGGTTGCCAAGTCCGCCCGTTGCAGTCGTTGGATGAAGGCGCGTGTGCCTTTGCCAAACTGTGTACACGGATCAAGCGCGCCCCATGCCACCAACACACTGGTGGCCTTTTCGATTTTGGCGATTTCATCTTGGCGAAAACACAGGCGCATGAATTCAAACATATCGCGATAATAGCGCGTGGAAATGGGGTAGCCACACAATGGGTCGTGGATGTAGTTGTGGACGTTGGTGCTACTGGTGCTCAACCAATCAAATTCAGTTTGGGTGGGTTTGAACGCTCGGTTGTATTGTTTGAAGATGCCATCAAACACCGAGGTTTTGTCGCCCTTGATTTTGTGTTCTAAACGCGCGATTTGGTAGGCGATGGACAGTTGTGTTGGTGCGTTGAATGGCACACCTGTTAAAATCAGTTGGCGCAAACCTGTGTGGGTTTGCGCGTAGCGCAGGGCAATGGTTGAGCCCATGCTGTGACCGAATAAAATATTGGGTAAATTGTTTTTGAATGAGGCGAACAGTTCCTCGATGTCGGTGAAAATTTGTTGCGCACCGTTTGCATGTGTATCGCCAAAATCCCCTAAAGCATCTTTGTTGGCGGATTTATAATGACCGTGACCGCGCAAGTCAAAGGTGATGACGTTGCCGCCCTGATGGGCTAAAAATTGCGCAAATTCAGCATATCGTCCCGAGTGTTCCACCATGCCATGCACCAGCACGATGTTGAATCGTGCAGATGTCGTGGCAGGAAATAGGCGGTGATGAACCATCAGGAGGGTTATTGGGGCTTGGGTAAATCCACTTTTTCTTGGGTTTTCGCCAATTGTTTGCTGGTTGCTCGCACGTCTAAAACCCCCTTGCTGTTCGGGAAGTTGGTCAGCAACACTTTGCGTGTGTCATCGCGCAAGTCGTTCATGCCCAATTTATCATAAGACTGCATCATGATGATGAGTGCGTTTTCAGTTGAAATCGTACCATCAAAGTTTTTCAAAATCCCTTGTGCACGATTAATGGCGGCAAGATACGCGCCACGGTCATAGTAATACTCAGCAATTCTTAATTGTTGTTGCGACAAAGTATTGACCAGTTGCACCATGCGTTTACGTGCATCAGGCGCGTAACGGCTTTCTGGAAACTTGGTGACCAAGGTTTTGAACGCATTAAATGCCTCTGTCGCGGCTCTTGGGTCACTGGCGTTGCTACCCACATCACGTGTCAACAAGGTTTTGATGAAGCCAGTGTTGTTGTTGTAGTTGATGATGCCCTTGAGGTAATACATATAGTCAAGCTGTGGGTGCGAGCCGTTCAGTGTGATGAAACGGTCAGCGGCGGCGAGTGCTTTGCGGCGGGACTCATCTTTCCAATACACATACGGCAATTCCAATTGTGCCTGTGTTGCCTGAACCGAGAATGGATATTGTGCAATGGTGGCTTCTAAGAGCAGTGCCGAACGGGTATAATCACCTGCATTCATTTGATCGCGTCCCTCGGTGTAGAGTTTATCCACACTCCAGCCAGCGAATTCATTTTTTTCTTTGCTGGCACAGCCTACTAATAAGCTAAAGCCAACAGCCATCAGCATCACTGTGCGCACAGTTTTGTGCGTCATATTTTTTAGGATAGATAAAGCCATGTCAGTACCTTCTGTAAATGAATTGGACAACGATTTGAGCAACGATTATAGCGCATGGGATGACGATTTGGCATTAAATACGCTGAATTTAGAACCAATCCAACTCACCGTGGACGAAACCGCCAGTGGCAAACGTTTGGACGCTGCATTGGGTCTGCTTTTGCCCGATTTCTCGCGCTCGCGCATGCAAAAATGGCTCAAAGACGGCGCGGTCATGTACAACGGTGTGGTGGAAACCTCACCTCGGCGGATTGTATATGTGCATGATGTACTCAATGTGCAGCCACAGGCTTCAGACGAAATGAAGGCCTACACCGCGCAGGAAGTACCTTTAGATATCGTGTATGAAGACGATGATATTTTGGTGCTCAATAAGCCTGCAGGATTGGTGGTGCACCCAGGCAGTGGCAACTGGGAAGGCACATTGCTCAATGGCTTGTTGTTCGCCTATCCCGAAATTTCGCAAGTACCGCGCGCGGGCATTGTCCATCGACTCGATAAAGACACCTCAGGATTGATGGTGGTGGCAAAAACCATGATGGCGCAAACTGACCTCGTGCGTCAGCTACAAGCGCGTACCGTCAAGCGTCGCTACATCGCCGTGGTGCAGGGCGAGCTCGATGCCTTTGGCACGATTGATGCGGGCATCGGGCGCAGTCCACAAGATCGATTGAAAATGGCGGTATTGGTTGGGCAAAGTGGCAAACCCGCGCGCACACATTATCAAAGCATGGGTTATTGGAAATTCCAGCAAAAACCCTACTCCATCGCGGTGTGTCAACTCGAATCAGGGCGCACGCATCAAATTCGTGTGCACATGCAACACAAAGGATTTCCCTTGGTCGGCGACCCTGTGTATGGCGAAAAGCGCGGTGCTCGTCGTAGCATCGGTAGCATTGCAAAAACCATCGTCGGTGAGCAGGAGTTCGACCGCCAAGCCTTGCACGCCTATCAACTGGGTCTGATCCATCCGCGCACGGGTGAATACATGAGTTGGCAGTGTGAATTGCCAGAGGACATGGTGGCGTTATTGGCGCATATGGGCGTGAACGAATTGCCATTGCCCGATGCGGATATGGAAATGGAAGCCTTGTTGGCGCAGTGATGTGCGCTTTTAGTGTTATCCAATAACGTCATTGCGAGCAGTTTTACCGCGAAGCAATCCAGTGATATCAAAAAGACGAGTACTGGTGTGGATTGCTTCACTGATGAACCGTCGCTCGCAATGACCAAGGCTTTTTTGAAAGTCATCTATGTTAAAAAACATCATTACCCCCGACTGGGCAAGCCCACCCAACGTTCACGCCTTGACCACCACGCGTATCACACAGATTGAGGGACAAAAAGGCGTGAGCCTTGCGCCGTTTGATGCGTTTAACCTCGCCACTCATGTGGGCGACGATGCGCAGGCGGTGGCGCACAACCGCGCCTTGTTGCGCGAAGTTGTGCCGTCTGAACCGCTGTGGCTCAATCAAACGCATGGCGTGGCGGTGTATCAATCAAGTACACAAACCCATTGCAATGGCATCCCCGAAGCCGATGCGGTGCTCGTCACCGAACCCAATCAAGTCGCGGTGATTATGACCGCTGACTGCTTACCCGTGCTGTTCACCACGCGCCAAGGCACTATGGTTGCAGGTGCGCACGCAGGTTGGCGCAGCTTGGTCAATGGGGTTTTAGAAAACACAGTAAAAGCAATGTGTGAGACAGGCGCACAGCGTTCTGACATTCTCACATGGATGGGGCCAGCAATCGGTGCGGCGAAGTTTGAGATCGGTGCCGAGGTGCGCACAGAGTTTATTCAGAAAGGTTTGGCTTTGGGTATTGCTGAGGATTCAACCCGTGCGTGCTTTAAACAAACTCTTGAGCAAAAAGCCGTTCAGAAATACACCAGCGACATCTATGCGCTGGCGCGTCAACGGTTACAATTAGCGGGCGTTTTGGACGCACACATTAGCGGGGGCGGTCTGTGCACCGTGTCTGACGCGCAAAAATTCTACTCGTATCGGCGCGACGGAGTGACAGGGCGCATGGCGAGTGTGATTTGGTTTGAATAATCAAGGCCATAGGCGTGCAACGAGGCACTTTATATTTGAAAAATGCACCGTAAATTGTAGAATAACGATTCGTTATCTCTTTGAGAAAAAGTCTGTTGGTATAATTGAACCATTGTTAAAAATCAGTATTGAGCCGATACAATCAAACTGAGAATATAAGAATAGAGTAATCCTTGAACGCCATCGAAATTGAACAAGCCATCAGCGATTTAGCCGAGCAACCGTTTGACTTGGTTGAGTTTCCTTATGCATTTTTAGAGGCGTTTGGCAACAAGGCCACAACGATTAAACGACTCAAAACAGGCGAATCCAATGCCTCTGACGTTGCTGGCGGTGTGTTGCAGCGCAACAACATCCACATTGCCACCTGTGCGCATGGTGAAGTCAGTGCAACCCTCAATCAACTCAAAGCCAGCCCCAAAACAGCGAGCAACAAAGCCAAATTCATTCTTGCCACCGATGGCATTGATTTTGAAGCCGAAGACCTCCAAAGCGGTGAAACATTGGCATGTGCGTACATAGATTTCCCCAACCACTTTGGCTTTTTCCTTGAATTGGCGGGTATCAAAACCGTTCAACAAATCCGCGAAAACGCCTTTGATGTTCGCGCCACCAGTCGCCTCAATCGTCTGTACGTTGAATTACTCAAACACAATCCAGACTGGAGCACCGCCGAGCGTCGCCACGACATGAACCACTTCATGGCGCGACTCATCTTTTGCTTTTTTGCTGAGGACACTGAAATATTCCACGGCAATCGGCTATTTAGTGCCACAGTGGAACAAATGAGCGCGAAAGACGCCAGCGACACCCACATCGTCATCGCCGAAATCTTTCGCGCCATGAATACCCAAATCGAAGAACGTAAGGCCAGCGGCTTGCGACCATGGGCAGATGCGTTTCCCTATGTCAACGGTGGACTGTTCTCGGGCAGTACCGACTGCCCGAAATTTAGCAAAATCGCCCGTTCCTACCTCATCCACATCGGCCAACTCGATTGGACACAAATCAACCCCGACATCTTTGGCAGCATGATTCAAGCGGTGGCGGACGATGAGGAGCGCGGCGCACTCGGCATGCATTACACCTCTGTTCCGAACATCCTCAAAGTCCTCAATCCCCTATTCCTCGATGAACTGCGCGCCCAACTCGACGAAGCGGGCGACAACCCACGTAAATTGCTGAATTTACGTAAACGCATGGCGCACATCCGCGTATTTGACCCTGCCTGTGGCAGTGGCAATTTTCTCGTGATTGCGTATAAACAAATGCGCGAAATCGAAGCCGAGATTAACCGCCGCCGTGGCGAGCCTGACATTGCCAGCCAAATCCCCAAAACCAACTATCGCGGCATCGAGCTGCGCGACTTTTCGGCAGAAATCGCACGGCTCGCACTGATTATTGCCGAGTACCAGTGCGATGTGCTGTATCGTGGGCAAAAACTCGCACTGGCCGAATTTTTACCCTTGGACAGTCAAAACTGGATTACCAGTGGCAATGCCCTGCGTTTGGATTGGCTCAGCATTTGCCCACCGACGGGCAAAGGCGTGCAAATCACCACAGGCGATATGCTGGACGATATGGCATTACAAGACACCCAAGCACAGATTGACTTTGAAAACGAAGGCGGAGAAACCTATATCTGTGGCAACCCACCCTACCTTGGCAGTACATGGCAATCGGCGGAGCAAAAAGACGATCTAAAAGCCATATTTGACCACCGCTGCAAAAGCTGGAAATCGCTCGACTACGTCGCAGGCTGGTTTATGAAAGCGGCGGATTATGGCACGCACACACACACCGTGGCAGCGTTTGTATCGACCAACAGCATTTGCCAAGGGCAACAAGTGCCGATTTTATGGCCACTCATCTTTGGCACAGGGCATGAAATTACCTTTGCCCACACCTCATTCAAATGGGCGAACCTTGCTAGCCACAATGCAGGGGTGACGGTGGTGATTGTGGGGATTTCTATACAGCCTGACACAAAGCGTTATTTATATTCAGATGAAAAAATCACTTATGACGGTGGATTTAGTTTTGATGGCGGTTTGAAATATGATGGTACAACTCGCAAAGAAACCAGTTATATCAATGCGTATTTGGTAAGTGCTGAAAATGTCGTAATTGAAAAGCGAAGCAAACCATTTGGCGAGTTGGCGAATATGCCGAAAGGTAATATGCCATACGATGCAGGTCATATGCTGATGAACGGTGAAGAAAAAAAACACCTCGTTAATCAATATCCGAACGCGGAAAAATTTATTAAACGTATAAAAGGTTCGGCTGAGTTTATTCGAGGAATTGAAAGGTATTGCTTGTGGATTGAGGACTGCAATTTATCTGAAGCAATCAGTATTGAACCTATTGGCAAAAGGATTGAGAACGTTCGCAATGTGCGGTTGGCAAGCACCGATAAAAGCGGTAGAGCACTTGCCGCTCGTGCGCATCAAATGCGTGAAACAAATTGTGCGTCTAAATTCGTAACCATTATTCCAAGCGTTTCATCCGAATCGCGAGAATATTTACCTGTTGGTGTTGAAACTGAAAATACCATTGTTTCCAACCTCGCCTTCGCCTTCTACGACGCGCCCCTCTGGAACATGGCCATCATCGCCTCCAAACTGCATTTGATGTGGATCGCCACGGTGTGTGGACAATTAGAAACGCGATTACGGTATTCCAACACCCTCGGCTGGAACACCTTCCCCATCCCCAAACTCACCGAGAAGAACAAAGCCGACTTGACCCGTTGCGCCGAAGATATTTTGCTGGCGCGCGAAGCGCATTTCCCTGCCACCATTGCCGACCTATACGACCCTGCGACCATGCCCGAGAACCTGCGCCACGCGCACGAGCGCAACGACGAGGTGATTGAGCGCATCTATATCGGACGGCGGTTTAAAAACGATACCGAGCGGTTGGAAAAATTGTTTGAACTTTATACGCAGATGACTGCACCGACCAAAGCTTTGAGGGGATGATGATGAACGCTCAAGCCATGCTACAAAAATTGAATTCACTCATTGCCACTTGGGAAAACGAGGTGGTGGAGTTTAAAGAGGTGAGCGATAGTTACGCCACAAGTGACATAGGTAAATATTTTTCTGCTTTGTCCAACGAAGCGAATTTACGCGGCGTAGAGTGCGCATGGCTGATATTTGGTGTCAATAATAAAACTCGTGAAATTACGACTACTGCTTTTCGCACAGACCCTGAGCGTTTGCAAAGTACGAAACATCAAATTACTCAAGGCGCAGAGCCTAATGTCACTTTTAGAAACATATATGAGTTGTATGTGTCTAATGAGCAACGCGTGGTTTTATTCGAAATTCCAGCTGCTCCGCGTGGTATGCCTGTTGCTTGGAACGGACATTATTACGCACGGGCGGGCGAAAGCCTCAAAGGATTAGGCGTTGATAAGCAGGATGAAATTCGCAATCAGACTCTGCAAACGGATTGGTCGGCTCAGGTTGTGCCCAATGCTACCGTTGATGATTTGGACTCCGTTGCGTTGGAGCGTGCATTGGATTTGTTTATTCGCAAACATGCCAATCGTTTTAACGCGGATGAGGTGAGGGGCTGGCCTTTAACGACTTTTTTGGATAGAGCTAAATTAACGCAAAATGGTCGTTTGACTCGCACCGCTTTATTATTATTGGGCAAATCGGAGGCGGCTTATTTACTCAATCCACATCCAGCGCAAATTACATGGAAATTAGAAGGAGTTGAGCGTGCTTATGAGCATTTTAGTCTGCCGTTTTTGTTAAGTACCACGCAGGTTTATCAAAAAATTCGTAATATTCAATTGCGCATACTGCCACATGATGAACTGCTTCCTATTGAGGTTTCAAAGTATGATCAAAAAGTAGTTTTAGAGGCTTTGCACAATTGTATTGCTCATCAAGACTACACGCTAAGTGGCCGAATTTTGGTGATTGAGCAGCAAGATAAGCTGATTTTTGAAAACGTGGGCTCGTTTTTTGAGGGTACGCCTGATGACTATATCATGGGACATCGAACCCCTTTGCGTTACCGTAATGCGTTTTTAGTCGAGGCGATGGCCACTTTGAATATGATAGATAAAATGGGTTACGGTATCCACGATATGGCGATTAGCCAAACCAAGCGTTACTTTCCCCTTTCGGATTACGATACTTCCAATGAACATAAGGTTCGTCTAACCATCTATGGTGAGGTGGTCGATGAAGCTTATAGCCGTTTATTGATACAACGAACCGATTTACCTTTTGAAGATGTATTCGCGCTGGACCGCGTGCAAAAAAACCTGACTTTGACTGATCAAACCATTACCCATCTGCGACGTAGTGGACTGATTGAGGGACGCAAACCCAATCTTCATGTGTCGGCAATAATTGCCGCAGTGACCGATAATAAGGCACAGTACATTCGCACACGCGCACAAGATGATGCACATTATGCCAAACTTATTGTTGATTATATTGAACAGTACCGAGAGGCCACTCGTCAAGAAATTGATGTTTTGCTCAAAAAACATTTAAGTGACGCGCTTTCTGAACAACAAAAAGAAGCAAAAATTAGCAATTTACTAACCAATATGCGTCGCGCTAATCGTATTTTCAATTCGGGAAGTCGAACCAAACCTGTTTGGAGAATTGCAGAAAGATTGCAGAAAGAAAACGCCTAATTTGCAGAAACAAGTTTGATTTTTCACTTATAAATCAATATGTTACTTTAATTTTTGTCGCTTAAATGCAGAATAAATGCAGAATAAAAAACCAATTGTTTTCGTGAGGGCTGATTAATGTATTTAAAATCAATGAGTTGTGTTTTGAGCGGTTTTGCAAGGATGCCCTATGTTGTTTAATTTGGCCATGGTACCCAAAACTGATGCCTTCCAATTTTCAAAGGATATCACCACCGACCTGACTTAAAAATGGGAGGGTTCAATAGGGCGACAATTATATCTTGATGATATAAATTTGTGGGCTTGGCTTAGAAATGTGAGGATTTAACAGGTTGCTTTTTTTAAGTCGGTATGGCAACAATCATATCACCCCGCGCTTTCAAAACTGCTGATTTCTTGACTGGGTTTTGATTTTCAGCGGTATTTTTTGTATTTTTTAGAATTTAACTAAATAAAACAAATGGTTACGTTCTTTTGTTTTCTTGACTGGGTTTTGACTCATGCGATGAGCAAACCCTATATATAAAGGTATTACAACATCATGAGTTCAAGTCAGGTGATTCCCTCGGTGTCGGTCTCTTATGCGCACAATGGTGCCTCCACCCGCCCCAACGAATTGGGTATGCGTGCGATGCAGGAGCGTGCGTATGAAAAACGCGGCGAGCAGTATCTGCTGATTAAATCGCCTCCTGCTTCGGGCAAAAGTCGTGCTTTGATGTTTATCGCTTTGGATAAACTGCACCATCAGGGTGTGAAAAAGGCAGTGATTGTTGTACCCGAAAAATCAATTGGTGCAAGTTTTAATGATGAGCCTTTGACAAAATTCGGTTTTCATTGGGATTGGCAGGTGGAGCCCAAGTGGAATTTGTGCAATGCACTCGGTGAAGATGGCGGCGGCAAGGTGAATGCGGTCAAGGCGTTTTTAGAGTCTGACGATAGGATTTTGGTCTGCACTCATGCAACTTTTCGTTTCGCGGTGATTAATTTTGGTGTGGCGGTGTTTGATGATTGCTTGATTGCGGTAGATGAGTTTCATCATGTGAGTTCGGATTCTGGCAGTATTTTGGGCGAGCAACTCACCAACCTGATTGCGCGGGATAAAGTGCATATCGTGGCGATGACGGGTTCGTATTTTCGCGGTGATGCGGTGGCGATTTTGTCCCCTGAGGATGAGGCAAAGTTTGAGACGGTGACTTATACGTATTACGAGCAGCTCAATGGCTATGCGTATTTGAAAAATTTGGATATTGGCTATTATTTTTATTCAGGCTCTTATGTGGACGAGATTTTGAATGTGTTGCAGCCGCATGAAAAAACGATTATTCATATTCCGAATGTGAATTCGCGAGAGTCCACCAAAGACAAAATTAAAGAGGTCAATCACATCATTGAGGAGTTGGGACTGTGGCAAGGGGTTGACGCTGCGACGGGCTTTCATTTGGTCAAATGTGAAGATGGGCGGGTTTTGCGCATTGCCGATTTGGTCGATGATGATGTGTATAAGCGCGAAAAGGTGATTAATTCGCTCAAAAATCCTGAACATAAAAATAATCGAGACTATGTGGATATGATTATTGCCCTTGGTATGGCTAAAGAGGGGTTTGATTGGATTTGGTGTGAGCACGCACTGACTGTGGGGTATCGCTCCAGTTTAACTGAGATTATTCAGATTATTGGCCGTGCAACTCGTGATGCCAAGGGCAAAACCCATGCGCGATTTACCAATCTCATCGCTGAGCCTGATGCGTCTGAAGGGATGGTGACTGAGGCGGTCAATGATACATTGAAAGCGATTTCTGCCAGCTTGCTGATGGAGCAAGTGCTCACCCCTAAATTTAGTTTTTCGCCCAAAAATCCGCATTCCCAGCCTTGGGAAGGGTTTGATTATGGTCAGAACGGCTATCAGCTCAATGGCAATAATATTGGTGTGAATGAAAAAACGGGTGAGATTCATGTGGAGATTAAAGGTTTGGTTGAGCCCAAAAGCACCATCGCAAAGCGTATTTGCCAAGAGGATTTGAATGAGTTGATTACCACTTTTGTGCAGGATAAGGTCACGGTTGAGCAGGGGTTATTTAATGAGGATTTGATTCCTGAGGAATTAACTCAGTTGCGCATGGGGAAAATCGTGCGTGATAAGTATCCAGAATTGGATAATGAGGATCAAGAGGCGGTGCGCCAACATGCAATTGCCGCCTTAACACTCACGCAGCAAGCCAAAAAAGCAGCCAATATCGGTGGTGAGATGGTCGGAAATACTTCATTTATCAAGGGTGTACGTCAATTTGCAATGGATGTGCGTGAGTTGGAAATTGATTTAATTGACCGTATCAATCCGTTTGGTGAAGCTTACGCGATTTTGGCAAAAACCATGAATGAAGCCCGATTGAAACAAATTGCACAGATTATTTCGGGTAAACGCATCAATATGAGTGTTGAGGATGCTAGAGATTTAGCAAAACGCGCTTTGGTATTTAAAAATGAGCGTGGCCGTCTGCCTTCGCTAACATCCGCCGATGCTTGGGAAGTACGCATGGCTGAGGGCGTGGCGTTCTTGGCGAGAATGAAGTCGGAGGTAAATCGTGGCTAAATCTAAATTGTTTACCGATGAAGATGATGCACTATTGGCTGAATTGGGTGTTGAGGTTGAGCAGAAAAAGATGGTGACTCACACCCCGCAAGAAGAACGGGTGATTGCGGGATTTGAAGAGATACAGAAATTTGTTGAGCAAAATCGACGAGTACCAGAGCATGGTGAAGATAAGGATATTTTTGAACGAATTTATGCCGCCAGATTAGATCGAATTCGTACAATCCAAGAGTTTCTTCCATTGTTAGTGCCTTTAGATAAACAAGGGTTATTAGCTGAAAGCAATCATCCAAAATTTATCGAAGATACCGACGATGAAACTTTGCTCGCTCAATTAGGAATTGCCATTGATTCAGCAGAGGATGATATTACACATTTAAAGTATGTTAAAACCCGTGAGCAAATTCGTGCCGAAGCCGACTACATCGCAAATCGTACACCATGTACGGATTTTACTTTATACAAAGAGTTATTTAACACGATAAAAATTGATTTGGAAGCCGGCGTAAAACAAGCCAAGTTGTTGATTAAACAAGCTGAAATTGCTGAGAATGACTGGTTCATTCTCAATGGTCAAATTGCTTATATTGATAAAACGTATAACGAATTTGTCAATAATGATGATCGAGAAGATATGCGTTTGCGTGTGATTTTTGACAATGGTACAGAAAGTAATTTATTAATGCGCTCCATGCAAAAAGCTTTATTAAAAGATGATACGGCACGTCGCATTATTCCCATTAATGCCGGGCCTTTATTTGCTGATGAAGCATCGGACGATGATTTAAACAGCGGGACTATTTACGTTCTGCGGAGTTTGTCTGAACAACCCGAAATTAAACAATACGCGTCACTTTTGCATAAAATTGGTGTCACTGGTGGTGATGTACAAAAACGGATTGTCAATGCAAAATTAGACCCGACCTTTTTGTTGTCTGACGTAGAGGTTGTTGCAACGTATGAGTTATATCATATCGATCGAGTGAAATTAGAAAATTTAGTGCATCGTTTTTTTGAAGAGGCTCGATTAGATATCCAATTGAATGATCGTTTTGGTCATCCTATTAATCCCCGCGAGTGGTTTTTGGTGCCTTTGTTTGTCATAGACGAGGTCGTGTCTAAAATTAAGGACGGTTCTTTGCACCGATATAGATACGATATTGGCTCAGCGTGTCTCAGAAAGTTGGATAGATGATGAAACAGCGTTGGCTACGGTATGGTTGGATGATGGCTCTGGGCGTGGCACACGCACAGACTTTCGCCGCATGGGCATCGGGCGGCTTGCAAATTTTAATCCTCAGTTTGGCGTGGGCACTGTTTGCAGTGGCGCGTCCAGAGGACAAACCTGTGCGCCAGATGTTTGTATTCGCGCTGGCGTGGTTTTGCGCGGGTTTGTATTGGTTGCATTTTTCGATGCACGACATCGGTGGTTTGCCAACGGTGTTGTCCATGTTGGCGATTGTGGTTTTGTGTGCTTATTTGGCGGGATTTTACGCACTGGCTGCGTGGCTGTGGCGGCGGTTTTTTACTGGGCAAAAGTTGTCGGACTATTTGATTGCCATGCCCGCCTTGTGGTTGGCTGCCGAGTTGGCGCGCGCTTATGCGTTTGGCGGATTTCCGTGGTTGGCGACGGGCTACGCGCAGGTGGACAATTTCGTGTTCAAAGGTTGGTTCGCCGTGGTTGGGGTGTATGGTGTTGGTGTGATTGCGGCGATGGTCAGTGGTGTATTGGCGTGGCTTTGGGTGGGTCTGCGTCAGCGCAGTTTGGCGTACCAAACGCGTCAATCGGTGGTCTCCATCTTGGTGTTGCTGACGCTGGTTGTATTGGGTTGGGTGTTGCAAGGCATCCATTGGGGGCAAGCTGTGGGCGCGCCGATTTCGGTGCGTGTGGTGCAACCGAATATTGAACAAACGATTAAATTTGAGCGCAATGAAATTTTGCGTGCAACTGATTTTGCCCTCAACAGTGCGATTCAAAGCCCTGCGCAGTTGACGATTTTCCCTGAAACCATGATGCCCTATCCGTGGAATCAAGCACCTGAACTGGGATTGAATGCGTTGCAAAATGCCTTAAACACTCAAAACAATCGCGCGGTGCTCATTGGCAGTGTGGGTGTGGACAGCCGTCATTTCTATAATAGCGGTATTTGGTTGGATGGTTCGGGGGATGTGTTGAATCCTCAACGCTACGACAAAATTCATTTATTGCCGTTTGGCGAGATGGTTCCTTGGGGATTTCAGTGGTTTGTCGATGCGATGAACATACCGCTCGGTGGTTATGGCTATGGGCAATCGCGCACGCCGTTTGAGTTGAAAACGGCGTCGGGTGCGGTGCGCATTGGCGCGAATATTTGCTACGAAAATGTGTTTGGTGAGGAAATGGCAGCGTGGCACACCGATGACGCGCGCGCGCCGAATGTCTGGGTGAATTTGACCAATTTGGGCTGGTTCGGTGATGCGCGTACTTCAGCTGCGCACGAGCAATTTTTAGCCATGTCACGCGCACGCGCGATGGAGTTGGCGCGTCCAATGCTCACAGCAACCAATACAGGGGTGAGTGCCCAGATCGCGCCAGATGGCGCAGTGGTACAACGTTTGCCTGCGCAGGTGCAGACTATCGGCGATTGGCAGGTTCAGCCCCATCAAGGTTTGAGCCTGTATGCGGCTTGGGGCAATCTGCCTGTGTTTGTTTTGTTGGGGTTGTTTGTAGTGTGGTTGTTTTGGACAAAGGTCAAAAAGTAAAATGTGGATGATAAAACGATGGATTTGAACCGTAAAAAACCACCGGTGCGTCACTGGGCTTTGGCCTTGTTGTTGTTCAGCGTGGCCACGTGGTGTGCAATGTTGTGGTTGCAAAATCTGCATCCCGACTGGGCGTGGGTGGGCTATGTCAAAGCGTTTGCCGAAGCGGCGTGCATCGGCGGTCTGGCCGATTGGTTTGCGATTACCGCCTTGTTTCGTCACCCGATGGGCGTGCCTTTGCCGCATACGGCGATTCTACCAAACAAGCAAGCGCAACTGGCGCGTGGCGTGGCGAACTTCATCGGCACGAATTTTCTTGATGCTCACATGATTGGCGAGCAGGTGCGCAAATACCAAGTCGGAGAGCGTGTGGCCGACTATGCACAAACTCATCTCACGGTAGAGATGATACAAGAACGCGTGCCTGCGGTGTTGCAAGCCATCATCGAAAAAATCCCACAGACCGCGCCCGAGGCGTGGTTGCAAGCGGGGCAAAAATCCCTCATGGACTACGCGACAGGTGAGCGGCTCGGCAGTGGCGCGGGCAAACTCATCGCATGGGCGCAAAACGAGCACACCGACCGCTGGCTGATTAACCGCTTGGCACAAGCCTTGCATGATTTTTGTAGCGCAGAGGATGCAGCCGAGCGCGTGCGTCCGTGGTTGTCTGAACTCATTCGCAAAGCGAATGACGAAAACGCCACGTGGTGGGATAAAATCAAAATCTCGATGACGGGGCAAGCGGTCGATTGGCTCGACGATTGGTTGGTTGAAAAAGCCTTGGCGGGCGGTAAAAGTTTGGCAGAGCGTGTGCTGGCTGATGATGCGCACCCGATTCATCTGTGGTTCTCGGCGCAGTGCATTGACTGGCAACGACAGTTGAACGACAACCCCGCGGTGCATGATTGGCTGTACAAAAACGCCCAAGCAGGTTTAAATAATCCAATGCTGACGCAGTGGCTCGGTACACTGTGGCAGCGCATCCATGCGTGGTTGAGCGAAATGAGTACGGGCAACACAGCGCAAGTACAATTCATTGCACAAACTCTGCACGATGCACTTAACCACCAACTCGCGCAACCGATGCGCCGTGCGCAACTGACCGATGCGACCGCCAACATCAGCGCGCGCGTGCTCGATACCCAGCAAGCCAGCATTCGCGCTTGGATGACAACGCAGCTGAATGCGTGGAGTAAAGAGCGTTTGAATGATGCACTCGAAGAAGGCATTGGCAATGATTTGCAATACATCCGCATCAATGGCACGGTGATTGGTGGCTTGATTGGTTTGGGTTTATACACCCTCAGTGTGTGGTTGGTGTAAAGGCAATATCGGGTGGTGAAAATACGAAAGCACAAATTGCACGAACTTCATCGTGCTTTTGTATTTTTGATGGTCAAGGTGAATGTCTGACAGACAACCCACAGGTTGATTTATTTTTGCCCCAAAGCATCCGCCATCAATTGCGCTTGCGCTCGTGCCATCTCTGCATCTTGTGCTTCAACCATCACGCGAATCAAGGGTTCTGTACCCGAAGCGCGAATCAGGATGCGCCCTGTATCGCCCAACGTGCTTTCAGCCTGCGCACGCGCCGCGTTTAGCGGTGCATGGTTTTTCCAATCAAAGCCTTTGGTGATGCGCACATTGATCATGGTTTGCGGGTACATTTGTATCGGTGCGACCAATTCAGACAGGGGTTTGTTGGAGCGGCGAATCGCGGACAACACTTGCAATGCACTGACCATACCATCGCCTGTGCTGTGTTTGTCCAAACACAAAATATGCCCCGAACTCTCGCCACCATAAATCCAACCGCGCTCTTTGAGTTGTTCCAACACATAACGGTCG
This sequence comes from Burkholderiales bacterium, assembly GCA_021287185.1. Lineage (GTDB taxonomy): Bacteria > Pseudomonadota > Gammaproteobacteria > Burkholderiales > Burkholderiaceae > CTSOIL-112. Next base: position 7,411 of record JAJTAZ010000015.1, on the reverse strand, counting down.
CCGACATTCGCTCGGGCAAACGCAATGCCGAGTTTTTCAAAGGCTTTTTCTAAACCAAGATTGCTCATCAGCGTACCGACCACGCCTGCCACAGGCTCGGTTTTGTGCACTGTTGAGGCAATCGCATACAGCAGTTGATCGCCATCGTATTCAATCCCGCGTGCGTCCACCATAATCAGGCGATCGGCATCGCCATCCAAGGCAATGCCCAAATCCGCACGGTGCTCAATCACCGCTGCGCGCAGTGCGCGCGGAGCGGTGGCGCCGACTTCTTTATTAATATTGTAGCCATTGGGCGTATTGCCCATGGTCACTACGTCTGCGCCAAGTTCATGCAAAACGTGTTCGGCAATGTGGTAGGCCGCGCCGTTGGCGGTATCAACCACGATTTTTAAACCGCGCAAATCCAAGTCGGATGGGAATGTCGATTTACAAAACTCTATGTAGCGGCCTGCGGCATCGTCCAGACGTTTGGCGCGACCGAGTTTATCGGACTCCACGCAGCCCATTGGCTCGTCCAACAATGCTTCGATTTCACGCTCTTTGTCATCGGGCAATTTATCGCCCGAAGCGGAGAAAAACTTGATGCCGTTGTCATAATAGGGGTTGTGCGAGGCGGAAATCACCACGCCTGCTTGCAGTCGCCATGCGCGGGTGAGGTAGGCAATCGCGGGCGTGGGCATGGGACCTGTGAGCAACACATCCACACCCGCCGCAGTAAAACCCGCCTCCAGTGCGGCTTCGAGCATATAGCCAGAGATGCGCGTGTCTTTGCCGATGAGTACCCGTGGGCGTGCGCCTTGGGTCGGTTTGACCTCTTCATCGTGCGCCAAGACCAAGCCAGCGGCATACGCCAAGCGCATCACAAAATCAGGGGTGATGGGTGCAGTGCCGACTTTACCACGCACGCCATCGGTGCCAAAATATTTACGGGGCATAATATTATCTGTAGAGTTTAATTTGCTCAATTAGCAACGCATTAATTATTACAATCATTGAACCTGTGAGATGAATTCAAAAACAATATGGGGCAAAATACTAAATTTTACTTATCCAGTCGGATTTGCTTCTTGTCAATGTTGACACAGATACCACCATCAGGGCAAGCCGTGAGTTTGCCGTTGGCAATTGCCGCATTGATGTTTCCTATCCACTCGGTTTTTTGGATTTGCTGATTCGCTTGCATTGTCGTATATACCGATGCGCCCACAACCACCACACCCGCCAATGCAAATGCACCAATCGCCAGCCAAACAATCCGCTTGAGTTGTGCAACAGACTCCTGCATGTGCCGTTCCACATCGTTTGCATTGCGTATCAAATTATCACGCATGATTTTCAGGCTGTGGTCAAGTTCGTCCACAGGTTTTTGAAATGCACTGCTCAAGGTATTTGATGTGATACGTTGTATATCCTGTGTAGCACGACTGACTGTTTGCTCCGCTTGCGCAATAGTTTGACTGGCCTTGTTTGCGTAGGATTCACTTATCTTTGCCCGTTGCTCAACTTTACCCGTGAGTAAAAACACTTGCTCTATGAGTTGATCTATTTTTTGTTCTAAATTCATATGAGTATTATCCTATTTTCATGACGCGCACTGGGTTATTCATTTGTTGAATTTGTGCTTGTTGTTGGTCATATGCTTGCGCTACTTGTTGCGCTTGTTCTGCGAAGTCTTGAGCCACATTGGTTTGCAAGACACTATCAATCGCAGCGTATCTCAAATCGTCATCATCAGACATCAATGCCGCAAATAGATAATCCTTGACTTCCGCATTGCTGGCATTAACCGCTATGGGTTGGTTGAGTGGGTTTTGTTGACTCTCAGAAAGCAACCAACTTTGGTCTAATTGCTTTAAATAATAATCCTTATGGTGTTCAATTCGTGGGTCTTGTAAATTTTGAATGAGTTCCCCACCTTTTATACCTTTTTCATAGATTACATCACTCAACGCATTTTGATTTGCATCAGGGTTTTCTTCTCCATAACGTCGACCAACCTGATTGTTGTACAAATCCATAACGATTTCTCGTTTGATTTGTTCAATATCGATTTTTTCATTTGGATAGTTGTTGGGGTATCTAAGAACCATATGTGCATCAGACAAATTATCTTGCTCGTGCTTGATTCCTGCCTTTCGTGCAACATCTATTCCATACATATCAGTCATTCGAGCACTTGCATATGCGTGTCTAAATGCATCTACCGAATCATTATGAGCCAATCCAGAAATACTTAGTCTATCTGCTTGTGTGTGAGCCTCATTCATTAATGCATCAATTGAAAGAGTAAAGTCCGTCATATTGAAGCCTCCTTTTTATCATTATGTTTTTTGGTAGTAAAATAATTTAAGGCTATTGTAGAAACTGCAGACGGGATAAGTAACTCTTTAAATATAAAAGGTGCAGTAAAAAAACTAACAACAAACAGAAAGACCAAGGATATAAACACTAAAAATATATTATTTATTAATGAAAAGTTTTTAAAAAAACACGCAGCAGTGCCAACCAATACCGCAAGCACAAGCCCAACAAAGTAACCTAACAATAGAATGAGCCATACACTTTGGAAGCTACGGGCTAAATCATCTGGTAAAGTTTTGTTATCAGAAATGATGAAAAAACACACCTCAATTAGCAACCAAACCACAAAGCCAATTATCGGACCTATTAAGACAAATTGTAAAACTCTTTTCATTCTTATCTTTCTTTTGCTACAGCCCACTTCAATTTTTTCATTTGGCATAATTTCAGCCTCCTTTTAAAGAGAATCCAAAAACAAATACGATTGCATATCAATCAATTGTTGGTTTGAATTAAAAAGTAGGCGTATTTCCATATATTTCATAATTGGGAAAAACTCGTGCCCCTTTTCTCGCTCATCTCGGGCAACAATTAAACCAAAAGACTCATCAACTCTTTTTATGCCTTGATTTTGCAAAATTCTGGATGCGTCATCCTTACTTGTTCCTGTCTGTATGAATTTAAGGACTATATCATTTATGTTGTTGCGTACCCCACCTCGGACAGGTCTGCATAAATCTCGTCTAACATTTTTTGTTTTTCCTTTCTTGCTTGTTTGTCCTCATGAGTTGTGTCCCCATCTAACATGTCTTGAGCAGATTGTTGAACCTGTCTATTAAGGTACTGTGAGCAACCATAAAAAAGTGTTGGTATTGCTAACAGAACCACTAAACTTCTTAATTTCGGCATTTCCATCCCCCATTAAACGTAACCACTATCAACTAATCTATTTTTTGCTCAAAATTCATATTAAACATGATGTTGCCATTAAATATCACAACCAACCTTTTTTCTTGAAATACCAATACGGCGCAAAGCCTGCCAGCACCATTAAACCAAGTGCCATCGGATAACCCAAAGCCATTTTAAGTTCAGGCATAAACTCAAAGTTCATGCCGTAAATACTGGCAACTAAAGTGGGCGGCATAAACACCACGGCAGCAATTGAAAAGATTTTAACGATTTTGCTTTGTTCAATATTGATATAGCCTTGTAGGAAGGACATCAAAAAGTTGATTTTATCGAATAAAAACGTGGTGTGTGAAAGTAAGGTGTCAATGTCGCGCACGATTTCGCGATAGGTGTCGTGGTACTCGTGCATCTCTTTGGAGTGGCGTTGCAAAAATGAAATATCGCGCTGGGTGTCCATCAAACACAAACGAATTTTCCCAGTCAAATCCTCAGCTTCGGCGAGTGAATAAATCATCTCTTCTGGGTTGTCAATGTTCTCGGATAGAACCAAGGTGCTGACTTCTTCGAGTTGGCGGTGTTGGTCCTCAAGATAGTCGGCCAAGTTCTCGACCTTTTGCTCCATCAATGTGAGCAAAATTTCTGCAGCCGAGTTGCAGGAAATTTGCCCGCGTTTGGCACGCAAGCGAAACAAACGAAAATCGGCAATCTTATCGTCGCGAATCGTGATGAGTTTGTCGTTTTGCAAAATACAGGCAACCGATACAGTTTCGGTTTTATCGGCGACATTGGATAAAAACAACGAGTGAACGTGAATCCCTGTTTGCCCTATGAAACGCCTTGCCGAATCTTCAATATCATCGACATCATCCGCATCGGGGATGAGGTCTTTGAGCATGCGCTGCAGGATGTTTTTTTCGTCTTGGTTTGGGGTCAGAGAGTCTATCCAAACGGCTTGAGCAATTTTGCTGTTGTAATCAGGAGCAGTGGGTTCGATTTCAGAGAGTAATGTGCCTTTGAGGGTGAAAAAATCTAACATAGGCGCTCCTCGTTTGAAATGAAAGGGTTATGGTTTTTTTGCGATTTACATATTTGCGCATTATAGATGAACGGGTTGATAAAGGGTAGCCTTGCGTGATAAATCGATAGATACTACGGCGTGTTTAGAAAATCCCAAATGCGAATCGCATCCACGGTCTCACGCACATCGTGCACGCGCACGATGTGCGCGCCGTTGTTCAGTGCCCACAGCGCGGCGGTGATGCTACCTGAAATGCGCTCGGCAGGTGCATCGCGTCCAGTGATTGCGCCGATCATGCGTTTGCGCGACACACCGACCAGCATGGGTAAAGTATATTCGCCTTGGAGCTCATGCAGACCGCGCATCAGCGCGTGGTTGTGTGCCAAACTCTTACCAAAGCCAAAACCCGCATCCAAACAAACGCGGTTGTGCGCCACCCCCGCGAGGGACAAACGTTGCACCTGCTGGGCTAAAAACTTCGCCACCTCTGCGACCACATCATCGTAGTGAGGGTTGTCTTGCATGGTTTGCGGCGTGCCTTGCATGTGCATCACGCAAAGCCCACAGTTGCTGTCCGCCACCGTTTCAATCGACACAGGGTTGTTGAACCCACCAATATCATTGATGATGTCCACACCGAGTTTGAGCGTTTCGCGCATCACATAGGGTTTGCAAGTGTCAACCGAAATCGGTACGCCACAATCCATCAGCGCGTCGATGACGGGCAGGATGCGGCACAGTTCTTCACAGCAAGAGACTTTCGGCGCGTTGGGGCGCGTGGATTCACCGCCTATATCAATGATGTCCGCGCCATCGGCTATCATTTGCAGAGCTCGCTGTACTGCCAGTTCGGGCTCAATGAATTGCCCGCCGTCTGAAAATGAATCTGGCGTGAGGTTGAGTATGCCCATGACCAACGGACGCGATGTGTCCAAAACATAACGACCACATTGCCAAGTGGATGGTGCATTTGCTGTGAGTGAGGTGTCTCGCATTGGTTGTGCCAACAAAATTATATTGAGCAAATTATAGCGCGGTTTCATAAAACGGTTTGGGCGTGGATTTTTATGCCTGTCGATGCGCTTGGTTAAACCGCAGGGTTTGGATTTCATGGTGTGGGTTTCTAAGTTTTGCTACAATGCCTCATTGTCACTTAATTAGGAGCCAACTATGACCCGCCATGTTATCAACACCACAAATGCGCCCGCCGCCATTGGTCCGTATTCACAAGCGATTAAACTCGGTGGCTTGGTATTTACCTCTGGGCAAATTGGTTTAACCCCTGCGGGTGAATTGGTCGAAGGTTTGGAAGCGCAAGTCCATCAAGCGTTTACCAACCTCGGTGAGATTCTCAAACAAGCGGGTGGCTCGTTCACCAGTGTGGTGAAATTCACCTTGTTTTTAACCGATTTAAATGACTTTTCCAAGGTCAATGAAATCATGCAAAAATACGTGTCAGAGCCATTTCCAGCGCGTTCCACGGTTGGTGTGGTCAGTTTGCCTAAGGGCGCGTTGTTTGAAGTTGAAGCGATTGCACAAGTCGGTAGCCAAACTTAAATCGATTGATTCTTGGTAAAAATGGATGCTGTTGAGAGTGTATTGCTCCCATCATTCATAGAAAACAAGTCCTTGAACAGTTGGATTGCTTCGCTGATAAAAGCTGTTTGCAAGGGCGGAGTGCAGATTGATGCGATCAAAGCCCGCGTATGGTCATTGCGAGCGCGGCGCGGCAATCCATCGGTGTCCGATTCGGTGTTGTCATGTGGGTTGCCTCGCTGATTTTCCAGATTGACGCTTGCTTTGCGCCATGCCCTCACCCATGCCGAGCGTGTGGGCAAAAAACGTGTTACAACTTAACAGATGGGTGTATCCGCAGCATTTTAAGCAATATGTTGGCGCACATTGGCGAATCAGAAGATTGTTCGGCTTGAGTAAAACACATCGTTGACAGAACACACACAATAGTTATCCGCATATCGGGTAGCAATTCATTGAAAAACCACGGAATTATTATGAGCCAATACCATCAACACGACGCGGGCGACGCGCACCATCAGCATCAAATTCACTACACCGCTGCCCGTTATATCGGTATTGCACTGCTGCTCACAGGTGGTTTTGCCCTCATCGAAACCTTCGCCAGTTTTGTCTCAGGTTCGCTGGCATTGCTCTCGGATGCAGGGCATATGATCACCGACACCGCGTCACTGGGATTGGCATTCATTGCCCAACGTTTTGCCGCACGCCCTGTGTCAAACAAACTTTCATTTGGCTATACGCGCGTGGAAATCATTGCCGCATTTGTCAACGCGCTGTTCATGCTGGTCATCATCGCATGGATTGTGTGGCAAGCGGTTGGGCGACTCATCAATCCCACACCCGTTCATGGTGAAACCGTCATGTGGGTGGCGACGATAGGCTTGTGCGTGAACTTATTGGTGGCATGGTTGTTGCTTCGTGACCAAAGTTCAATGAATGCACGTGCGGCATTTATTCACGTGTTGGGTGATTTGCTCGGCTCGGTCGCGGCGATTGCGGCAGGCTTGATCATTTGGTACACAGATTGGTTGCCGATTGACCCGATATTATCGATGCTTGTCGCGGTATTGTTGCTCAACTCAACGTGGCGATTGCTCAAAGAGTCGGGTTGGCACCTGATGGATGGCGTGCCACACGAAATTGAATACGAACATGTCGGCGAGGATTTGCAAAATATCGAGGGCATCACCTCGGTGCATGATTTGCATATTTGGAGTATGTCGCCTAATCACCCTGTGCTGATTGCTCATGTGAATTTGGAAGCGGGGGTGCGCTGGCCGATTTTGCTCGAATCGGCGCGTTTAATGTTGCGTGACAAACACAAAATCGAACACATCACCTTGCAACCTGAGTGGCAAGATGAGGCGATTGCATATAAACCACTTTGCCAAAACGAAGCCAATGAATCAAAACTTAATAAATAGTTATAATGATTGAATTATGACGGATAGATTAAATCTATAAACCAAAAACTTTCATTTGGCGCAATTAAATTCTTATTGAAACCTTTGCACAACGCCACAAATAATTGCTGAGCAAAGAACGATTTCGAATTACCCAATTTCATTTTTCATAATTCGAAACAAAAAGGCTGTTTGTTGTTTGATTTACCCCTGAAACAGCCAAAATCAGGGGGAA
>JAJTAZ010000013.1 GCA_021287185.1 Burkholderiales bacterium | reverse complement strand
GAATTTTCCATCAATTTTTCATGTTGTCAAGGACTATGCGGCTTTGCCGTGAGTTTCTCATCCTTGACAACACGAAAAATCGACGTTTTGGTCTGTAAGCAAAAAATCCGAAAGTGTAAACAACGCTCGGAAAAATCACATTTTAGCCTTTCTAAATAACACAACTTAAAATAAAGGTGGGCAATGCCCACCCTACTGATTTATGCGTAAACGGGAAAGGCATCCGTCAGTGTTTTCACATCCGCTTTCACACGCTCAATCACTACTGCATCAGTCGGATTGTCCAGCACATCGGCAATTAGATTAGCAATGTGCTCGGTTTCTTTTTCTTTAAACCCACGTGTGGTCAAAGCAGGCGTACCCACGCGAATACCGCTGGTGACAAACGGTGTTTGTGGATCGTTTGGAATGGCGTTTTTATTACAGGTCATGTGTGCTTCACCGAGAATGCGCTCGGCTTCTTTGCCCGTGAGATTTTTACTGCGCAAATCAACCAACATGACATGCGATTCGGTGCGCCCTGATACGATGCGCAAACCACGTTTGATCAAGGTGTCTGCCAACACTTTGGCGTTTTTCACCACTTGTTCTTGGTAGGCTTTGAATTCAGGACTGAGTGCTTCTTTGAACGCCACGGCTTTACCCGCAATCACATGCATGAGTGGACCACCTTGAATCCCAGGGAAAATCGCCGAGTTGATTTGTTTTTCAAACTCGGCTTTCATCAAAATCACGCCGCCGCGTGGTCCGCGCAATGATTTGTGCGTGGTCGTGGTCACGAAGTCCGCGTGTGGCACTGGGTTCGGATACACGCCCGCCGCAATCAAGCCCGCGTAGTGCGCCATGTCCACCATAAAATACGCGCCAACTTCTTTGGCAATTTTCGCAAAGCGTTCAAAGTCAATGCGCAGTGCGAATGCCGATGCGCCCGCAATGATGAGTTTGGGGTTGGTCTCGCGTGCGAGTTGCTCCATCGCTTCGTAGTCTATGTCCTCGTTGGCATCCAAACCATAGGAGACCACATTGAACCATTTGCCCGATTGGTTGAGTTTCATGCCGTGGGTCAAATGACCGCCTTCAGCCAAACTCATGCCCATAATGGTGTCCCCAGGTTGCAGGACTGCGAAAAATACGCCTTGATTGGCTTGCGAGCCTGAGTTCGGTTGCACGTTCGCCGCTTCTGCGCCAAACAATTTTTTCACGCGGTCAATCGCCAATTGCTCGGCCACGTCCACAAATTCGCAGCCGCCGTAGTAGCGTTTACCAGGGTAGCCTTCGGCGTATTTGTTGGTCAATTGTGAGCCTTGCGCTTCCATCACCGCTGGGCTGGTGTAGTTTTCTGAAGCAATGAGTTCGATGTGGTCTTGCTGACGTTGGTTTTCTTGGGCAATCACCGCCGCAATTTCGGGGTCGATGTTGGCAATGGTGTGGGTGGCGCGGTTGAACATGAGGGTTCCTTTATCGAAAGGGGGAAGTAAAAAGCGTATTTTATAGACTATGGGGGTATTTATCAAACCTTATTGATACCGACCAAATAAATCTGAACTCAATACAGTACTCGACTGAATCGTCATGCTGTGCCTGACACGGCATCTCCTTGCAAGAAGATTGCGGGTCAAGCCCGCAATGACTCAATAGTTATTTGGGCGGAATCTATAGTCGAAAAACACGTTAACTATTTGCACGATGCTGTTCATTCAAACTGCCGTATCAGCGCGGATGTGTCCTCGCGTCCATGACCATTGGCTGAAATGTTTTGATAACGCTTCAATATTTCTTGCGTCGCAGCCATATTCAGACCAAGCGACTGCGCGCAGTCCTGCACGATGCCCAAATCCTTAATCACCCAATCCACCGCAAAACCAAAATCAAATTTGCCTTCACTCATGGTCAGACCACGGTTTTCGAGTTGCCACGAGTTCGCCGCACCACGTTTGAGCGTGTCGACCAATGCCTCAATGTCCAAACCCAGAGCCTTGCCCAAGGTGATGCCCTCGGCCAAGCCTTGCAACACATTCACCACCAAAATCTGATTGACCATTTTCGCGCCCTGACCCGCACCCGACGCGCCGAAGTGGCGTTGGTACTGCGAATACTGCGCCAGAATCGGACGCACACGTTCAAAGGTTGCCTCGTCACCGCCACACATGATGGTGAGTTTGCCATTTTCTGCGCCCGCTTGACCACCCGACACGGGGCAGTCGAGAAACTGCACAGCGTGCTTGGCACACAGTGCGTGCATTTCCTGCGCCAGTGCGGATGATGTGGTGGTGTGATCGAGAATAACCGCACCTGCTTTGAGGTGAGGGAGCATGGCGCGCACAGTCTCGCGCACATCGTTGTCATTGCCCACACACAGGCTGACCACATCCACTTCGTGCGCCAATTGTTCCAATGATGTGCAGATTTCGCCCTGTGGAAAGCGTGTTTGCCACGCCTGTGTTTTCGCAGGGCTGCGGTTATACGCCAAAACACGCAAGCCCGATTTGAGCAGATGTCCCGCCATCGGCTCGCCCATCACGCCCAAACCGACAAAGCCCAAGGTTTTCACTGTTTCGTCACCCATTGACCACCTCCAACGATATTTTTAATAAGCACACTATAACCAACCGAGCGCGATTTGCATAGACACAAAAACACTATTTCACCAGTACAGTTGCATGACCGCCCTGACAATTGATGCAAGCGCAAACAGTTTAACGCAAGCAATCAAAATGCAAACCACTGAATGCGCTAAAATGACGTTTTACAGAAAAACACCACCATGCTGATTTTAGGTATCGAATCCTCTTGCGACGAAACAGGCGTTGCCCTGTATGACAACAAACGCGGTCTGCTCGCCCACGCCCTGCACTCGCAAATCGACATGCACATCGCCTACGGCGGCGTTGTGCCCGAACTCGCTTCGCGCGACCACATCCAGCGCGTCATTCCGCTGACACAAAAAGTGCTTGCGGATGCGCAATGTACATTGGAGGATGTGGGCGCGCTCGCAGTCACCACGGGGCCAGGTTTGGCGGGCGCATTGTTGGTCGGCACGGCTTATGCGCACGCGCTCGCGTTCGCACTCAATAAACCCATCATCGGCATACACCACCTCGAAGGGCATTTGCTCTCGCCACTGTTGTCCAAAAATCCGCCGCAGTTCCCGTTTATCGCATTGCTTGTTTCAGGCGGACACACCCAATTGATGCGCGTGGACGGCGTGGGGCAATACCAATTGCTTGGCGAAACACTGGACGATGCCGCAGGTGAAGCCTTTGATAAAACTGCGAAAGTGCTGGGCTTGAACTATCCTGGAGGCCCCGCCGTATCCAAACTCGCCGAACTCGGCACACCAAAAAAATACATCTTCGGTCGCCCGATGCTGCATTCGGGTAACTTGGATTTCAGTTTTGCAGGGCTCAAAACCGCCGTACTCACCCAAGCCCGCCGCACCGCCGCATACAACCCGAACGGTGAATTGAGCGAGCAAGACAAAGCCGACATCGCGCTTGCATTCGTTGATGCCGCGGTCGATGTGCTCAGTAAAAAAGCCTTGCAAGCACTCAAACAAACGGGCTTCACACGCATTGTGGTTGCAGGCGGTGTTGGGGCAAATGTGCAATTGCGCAGCCGCCTTGATGCACTCGCTGCCCAACACAACTTTTCAGTACACTATCCTGAACTGCACCTATGCACCGACAATGGCGCGATGATTGCCTTTGCGGGTAGTTTAGCCATTCAACAAAATCCCGAACTTTTGCAACACCACGACACCTTTACCGTGTTGCCTCGCTGCCCACTGCGCAACACAATTTAATAAAAAAACTTAAAATGAAATTGACAAGTTTAAAAACTGCCGTTATAATTTCAAACTCAATTCCCTGATAGCTCAGTTGGTAGAGCGACGGACTGTTAATCCGCAGGTCCCTGGTTCGAGTCCAGGTCGGGGAGCCACGAATTTAAAAGCCACAGTACGTTCTGTGGCTTTTTAATTTCAACCTCGGCTTAACCACGGATCTGTGATGAATATTGCATTCACACTGTATTATGCGACCCGATTTGGAGAGAATGTTTTTCTCCATTTATCACAGGACGGCGTCGCGCGTGAGATTCCGCTATCTTATATTGATGCGCACACTTGGTCGGTTTCAGTCAACTGCACGCCCCATGCGTTCAGTTATCACTACAGCATTCAAAATTCATCTGGGCAAATTTTGCGCGAGGAGTTACCTGTGCGCACCTGTTCGCTGGCAAAATACGCCAACGCACCTTATCTGCACATCATTGACCGCTGGAACTTAGCGAGTTTTCCTGAGCATTTTTTGTTTAATAAGATTTGGGACATTCATCAATCATTCATCGCAGATGAAGCCCCACAGTTCAACCCAACTACAAGCCACTTGTTTGAAATTCGTGTGCCGTTGTATCCGCCGCATTGGATACTCGGCTTGATGCGCCCGAACAACAGCGATTGGATACCAATGCATCGAGCTGCTGCGGGTTTGTGGCAAGTTGATTTGGATGTATCCGCGTTGTCCCATGGAGTAGGTTCTTTTGAATATCGCTATGGTATTTTTGACGCCACGACTAATGCCTGTATCCACACAGAAACCCAGTCACGACAAGTTCAAGTGAATGCTCAAACCCTTGATGGCGCATTCACGATTGTTCACGATTTGGGTTATGAGGCCTCAAGCGATTGGCTGTGGCGTTCGGCGGGGGTGGCAATTCCTGTGTTTTCGCTGCGCAGTGAGCATGCGCTTGGCAGTGGTGAATTTGCGGATTTAAAGTTATTGGGTGACTGGGCGCAGCAAGTGGGCGTTTCGTTATTGCAGTTACTACCCATCAATGATTCGACCGTGAATTATTCTTGGGATGATCAATACCCGTATTCCGCCATCTCGGTGTATGCCTTACACCCGCAGTATTTGTCCATTCACGACCTGCCGTATGCTTTACCTGGGATTGATGCCGAAGTATTTGAAGCGGCACGCGCTCGATTAAACGCCTTGGAAACGATTGATTTTGAATCCATGATAACGCTTAAATGGCGTTTAATTCGCTCCATATTTAACGCGCATCTGGATGAGATATTGGCGGATGAAGCCTTGCATCGTTTCATTGCAGACAACGACTGGCTCAAGCCCTACGCGGTGTTCTGCGTATTGCGCGATCGGTTTGGTACGCTGGATTTTTCTTTGTGGCAGAACTTTGCTCAGTACGACTTTAATGCTACTCAGGCGTTTTTTGATGCCACGCATCCGCAGTATTTAGAAACTCTATTGCATTGTTTTGTACAGTATCATTTGCACCTGCAATTGAGCGATGCGGTCGACTATGTGCACGACTTGGGCATTGCGCTCAAAGGCGATTTACCCATCGGCATTCGCCGCCACAGCGTCGATACATGGGTCACGCCTGATTTATTTGCAATGGATTTTCAAACAGGCGCGCCGCCCGACATGTTCACCGAACTCGGTCAAAACTGGGAATTTCCATTATATGACTGGGCACGTATGCGTGCCGATGGCTACCAATGGTGGGGCAAACGCATGTCCGCTTTGGCACAGTATTTTGATGCCATGCGCATTGATCATGTGCTCGGTTTTTTTCGTATTTGGTGCGTACCCGTGGGTTCTACGCAGGGATTGCTTGGTTATTTTTCACCTGCTTTGGGTGTGAGCAGCGCAGAATTTATAGCGCGTGGCATTGATTTTGATGCGCAACGCTATTGCCAACCATTCATCACTACCGAAATTTTAAAAACGCTATTTGGCACTGAAAGTACAGAGATCATCGCCGAATATCTGCAACCCAACGCCACAGATGCGTCGCGTTATCAATTCAAACAGGCTTTCGATACGCAACTTAAAATTGTTGAATTTTTTCGCGATGAACCCAATCCAGACTTAGAACAAAAACTACTGACACTGCACGCAGAGGTGTTATTCATTGCAGAATCTGTGGGTGAAAACAATGCTCAGGTTGTTTATCATCCGCGCTTTAACATGAACAAAACCCAGTCCTATCAAGCGTTAGACATCCGCACGCAGGATAAATTATCTGACTTATATGTTGATTATTTCTTTGTACGACAAGAGGCTTTGTGGCGGGAGAATGGCTTAGAAAAATTGCCTGCCTTAAAAAACGCGAGCGACATGCTGATTTGTGCCGAGGACTTGGGGCTCGTGCCTGCATGCGTACCAGAGGTGCTCCATGAATTGGGCATTACAGCGTTGAAAATCCAACGTGCACCTTCGGATGACACTGAGTTCTCTGACCCACTGCGTGCGGATTATTTAAACGTTGTGACCACGTCCAGCCACGACAGCAGCACCCTGCGCCAGTGGTGGTGCGAAAACCCAGAACTCACGCAGCGTTACTACGAAAAACAATTGGGTCACGCAGGCGATGCGCCCGCGCAACTGACCCCAGAATTGGCCAGTCTCATCGTTGAGCAACATTTGAACTCGCCCGCGATGTTGGCTATTTTTCCCCTGCAAGATTTACTCGCCACATCCGCACACCTCGTACCCGCCGACCCAAATATCGAGCGCATCAACAACCCCGCGAACCCGAAACACCGTTGGAACTACCGAATGTCCATCGGTTTGGAAAAGCTGATATTGGCACACGAATGGAATGGAAAAGTGCGCGAACTGATTGGTCGCGCACAGCGTATCACCCACTAAAATCAGACCAATTACTCAAACAAATGAATTTGCTCAGACAGTTTTGAAGCCTGTTGATCTTTTTCCGATAACAATGGCTGACCATCAAACGCTGGCCATCCAATACCCACTTGTGGGTCATTCCAAATGATGGCTTGCTCACAATCCTTAGCCCAATAATCGGTGGTTTTGTACAAAAACTCAGCGTGCTCAGACAGTGTTAAAAAACCATGCGCAAAGCCTGCAGGTATCCAAAACTGACGTTTGTTGTCCGCAGACAAATGCACGCCGACCCATTGACCAAAGGTTGGCGAGGATTTACGAATATCCACCGCCACATCAAACACTTCGCCCAGCACACAGCGCACAAGTTTGCCCTGTGGGTGCGGCGGCAATTGGTAATGCAACCCGCGCAACACGCCACGCGCCGAGCGCGAATGATTATCCTGCACAAAATCCACTGCGTAGCCGACCGCTGATTCAAATTTGGCTTGATTGAAACTTTCAAAGAAAAACCCGCGTTCATCGCCAAACACGGCTGGCTCAATGATTTTTAACTCTGGAATTTTGGTGTCGATAATTTTCATAAGCAATTTACTCGTTGGAAACTTTTAATAAATATTGACCGTAGTCACTTTTCAGGTAGGGCTGCGCCAAAGCCACCAATGCGTCTTGATTGATGTAACCCATGCGATAAGCGATTTCTTCGACACAGGCGACCTGCTGCCCTTGACGTTTTTGTATCATTGCCACGAAGGTCGAAGCATCGCGCAAAGAGTCATGCGTGCCTGTGTCCAACCACGCAAAACCCCTGTCCATGGTTTGTACATGCAGGGTGTCGTTCGCTAAATAAATTTTATTTAAGTCCGTAATTTCGAGTTCACCGCGCGCAGAAGGCACGATGGTTTTCGCGTGCTTGACCACGTCCGCATCATAAAAATACAGTCCTGTCACCGCGAAATTGGATTTTGGCTCAAGGGGTTTTTCTTCAATGCTCACGGCTTTTTTGTGCTCATCAAATGCCACCACGCCGTAACGCTCGGGATCATGCACATGATAGGAAAACACTGTCGCACCATGCCCTTGGCTATTGGCATCTTGTAATAGAACCTGCAAATCATGTCCAAAGAAAATATTGTCACCCAACACCAAAGCGGCTGGATGCCCGTCTAAAAACGCCTCACCCAATAAAAAAGCCTGCGCTAAACCATCGGGCGAAGGTTGAACTTGATAACTTAACTTCAATCCCCAGCGTGCACCATCACCAAGCAACTCTTCAAATCGACCAATGTCCTGTGGCGTACTGATAATCAAAATTTCCTGTATGCCAGAAAGCATAAGCACTGCCAAAGGATAATAAATCATCGGCTTGTCATATACAGGTAGCAATTGTTTGCTCACCGCCTGCGTGATGGGGTATAGGCGCGTGCCCGAACCACCCGCAAGGATGATGCCTTTGCGCTGATGAGGGTTGAGGTTGATGTGTTTATTCATAAGGTTCTCAATGCTGATTTCTATTGAAATAGATTTTATTTGTCATTGCGAGCAAAGCGAAGCAATCCATGTTGCATCAACCAAAGAAAATCTGTGGATTGCTTCACCGATAAAACTGGCTCGCAATGACGAGTATGTTTATTTCTGGCTCACCAACTCAAACGCATGACGCACAGCATCTTGCCAGTCAGGCAAGCGTAACCCGAAAGTATTTTGTAACAAACGGGTATCCAAACAAGAATTTTCGGGTCGTTTGGCTGGCGTTGGGTATTCCGAACTTGGGATGCCTTTAATCTGCGCACTGCTCATTTTTAACGCAACACCTGCCTGCTCTGCCAAAGTGGCAATATATTGCGCATAGCCATGCCAGCTGGTTGAACCACTCGCGGTCAGATGATACGTGCCGTAAGCGGGCAACTCACCATTTTGACGTTTTAACCAAGCATCGCGCAGTACATGCGCGGTCACATCCGCGAGTAAAAACGCGCTGGTGGGCGCGCCAAACTGGTCATTGACCACATTGAGCGTGTCGCGGGTTTTCATTAAATTGAGCATGGTTTTCAGAAAATTCACACCATACGCCCCAAATACCCAACTGGTACGGAAAATAAAATGCGCCGCGCACGCCTCGCGCACGAGCTGCTCGCCTTGCGCCTTGCTCGCGCCATACACCGACTGCGGTGCAATCAGGTCACTTTCAACGTATGCGCCCGACTTCGTACCATCAAACACATAATCGGTGGAATAATGAATTATCATCGCGCCATGCTTCTGAGCCCAACGCGCTATCACATCCGCGGCTTGTGCATTGACCGCATAAGCCATATCCACATCCGACTCAGCTTTATCGACCGCGGTATAAGCAGCGGGATTGACGATGATGTCGGGCTGATGTTTATCCAATGTAGCCGATGTCGCAACCGCGTCAGATAAATCTAAATCCGCACGTACCAAGGTAATAATTTCACCCAAAGGCGCGAGCGTGCGCTTTAACTCAAAGCCAACTTGGCCGTCTGCGCCCGTGATTAAGATTTTCGGTAATTTAAACTCACGCGCCATATTGCTTCTCCGTCCATTCGCGATACGCACCCGTGGTCACATTGCTCGTCCATTCAGTGTTGTCCAAATACCATTGAACAGTTTTGCGTATGCCCGACTCGAAAGTCTCGGCGGGTTTCCAGCCCAACTCACGTTCTAATTTACGCGCATCAATCGCATAGCGGCGGTCATGCCCCGCACGATCGGTCACGAAACTAATTTGTTCCGCATACGACTGACCATCTGCACGCGGTTGCAACTCATCGAGCAAGGCGCAAATGGTTTTGACCACATCCAAATTCGCCTTCTCGTTCCAACCGCCGACATTGTAGGTTTCACCCAAACGCCCTGCTTCAAGCACCCTGCGAATTGCACTGCAATGGTCACGCACATACAGCCAATCGCGAATTTGCTGCCCATCGCCATAGATTGGTAAAGATTTGCCTGCGAGTGCATTGAGAATCACCAACGGAATCAACTTTTCAGGGAAATGATAGGGACCATAATTGTTGCTGCAATTGGTGGTCAGCACAGGCAAACCGTAGGTATGGTGCCACGCCCGCACGAGGTGGTCAGAAGCCGCTTTACTCGCAGAATAGGGGCTATTTGGCTCGTAACGATTGGTTTCTGCAAAGGGTGGATCGTTTTTTTCCAGCGAACCATAGACCTCATCCGTCGAGACATGCAAAAAGCGAAAATTAGATTTTTGAGGTTCAGGCAAGTCATTCCAATACGCCCGCACCGACTCCAATAAATTAAACGTACCCAAAACGTTGGTTTGAATAAAATCCGCAGGTCCATGAATCGAGCGATCCACATGCGACTCAGCGGCAAAGTTCACCACTGCGCGGGGTTGATATTGCTTAAGCAATTGAGACACCAATTGCGTGTCGCCAATGTCGCCATGCACAAACACATGTCGCGCATCTTTTTTCAACGAATCCAAAGTATGCAAATTACCCGCATACGTGAGCGCGTCCAAATTGACGACTGGCTCATCTGAGCCAGCCAACCAATCCAATACAAAATTCCCACCAATAAAGCCTGCGCCACCTGTGACCAATATCACTATTGCACCTCTTTGAAATGAATAATGTCGGCATTGTACAAGGAATAAGCATTCACATAGTCACTGCGGCTATATTTATCGCGCCTCTAATCTCAAAAGTTTTATGCAACTGTCTGAATAAACCATCCTTGATGTCATACCGTGTTTGAAGTTTGTCATGCCGTGCCTGACACGGCATCTCCCTGCAAAAAGATTGCGGGTCAAGCCCGCAATGACGACCATTTGCTTGAAGTTTGTCATGCCGTGCCTGACACGGCATCTCCCTGCAAAAAGATTGCGGGTCAAGTCCGCAATGATGACCATTTGCTTGAAGTTTGTCATGCCGTGCCTGACACGGCATCTCCCTGCAAAAAGATTGCGGGTTAAGCACACTGCTGTCCTATCAATATTTCACCCCAAAAGGATGATGAAATAAAAATTAAGTACTCCGTCATTCCCGCATGGGGTTAGCGGGAATCCAGTTATTACCTAATATTAATGGCTTTGAAGAGCGAGTTAGAGTGTTGTGTGGATACCCGCTAAAATCACGCGGGTATGACGGCGCGGGAATTTTATGTGCAGTCATTATGCTCAACAAAAACCACCATCATGTCTCAATTTGCCGTTTTTGATTGAGAAATAGTAGCAACGCGAAACTGCGTCATTGTTCGAAAAAAATGTGAGACAGCAGTGGGTCAAGCCCGCAATGACAGCTGCTTCATTGTCTGCGCCACTCCGACCAAAACGCCTTGGCTAAAATCACGCCTTTGCGTAGCTGCCTGCGCACAAAGCCGACCCGCAGTTTGTCCAATCCGCCGCGACTCATCAAATCAGAACGCCTTTTTAGCAGATGATGAAGCGTTGCCTCACAAGTGGTATGGCATTTCAAATCCCAATCGTAATACAACGGATAATGCAACAACGCCCCAGCCACCAATTCATCCAAACTCAGCGCACGCTCACGTCGCCCCTCGGCAAACGCCTCGCCCTTATCCTCAGTCAAACCCCAACCTGCATAAAATGGGCGACCATAGACCACCACCTTTTTACCACGAAGCAGTGCATCAAACCCCGTGAGCGACGTCATGGTGTGCACCACACCACAAGCATGAATACAACTGACCACAGAAGTGTGCACCTCAATCACATCGGCAAACTGCCGCGCCGAATCCAAAGCCAGCGCGCCGACTCGATTTTTCGCCATCACATCGGGGTGCGGTTTATACACAATAAAACCATCAGGATGGGCGGCACGGGCAGATTTAAGCAAATCCAAATTGGTTTTCACCGTGGTACAACCAAACTGAATCGAGGCATCATCCTCGACCTGCCCAGGGACAAACACCACGACCTTTCCCTGCGACTGTGCAACCCAGTCAGGGGTTTGCAGTACATCAATATTATATTTACTGATATTGTGCTCAACGATAAACGCTCGCACCGCCTGAGCGCGGCGAATATCAGACTCATCAAAGACAGCGTGATTTAAAATATGCTCTAAATCCGATGGTGATGTGGGGTCAAAATAAATTCCGCGCTCATCGAGCACCAAAGAATGCGGACGAATCAAATCCGAGCCCAGCCCGACCGAGCGCGCAAAGCCATCCTCCATGCACAACAGCCGCGCACCTGATGTGCATGCCAACTCGGTCAAACCCTGCGGGACTTTTTTACCCCAATGAACCAAACAATCTGATGAAGTTGGATTGAGTTTCTGAGCGTGCTCGGCAGATTTTACAAACAGTACCTTATCTGGAAATGCCGACAGCATCGGGCGAAGATTATACCTGCGCCAAGTACGAAATCCGATGGCAATCATGCGTCCTGAGAAACGCCGCGCCATATTTCTTTGCACGACCAAACCATCCATCACATCAAAAATCGTCCCACGCTCATGGGTCACAGGATTGAGATAGCGCGCATAGCGAAAATACGCCGCCGCGAACAACTCATCGACCGTGCGTGTGCGCGTGCGCCGAGTGCGCCAGTCTGTAGGGGCTGGCAGCAACGCCTGCATGCGTTGAACCGATGGATTGTCCGAAGTCAATTTAGGATTAGAGAAATCCTGATAAAGCGTGGCACGGTCATCCGTACACCCCCAGCCCGCATACCAAGGCACACCAAAAGTCACCACAGGCTTACCCACCAACAGTGCCTCAAACCCCATGGTTGAAGTCACCACATACACCACATCCACGGACTGTAATAATTGAATTGGATTGACCGAATCGCGCAGCACACAAGTGCACTCATCTTGCACCACATCAGCCAGATAACCGCGCTTGGCACCGCCACTGACCTCGGGATGGGTTTTCACCACAATCAGCGCATCGGGAAAATCCGCCCGCGCCGACTGCAACATCGCGGCAAAACGCGCATCATCCGCCCCACCATAAACGATGCTCATATCACCAGCGGTTTGGTCAATCACCAAAACACGCTTGCGCCCATGCCAATCAGGTTTATCAAAAACCGAGACATCAAAATCAGGGGCGTGGTTGTATTTGCTTAAATGATTGGACACCAAAAACGCACGGGCACGAAGCACATCCGCAGAGCAATAAGCATCGCCATGCAACACATCAACATCACTGTTAATCAACGACTCCAAATCACTGGAACGATGGCAGTCATAATAAACCCCCGACTCATCAACCACAATTGACAATGGTGGAACAGATTGACCTGAGCGGAATGAGCGTAAAAAACCATCCTCGAGCGCAACAAATGGTAAATTATTTTTTAAAGCAAATTGACGCGCATGCTCCGTAGTCTGCCTAACTCCCCAACCTACAACACCTAACGCCTTAAATTTTTTAGTTAAGCGAGGTGAAAACAAAAAAGTGGATAACCGCACAGGCTGCTGATTCAACAAATGCGAAATACTCGGCAAACGAGCGATTTTAAATTGGTTTGTTAAGAACATAAAAATAAGGTTGGCATTTTTCGCCACTCAAAAAATCACTTCGATAAGAATGTCCAACCGCTGAGCGTTTGTTTAATGTCCCGTCAGCTAAAATTAATGGTCAAGAAGAACGCCCTACCACCTCCAACGGCGCAAACGATGTAAACGACGCAATACACCGATCCACAAACCTTTCACTCGTCCTCGTCGATAATTATAAGCCTGTCGCATATAGCTGCGAATATATAGCTGCTTTTTTGGCGCATGGAACTCACCCAGCACCAATCCTTGTAGAGCCGACATAATTCTATCCACAGCCCCATATTCACAAACAAACAACTCCTTCCGTAAATGTGCAACTTTATCGAGTTGAAGCTTTGGTTTTGACAATAACGCCGATACCACAGAATATAACTCCACAGGATTTTCTACTTGGACACCTAAAACATCACGTTGATGAAACTCCAGACAAAACTCATCCATCTTTTCACTGACCAATGCATTTGGAGAATTTAGCAAAACCACAGGACGCTCGCACAACACCGCATCAAAAATCGCACCGCTATAATCCGATATGACCACATCGGCAACTGACAACAAATCCATCAACTGAGTGTCTGAACCAAAAAAATGAACATTTGAGTGATGGCTGTAATTGGAGCCACGCACATTTTCTAAAATTTGTGCATTATGATGGATTTTAATCAAAACATTAAACCCGCTCGCCAACCCCTCCACAGCTGAAAAAAACATAGGCAAACTGGACAAATCTCCCCATGTTGGTGCGTATAAAACCGTTTTCCTATGAGGCAATAGAACCGAGGCGAATCGCGCCCGCACGGATTGA
The DNA here is from genome assembly GCA_021287185.1 of Burkholderiales bacterium. Classification (GTDB taxonomy): domain Bacteria; phylum Pseudomonadota; class Gammaproteobacteria; order Burkholderiales; family Burkholderiaceae; genus CTSOIL-112. The sequence goes on along the minus strand of JAJTAZ010000013.1, from coordinate 4,754 downwards.
TGGAAATCACTGCTTAACCAAACATCGAATACTGGATGACCGACTGCCACCACGGGCGAAAAACGAGCAATCCTCTGTGCAGCATACTCACCATAAACCAAATTTAAATCTGCAAAGGCACGCCACGCGCCGTAATTATGAGGCTCTTTGGCATATCCATACTGCAACATCACGATACGAGTTTTTTTAAACTCATGGATTTGTGCAAATGGAGACTGACAGACCAACACATCAAACTGCCCATCAAAATCCAAAAGTTCATACTTACGCAAGCGCACAATACGACTACCCAACCGATTCAACAACGCCTCATCGAAATACTCAAATCCCCCCTTTTTTGGCTCTAATAAAAACACAGCATTGGGCAAACGCATTAAAATAGGCTCAACAAGTTGAAGTTGAAAAGGATTCCAACCCACAAAAGCACATTTAACGCCAATTAGTTCATCCGTCATTAAACAGCCTTGATTAACACATCCGACTACCCAACAAAAAGGTCAAATTAAACATTCAATTTGACAACTTAGATAACGCAACTCGAAAATACGCAGGGAACAACTGAGGCCAAGACTGATAAGGTTTCGCTCCCGACTCTGACACCAACCAGATGTTATCCCCGACCACATCAATATCTTCTAAACCCCGAACCAATTTAAATTTATCAGTCACCACAAAGTCATCATTCATCTTCATCAACCACCCATGACTTTTCGCATTTGAAGTCAGCCACAAATTCCCATTATTATCAAAATCCGCGCCTTGCGCCTTGAGAGGGATACTGATGGATCGAATAGATTGCTTTTCGGACAACGAATATTGATTGAGTACATCTGATAAATTAAATTGATACATCAATGCATCTGCCTCGTTTTGAGCATAAGTTCCTAAATACAATTGCCCGTCTCGAACCACCGCAAATGAGCCTCTCAACTTACCAGTCAATTTCACTTCATGTATCACAGACAAATCCGAACTGCGAAGCACAAACAAACGCCGCGTATCACTTAACAAAAGCGATTGTTTTGAAATCAAAGACAAACCACCGCCATGATGGCAGCGTTTAATATTTTTGCGTTCAAAATTTGAAGTCCCTAACTTTGAAACAAACAAAAAACATTGATTGAATTGACCCACTTTCTGATAACCTGACAATACAATCTTTGAACCCAACTTTTCTATTCCTTGCGGGATAAAACCATCGTTTAAGTTTGGTACGAAATGGGCATACTCGACACTCTCATGGTTTGCAAATTTCGTGGTAGGAGCAATGTTCAAATAATCGGGCTGAGGACCCAATACCTCTATTGCATTTACTTGCGCGCTAAAAATCAAGACAACAAAAAAAGTAAGGAAAGTCCTCACAATCTTTAAAAAGGATGAATTGGTTTTTACCAACAACACTATTACACGCACAGTTCTCTCCAGCGTTGGATAAAAATATCTTGCTTAAACTTAGAAACAGACGATTGAACCGCTTGCGGTTCAAATACTATCTCATCCGTAATGATTTGCTTGATGCGCACAGATAGCTGTTCGACATCATCAAACGGAACTAAAAAACCATTCACACCGTCTAAAATCATATCGGAAGGTCCATAATTAATGTCATAACTAACTACTGGGCATCCATTTGCCAAACTTTCTTGCACGCTTAAAGCGAATCCTTCAAGCTCACTCGTTAAAACCGAACACTTTGCCGATTGGAAAACAGAATCCACATCATCAATATGACCGTGAAAAAACACCCTTTTCACTAAATCGCCTTGCACCATGTGTTCCAAATTAACCCTTTCTGCGCCATCACCATATATGTGCAGCTGAGCATCTGGAACATCCTCAAGTATTTTCTGAAATGCCAAAATGATATGGGACACCCTCTTTTCTGCCGCTAACCTGCCAACAAATACGATATTCGCTCTTGCTCGGTTTAAATCAAGAACAGGTAAACTTTTAACTGCGTGCGGAATAACACTGAATTTATCGCTATAGACTTTATCAACTTTTTCCAGAATGTTTTGTTTTTGCTTATTTGTCAAAGTCACCACAGTATCGACTCGATCCAAATGACTCAGCAGATATTTAAAACTCCCTTTCGTGTCCGAGTGCGAATCACTGGGATTCGACAGATGAGAGCTATGGAGCTGAAAAATTTTTTTAATATTGGCTGTATCAAGCAGAATTAATGCTCGATCCAGTAGCATAGCATCATTGATAACCGTTGAATTTTCTGGAATAATTTTTTGATACCAATACAAGAAAAAATCTCTTTCTAATGTAAAAAACTTAAACTCTTGATAAAAACCGTTTACATATAAAAGATTGGCAAATTTAGATTGACCATTTTTAAAAACATACTGTTTTTGTATGTATTTATGACCATCTCTATCATAAAACTCATCAAACAACAATTCCACAGTTCCATCACTATGCGTTATAGAATAGCGAATCATGTGAACATTTTCATCCGTGTCTAAACTAAATTTGACAGACACACCCTCCAAAAACATAAATTCCAAAAATTGAATTTTATTTTGATTATTCTTTTGTTTAGCAACACTCACTGATTGAAGCTGATGGTACAAGTGCTGATCAATCGTCGGCCAATCAATCCCTATAGACTTTAAGATAATCCGATAGTTTTTTTTCTTGCTCGCTTTTTTACACCCCATTAAGTCATCATAGATATTGATGTGTTGCATATAAGCATTGAATTTACCAATATCTCTAAATTTCTTGATGACAGCATCGTAGCGATTATTATAATTTGTCGTCAAAATGCTTAAGGATTGTTTTAAATCATCGGACAAAAGCCTTGCGCGATGAAGCAATGAGGCCGTTCTACCACCATGCGTCGCTGGCAAAGTACTGGTAATTATAAATAAAGATCTCATTGATACACCCTTTTTCTCAGCCGAACAAATCTGACCGAGTAAATTAAATCGGCGGATATGCGCCATAAAAAATACTTTATTAAATTTATTGAGCACTGCCACTGTTAAGACTTGAATTTAACAGTAAAGACAATTGTTGAACCGCAACATCCCGTTCACAACAAATCTCATCAATCGTCTCGATAAATTTTTGTGTGCTCCCTTTATTTGCGTAATCAAAATCTCCCAAGAAATAATGTTTAATTCTGGTCCTTTCAATTTTTTTGGTATCACTTTTGATTTCTTCCCAAACAATATTAACCAATCTTTCTATCTCTTTGGCACCGATCATCCTTGCTGCTTTTGTAATAACAGGCGTGTCATGTCTACCAACAATTTTAAAGAACATATCCGTCATCAACATTGGCTTATCAATAATCAGATAATCAATCGCAACCGCAGAGTTATCAAATATCGCTAAGTCCACATATTCATAAAGGGAGTTGATATCGCCACCAGCAACGTAATGCCCTTTGTGATGCTTGGCTAACATTTGACAAATTTCCTTGTTAATCGAGCCAGTAGCCTTATTCCGACTACCTGTATTGGGGTGTGGTTTGTAAATCAAATATAAATCTGGATGCTCTAAAACTTGCTTCACGATTGATAAGCCAAAATCATTCAGTGAGGTATAGTTCATTGATTCGTGTGTGCCCTCCCAAGTCGGCGCGTACAGCACCACCCGTCGATTAATCAAAGCAATCTGTTCTTGCAAACCAGCAGTTTGCCCTACAAAATCTTTTTCAGACGCTTCTAATTCATGGGCATTGCTGACATTTTCTTGATTTAAAACCTCTCTCACAACTTGCTGAGATTTTGTCGCCAAGGCATTTACATCAGGTGCAGGACTTTGCTCTGCTACCACAAGTAATTTAGGATCCGGTTTGTTGATATCGGGAGCGACCACTTTTGCCACGTGTTCGATTTGCGGTCGTCCTATTTTAATAAACCGTGACATATCCTTACGAATCAAGTTTAAATTATACTTGTCGTAAGCAGCATCTCCGACAATCAACACGTAATCATAGGCTTTTGATTGATTGGTAATAGTGGACAACTTATCACTCTCGCCATGATTGATATGCACATGAAGCACATTGCCTATAATCAAGGACTGGAAATTTCTTTGAGCATGATTAACGTATAAAACACACTTGAATTCACTCCTTTCATACAGACCAATCACATCCTCAATCAAGCGACAATAAACCACAGGGAAAGTGGTTTTTTGTTTTAACCAATCAAAAGCCTCTTTTTCACGCACGATGAAAACGATGCGTCTTAATTTATCAAGCACGCTAAATGGTGACAGCCATTGTTCGATTTGATAGATATTTCCAGCCTTGCCATCAAAATACACTGCCACATCACCCACAGCCCCTATGTTTGCACACAATACAGAATCAATAAAAGTCTGAAGTTTTGCAGCAGGTTTTGCAGCAGGTTTTCTTCTATTGTAGATAGCATCTGCAATAAACATTCTGGGGGACTTAAAAAACTTAGTTAATTTACTCATTACTACGGCTCACCTTAAAAAAATTTAACGCATTAAACGGTTTGATGTTTAGAGTCATTCATTTTTTTTAGAAAGCATATACGCTCTGTGTTCATAAAAAATTTTATTAATTGCAAGCATTTCACTATGAGAAAGTTTTTGAGATTCAAGTTTTTTTCTTTGTATTAGTGAAACCTTTGCACAACGCCACAAATAATTGCTGAGCAAAGAACGATTTCGAATTACCCAATTTCATTTTTCATAATTCGAAACAAAAAGGCTGTTTGTTGTTTGATTTACCCCTGAAACAGCCAAAATCAGGGGGAAAT
>JAJTAZ010000030.1 GCA_021287185.1 Burkholderiales bacterium | reverse complement strand
CAACCGTCCTCATATGTCGCTCGGTGGATTCACTCCAGCGCAAACGCGTATGATGGCTTTAACAAACTCACGCGTCCTGCACTAAACGCAGGACTTGTGTTGATTCTACTTTTAGATGCCGCCCTTTTAGGGGGTATTACCTAGCTTCACTAACAGCAACCCACGATTGTGTAGTTTCACTCCATACTGTACGATAAATTTTATTCATTTTTTACCCTTTCTATCTGTTTAATACAACTGTTATATCTTAACTAAAAGATAATAAAAAGTCAAATTTCATAATTTATATATAGAATAAAAATGATTTTATTTAATCAATGTATATATTTTATATGTGTTTTTATTTATTATCGGTTTCTTTTAAGCAACAAAATTTGATTGTTTTAAATATAAAAAAATTAGCGCGTTGTTTACACTTTTTTCACTCAAATCATTTGATTTTTTACTTAACGAATTTTTCATCGATTTTTGAATATAAAAAAGGTCGCCATCGGCGACCTGTATCGATGTATCAATTCGAATTTATTCAACCACGATAGATACGCGTCTATTGGGTTTCAAACAATCAATCACAGAGGGTGTTTGAGGACCCGCACAATAAACCACAGGCTCTGTTGAACCTTTAGCCACAACCTTAATCAGTGCTGCGTTGATTCCTTTTGCAACCAAATGGTCTTTTACCGACTGCGCACGCTGACGTGACAGTGTCTCATTGGATTGCTGAGAACCAAAGCGGTCTGTAAAACCCGTGATGGTGATTTGACGAACGTCATGACCCGCAGATTTAATTTTTTCAACAACACCATCCAACGCTTGAACACCTGCAGAATCCATATCAGCAAGCCGCCCTTTGCCAAAGGCAAATAAACCATCTGCTGCCAAGGTCATTTTGGCAATCACAGGTTTGGCTTGGGGATTGACTAAATCAGCACACTGACCCGTGCGCCATGCTGTTTGCTCAACCAGCCCTTTGTTATCAAATTTAACTTGATATTGGCATTGAATGTACTCTTTGCCAGAACCAACGTAAAAGTTAAACAAGTAATTCCAAGTCAATGCGTTCATCCCCTCACTAAAGTGAGGATTGCTTAATAATAAAGCCACTTGATCTTTGGTTAACCCTTGATTCATACGCGCGACAGACTGAGGATTGACAAAATCCCCCTCTGGCATGTATGAATGTTTGGGATCTGGAAACTGCTGGGCTGAGTCCTCAGCAACTCACTTTGTTCTACTCAGATCCACCTCAACCAACTCAATTCGAATAAAAAAAGGGCAAACTCTGCGAGTTTGCCCTGATTATTGGATGATTTTTGATAATTACATTGTTATTCAGTACTCATTGATTGGCACGCAAGCACAGAATAAGTTTCGATCACCATAAACATTGTCAATGCGCCCGACAGGCATCCAGTATTTGGTGCGGCGCAGACTGTCCACAGGATACGCGGCTTGTTCACGCGTATAAGCATGTGTCCACTCATCGGCACTCACTGCCTGTGCGGTGTGCGGCGCGTGTTTGAGTGGGTTGTCCTCTTTATCTGCAATACCCTGCTCCACTGCGCGGATTTCGGCACGAATGGTTTTCATCGCTGTAATGAATCGATCGAGTTCCTCAATCGGCTCGGATTCAGTCGGTTCAATCATCAACGTCCCTGGAACAGGGAAACTCATGGTCGGCGCGTGAAAACCAAAGTCCATCAAGCGTTTTGCGATGTCGTCCACGGTAATGCCTGCGGTGTCTTTGACCCCGCGTGTATCGAGAATACACTCATGCGCCACCAATCCATTGTCCGCGCTGTACAACACGGGGAAATCGTCCTTGAGCGCGTGGGCAATGTAGTTCGCGTTGAGAATCGCGACTTTGGTCGCATCTGCCAAGCCCTGCGCACCCATCATGGCAATATACATCCATGTAATCGGCAAGACACTCGCGCTGCCATACGGCGCACCCGATACCGCGCTGATGCCATGTGCGTCGCGTTGGTAGCCGACACTGGTCAAATTCGGTAAAAATTCAGCCAAATGCGCGGCGACACACACAGGCCCCACACCTGGCCCACCGCCGCCATGCGGGATGGCAAAGGTTTTGTGCAAATTCAAATGCGAGACATCGCCGCCAAACTGACCTGGTGCACACAAACCGACCATTGCGTTCATATTCGCGCCGTCGATATACACTTGTCCACCATGCTGATGCACGATGTCACAAATTTCAGTGATGCGGGTTTCAAACACACCATGGGTCGATGGATAGGTAATCATCAAAGCGGCTAAATTGGCTGAGTATTGCTCCGCTTTTTCTTTCAAGTCATCCACATCGACATTGCCTTTTTCATCACACGCCACCACCACGACTTGCATATTCGCCATGCTCGCCGATGCAGGATTGGTGCCATGCGCTGAGGATGGAATCAGGCAAATATTGCGGTGCGCCTGTCCACGTGTGGCATGGTATTTTTGAATAATCAGCAAACCTGCATATTCGCCTTGCGAACCCGCATTGGGTTGCAAACTCACCGCCGCGTAGCCCGTGGCGTCGCACAGCATTTGCTCAATCTCCGCAATCATGCTGCGATAACCTGCGGTTTGCGCAGTCGGTGCATAAGGATGAATATTGGCAAATTCTGGCCAAGTGATTGGCAGCATTTCACTGGTGGCATTGAGTTTCATGGTGCATGAGCCGAGTGGAATCATGCTGCGATCGAGTGCCAAATCTTTGTCCGCCAATTCGCGCAAATAGCGCAGCATGGCGTGCTCAGAATGGTGGCTGTTAAACACAGGATGCGTTAAGTAACTGCTGGTGCGGCGCAGATTCGCATCAATACTTGCTGTTGAAATTTCACTCAACACGTTGGCATTGAACAGGCTCAACACTGCATTGGCGGTGTCCAAAGTCGTGGTCTCATCAAACGAAATGCCGACATGATTCGCGTCAATCGCGCGCAAGTTGATGCCTTTGGCGTGGGCAGCTTGATGGATATTGTCCGCGTCAGTGACTTTAAGCGTGAGGGTGTCGAACCACGTGCTGTTAACAACGTGCGCACCTGCTTTAGTCAAACTATTCGCCACCGCGGTGGTGATGCCATACACACGTTCGGCAATTTTCTTCAAGCCTGCTGGACCGTGATACACTGCATACATGCTCGCCATAATTGCCAACAATGCCTGCGCAGTACAAATATTTGAAGTCGCTTTTTCACGGCGAATGTGTTGCTCGCGGGTTTGCAAAGCCAAGCGCAATGCGCTGTTGCCCTGCGCATCGACCGACACACCGACCAAACGCCCCGGCATATTGCGTTTATACGCGTCGCGCGTCGCCATGTAGGCGGCATGTGGACCACCGAAACCAAATGGCACACCGAAACGTTGGGTATTGCCAATCACAATGTCCGCACCCCATTCGGCAGGTGATTTTAAAACCGTGAGCGCGAGCAAATCCGCAGCGGCAATCACCGTCTTGCCCTGCGCGTGGGCTTTAGCCGCCCAATCACTGTAATCGATTACCGCACCATTGGCAGATGGATACTGCACAAGGATGGCAAAGCAATCATTCGCCAAACTTTCCTCGCCAGTGATGCAAGTACGCACCTCGATGCCGAGCGGTTTGGCGCGCGTCTCAATCACCTCGCGGGTTTGTGGAAACACATTTTCAGCGACATAAAACACATTCGAATCGAGTTTGGATTGGCGGTGCGCGAGCGTCATGGCTTCCGCCGCTGCCGTCGCTTCATCGAGCATGGACGCATTGGCAATGTCCATGCCTGTCAAATCCATAATCATCTGTTGGAAGTTCAATAACGCTTCCAAACGACCCTGTGAAATCTCAGGTTGATACGGCGTGTAAGCCGTGTACCACGCTGGATTTTCTAAAATATTTCTGAGGATAACCGTTGGGGTGTGCGTACCGTAATAACCCTGCCCAATCAGGCTGGTGTTCACCGTGTTTTGTTGGGCATGCGCACGCAATTTTGCCAAAGCGGACTCTTCGGACAAACCTTGGGTAAACGCGCCGACGTTGAAATCCGTGCGGCGAATATTGCTCGGTATCACCGCGTTGATGAAGGTGTCGAGATTGTCATAGCCCAAAGTTTTGAGCATACGTTGCTGTTCAGCAGAATTGGGGCCGATGTGGCGGGAGGTGAAGGTGGTGGAGGTCATGATTTTGAAATAAATGGTAACGACGAGTCAGTCAAGAGCCCTTGCGAGAGATGGCGAAACAATCCAGTGAGGCTCATTGTATGGACAACGATATGGATTGCTTCGTGATGAAACCACTCGCAATGACTTCGCAAGGCACGCGCCTTACGGCTACGGATGGGGTTAATTAGACATTCGCTGCGTCGTAATCCGCCGCGCTGAGTAAGCCATCGACATCCGCTGCATTCGCAGGTTTGATTTTGAACATCCAGCTGGTGTAGGGTTCGCTGTTGACCGCTTCTGGGGTATCGGCGAGTGCGTCATTCACCGCAACGATTTCACCCGCTACGGGTGCGTAAATATCGCTGGCGGCCTTGACCGATTCAACCACAGCAACGGCTTCTTCGGCAGCAACCACGCGACCGACTTTGGGAAATTCGAGGAATACAATGTCGCCCAAGGCTTCTTGTGCATGGTCAGAAATGCCCACGGCAACGGTGCCGTCGGCTTCGATTTTGACCCATTCGTGTGATGGGGCGAATTTGAGTTCGGTTGGTGTGGTCATGGTTTTTCTCCTTGTTTGTTAAATAGGGTTTATTTGTGTACATGAAATGTTTAGGTCGTCATACCCGCAAGTTTTTAGCAGGTAACCAGTTTGTCATTCTAATTAGATTTTAAAACCTTAGTTAGAGTAAAAAGCTGGATTCCCGCTAAAATCATGCGGGAATGACGTTGTGCCGATGGATTGCTTCGCGGTCAATCTGCTCGCAATGACGGCGGTTTACTTTGATCGCTTGGCATTCAACCAAAACAGGCGAAACAAAGTTTTTATAAAATCTGTCCATTGCGTACAAATGGTAGTTTGACCACTTTGGCGTTCAATGCTTTGTCGCGGATGAGCACACTCACTGTATCGCCCAATGCCACTTTCAGCGGTACACGCGCCATGGCAATGGATTGTTGCATGGTTGGGGAAAAGGTACCACTGGTGATTTCACCTTCACCATCAGCAGTTTTCACCACCTGATGCGCACGCAATACGCCTTTGTCTTGCAAAATCAAGCCCACCACTTGTGCAGTCGCACCGTCTTTGAGCAAAGCGGTTTTGCCGATGAAGTCACGTTCGGATTTCAAGTCCACCGTCCATGCAAGCCCCGCATTCAGAGGCGACACGGTTTCATCCATGTCCTGCCCGTATAAATTCATACCCGCTTCTAAGCGCAAAGTGTCACGCGCGCCCAAACCTGCTGGTGCAATGCCATTGGCAACCAAAGTGTCCCAAGTATGTGCTACCAAAGTGGCTGGTAATGCAATTTCAAAACCATCTTCGCCTGTGTAACCTGTGCGTGCGACCATCCATTCTGCGCCCTCGTGCTCAATGCGCGCCGCGTTGAATGCTTTGAGCGGTTCAGAAGCGGTTTGAGTAAAGGGCAAGGCTTGCCAAACTTTGGCGCGGGCATTCGGCCCTTGTACTGCGATGAGTGCGAAATCAGGGCGCGGGGTGATGGTCAAGCCAAAATCGCCCACTGTGTTTTGTTCGTTTAACCATTCGATGTCTTTGTCGGCAGTACCCGCATTGACCACCAAGCGGAAAAAATCTTCTGTGAAAAAATAGACAATTAAATCGTCAATCACACCGCCATTCGGGCGCAACATACACGAGTACAGCGCTTTGCCAGACACTTGTAATTTATCAACATTGTTTGCCAAAACATAACGCAAAAAATCGCGGGCTTTGTCGCCAACAATGTCCACGACACGCATGTGCGAGACATCAAAAATCCCTGCATCGGTGCGCACGGCGTGGTGTTCTTCGATTTGCGAACCGTAGTTCACTGGCATATCCCAGCCGCCAAAATCGACCATGCGCGCGCCTGCGCGAATGTGGGTGGCGTGGAGTGGTGTTTGTTTTAAATTGGACATGGTATCAATCGTCATATGGGTCAGCAAAAAACCACTGAAGCGAATACTTGACGCGCGTTCAGTGAAATCAGTCCCTATTCTGTCCTTGATACCTGAGAGATTAGTGCAAACGCCGCAGCATTCGCGCCCCTTCGGTGGTTTTTGCAATGAAAAACGCTCTCCAGAAATTGATGAGTTTTGATTATTTAATCAACCATCATCGCCTGCCAGTTCTTTTGCCTGAGAGTTTTTGGGGTACACCTTCGGCGGTTAAAAATTTTTTAACGCTCTCCCAGCAGGTGCGCTACTGTAGCTATTCTGTGTCAATTTGTCAAACAACATCTCGGTATTTGCGCACTCACTCAGCAAACCTGACGCATTCGATGTCAACTGTACTTGTATCAATCTTTATTTGGTTTTATCCACAGGGAATTAAGTCTTGATCATCAAAATCAGGCAATGGTGTTGTCGCAATGCTCACAGAGGTGTTGCTATTTTGCGACTATTATCATTGATTCGCCCACCTCGCTTGGCCCTTGGTTTTTCATCATGTGGATTATGCAATGCGGGTTTTCACTTAGACTTTCTAATCCATGCCCATGGTTTTGTTCGTGAAATACGAAGTGAGAATTGATGGGAACTGTTAAAATGCGCAGTCAAATAGCATTTTTATACGCGCACACAAAACCACACCATATTATTTGCCCACACGCAGATGATTTTAAAAAATTAAGGAGTGAACTTTGGTTCCTTTACAGATGAGACAAGAAGCACCACTTGACGCATTGGAGCCATTTTCGATTCATTGGGCACAGACCGCATCTGAAATTGAGGAAGTTCAACGTTTGCGCTTTCGCGTATTCTCAGAAGAATTGGGCGTCACCCTACATGGACAAGATGGCATCGATTGTGACCAATACGACGAATTGTCCAAGCACTTATACGTGCGCAACACCCAAACAGGTAAAGTCATCGGCACATACCGCCTCATCACCCCTGATGTCGCAGAATTGATTGGTTGGTACACCGCGTCTGAATTTAATATTTCTGATTTACTTGCCTCAGGGCAGAAGGTTTTAGAAGTCGGACGCGCCTGTGTGGATAAAGATTTTCGCAACGGTGCAGTGGTATTGATGTTGTGGAAAGCGGTTTTGCACTACGCCAAACAAAACAACTACACCTGTATCATTGGCTGCACCAGCGTCCCAGTCAACCCCAATGCTCCCGCAGTTTTTGACGTAAAAGAATTGTTGGTGCAATCGGGCGCGTTTAGCAATGATTTTTCTGTCACACCACGCATTCCCTTTACGCCTGAAATGCAAGTGCCTGTCAATGCAGGGGTCAAAATCGCCCTGCCTGCTCTATTAAAAGGCTATTTGCGCTTGGGGGGTAAATTCTGCGGCGAGCCAACCTACGATGCGGATTTTCATTGCGCGGATTTTTTCACTTATCTGCCGATGAATGGTTTGTCCAAAAAATACGCGCGACACTTTGAATTATAAAACGGTCTGTCCGCTGCTGATTCATTGAGAGAACTGTCGGTTACCCTTGCACCTCATGCCGCACACAAGTCAGCGCAATTGGCATGGCGTGTTCCGTGTTTCCTTTAGTAAGTGCACCGTAAGTATCTGCGTGCTACCATTTTCAGTGATTAAAATAATTTTTGTATCGCGCGTCATTTCATTTAAATAGGAGATAAGTATGATTTTAGTCATCAACTGTGGCAGTTCATCGGTCAAATTTGCGGTGATGGAACCGCTTGAGCAAGTCATGCTTGTCAGTGGCTTGGCAGAAAAATTGGGCAGCGATGGTGCGGAAATCGCCATCAAAATTGGCGTGCAAAAAAACCCGACCCCACGTCGTTCTTGGAAAGACGCTTCAGGCTCGCTCATCAAAATTGAAGATTATCAAAAAGAAGTCTATCAACTGGGTAATGGCGGCCACACCGAAGCTCTGGCCAAATTGGTTGAAGTGCTCAAAGCGCATGGCTTGCTCAATGAGTTGACTGCGGTGGGTCACCGCGTGGTGCATGGTGGTTCGTACTTCTCTGACTCCGCAGTCATTACCCCAGAAATCATCGAAAAAGTCACCGAATGCAATGTGATTGCGCCTTTGCACAATCCTGCAAACTTACTCGGCATCGAAGTAGCAACCCAACAATTACCAAACTTACCGCAAGTGGCCGTGTTTGACACATCGTTCCACCAAACCATGCCCGATTACTCATATCTGTATGCAACGCCACGCTCTTGGGAAAAAGAACACCATGTGCGTCGCTACGGTTTCCACGGTACGTCCCATCGCTTCATTGCGATTAAAACCGCTGAATTGTTGAACAAGCCGCTGTCTGATTTGAACATCATCTGCGCGCACATGGGCAATGGCTCATCGATTTGCGCGATTAAAGGTGGTGAATCTATGGACACCTCCATGGGCTTCACACCACTGCCCGGTTTGATTATGGGCACGCGCTCAGGTGACATTGACCCTGCCTTGATTACCTATATGGCAGAACGCTTAAATACCGATGCGCAAGGCGTAATTGACATTTTGAACAAGAAAAGCGGTTTGCTCGGCGTATCAGAACTCACCAACGACATGCGTGAATTGACCGAAGCCGCGACCAAAGGGCACGAAGGCGCGCAATTGGCGGTGGAAATGTTCTGCTATCGCGTGGCGAAATACGTGGCTGAATACATGGTTCCATTGCAACGCTTGGACGCTTTGGTGTTCACAGGCGGGATTGGCGAGAACTCGGCCATTGTGCGTGAAAAAGTCTTGGCGCACTTGCGCTTCTTGGGCTTTATCGTTGATCCAGCGGTCAATGACAAAACCTACGGTGGTAAAACCACCGTCATCACCACCGCTGGTTCAACCCGCGCGATGGTGGTCAACACCAACGAAGAGTTGATGATTGCGATGGATACCCACCAATTGACCCGCACTTCGGGCGCAGTCAAATCAGTGAGTTTCGAAAACTACTAAACCGAACCACACGAAAGGCGGGCTTGGCTCGCCTTTTTTAAATTTCTAAATAGCAAAAATATACCAATATGAAAGGGAACAGCATGTACGCTTTATACGTCAGCCCCATGGGTGCAGGCTCGGACATGAGCAAAGTTGTAACAGGTTTGGTCGCAGAATTAAATAATGCGGGTTTAAAAACCGTGTCATTCAAACCCATCGGCGACGGTGTGACCGCTGAGGCTGCAGCACAACTGTTGTCCAAAGGTGGCAACGATCAATTGATGGAAGACATCATCAGTGCATACTACACCGCAGCGGATGGCGCACAAGTGGTGGTGGTTGAAGGCGTGGTCAGTGATTTTGCACAATCGGGCGCGCTCGCGCCCTACGCGGCACCATTGAACGCAGAATTGGTGCGCAATTTACAAGCGGATGTGGTGTTTGTTGCGGCAAAAGCCGAACACGTGCAAACGATTTGTACCGATTTGGCCGTACAAAGTTTCAAAATCGCGCCTGCTAAAGTCGTCGGTTCGGTATCGCAAGACGCAAACGTTGCCAGCGCATTGAATATTGCCGACATTAAAGCCCGCGCAACCACAGAACGCGAAGCAAAATTTTCACCCCCTGCTTTCCGTTACCAATTGATTGACGCGGCACGCAAAGCCAACAAACGCATCGTATTGCCAGAGGGTGACGAGCCACGCACGGTCAAGGCCGCCATCATCTGTACTGAGAAAAAAATCGCTCGTTGCGTGTTGATGGCCAAACGCGAAGACGTTGAGCGCGTTGCTGCTGAACAAGGCCTAACCGTGCCTGCCGAACTCGAAATCATGGATCCAGCGTTGACCCGCGCAAATTACGTTGCGCCGCTGTGTGAAATGCGCAAAGCCAAAGGTATGACACCTGAGCAAGCCGAAAAAGAGTTGGAAGACACGGTGATGCAAGGCACCGTGATGATGGCTTTGGACGAAATTGATGGTTTGGTTTCAGGCGCGGTACATACCACTGCCAATACGGTGCGTCCCGCATTGCAAATCATCAAAACCGCGCCAGGTTCAAATATCGTCTCATCGGTGTTCTTCATGCTCATGCCCGACCAAGTTTTGGTGTACGGTGACTGCGCCATCAATCCGAACCCAACAGCCGAACAACTCGCCGACATCGCGATTCAATCTGCTGATTCCGCCAAAGCCTTTGGCATTCCTGCACGCGTGGCGATGATTTCTTACTCAACAGGTACATCAGGTGCAGGGCCAGAAGTTGAGAAAGTGGATCAAGCCACCAAATTGGCGCAAAGCCTGCGTCCTGATTTGGCGATTGATGGTCCTTTGCAATACGACGCAGCCTCAGTCGAATCGGTCGGTAAATCCAAAGCCCCCAACTCAAAAGTGGCGGGTCAAGCGACGGTTTATGTGTTCCCTGATTTGAACACGGGCAACTGCACCTACAAAGCCGTACAACGCTCTGCCAACGTGATTGCGGTCGGCCCGATGCTGCAAGGCTTGCGCAAACCAGTGAACGACTTGTCACGCGGCGCATTGGTTGACGACATCGTGTTCACAATTGCCTTGACAGCCATTCAAGCGACGCAAATGGCGAAATAAACTGGCTTGAGCATCATACTAAAAAAGGGACAAATCAATGTTTGTCCCTTTTTTATTTTACGCATTCAATATTTGCTTGGGCTTTTTCAAACCATAATAAATCGCAAACGCCACCACAGTCGCAATCACGGCTTTAAACACCAAATCACCAAAAATAATCTGACCGATGTCACGCCAAGACATGATGCCGTAAAACGCCATGATGTTAAACAAAAAAGTGTCCAAAGGAATGCTCACCACATTGCTTGACAGCGCACGGTACAACCATGATTTTTCCATGAATGATTGAAACACGGCTGTATCGGTCAACTCGCTGATTAAAATCGCCGTAAACGAAGCGATGATAAAACGCATGCGGTTCGGTTCAGATTCCATCAATACCCATCCCATGACAAAATTCACCACCAAAGCCAAAGCAATCGCCCGATAAACGGCCTTTAAACCAAAATCGTGCAAACGGTCACGCAAGGTAAATACCGCGCCAAAAAACAAAGTTCCCACACTGAGTAAACCAAACACAGGCAAGGGAATAAAATTATTTAAGGTTAAATTCGCGAATAAAATCGCACAGACGTATAAAGCAGTCCAAAGAAATACCATAGAAATCTCCAAAAAATCCGTAAACAGTACGGCGGATAACGAATGCCCGATGGAAACAGTCCAAAGGCGACTCCATTGTAGCATAGGATGCGCACGCCAATATCCCCAATTGAAATCCAATCCGCATGGCGTATAATCGCAGCATGTCATCACCTGAGGATTAGACCATGAAATACAGCAAACAACTATTCACACATTACATGAGCATTTGGGCACGCTTGCTCCAGCAAGCCGCTGGCACAACCGATCCAGCAGCGTATCTATTGAGCCACGATGCGCGCACGCCTTTGTTTTACTTAGAGGCGATGACGCGGGTGTTGATGCACGAACACAATCCCAAGAAAATGCGCCGCTTGAATGAGTGGTTCAAAAAAATGGAAGACGCACTCGGCTTGATGGATTATTACGCAGGACTCATTAATGATTTTAAAGGCAATCGCAAAATTCCCCAAATCATCAAACAAGACTTGATTGAAGAACTCAAATCGGCCACAACAAATTTAAACACTTTGCTGATTGAATTGGGTTGGTTGGGTGAAAAAGCAGACCGTGTGCGCAAAATTCACCAATACAGTCGCCAAATGGATTGGCTCGGACAAAAGAACCTACACGCCGCATTGAAACAGCGTTATCAAAGCGATGTGCACAGCATCACGCACCGTATGAAACAACCGTTCGAAGAAATCGAGCGCGATGTGCACGAATTGCGCCGCGATGTGCGTTGGTTGTCGATTTACCCTCAAGCATTCAAAGGTTTGATTAACCTACAAGCCATTGAGCCCACACCCGAGGCTTTGCTCAAATACGCAACCCCCGAAATTGTTCAATCGCCTTACAACCAATTGCCGAGTGTTTCAAATGTCAACAAAGTTTTGTATTTAAACACATCCGCTTATTACGCCATGAGTTGGCTGATTGCACAATTGGGTGTGCTCAAAGATTCAGGCTTGCGTCTGCTGGCACTGGCACAACGTCTGCAAGCACACCAAAAATGCTCGGAAGCCGAAGCACTCAAAAACGCGCAAACCATGTTGGGAACAACACAGCCATCGGTCGATGATTTGCTCAACACAGCACGTGGATTGATATTGCAAATGCAAAATGACAAAGTCTTCAGCCAATTGTTGTTTTCTAAAAACACTCCTGCCATTAAGGCTGCGCCTGTAAACAAAGCCCGTCCAACAACCGACACAACGTCGACAACTAAGCCCAGTGCAACCACACATACAACGCCAACCGCTAAAGTCAGCCCCAAGACCCGTACAACGTCAGCAACCAAACCCAGTGTAACCACGCGTGCAACACCGACAACCAAGGCAAACGTAACCGCTCGCACAACGGCTACCATTAAACTGCCTGCAACCAAAACTCGAACGGCACCAGCGGCTAAAGCACCTACAACCACCCGCGTACGCAAATCGACCAAAACCTCTGGGTCATGAGCATGTCGCAAAACATACTTCTGAGCGCGGATTGGATTCAATCCCACATCCAGCCGCGTGCAACCGATTCGCACAAAGGCGATTATGGTCACGCCCTGCTGATTGCGGGGGCGCGTGGCACGGTGGGCGCGAGCATCCTCGCCGCGCGGGCATGCCTGCGTTCAGGTGTGGGTTTGCTCACGGTGCACGCGCCTGAGTGCGCATACACGCCACTACAAATGGCTGCACCTGAAGCCATGGTCAGTATGGATTCGGACGAGGGCATATGGACGGATGCTTTTGATATTAAAAAATATTCCGCGATTGGCGTGGGCTGTGGCATCGGTCAAGCAACCAACACGCGTACAGCACTGCACACACTCATCGAGCTCAATGTCCACGCGGGCAAACCCATGGTCATGGATGCCGATGCACTCAACATCATGGCGAACGAGCCTGATTTACTCACACAACTGCCTGCACACACCATCCTCACGCCGCATCCCAAAGAATTTGAACGCTTGGTCAAGCACCTCAATTTAGAGATACCAACTGATGATGCCCGCGCGCAAGCCCAAATGATTCTGGCGCAAACATACAACGTGATTGTCGTGCTCAAAGGCGCGCACACCCGCATCGCCCTACCCAATGGTGCCACCTACACCAACACCACGGGCAATGCAGGCATGGCCAAAGGCGGCAGCGGCGACACGCTCACGGGGATTATTTTGGCCTTATTGGCACAAGGTTATACCGCCGAAAACGCGGCATGCATCGGGGTGTATGTGCATGGTGTGGCGGGTGATATTGCCGCACAAAAATTTGGGCAAATCGCCATGTTGCCAAGTGATTTAATTGAATGCTTGGGACAGGCGTTTTCCCTCAAATAAAACCTGTACTTCCCGAACAACGCCCATAAAAAAGCCCGCAGAAGACCATTCTACGGGTATATGCAAGTTCACATTCTAACACGCAAGTATTTAAAATACCGTATAATTTCGCTTTGCCGAAAGGAACCCCACCATGCGACTCTTGCAAAAAGCGCTCACTTTTGACGACGTACTCCTCGTACCTGCTTACTCAAACATCCTCCCACGCGACGCGTCGATGAAAACGCAACTCTCGCGTAATATTTCGCTGAATATCCCCTTGGTTTCTGCTGCGATGGACACTGTGACCGAATCGCGCTTGGCGATTGCGCTGGCGCAAGAAGGCGGTATCGGTATCATTCACAAAAACCTCACACCCGCCAAACAAGCCCTTGAAGTGGCAAAAGTCAAACGCTACGAGTCGGGCATTTTGCGCGACCCAGTGACTGTGACCCCCACCATGACCATCGGTCAAATCATGGAATTGGCGCAAGAAGCGGGCGTATCGGGCTTTCCTGTGGTGTCCAATAAAAAAGTAGTCGGCATCATCACCAGCCGCGATTTACGCTTTGAAGAAGATTTAGAAGCCAAAGTCGAAGACAAAATGACCCCACGTGAACGACTCATTACCGTGAGTGAAGACGATGACTTGGCGGTGGCGAAAAAATTACTCAACAAACACCGCTTGGAGCGCGTGGTGGTGATTAACGATGCGGATGAGTTGCGCGGTTTGATTACCGTGAAAGACATTCAAAAAGCCACCACCCACCCATTGGCGACCAAAGACGCACACGGTCAACTGCGTGTGGGTGCGGCAGTCGGCGTTGGCCCTGAAAATGATGAGCGCGTGCGTTTACTCGCGCAAGCAGGCGTGGACGTGATTATCGTCGATACCGCACACGGACACAGCCAAGGCGTACTGGACCGCGTCAAATGGGTCAAAGAAAACTATCCACATATTGACGTGATTGGTGGCAACATCGCCACAGCCGAAGCGGCATTGGCACTGGTAGAACACGGCGCAGACGGCGTGAAAGTCGGTATTGGTCCAGGTTCTATTTGTACCACGCGAATTGTTGCGGGGGTTGGTGTGCCGCAAATTTCCGCGATTGCCAATGTGGCCAAAGCATTGGAGGGCACAGGCGTGCCACTCATCGGCGATGGTGGCATTCGCTACTCAGGCGACGTGTCCAAAGCCCTCGCTGCTGGCGCATACACCGTCATGCTCGGCTCCATGTTCGCAGGTACCGAAGAATCCCCTGGTGAAGTCGTACTCTACCAAGGTCGCTCATACAAAGAATACCGTGGCATGGGCTCACTTGGCGCAATGGCGCAAGGCTCGAAAGATCGCTACTTCCAAGACAACGAAGGCAATGTCGATAAACTCGTACCTGAAGGCATCGAAGGACGCGTGGCGTACAAGGGTTCGGTGCTGAGTATCATCCACCAACTCATCGGCGGCGTGCGCTCATCCATGGGCTATTGCGGCTGCGCATCGATTGAAGATTTACGCACCAAAGCGCAATTTGTGGAAATCACCTCGGCAGGGATGCGTGAGTCACATGTCCATGACGTACAGATTACCAAGGAAGCACCAAATTACTCAGTGGGGTAACATATCTCAGGTAAACATCCTTAACTATTGATTTAAGGTTAAAGACGGTAAACCAAATCACTTTCGGAATGATAGGAGATAAATAATAATGTCCAAGCGTAATAATAACAGTGGGAGCTTTTTATTTATTCTTTTAGGAGTTGCATTTTTTCTCTTGATTTATCTTCTATCATTTTTAATGGTTTTACTGCCTTTTGTATTGGTTGCTGGCTATGCCTTAAAAAGCATAAAAGTAGACTCTACAAAAAAAGCCATCGGAGGCTCAATGTCTGATTTTTGGTTGAATGAAACCGAAAAAAAACACTTTAAACAATTAAACACATCCCTTGAGCAAACTGTCCATACTATTAATTCATTTAAGAATAAAGGCTATTCGGCTGGTATATCAATAAATAAGGATGGTTCTTTTTCTCAACGTAGCAACTTAGGAAAAGAAATCAATCGAGTTTTGAAAGAAAACCAACCGAAAGAACTATATTTGAGATCACAATTATCTGAGTTAGAGATACAACCCTATTTACAGTGGGAGTCTTTTAATAAAGCAATTGTAAATGCTCAAGCATACCTTCTCGCATTCATAGCATGGTTAATTGGATTAGGAGTTTGCCAAATCGGAAATACTCAGATTAAATCAAAACTAAATTTTTTTGACTCATATTTTTTTTTGATAAAAGAGTTAATTGCCGGTGAGATTCATAAGCTATCTTTTTCTGATGTTGAAATACAAACAGTCTCTATTGCTTCTTTGTGTGCCATAGTCGTTTTTTTTCTGACCAAATATATATGGGCATTAAGAAAGCCAGCAGTTAAATATTCACCCGAACCAGATATTGTCTCTTTATCTAATGTTGATGCTTATTGACCTTATTATTTTTACTTATTATAGCTAGCATAAACTTAATGGAATCAATTTTTTTTCCTAACCTAAGTATCACATATCCCCTAATTCAGGCACCCATGGCAGGCGCGCAAGACGAGCGTCTTGCCATCGCCGTGGCACGTGCGGGTGGTTTGGGTTCTATTCCTGCCGCAATGCTGACGCCAGAACAGTTGAGTGAACAATTGAATCGTTTTAAAGCATCTAACGAAGCATACGCCCACGCCCCAACACTGCCTGTGAATGTGAATTTTTTCGCCCATCACGCCACTGAGGCGGATACTGAACAAACAGAACGTTGGCTGACAGTACTTACGCCGTACTACGATGAGTTTGGCATCAATCCTCAAGAGATTCAATCAGGTGCCAGCCGTGCACCGTTCAGCGCGGCAATGGCGGATGTTGTCGAACATTTCAAACCACAAGTGGTCAGTTTTCATTTTGGCTTACCTGAGACAACATTGTTACAACGGGTTAAAGCGACAGGTGCACGAATCATCTCCTCGGCGACAACTGTGCGGGAAGCAGTTTGGCTTGAGCAACAGGGTGTAGACGCCATTATTGCTCAGGGTTTAGAGGCAGGTGGACATCGGGGACATTTTTTATCCGATGATTTGAGCGAACAGATGGGGATTTTTGCGTTGTTACCTCAGATTGTGACCGCAGTCCGCATCCCTGTGATTGCCGCGGGTGGTATTGCAACGATTGACGGCATACGCGCCGCGATGAGTCTTGGTGCGGCTGGCGTACAAATCGGCACGGCTTATTTATTGTGTGATGAAGCCAATACCTCACCACTTCATCGAGTTGCCTTGCAAAGCGAAACCGCGCAACACACCGCTTTGACCAATCTATTTTCAGGCCGCCCCGCTCGTGGAATCGTCAATCGTGTCATGCGTGAACTCGGCTCGATTCGCAATGATGTACCGAGTTTCCCACACGCCAGCACATGGATTGCACCACTCAGAACCGTTGCCGAGAAACAAGGCCTGACTGATTTCACGCCTTTATGGGCAGGGCAAAACACTCAAGGTTGTCAAAGTATGGGTGCTTTTGATTTAACCCAACAATTGATTCAGGCTTTTAATTAAATTACTGCAGTACACCGTCCACTTCATTATTTTTTACTTACAAACACCATGTCTAACCACCACGATAAAATCCTCATCATCGATTTCGGCTCACAAGTGACCCAACTCATCGCCCGCCGTGTGCGCGATGCAGGTGTTTTTGCTGAAATTTACCCCTACGATGTTACGCCTGAGTTCGTAGCCAACTATGGCGCGAAAGGCATCATTCTCTCGGGTGGCCCGAACTCAGTCACTGAGGGCGATACACCACGTGCGCCACAAATTGTGTTTGAACTCGGCGTGCCTGTGCTCGGCATTTGCTACGGCATGCAGACGATGGCTGAGCAGTTGGGCGGAAAAGTCGAAACCGCCGAAGCCCTCGGCAAACCACGCGAATTTGGCTTTGCGAAAATTCGTGCGCGCGGGCACACGGCTTTGTTTAACAATATCCAAGATGAAACCAATGCCGATGGGCATGGTTTGTTGAATGTATGGATGAGCCACGGCGATTCGGTGTCCAAGTTACCAGATGGGTTTTCGTTAATGGCGGAAACCGATGCGTGTCCAATCGCAGGCATGGCGGACGAAACACGCAAATTCTACGCCGTACAGTTCCATCCTGAAGTCACACACACGATTCAGGGCGAAGCGATTTTGTCGCGCTTTGTTAAAGAGATTTGCGGTGCAAAAGCCGACTGGGCGATGGGCGATTATATCTCTGAAGCAGTGGCGAATATTCGCGCACAAGTCGGTGATGAAGAAGTTATTCTCGGTTTGTCGGGTGGCGTGGACTCATCGGTCGCCGCGGCGTTGATACACCGCGCGATTGGCGACCAACTCACCTGTGTATTCGTTGACCACGGCTTGTTGCGCTTGAACGAAGGCGATCTGGTGATGGACATGTTCGCCAACCACCTCGGCGTGAAAGTCATCCGCGTGGATGCGGTGAACGAATTTATGGGACAACTCGCGGGCGTGACCGACCCTGAAGCCAAACGTAAAATCATTGGCAAAGAATTCGTTGAAGTGTTCAATGCCGAATCTGCCAAACTCACCAGCGCGAAATGGTTGGCGCAAGGCACGATTTACCCTGATGTGATTGAATCAGCAGGCAAAGGCAAAAAAGGCGCGCACACGATTAAATCGCACCACAATGTCGGCGGTTTACCCGAAGACATGCACTTGAAATTGCTTGAACCGTTACGCGAGTTATTCAAAGATGAAGTTCGCAAACTCGGCGTGGCCTTGGGCTTGCCACATGAAATGGTATATCGTCACCCCTTCCCCGGCCCAGGTTTGGGCGTGCGGATTTTAGGTGAAGTCAAAAAAGAATATGCGGATTTATTGCGCCGTGCTGATGCGATTTTCATTGAAGAATTGCGTAAAACCATAGACCCTGAAACGGGTAAAAATTGGTACGATTTAACCAGCCAAGCGTTCGCGGTGTTTTTACCTGTGAAATCGGTCGGCGTGATGGGCGATGGGCGCACGTATGAATACGTGGTCGCCTTGCGTGCGGTGCAGACACTCGACTTTATGACCGCGCACTGGGCGCATCTGCCGTATGATTTGCTCGGTACCGTAAGCAACCGTATCATCAACGAAGTGCGCGGCATCAACCGCGTGGTCTATGATGTGTCGGGCAAGCCACCAGCAACGATTGAGTGGGAATAAAAATAAAGGCGGGATATTATTCCCGCCTTTATTTTTATCGCGCTTTAACACCCGCACCCATCATGCCCCATGATGGCTTTGATTTGCTCTGGGGTTGCGGGTTGTGACACATCGCCGTGGGTGGACTCAATAAAGTAGGTCAACGCATAATCCATCGTACCCGCATGAATGCGCAACCACGTCGCCAACTCCTGAGCGAGGATATAGGCATATTTCGTGTCACCTTGCGCCACTGCATCACGCACCTGTTTCATCACGCCAAACACTTGATTGTGCTCACTGATGTGACAGCCCGCCGCAGGGAAACTTAAACGCGCCATCCAACCCTCTTCGAGGTCGAAATGCGCACGGGTATGCGCGATACATTCATCCAAAACTGTCAGTAACTCCGCTTCAGGCGTTTGTGCCAAAACATTGAGCAAGTCACTCATTTCATGATGCACCGCGTCCAACTGCGCGTTATGCGTCAACATTTCATCGTCCCATACGCTGATGGCTTTATCGGTGCGCTGATCTAAAGTCGGATAATCCATGTCTCTTCTCATTTCTATTCGCTTATTTTGAACCTAAGTTAGAACCCACAATGGCTCGATTCAGTCGGTCACGCACCGCGTGCCATGCCTCGTCCTCGGGTAAAGCCTCGACCACAATCTGATGTGCCGCATACCCATCCAAGGTACGTAAAGCATGGTATAAACCGCGCGCAAAGCCAATGGCATCATCGGGTAAACGAATCGCGTGTGCGTAATCCTGCACCACAAAATCATACGAATGACACAAGGCCACACGTGGTGTTTTATCCGCACTTGCTGCATTTGACCACACCATCGGCGTTGTTGGCGCGTAGTGTGCCAGCAAACTGCCTGAAACACGTGGCGCATTATTGTCCGTCTGATGGGGAAGAACGGGCGCAACCCCTGTTACACGCTCAATGTCATTCGGAGTAATGTGCCCAAAACGCAAGATGCGCGGCACACCCGTGGTCAAATCGACAATGGTCGATTCAATGCCAATGTTCGCTGCATCACCCTCAGGTACATCGAGCACCCACACCGCATCCCCAAACTCTGCGCGCACATGCTCGGCACGGGTCGGGCTGACACGACCAAATTTATTCGCAGACGGCGCGGCAATGCCTACGTTTGGGGTGTTTTTGATGCGCGCCAACTCGCCCAAAACATCTTGAAACACTGTGTGATTGGGCGAGCGCAATGCGATGGTATCTTGCCCACCCGTCACACACGCATCAATCTGCGGATGTTTTGGCAACACCAAAGTCAAAGGTCCAGGGAAGAACGCCGCCATCATCGCGTGGGTCAGTCGCCAAATCTCGTCCGTCATACGCGACTCATCAATCCAATAACGAATATCCGCATCCGCGGCAATGTGCGTGATGAGCGGATGATGGGTCGGGCGATTTTTGAGCGCGAAAATTTGCGCGACCGCCGATGGATTGCTCGCATCCGCCGCCAAACCATAGACCGTTTCGGTCGGCAGTGCAATGACTTCGCCTTGTGCGAGTTTATGTGCTGCGGTGTGAATCTGTGAACTCATTCAATCGCTCTCAATCATTCACACCACCAGATAATCCCAGTGTTTTCATCGCCTCTTCGCAGCGTTCCACCACTTTTTCCATGCGTTTACCGACGAAATTCACGTGCCCCATTTTGCGCGCTTTGCGTGGCTCGGCTTTGCCGTACAGATGCACAAAACTATCGACTTGGCGCAAAACGCCCGCCCAGTCGGGATTGCGCTGTTGGTCATTTTCATCAAACCACACATCACCCAAAATATTCAACATCACCGTTGGGCTGTGTTGGTGCGTCGCGCCCAAAGGCAAGCCTGTCATGGTGCGCACTTGTTGTTCAAACTGACTGGTCAAGGTTGCATTTTGCGTGTAATGCCCAGAATTATGCGGGCGCGGAGCCATTTCATTGGCGACGAGTGAGCCGTCTTGCAAGATGAAAAATTCTACGCAGAGCACACCCACGTAATCCATTGATTCAGCGATTTTTTGTGCCGCTTGTTGCGCGGTCGCGGTCAATTCATTGGACGCGCTCGGCGCGGGCACAGTTGAGGTGTGCAAAATCCCCTCACGATGTACATTTTGCGCCAGAGCATAATGCGCCACTTCGCCATCCCAGCCACGCGCGAGCAAGGCGGATACTTCAAATTGCAAAGGCAAACGTTTTTCAAGCACACAGGGTACAGCATTCAAACCTTGCCATGCTTGTGCCAATTCATCGGCTGTTTTCACCGAAACCTGTCCCTTACCGTCATAACCCAAACGCGCGGTTTTTAAAATTGCGGGGAATAATTCTGCACGGCTTTGCGCTACATGCAATTCATCCGTTGTGCGTATCACAGCATACGGCGCAACAGCCACGCCACCTTTTTGTAAAAACTCTTTTTCAACAATGCGATCCTGCGCAATCGCCACCGCATCGCCCGATGGCGCAACGGGTACGACTTGACCCAATTGACGCAACACATCGGCGGGTACGTTTTCAAACTCGGTGGTCACTGCCGCGCAGTTGTCGGCGAGTAATTTCAAGGCTTCAGCATCATTATACGGTGCGCAGATATGGCGGTTCGCCAATTGCCCTGCAGGACTATTTGGGTCAGGGTCCAGCACCCAAACTGCGTAACCCATGGCTTGGGCGGATTGGGCAAACATCCGACCGAGTTGACCACCACCGAGTACGCCGAGGGCGGCGGGGGGATTTATCGACTGATTTAAAACTTTCATGACTTACCCCAACACCATCCCCGCCGCATGGGCATATTGTTGTGCACGAAAATCGTGTAATTTTTGCGCCAAAACCGCATCCGTCATCGCTAAATTCGCAATCGCGTGCAACGCCGCATTCGCCGCGCCTGCTTCGCCAATAGCGAAGGTCGCCACGGGCACGCCTTTGGGCATTTGCACAATCGAATATAAAGAATCCTGCCCACCCAAGTTTTTGGTCGGCACGGGCACACCAAACACAGGAACGATGGTTTTCGCCGCAAGCATCCCTGGCAAATGCGCCGCACCACCAGCACCCGCGATGATGGCGCGGATGCCACGACTTTGCGCGGTTTCGGCATAAGCAAACATATCATCGGGCATTCGATGGGCTGATACGACTTTGGCTTCAAACGCCACGCCGAATTGCTCTAAAATCTCGGCAGCTTTTTGCATAATCGGCCAGTCGGAGTTACTGCCCATGAGGATGCCGATGATGGGGGTTGTGTTGTTCATGTTTTTCCCTTGTTTAATGGGTACTATTCAATTTTTGATTTCGTCATTGCGAGCGATGATTGATCAGCGAAGCAATCCAACAAAATTCGCTGGGTTGACATCATATGGATTGCTTCGCGGTGAACCTGCTCGCAATGACGGAAAAACGCATTATTCCCTCATGCCAACAAATCTTGTCCCGTAATTTTCACCAAAGCCTCACGGTACTTCGCCGCAGTGGCATCAATCACATTTTGTGGCAATGCGGGCGCGGGCGGGGTTTTGTTCCAATCGAGGGTTTCCAAATAATCACGCACGTATTGTTTGTCATAACTCGGTGGCGAAATGCCAACCTTGTATTCGTCCGCTGGCCAGTAACGCGATGAATCGGCCGTCAAAACCTCGTCCATCACATGCAACACACCGTTTTTGTCCAAGCCAAATTCAAATTTGGTGTCGGCGATAATAATGCCTTTGCTCGCAGCATAATCCGCGGCTTTTTGGTACAGGGCAAAACTTACTTCGCGGATTTGCTTTGCCAATGGCTCGCCAATGCGTTCAACCACTTCATCAAACGAGATGTTTTCATCGTGCTCGCCCACATCGGCTTTGGCGGCTGGGGTGAACAAGGGTTGCGGTAGTTTTTCGGCCAATTGCAAACCTGCGGGCAATTCGA
This sequence comes from Burkholderiales bacterium, assembly GCA_021287185.1. Taxonomy (GTDB): domain Bacteria; phylum Pseudomonadota; class Gammaproteobacteria; order Burkholderiales; family Burkholderiaceae; genus CTSOIL-112. The sequence goes on along the minus strand of JAJTAZ010000030.1, from coordinate 98,968 downwards.
TGCCGCAGACTTTGCCCGTTGCCAAATAATCTTTCCAGCCCGTGCCAATGATGTAGCCGCGCACCACGGCTTCGACCAAAATCGGTTTGAGGCGTTTAACCACCACAGAACGCCCTTTGACCTGTTCGACTTCATCAGGCGCCACCACTGTCGTTGGGTCAATCCCTGTCAAATGATTGGGCACAACATCGTGCAACTGAGCGAACCAAAAGTTACTCATTTGATTGAGCACTTTGCCTTTTTCGGGAATCGGTTCATTCATCACCACATCAAACGCAGACAAACGGTCGGTGGTAATCATCAGCAGATGCTCGTCATCAATGATGTAGGTGTCACGAACTTTACCTTTGGCCAGCAAAGGCAGAGATTGGATGGAGGTGGCGTACAGTGCGGTCATAGAGAATTATCCAAAAGTAAAACGCCCAATGAGGGAGGTTCTCATTGGGCGAGCCAAATATCGAAACAGGCGATATTTTATCGTAATTTCAAGCGTTTAGGCTTGGTTTTTGCCCTGCATTACAGAACATCCACGGCGTTTAATTCGGCAAAAGCCTGCTGTAAACGCGCCACCATAGACTCCTGACCTTTGCGCAACCAGACGCGTGGGTCGTAGTATTTTTTGTTTGGCTTGTCGTCACCCTCTGGGTTGCCGAGTTGACCTTGCAAATAGGCTTCTTTTTCTTTGTAGTAGTTCAAAACACCTTGCCAATTCGCCCATTGCGTATCGGTATCGATATTCATTTTGACCACGCCATAGCTGACCGATTCCTTGATTTCCGCTTCAGTTGAACCTGAACCACCATGGAAGACGAAGTCCAATGATTTGGCGGGCAAACCAAATTTTTCGGACACGTATTTTTGTGAGTTGTCCAAAATTTGTGGGGTCAGTTTGACATTACCAGGTTTGTACACACCGTGGACATTGCCAAACGAAGCGGCAATGGTGAAACGCGGGCTAATCGCTGAGAGTTTTTCGTAGGCATACGCCACATCTTCGGGCTGGGTGTAGAGAGCCGATGCGTCCATGCCCGTGTTGTCCACGCCATCTTCTTCACCGCCTGTGCAGCCGAGTTCGATTTCGAGCGTCATGCCCATTTTGTCCATGCGCCGTAAATATTGTTCACAAATTTCGATGTTTTCTTGTAAAGATTCTTCAGACAAATCCAGCATGTGTGATGAAAACAAGGGGTTGCCTGTTTCAACAAAAAATTTCTCCCCCGCATCCAACAAACCATCAATCCAAGGCAAGAGTTTTTTCGCCGCGTGGTCGGTGTGTAAAATCACGGGCACACCGTAGGCTGCCGCCACCGCATGCACGTATTTCGCGCCAGCCACCGCGCCCAAAATCGCGGCTTGCTGACCTTCGAGTTTCAAACCTTTACCGACAAAGTTGCTCGCACCACCATTAGAGAACTGCACAATCACGGGGGCTTTGGCTTTGGCTGCGGCTTCAATCACCGCATTAATCGTGTCGGTATTGACCACATTCACCGCAGGCAGTGCAAAACCACCCTCTTTACACAGCGCAAATACCTTTTGCACGTCATCACCTGAAATCACACCTGCTGGTACCACGTCTAAAATTTTAGTCATCACAACTCCTCAGTAAAAATTGAATTAATCAGTGGAATTGTAACGCATTGTAGGCGGGATTTGTCATTTACTCACCCACACTGTGGGTGTAGGGGTTTTCTTGTCCGAGAAAACCATACCTGATTTTTTAACCAATTGCTTTAGACACTTTCTCTTACTCATCAGCGCAAAAAAATGAGGCAGGAATGCCTGCCTCATTGCTGGTAAATCTATGTCTGTCAATTGACTTTTTGATTCAAAGCACCCGATGCGTATTGCGCCGTCATCACCGCTAAGTTGATGGGTTTGATTTTATCGGCTTGACCTTCACAACCAAATGCCAAGTAACGCGCTTTGGCGATTTGTTTCGCACCTTCGCGTGCGGGTTTGAGCCAATCCCGCGCATCAAACTTGCTGGGGTTTTCGGCTAAGAAACGACGCGCCGCAGCGGTCATTGCCAAACGAATATCGGTATCAATATTGACCTTACGCACACCGTATTTAATACCTTGGACAATTTCCTCTACGGGTACGCCATAGGTTTCTTTCATGTCGCCGCCAAACTCACGAATTTCTGCGAGCAGCTCTTGCGGTACGGACGATGAGCCGTGCATGACCAAATGGCAATTCGGAATGCGCTCGTGAATTTCGCGAATGCGGTCAATCGCCAAAATATCGCCCGTGGGTTTGCGCGAAAATTTATACGCACCATGACTGGTGCCAATCGCAATCGCCAATGCATCGCACTGCGTGAGTTGCACAAATTCTGCCGCTTGATTGACATCGGTCAACAATTGCTCACGCGTCATTGCCCCATCTGCGCCGTGACCGTCTTCTTTATCACCCTGCATGGTTTCAAGCGAACCGAGCACCCCAAGTTCCCCTTCGACCGACACCCCTACGGCATGGGCAAATTTCACCACTTCTTGAGTGATGGCAACGTTGTACTCAAAACTCGCTACGGTTTTGCCATCGCCCTCAAGTGAGCCATCCATCATCACCGATGAAAAACCACTGCGAATCGCTTGCTGACACACCGCTGGGGTGGCACCGTGGTCTTGGTGCATCACCACAGGAATGTGCGGGTACATTTCCACCGCTGCCTGTATCAAATGACGCAAAAACGCCTCACCTGCGTAATTGCGCGCACCCGCAGAGGCTTGCAAAATCACGGGTGCGTTGACCTCATCAGCCGCCATCATGATGGCCTGCACTTGCTCCAAGTTATTGACGTTAAAAGCGGGAATCCCATAGTTGTGTTCTGCCGCATGATCGAGTAATTGACGCATGGATACGAGTGCCATGAAATGCTCCTTTTTTTATGTGCAAAGTTGAATCATTAAAACACCATCAGACGCCGTAAAACATCTTGGTTTGAGTGGATCTGATTGGGCGTTTTTTAATTTTATGCCCGAAAAACATCCTGAATCATCACTTATCCAAACAAACCTATTAGGAAAAACTGCATTTTCCCTAAAAACTGTCGTTTATTTTGATGAATAAGTGAATCCATGCAATATCTTGCTTAAAAAACAAACAAGCACGGATTGCTCCGTGCTTGATGCTACATTCAATGCCCGTGATAAAGGGTTCTAAACCCGCCGCGCAAACAATTAGGCTTTGGCTTTCAAGGCCGCCACTGCGGGCAATTCTTTACCTTCGAGGAATTCGAGGAACGCACCGCCGCCCGTAGAAATGTAACTGACTTTATCGGCAATATCGTATTTGGCAATTGCCACCAAAGTGTCGCCGCCGCCTGCAATCGAGAATGCATCCGAATCGGCAATCGCCTGTGCCAGTACCTTCGTACCATTGCCAAACTGATCAAATTCAAATACGCCCACAGGGCCATTCCACACAATCGTGCCTGCGGATTTAAGCTGTGCCGCGAGTGCTGCCGCAGTTTCAGGTCCGATGTCGAGAATCATATCGTCAGCCGCCACTTCAGTGGCTTTTTTCACAGTCGCCACCGCGTCTTTACCAAACTCTTTGGCACAGACCACATCGGTGGGAATCGGTACCGTCGCGCCACGAGCGGTCATTTTTGCCATGATTTTTTTCGCTTCTTCAACCAAATCGGCTTCGACCAAAGATTTACCAATCGCCAGCCCCGCCGCGAGCATGAAGGTGTTGGCAATCCCACCGCCAACAATGAGTTGATCCACTTTGTCTGCCAAACTGTTGAGAATCGAGAGTTTGGTCGAAACTTTCGAGCCCGCGACAATCGCCACCAAAGGTTTTTTCGGTGCGTGCAGGGCTTTGCCCAAAGCGTCCAATTCTGCGGCAAGCAAAGGCCCTGCCACCGCCACAGGCGCGTATTTGGCAATCCCGTGGGTGGTCGCCTCGGCGCGGTGCGCAGTACCGAAAGCATCATTCACATACACATCGCACAACTTCGCCATTTTTTGCGCCAGTTCATCGTTGTCTTTTTTCTCGCCTTTGTTCACACGACAATTTTCCAAAACCACCACTTCACCCACGGGCGCGCTCACACCATCGACCCAATTGGCTTGTAAATGCACGGGCACACTGCCACCGAGCAATTCGCTGATGCGATCCGCAACGGGTTTGAGTGAGTCCTCAGGCTTCATTTCACCTTCGGTTGGACGACCCAAATGCGAGGTAATCATGACCGCCGCACCTGCCTTGAGTGCCATTTGAATCGCTGGAATCGATGCACGAATGCGCGTGTCGTCTGAAATCGCGCCCGCATCGTTAAACGGTACATTCAAGTCCGCACGAATAAACACACGTTTGCCTTGCAAAGCATTTTGTTCGACCAACTGCGCCAAGGTTTTTACTGTCATTGCTTTTTCTCCTCAATTAAAAATTCATTCAAACCGTTTGAAACTGCTATTTCTTCTCATAACCACGTCCAATCCAAACGATACAATTCAATATTCGATTACATCATTTGAACTCAAAGATTCCTTGTTCATCATACGCTGGCTCAACCCCAACATCAATTAGATTTCAATTGATTCGAATTGATCGTGCTTATGTATTGCGTCCATCAAACTTTCTCAAACACTGCGATGGATTCAACATGCGCGGTGTGTGGAAACATATTGACCACGCCCGCGCTGACCAATCGATAACCAACGGTGTTGACCAAGGTGTCGGCATCGCGCGCCAAGGTGCTTGGGTTGCACGACACATAGACAATGCGCGTCGGGCGTTCATTGGGTGTCAATTCAGCCAAGGCTTTGCACAGCGCATCTGCACCCTCGCGCGGTGGATCAACAAGGTATTTATCGATTTGACCCAAAGCACGCAGACCATCAGCGGTGGCTTCAAATAGGTTTTGACAATGAAATTCGGTTTTATGCTCGAGCTGATTGACCACGGCATTTTGCAAAGCACGCTGATTCAATTGCGTCGAGCCTTCCACGCCAATGACGTAGGCTGCGCGGGTTGCCAAAGGCAGCGTAAAGTTACCCAGACCGCAGAAAAAATCCGCCACGCGCTCGTTCGACTGCACATCCAACAAACGCACCGCCCGCCCAACCAACACTCGATTGATGTGAAAATTCACCTGCGTAAAATCGGTCGGTCGATACGGCATGCGCACGCCAAATTCGGGCAAATCGTAATACAGATTTTCAGTCGTGGGGTAAAACGGTTGAACGGTATCGGGCCCTTTGGGTTGCAACCAAATATCAAACTGGTGTGCGTCTGAAAACGCACGCAATAACGCCTCATCTTGCGCGGTCAAGGCTTCCATATTACGGAACACCAAAACTGTGTTCGCTTGACCCACCGCCACCTCAATCTGCGGCATTTTGTCGCGTATACTCAGGCTACCGACCAATTCGCGCAATGCGGGTAAGGCATTGGACACATGGGGCGGTAGGATTTTGCACGAAGTCATATCAACGAGAAATCGTGTGTGTTTTTCGTGAAAGCCAATCAGCACACCGCCTTTTTTCTCGACATAACGCGCCGACATGCGCGCACGATAGCGGTAGCCCCACGTCGGCCCCATAATCGGGCGCAACATGGATTCGGGTTTCACCCGACCAATCCTTTGGAGGTTGTCTTCCAACACCCGTTGCTTAATCGCCACTTGTGAGCGCGGGTGTAGGTGTTGCATGGCACAACCGCCACACACCCCGAAATAGGGGCATTCCGCCTGAACCCGTGACGGTGAGGCACGCAGCACTTCGGTGGTACGGGCGATATCGTAATTTTTTTTACCGCCCATTAACTCAGCACGCACCGTTTCAAAAGGCAATGCGCCCTCGACAAACGCCACCTTGCCATCACGGTGGGCAATCCCACGCCCTTCAATGCCCAAAGATTCTATCTCGTAAGTATCCACTGGACGAATCATTGGTTTGAGTAAACCTTGTTCTTTTCTTAATCTGCGCTTGCGCATGGCTTTCCTAAAACTATTTTTACTGGGCATCAGCAACCACACTCAGTCGCGCCCTCACCTCAACCATATCCCAACGACTCAATCAACGTTTGGGCAAAACCCGCATCGGATCAATCGGTTTGGCATTTTGGCGCACCTCAAAATACAATTGCACGCGTGAGGCATCGGTGTTGCCCATGGTGGCAATTTTATCCCCTGCTGCGACCCGTTGACCTTGGGTGACCAACAACGTTTGATTATTGGCATACACACTGCTCCAAGTATCGTTGTGGCGTATCACCACCATATTGCCGTAACCGCGCAAACTATTGCCCGCATAAATCACCTCACCTGCAGACGCTGCCAGCACAGGCGAGCCTTTGTCGCCACCAAACACAATCCCTTTGGTCAAATTGCCATCGAAATTGCGCACCACTGAACCACTGTGCGGCCAAATCCAATTCACAGTATTGGCAATCACCGTATTGCTCTTGATTTCAGGGTCAGTCACCGTGGTCTGCGTTGGTTTCGGCCCAACAGCAACATTGCTTGTGCCACCCAACGAAGGGCTGTTTTTGGCATTGGGTTTGACGCGCAAAACCCAGCCAACCTCAAGGTAATTCGGATTGGTCAAGCCATTCCACGCCATAATATCGGCATAACTCACGCCATTGGCTTGCGCAATCAAACTCAGCGTATCGCCTGATCTCACTCGATACATGCCTTGCGCATCTGCTTTACGCGATTTTGTCACATTGCTCGGCGTGGTCACACAGGCAGACATGGTCGCACCCAAACAAATCACCAAACCCAACTTCACCCACCAACGATTTAAAAACATTTCAAACTCCTTAACTTCGTGTGCCACCCAACAAGGGCACAAAATGCACTGCGTCCAAGTGCTCTGTTTGCCATTCACGCAAAGAGACTCGAATCACCCGCACCAATTGTTGCGCGCCTTTTTCGTTGACCACCAAGGGCGCGACCAAGACCCCGCCCACGCGCAACTGTTCCAATAATCCTTGTGGTATGGACATCCCAGCCGCAGCCAAGACAATACCATCGAACCCACCTACCTCGGGCCAGCCCAACAAACCATCGCCAAAGCGAATCATTGGTTGGTATGGCAAAACCCCTTGAACCTTGCTCAAATTTATCTTTGCCAAATGGTACAAGGGCTCAATACGCTCAATGCTGTGCACCTCAGGTACGAAACATGCTAACACAGCGGCTTGGTAGCCACAACCTGAGCCAATCTCCAATACCCGATGACACGAGCCACCCAAACGCTCGGCCCCCATGCGCATCAAACTCAACATCCGCGCCACAGTCGATGGGTGCGAAATGGTCTGCTGATGACCAATCGGCAAGGCATCGTCGTCATACGCCCTAAAGTAAAACGCTTCATCCACAAACACATGACGTGGCACGCGCGCCATGGCCGCCAATACCACTTCATCACTTAGTTTTAAATGACGCAATGCGTCCACCATCAACGCACGTGACTTGGTCAAAATCTCAGGATGCGCACGCCAATCATTCGCCATGTTTTTCAACGTACCTTCTTGCGCAATTGAATACAATGGACGCGCTTGCTTGGGCGCAAAGGAAATCGGCGGTTTTTGCACCACCTCGTCCTGCGCTGCTTGCAAAGTCCGTTGCACTTGACTCAAATGCTCAAACTTGGGTTTCATCTTTTGCATGAACATCCTATGTCGGCGAAATGTGGGGATTCAACGCCACCGCATTGAACCACTCACGTACCTGCGTCATTTCATTAAAACCCGTCATATCCACTTGCAATGGCGTGAGCGACACCGCACCACTGGCCACCGCATGAAAATCTGTACCTGACTCACCATCCTTGACCTCACCCGCCGCGCCAATCCAATACATTGTTTCACCACGCGGATTGTGCACCCGATGCAAATCTTGCGCCCAATGACGGCGACCCAAACGCGTCACCTCCAAGCGATTCAACTGCTCAATGGGCAAATTCGGAATATTCACATTCCACAGCATGGCTCGACGCACATTCATCGCCAACACCTGTTGCACAATTACGCGCGCCACCTGTGCCGCGTCCTCAATGTGCGCCCAACCACGCTCAACCTGAGAGAACGCAATGGATGGCACACCAAGCATAAAGCCCTCCATCGCTGCGGCCACCGTACCCGAATACAAGGTATCGTCCCCCATGTTTTGACCGTTGTTAATACCAGAGACCACAATGTCTGGCTTCACATCAAACAAGCCTGTTGCCGCCAAATGCACGCAATCTGTGGGTGTGCCTGTGACCGAATAAAAGCCATTGGAAGTCTGGCGCACCGACAATGGATGACTCAATGTCAAAGAATTGGATGCACCTGAACGATTTTGATCGGGTGCAACCACCACCACATCCCCTAAATCCTTAATGGCCTCGTACAAAGCCTCAATCCCAGGGGCATGATAACCGTCGTCGTTGCTCACCAAAATTCGCGTCATATTCCTCAAACCATCTAAAAACACTGAAAAATCAATGTGTTAATTAAAACTCCGTGTGGAGTCCACATTCACAGCCAACATTATAAAGCGTAGCGCTTTGCTTTACAGCACAAATCCCGATATAATGTCGGCATTCGGGGCGTAGCGCAGCCTGGTAGCGCACTTGCATGGGGTGCAAGGGGTCGTGAGTTCGAATCCCACCGTTCCGACCAGTAAAATAAAGGGTTTACAGTTTTTGACTGTAAACCCTTTTTTCTTGCTTTTTAAAAACTGGCAAATTGCCCCCACTTTTGCCCCCACCGCAAGCAATCCTTTGAAAGGTATTTATCTTAATTTTTCCAACAACTCTTTCTGCTCGCGCAAAATTTGACGAAATTCTTTTAACTGCGCTTTCATGCCACCCTTAAAAGCGTTCTGTGACACTATGTTTTTCCCCTCAGGTGTTTTTGCCCCTGTGGACTTTTGCCACGGTTTCCAGCGGTGTATTGCTGTTGATTGCTGTGCCCGTCGTTCGGGTGTCCAGCCGTTTGGTTTGTGCTTCGATGATGTTTTCATGATGTGATTCCATTAGTTTGTTTGGTTCATTTTGATTTTTTCCCGCGTGCGTGGGCACGTGTGTATTGCTATCAAGATTTCTTTGTGTTGCACCATTGTTGACCTGTTGGTGTCCTGCACTAAAATTTGCTTGCTGAGTCACCACAACTTGACGCGGGTATTTCAGTTCTACAATGGCTTGGATGGTGGCGCGGCTTTGGGATTGTGTCTTGAGTGCTAAATTCATGTACGTTGAATAATATTTTAGATATTGTTGAGCACTGGCACGTCTTGCTAAACTTGCAAACATCACTTGTAGTGCTTTGGCTTGACCCACTAACATTGCCTCCAATTCTTTCAAGTCACCATCATGTACCATTTCCACGCTTTTATTGAGATTCTCAGTGATTGCCAAAACATCCACATCAGGAAATAAATCCTTGCCAAATGTTTCAGTAATTGCCGCGTTGGCAATGGCTGCACTGCTTACAAAAGCAGAATCTCGATTTTTACGCTTATCCAATTCTTGTTTGGCTTGAGCGTTTTTCTCTGCCTGAGTTTGTTTCTTGGGTTTATTCATCTTGACTATCCTTACTTATCCGCGCATTGCGCTGTGTATATGGTAATTCTATAGAGGTGTACGGCTACCGTACCAGCAGGTCATGAAAACCAGCCTTGATAGATACGATTGCCGTACCAATAACCTCACCTTTTAATGCTATTGGTACGAATCCCGTACCTAAAATAAGTCTTTGAGTACGGCTACCGTACTAAGGCTCGCGTTTTTTCACAATGTTTTCGGGTGGTGCGGTTGGCTGATATTGCTTGTATCCGCCGCGTGGAAATGCTTGCGGTGACATATCCAACTTGCCGCCGCAGGTATCCAATGGATGCCACGTCACTGCGTACAAACTCGCTTTATTTGGGCGCATACCCTTACGGGTTTCAACGATGAGACAGGCTTCAATCAACTCTTTTTTTGCATTGTGCAAAGTCTCTTTTGACTTCCAACCACGCTTTTGCATCACACTGAATGATGCGCATAAATCGCCATTATTTGAGCCACGAAACTGCACCAACATATCAATGAGCAATTTGACCGCATACGCGCCCAAACTCAAATACGCATGACTATTGAGCACATTGTGTGGGATAGCGGCAAACTGCCCACCATCCCGCCCATGATTGCCTTTCTTGTACCGTGTCTTAGTCGGTTCCATGAATGATTCCATAGCGTTTCAAAAACCGATACAAGCCCCATTTTTCAATGTCACTCATCTCACCCAAATCATGCACCACGCCCAACTCAGAATAGCGGATACACAAACATTCCAACTCGCACAACCAATTAGACGTACTCATGATTGCTCCTCCACATTTTCAGGCTCAATCAAGGTGTACAAACCCACCTTATGCACATAACCCTGTGCAGTAACCGCCGTGACCCAAGTCATTACAATGTTGTAACCTTGTTTAACCAATTCGCATTTGCGCACCCGTGGGTCATAGATATTTAAATGCTCACGGGCGTGGGCAGTGGTAATCGAACCGTGCAATCGCAGATATGCCAATAATCGCGCACGCTGTGCCTTTGTAGAGTTATTACTCATGTCTTTAATCGTGGCGTTATTTGCGATATGATGTGGCTGTATTGCTTGCTCAGGAATACAGTTTTCTACCCCCTCATTCGTTGGCGCGATTGAGGGGCTTTCATTTGGAATGATAGGGGCGTGGGTCAAAAGGTGCTGATTCATTACGCACCCCCATTCATTTGTGTTTGAACTTTTGAACGTTGGCTCATCAGTTCAATGACCAATTCACGAATCTCATCATCCGATTTACCCGCAATGCGGGCAGCGATAATTGCGTCTGTCTCATGACTCAGCCAAGCGACTACACGGGATGAAATTTGAATGGGCTTGGGTAACAAGCCTTTAGCGATATGCCCATACACCGATGAGCGTGATAAGCCCACTTCAGATTGAAGCATTGGCAAGCGTTGAATTTTAGTAGTCATAAAAGTACCTTTCTGTACGTTGTTGATTAAAACAACGTCATTGGGCACTGGCTACTGGGGTAGCCTGCAATGTAGCCACTTGACCACGCGATAAGCCTTATAAACAGTGGGATTAATTTTTTGATTGGCTACTTTGAGTTGGAAATATATTTTTGAATTTATTGCTTGATTGTGGGGTCGATTGCGCATTTTGTTCTTTTTCTGCGCTTGAAATAGCATTTTTGACCGTCGCCAATGATAAATTTTCTTCATTGGCAATTTGTTGATTGAAATTTCTAACTTTTTGGGATTTCAATTCATTTTTACGTTTTAACATCCGTGCGTTTCTTGCCTTAGTACTTTCAACATCATCAGAAAATCCCGTAGATTCATTGACCATTTTTTTAATTTTTTTGAGGTCGATTTTCAACGCATCTTTTTCAAAAGATAATAACTCCATCAATGGTACTTTATGTCCACCTGCCAACACCATCACATCACTGTCAAATTTCAAAGACACCTGTGATTTATGTTTGCCTCCATCCACCATGCCCAAACGCCACAATGCCACATCTTTAGCCACTGACTGAGTAGAATTTCCTAATAATTCCCGCACCATCTCTGCCAATTGTCGCTTTGACATCAGCCATTGATTTAATCGCTCAAATTCAACATTGACGCGCCCCCCATCCTCACGGACATCACAAACGATAAAAGCCCGTGCTGGGCTTTTGGCATTGGCTTGGTAAATGACAACGGGTCTTACACAATTTTCCTCACACCCATCGCAGATAATGGATTTTGCGTATTGAACCTGTTGCACAATTTTGAGTTGTGCCATCGTTGCCCAAACATCATCAGGGACTTCAACACGCTCCTCATGGCTGATTAAAAATTTATCGTCATCTACGGCAGCCAATTGCCGTAACAACAAACTTAAATAATCAATCACACTGGTGATACTCATACACGCCCACTCATTGCTTATCAGTGTTCTTAATTGTTGGCTTAGGCTGTATGCCCGAATCTATGAGCATTTGCCGTAATATGGCATCTTGCCCTGTATGCTTCAAACTACAACTATCAGGGTATGACATTGAAAATTTGCGCGTTTGTGGCTTGCCATTTTCAGCAGGTACAAATTGTGCGACAAGCCCCACTTGCGTGATATTCATCACATCACCACTGACACTATTTTTTAATTTTTCAAAGAGTTTATATACCGCCTGCGGGTCGTCATGGGGATTGGCTTCTAAAGTGATTTTATCCTTGCTGTGCGACATCATAATACGCAACTTATTCACGCGGATGTGCTCAATACCTGTTTGTGGGGCATAAATTAAATTAGGCATGGATTGCTTGAACGCATCCAATTCATATTCTTTTTTAACTCTAACGGGCTTCGGTAAATCAATGCCCAATATTTCGCTGGCAAAGATTTTTTGCAATGCCTTGACCACCTCAGATTTAAACTGACACCACACATCTAATGACTGCTGCTCACGGCAATAAACAAAAATCACTTCCAATACTTTACGTTGCACATGATTTTTGGTTTTGCCGCTTTCCCAGTTACGATACACCCGCGCATAATCCTCAGGATAAGCAAAAAAGTAATCATATTTTTTGCCATCCACCACACGCTTCAAACATTCTACTTGGCAGTTTTTTCCCATATACAAATCACTGCCGAAATACTCGCCCAGTGCCATCGTAAAACGCTGAACACTTGGCTCATCTACTTTGGCAGGGTAATCGCCCAACTCACTGCGCTTTTTCCAATGAGTTAAGTTATCCGCATAATTCAATGACAAGGCATTTTTCCACAGTGACTCACGATTTAAAAATGACCAAAAAGCCCGCGCTTCAAACCCCACCAATTCATTTTTATCAAATGTATCATTGAGGGCTTCACCGTGAAACAAGGCTTCATCTATCAGCGCGTTCATACCTTTTTCGTTGGATAGGGCGTGGATTTCTTGAAAATGCGTTTCCATTTCATCGCGTTGCACTTCATCCAATACTGCCCAATTGGCAAGGATTTTTTCAGTTAAATCATCATCCGCGCTTTCAAAATCCACATCTCGCATCACGCTGTGACTGTCAAAATATTGCTTTAAAAACACCTTGGGTACACAAGCAAAAAAATCCTGCGGACTATAATTTTTATTCATAACAACTCCTGATAAAGTTTATTTTTGCACCTTACTCAAACCACTCTTTTTCAATCAAACGCCCCACAGGGCTGCCGCACCTGATACACTGTCCATTGAGAATTAAACTGCCACGCTCTGCCTTGCCATTGATGTGGGTGATTGTAGTTTCATCACGGCATTGCATACACCACACATTTTCAAGCAAAGCGATTTTGTCATCAGCAGATAACTTAGCCCACAACTTTGCGGCGGCGGGGTTAAATTTTGGGAATTGAATCACTGACATCACGCACACCTTTTAAAAATCTCAAATATCCAACCGTGGTAACGCCCGCACAATTTTCATGGTTTCAATCGACACGGTAATTACTCGCTGAAACAACTCCAATGGGTATTTGGCATTACCCATAGTCTCGATTGCCCAGTCATTTGCATCATTGACAATGCCGCTGTCTTTATGTGTGGTCACGGCTTGCCGTTCCATCACCCATTCCAATGCAGGCTTGCCATTGACCACGTAGTCATAGGCTTCTAATGGGATGCCCGTCATCGTGATTTTGTGGTTATAAATCACCGTGGTTTTATCGGTCACTTTACCTTTTTTACCAAACTTCATCTGCTCCACACGGTAATCCGCATCAGATAATGCGCTCATCAGCAATTCGCCACCCTCAAAGGTCACGGGGTACATTGCCACGCTTTCATAATCCACGTGCAAATCTGCCAGTACACGCCCCGAACGGCTAAATGCCCAAAAGTCAGTGGATTTTTTCACGCAAGGGATACGCGGCAATTCTTTGGTGAGGTTATCGGCATAGCGTTTTTTGTAGTCCTCTGAGTGCAGCAATCCATAGATGTAATAAAACACATCTTCTTTGGTGATGGTTTCAGTCGGGTAGGCTTTAGCAAAATGTGCCAGCCCAGCATCAGTAATGCCATCACGTCGTACCAAGGTCTTTTCACCGCTTTGCTCGGGAGGGTTCATTGCCACATCATCGGCAAATAAATTCGCTTGGCTCATATTGCCTCCTCCTCGAACAGAAACAGAGGAAAGCACTGAGCATCCCCTATCAAGTGCAGGTCGGGAATCTGGTCTGTCATCAGGACTGAGAAGCCCTTGTTGCCCGTCACACTCAGGCAAATCACCCGATTGGTTATGCTGCTCGTTTGAGGTATAATTTCGGTTCGGTTCGGTTCGGTTCGGTTCGGTTCGGTTCGGTTCGGTTCGGTTCGGTTCGGTTCGGTTCGGTTCGGTTCGGTTCGGTTCGGTTCGGTTCGGTTGCTATATTCTCGCTTTCATAGGTACTCAGTGGAAAACACTGTCCTTTAGAAATCATCTCTAAATCGGGTATAGTATCCGCCATCAAAGCACTAAACTCCTTAGTCGCACCACGCCCTGTAACACTAATCACCCGATTTTCTGCTATTGCATTGGGGAAAATCTTGGGCATAGAATAGAAACTATGGTTAAAGGTTTTTGAGCCATAATGCCAAATTTTTGTAAACGGTCTATACAACGATTGCCTAATCCTTTCTCTTTCAAAACTTGGCTTCTCGAATCGCTTAAAACTTGCTTGCCAATTACCCCCACCCCAACTAATCTTAGTTACATCCTTTTTGACAAATGTTTTAACCTCTGGAAATTCTTTTGGGTCTAATCCAGCACAATGCTGCTCATATCTGTTCACTTCCGCGTTATAAAAATCAATCATTCGTGGCAAATAATCACGCATTTTTACACCCGAATAGTTAAATACCCACTCATCACGGCTACTAACAACCCCGTTAGAAAATAGGCTAAACACCGTCACACTGCTTTTATCTTTTTTATCACCAAGGCTGATAAACTCCCCAAAACTATCATCACGCTGATTGACCCAATCGCCGTGTTTGTCGGGGTTAATCGGTAGCCAGCCATTGACCGCTGTGATGCCGTTGATACTTTGATACGCGGCGATTTTGGCTAATTTTTCCTCACGGGTGAGATAGTCGCCTATGTCGTGCAAGACAATGCGCCCGTGCTCGGTGGCTTGTGGGTTACGTACCAAGATGCTAATGGCGATGGGGGTGCGTGTGCCTTGCCCAAAAACATTGTCCTTTTCTTGACGGCGTAATTCACCTGAGGTGCGTGCATTACCCCGCAAATGAAACACATAGATACTGGCGAACTCTTCTGCCAAGCATTTGCGCAGTCCATCGGCTGAGGCTGAATCTATAAATCCAGCATTGCTGACAAAACCAATTACCCCCGTGCCATTTCCATCCTCACCCGCTAAACGGTCACTTGCCCAACGAATTGCGCGTATATATGAGTCGTATGATGAACGCTTCCCGCCCTTGGTTTGAGAAGCTGTTAGATAACTATCTGCAATTCTTTGGTCCAAACAAGGGTAGTCAATGTTTGCGTTATCGCTATTGGCACTGTCTTGCCCAGCACTATACGGAGGATTACCCATAATCACTTTGATATTGAGTTTCTTTTGCCGTTTGCGACGGCTGCTGTTGGCTTCCAGCATATTGCTCACCAAGTCGTCTTTTTCGTAGAGTTGGAATGTATCGGTCAAACATATCCCGTTGAACGGCTGATATTCACCGTCTTTGGCGTTCATCAGGTCGTGATACACCGATTCGATGTTAATCGCGGCTATGTAATACGCCAACAATACAATTTCATTGGCGTGGATTTCGTTTTGGTATTTATACGCGAGTTGCTCACGGCTGATTAAACCGCTTTGCAATAGTCGTGTGATGAATGTGCCTGTGCCTGTGAATGGGTCGATGATGTGTACGTCTTTATCCCCCAAGGTTTTGTTAAATTCGCTTTGCAATACGTCATTGATACTGTGAATAATGAAATCCACCACTTGCACAGGTGTGTAAACAATCCCTAAGCGTTCGGTCATGCGGGGAAAGGCGTTTTTAAAGAATTTGTCGTATAAATCCAAGATGATTTTTTGCTTGGCATCGGCGGTTTTGATGTCGCCTATTTGGCGTTTCACGCGGTCATAGAAGTCTTGTAACTCTTCTTGTTCTTTTTCAAGATTTTGCCCTTGTAAGGTTTCTAATACGCCTTGCATGGCTTTTGAGACAGGATTATGAGCGGTAAAACTATAACCCTCAAACAAGGCATCAAAAATCGGTTTGGTGATGATGTGCTGTGCCAACATTTCCACCGCTTCGGTCTCGGTGATGGATTCGTTCAAATCATCACGCAATTCGTCCAAAAACGCACTGAATGACTGATAAGCAGGGCTGCTGTGGTCGGCTAATGCAGCGGTGATGCGTGTGATGTGCGTCTGTGCTATGCGTGCAATGCCATTTGCCCAATCGCCCCAATACTCGCGTGTGCCGCATTTTTTAACTATGCGTGCCAATATGGCTTTCTGAAATTCATCAAAATCAAAACTGGTTTGGGTGGGTTTTTTGCCGCCCTCTGTTTCAAATTCGTCCCCATTGTCACCATTGTCGCCACCGCCTTGACCAATGCCCGCGCTTTCGGCTTTGGTTTGTTGTTCGGGTAGGATATTGCCCACGGCAACAATTTCAATTTGTCCGCTGATGTCCACGCCCATATCAATTTTGTTGATTGTGGCATCCATGCGGTCATCATGCGCCCGCAGTGCATTGAGTATCTGCCACACGACTTTGTATTTTTCGTTGTCATTGAGGGCTTCCTCAGCAGGCACACCCGCAGGTACACCAATGGGCAATATCACATAACCCATATTTTTACCTTCTGCACGGCGCATGACGCGCCCCACCGATTGCACCACATCAATTTGAGATTTACGCGGGTGCAAAAATAAAATCGCATCCAATGCAGGTACATCCACACCCTCGGATAAACAACGGGCATTGCTCAATATACGGCAGGTGTTATCAGGTGTGTCGGCTTTTAACCATGATAGGCGTGCATTACGGGCTGTGGCATTGTATGTGCCGTCCACGTGCTCAGTTTCACATTGAATTAGTCCTTGGGTATTATCAATCGCTTGGTGGGTGAGGTAGTCATTGACCACATTGCTAAAATCTTCTTTGATACGTTTTGAGGATTTAATATCACGACAAAACGCCACGGCGCGTTTCATGGGCGTGGGGTCTGCTACCACATCCTCTTTGACATCCAATTTATTCAATGCCCGATAGCAACCAATAATTTTGGTCATGTCATCCAAAATCAATTCATTGTCCATATCGGTAAATCGCTTTTGCATGGATTCACTGACGATGGACTCATCCATTGCCAACACAATCACTTTGTAATCGGTCAATAAGCCATTTCGCACCGCGTATGAAAAATTGAGTTCAAACAGGGTTTCACCGTATAACTCAGAATTGTCCATAGAAGCCAGCGTGGCATCGACTTCATTGGCTTTGCTCTTGACCGTATCCGAGAAAATACGGGGCGTGGCAGTCATATACACGCGTTTTGTGCCTTTGATAAAGCCATTGTCATGGATTTTGACAAAATTGGATTCATCCGCACCCGCTAAGGTTGCCCCCGTGGTGCGGTGGGCTTCGTCACAGATGATTAAATCAAATTCAGGTAAACCCAGTTTTTGTGCATCTGCAATCACCTGTATGGATTGATAGGTGGAAAATATCACGGTCATGGCATCATCATGCGAGGTGCATTTTGTCACTAACTTTTGCGCATCGGTGGTGGCAGGATATGCCAAGTCGTGAATGGTAATGTCGGCTAAATCATCGGACTCTTTGCGTTTGCCCACCTGTACATCCGAACACACGGCAAATGAATGTAATGGCGTTTCGGTCTCGGCTGTCCATTCAGTGATGGTTTGAGACATGAGGGACAATGACGGCACTAAAAACAAGACACGCTTGCCCACGCCCGCCATTTTCTCAGCCATTTTTAGCGCGGTAAATGTTTTGCCCGTGCCACACGCCATAATCAGTTTGCCACGGTCAGCGTGTTCTAAACCATCAGCCACCGCCTTTAATGCGGCAACTTGGTGAGGTCTCAGTGATTTTTTGCTTTTGAGTTGCACAGGTTTATTGGGCGTGTATGCACTCCAGTCAATTGCGCTATTTTCTAAATCAACCAAACCGATGCGTTGTACGGGCTTGGATTGCCCCTCTAAGGCTACTTCCGCATTTTTGCTCCACTCGCTGCGAGTGGTATCAAAAATCAAACGACTGGTAAATTCTTTCTTACCCGATGCGGTGAAAAACGAATCAATATCACCCTTTTGCATCCGATAATCTTCGGCATAGAATTTACACTGAATGGCGCAAAATCCCTCTTCATCAACACGCTTGGCTACCAAGTCTATGCCATCATCATTTTGAGGTTTATCCTCCAATTTTGCCCATTCGGCAAATGTCCACACCTCACTAAACTGCGGTGCAAACGTAGGGTCATTTTGCAAAAAATCTTTTATCAGCAACTCAAACAACGTGCCTTTGCCACGCTGCTCTTTGGATAATTCACGGTATTGGCTCAGTAGGTCTTGTAACGCGCTCATAGTGCCCTTTGTTGTTTAATGTGCAAAGACGTATTAGATAGCCCATATTTTAGCGGATATGAATAAGCATGATGAAGGCTTATTTCTTTTTTATTTTGCGGGCGTGGGTAGGTTAATTTTCTTTGAACGCACAAGGGTTTCTTGTGGGGTGTTGTTTCAAATTTGAACTATTCGATTTTTTCGAATAGTTGCCTTGTGAATACTATTTCTAACATACAATAAAATACGTGTTAACAAAATACAATTTTGTTAACATCAAAAAGGACTCATGTTAAATTAAAAACATTTTGTTGACACGTTCGCTATGACCGCCATGTTAACGTCCCACATTGAAAAGCAGTTCAAATAAACCATCGTTGAGGTAATAATTCTCTTTGCCCAATCGGTGTTTGCTCAAAATTTTAGTAGTCACCAACTCATCCAAATACTTGCTTGCTGTTTGACGGGTCACTTTCAGTTCATCGGCAACAAAATCAATCTTGGTATAGGGATGACGAAAAATATTATTGATGAGGTCTTGGCTGTAAATTTTTGGCTTTTCGTCTCGCAAGCGGTGTTTGTATTGTTGCATCAAGGCTTTAATCGCCCGAATCAATTCGGTAGTTTGCACTGCGGTTTGCTCAACGGCATCAAGCATATACATCAACCATTCTGTCCAGTCTTTGGTGTCTCGCGTGGTTTGCAGCAGTCGATAGTAATCCGCTTTGTTTTGATTGATATAACGCGATAGGTACAATATCGGCGTATCAAGTAAACCTTGCTGTACCAAATACAAAATGTTGATGACCCGCCCTGTGCGCCCGTTGCCGTCATAAAAGGGGTGGATGCTTTCAAATTGGTGGTGTATCACTGCCATTTTGACCAATACATCCCAGTCACATAATTCAGGCTGATTGATGAACTGCTCTAAATTGTTCATCAATGCAACGATTTCATCGGGGTGTTGAGGAGGTAGATACACCACTTCGCCTGTTTGGTCATTTTTCAGCGCAGTGCCTGACTGTTTTCGATAACCCGCTTGATTTTGCTCGATGCCTGCCTGTATGTCTAAAATGTCATTATTGGTCAACAAGCCTGTTTGACGGATACGCTCAAAACCTGCACGCAATGCTTCGGCGTAGTTGTGTACTTCTTTAGCGGCTATCGTCACAAAATGACGTTGTGCGCTATCGCTACGATACAAATCATCGTGCGTAGTGATGATGTTTTCAATTGCCGAACTGTCTTTGGCTTCTTGTAATGACAGTGTGTTAATTAAAATGCTTTGATTGGGCATAGACGCCGCCACACCCTTTAATTCAGCCAATGCTTTATGGGCAAGGGCTACTTTTTTTAGAATGACTTTGGTTTCAATATCACCCAAATTCGGCAATGTTGGTAAATGATGTGTTGTCATGGGGTCGTAAGGTAAATTATGCTCTGCGCAATGGTATCACTTTGCTGGTTTCACTTGTCAAGGCTTCTTGCTCCAATCGCGCCAATTTATCCCCAAGCATTTGCCACGCCCGTTTTTTCTCACTTGCATAGCTGGCGCGTTGGTAAATGCGTTTGATTTTGGATTGCTCGGTATGGTTCAAACACCGCTCCACCGCTTCGGGCGATATGCCCAATTCCACGGCAATCGTTGCTCCTGTTCGGCGCAAATCATGCGGTCGCCATTGCCCACCTGCAAGCATCAATGAGTCTGTTTGCTTGGTGCGGTTGCTCATCGGGCTATTTTCACCACGCTGACGGTCTGCCACTTGCTTGGTGATGGTTTTGCTACACACGCCGCTGTCCAATCGTGCGGATGGAAATAAATACGGCGTTATGCCTGTATGCTCACGCAATTGTGCCATTTTACTCAAAGCATAGTCACTCAAATACACGTCATGGGTTTTGCCGTTTTTGGTTTCGGGGATGTGCCAAACCCGTTCTTGCACATTGACATCACTCCATTTTGCCGCCAACACCTCGGATATGCGTGTCATGGTGGCAAATTGCACGAGTAGTGCGAGCTGTGCCATTTCACTTAAACCACTCATCGGCATTTTTTTGAATAGTTCTATGATTTCTTGTGAGGACAAAACGCGGTCACGCTCATTGTCTTTGCCCAGTGATGCTTTTTTTATCCGTGCTGTCGGATCGGCTTCGATGATTTCTCTATCCATGGCAAAGTTAAACATTTGTCGCATGGCGGATAAAACTGCTTTATTCATGCGTACCACGCCTCGCATAGTGACATTGTCAACAATCTCTTGAATATGGGCACGCTTGACATCCTCCAAAGCCATTTCACCAATCAGCGGGAAAACATCCTTGGTAAACATCCGCAAAACGTCTGCACCGCCATCTTTGCGCCGTCTCAACTCAAGACTTTGCCACGTATCAAAAAAACGTCTAACGGTCATTCTCGCTTGTTTGGTCGCCATTTCTAATTTGATACGTTCTTTTTCTGCAATTGCTGCTTGTTTGCGTCGCTCTAACTCTGCCAAAGTTTCCAGATTCTTAGCAGCTTTATCTTCTTTGGTGATTTTAGTTTGCTCAATCGGGTCAATGCCAACGTCTAATTGGTCTTGAATTGCTTTGCGCTTTGCCCGTAAATCAGTGAGCGAATCAGCAGGGTAAACGCCCAAACGCACCTCACGGATTTTAGTATTCACCTTAAAACGATACCCCACATACACCCGCACCAAACCATCTTTGGTCACACGCACATCGCCGCGCATATTCAAACCCATTGAGATTCTGCGCCCGTGGTCACTGGCACTCAAAGCGTTTAACTGCATCACTGTGGTATATTGGTTTTTCGCCATATAAAAAACACCCTAAAATTGCCCCCACTTTTGCCCCCACCGCAAAACGAGATTTTATAGAATTTCGTTGGATGTCATTGTACATCGTTTTTAATAAAAGAGAATGTAATTATTTGATTTATATTGATTTTAATTCAAATAGCACACTTTTTTGAATTTTGTGAAACACTCAATAATAAAAATGGGGTGCAAGGGGTAGTGAGTTCGAATCCCACCGTTCCGACCAATAAAATCAAGGGCTTACAGTCTTTTAATCTGTAAGCCCTTGTTATTTTTCAACATCAACACAAAATGACAAATTGAAATTGCTTCGGTTCTTACCAAGCGTATCTGATAGACTCACCAACTGCACTTTAACTGATTGGGGCACATTATGTACAGCGCATCATTTATGTTTATCAAAGGCGAGTACGACGATGAGTTCTACGCTTTGAATACAGAACTCACCGCGATTGCCAAAAGTTATGCAGGCTTTTTGGGCGGCGAGGTTTGGCATGGTAAAGACAACCGCGTCAATGCTGTCTATTACTGGGATAATTTAGACGACTTGCGCGCCTTCGCGCGTCATCCACGCCATGTTGAAGCCAAACGCCAATACAAACGTTGGTACCAAGGCTATCAAATCGTTTTGGCAGAAATCATTAAGAGCTACGGCGACGGCAACTACCCGCACATCACACCCAATCAACGAACGTAACACAACGGTTTAACCAAGGCTTGTGACGGCTGCACGTCAGCCACATCAGTCGTTGGCAGGTTCAGTTACCAAACCCAGTTCTTTCGCCATCATGTCGCGCAGTATGTATTTTTGGATTTTTCCTGTAATTGTCATGGGAAAACTTTCAACAAAGCGCACGTAGCGCGGTACTTTATAGTGGGCGATTTGCCCACGGCAAAAACTACGCACGTCTTCTTCGGTGCAGGTTTCGCCCGCGCGCACCACCACACAGGCGCACAGCTCCTCACCAAATTTGACATCGGGTACGCCAACACATTGCACGTCTTGGATTTTTGGATGTTGGTAGAGGTATTCTTCAACTTCGCGCGGATAAATGTTTTCACCACCGCGGATGACCACGTCTTTGGCACGCCCTGTGATGGTGCAGTAGCCGTTTTCATCGAGCACGCCCAAGTCACCCGTGTGCATCCAACCATCCGCATCAATCGCTGCTTCGGTTTGTAACGCGCCATTCCAATACTCAGACATCACACAATAGCCTTTGACAAGAATTTCGCCTTTTTCGCCACGGGGGACAGTCTCACCTTGCTCATTGATAATTTTCGCTTCGATGTGCGGCTGTATGCGTCCCACTGTGGACACGCGCACATCAATCGGGTCATCCACTGCACTTTGGAAACTCACGGGTGAGGTTTCGGTCATGCCATAGGCAATGGTGACTTCGTTCATGTGCATGCGCGCAATGACTTTTTTCATCACTTCGATGGGACACGGCGAGCCCGCCATAATGCCCGTGCGCAACGAGTCCAACCGATAATCAGCAAAATTAGGTAAATCCAATATGGCAATGAACATCGTTGGAACACCATGCAAAGCGGTGCATCGCTCACGTTGCACGGTTTCCAACACATCCTGCGGGTTGAATGCTTCGCTCGGGTACACCATCGCCGCGCCATGAGTCACGCAAGCCAAATTGCCCAACACCATACCAAAACAATGATATAAGGGCACGGGAATGCACAATTTGTCATCAGGGGTCAAACGCATGCTCTCGCCGATGTAGTAACCATTGTTGATGATGTTGCGGTGACTCAAGGTTGCGCCTTTGGGCAGCCCCGTCGTCCCTGAGGTGAATTGGATATTAATGGGATCGGTGGGCAAAAGTTGCGATTGGATGACCGCCAGTTCGGCTAATTCTTCGGCAGTGCTCGGCACGAGCAAGTTGTCGAACGGTATTAACCCTGCAAAGGTTTCCGTACCCAAGTGAATCGCGATTTTTAAATCGGGCAGATTTTTTAAGTTCAGTTCTTGACCCGTTGGTGTATTGGCGATTTCGGGCGCGAGCGAGCCCAAAATATCCACATAATGACTGGTTTTAAAATGTGGTGCGAGAATAAGGGCTTTGCAACCGACTGACTTTAAAGCAAATGACAATTCGGTGCTGCGATAGGCAGGATTGATGTTGACCAATATCAAACCGAGTTTTGCCGTGGCAAATTGTGTCAACACCCACTCGGCGCAGTTGTGTGACCAAATGCCAATCCGATCACCCTTTTTCAAGCCCAATTTGTGCAACTGAACCGCGAGATGATTCACCTGCTCTTGTAATTGTGCGTAGTTGTAACGAATGTTTTGGTGATTCACGATGAGCGCGGGTTTCTGCGGATACTGCGCCACAATCTCGTCAAAATACGCACCGATGGTTTTTTCAATCAAAGGAACATCGATATTGCCGACCACGTGACTGAGCATTGGATTTGAACTCATTGGAAAACCTCTTAATGTTGAATTGGCACAACTGCGTCTATCCTGTCACTCGTTTCAGATCGCAAACCTGCGGCATTATGCCACCACTGGCTCGGTTTTATCACCCATTGAGCCTGACTATAAACCATTATCTCGCACCCAACGCAAACGTGTTTTTGACTTTTAACATCCGTTGAATTCAATTAGCGTTTAATAGGTACAACCATTGCGATATTCCATACAATTGTATTGATTTGATGACAGCAGAATGCTCAAAAAATTTCCTTACATTTCGAGTCGAGTTCGGGATTTTTCCTTGGTTTGAGCCAGTCCATGGTATCCTAACGCCTTATCAAAACTCGCTCCAATGCCGTATATGAACAGTACCATCGCCGAGAACTACCAACGTACCCTAAAAGCCATTGAACAGACGTGTCAACGCAACCAACGTGCTGCAGGTGATGTGTTACTGCTGTCAGTGAGCAAGACCCATCCTGTTGAACTGGTTACGGCGGCTTATGCAACTGGCGCACGCGATTTTGGTGAAAATTATGTGCAAGAAGCCGTGGATAAAATCGAAGCCTTGGACGCGCTCATGCCCGACAATCAAGCGATTTGGCACTTCATTGGACCGTTGCAGAGCAATAAAACCCGTTTGGTTGCCGAATACTTTGATTGGGTACACAGTGTGGATCGCTTGAAAATTGCCCAACGTTTGAGCGAACAGCGTCCCGCTTCACGTGCACCATTGAATCTGTGTTTACAAGTGAACATCAGTCAACAGGACAGCAAAAGTGGTTGCGCACCCGATGAAGCCACCGCATTGGCGTTGAGCATCGCACAATTGCCAAATCTGCGTTTGCGCGGTTTGATGGCAATTCCTGCGCCGATGAATTCAGCGGACAGTTGGGCACAACAACGCGCACCATTTGATGCGTTGCGTGTTTTATTTGAGCGCATCAAAGCGCAATTACCGCCTGAACAGGCAAGTTTTTTTGATACACTTTCGATGGGCATGTCCGACGATTACGAATTGGCAATCGCTGCGGGCAGCACCATCGTGCGCGTCGGCACGGCAATTTTCGGCGCACGCCATTACTCTAATGAATTGGAAACACAATGAACCACATCGCATTTCTGGGCGGTGGCAATATGGCCACTGCCATCATCACTGGCATGATTCAAAAAGGTGGATTTTTACCCACTCAAATTTCGGTGGTTGAACACAACGAAGCGCAGCGTGACTTACTCAGCCGTGACTTGGACGCTCAGTGTTTTGAAAACATTGCTTTCGCCCACGCGCAAATGAGTAGCCCACCGAATGTTTGGGTACTCGCAGTCAAGCCACAAAACATGCACGAAGCACTGGCAGAATTGGCGCAACACATTACTGCTGAGCAAATCGCCTTGAGCATCGCCGCAGGTTTACCGATGGCAACCCTACAAAGCTGGCTCAATGGACACCGCAAAATCGTGCGCACCATGCCGAACACACCTGCTTTGGTGGGTCAAGGCATGACAGGCGTATTTGCGCCGAACCTCAATCCCAACGAACATGCCTTGGTCGAAAAAATCTTGGCATCCATAGGGCAAATGGTATGGGTACAAGAGGAATCACAAATTGACGCAATTACTGCAATTTCAGGTTCGGGGCCAGCTTATGTGTTCTATATGATGGAACAACTGACTCAAGCGGCGGTGGATTTGGGTTTTGATGCCGCCACCGCCAAGCAATTGGTGCAAGCGACCTTCGCAGGGGCGGTGCAACTCGCAGGTGAATCGACTGAGAGCATTGCCACATTGCGCGAGCGCGTGACCAGCAAAGGCGGCACAACCGCAGCTGCCTTGGCAAGTTTTGCAGAGCATGGTTTGGACAGCGCGATTCATGCAGGCGTTGCCGCGTGCAAAGCACGTGCAGAAGAGTTGGCTCAAAAATTGAGTGCAGGTTAAATTTAAAAAACATTATGGCAAAAGCAAAGAAAGCCAAACCACTGCCGATTGGTAGAATCCTGCAAAATCAAGGCTTTGGTACACGGGCGTATTGTTATGCGTTGATTGAGTCAGGTGATGTGTTGGTCAATGGTGAACCATGTGTCAATCCCGACGCGTTTTTTGATTTAAATGGTTTGCATTGGCAAATTGGCGAGCAGACGTGGCGTTACCGTGAGCATGTTTATTTACTGATGAACAAACCAGCGCCCTACGAATGCTCGCAAAAACCGCAGCACCATTTGAGCGTACTCTCAATTCTACCGCCTGAGTTGCGCGCGCGTGATGTGCAATGCGTGGGGCGCTTGGATGTCGATACCACAGGTTTATTGCTGCTCTCAGACGATGGTCAATTCATTCACAAAAACACCTCGCCCAAGAAAAACGTTGATAAAGTCTATCACGCCACCTGTGCTCAAGCCTTAACCGACGAGATGCTCAATGCTTTGAAAACAGGGGTTTTATTGCACGATGAGAATGAAACCCTTAAAGCGGTGGACGCACGTGTGCTCAGTGATGTGGGTGAAAACGTTTTAGAGTTGACGCTCAGAGAAGGTAAGTACCATCAAGTCAAACGCATGGTTGCTGCAGCGGGCAATCATGTCGAAAAACTACACCGTGTGCGTGTGGGCGAATTTAGTTTACCTGCTGATTTAACAGTCGGTGAATGGGTGTTTTTAGAACTTGGCTGATTGATTTCACACTGCACAAATCAAATCCATCGCCATATCATGCGCTTCAGGGACAAAATCAACTTGCCCCTCTTTGTGCGCCACGCCAATCAATGTGGGTAACCCCCAACCCTGCGCCTGCCAATGCGCCAAGGTGCGGTCATAGTAACCACCACCATAACCCAAACGACAACCATCTCTGGTAAATCCAACACACGGTATAATCATTGCGTGAATCTGTGTAGGCGCTACAATCCATTCATCAGGCACACAGCGTGGTTCTAAAATCCCATACGCGCCTTTAATCAACGGTTCTACACCGTCATCCCGCGCAAACACCAAAGGCGCGTTTTTTTCTCGCACAATTGGCAACAACACCGTGCCACCTTGGGCGCGCCACGCGTTTGCCAGCCCATTCAAATCGGGCTCACCTTTGAAGGCGTGATACAAAGCTATGCCCCCATCGGTTGGTATATTTTGACGCAACCAGTCCAACAACTCTCCAGTCATTTGTGCATTGCGTGCTTCGTGCTCTCTGGCGGTCATCGCTTGTCTGCGTTCAAGCAAAGACGCTCGCAGAGCTACACGAGAAATCGACACCGCAGTTTCTTGTGGTGAACTGAGGTCTATTCTGTGATTTGTCGGTACAATAATCATATTATGTCCACATGAATTTGATAACCTGTATCAAATTACAACAACCATACTTGGAGAATCTATGTTGCGTCTGAATCAAGTTCGTGTCAGTGCCGTGAGTCTAACTGTTTCCGCGATTATCAGCAGTGCCACTTTAAATGCCTTTGCACAGGAATCGACCCCTGTTGGTTCAACCAACGCCTACAGCGCGCTCAAAATCGCACCGCATTATCAAGATGAAACATTCAAACAACTTCAAGCCGCCGCCAAAACCAACAATGTCGAACGCGCCGCGCAATTGGCTGCACAGTTGAGCGATTACCCAATTCCCTCTTATGTTGAATACTACCGCATCAAGCCGCAATTGTACAACAGCGATGGTACAGGCAATATCTATGCGCCCGATGCCGAAGTGCTGCAATTTTTAAACACCTACAAAGGTCAGGCAATTGCCGATCGTTTGCGCAATGATTATTTATACGTGCTTGCCGCTCGCCGCGATTGGAATAATTTTAATACTCAATACGCTCAGTTTGAACTCAAAGATGATGTGTCCGCCAAATGCTACGAGCAAATGGGCATGCTTGATAACGGACAAAACGTCATCGCCAATACCAAAAAAATCCTGATTGACAGCAAAGCCGCCAATACCAAAGCCTGTCAACAATTGGTACAACAAATTGTTGACCGTGGCGCATCTGAAGAAGACATCAACTATTTTGCCGCACTTTCGGCTTACAACAGCGCGGCTCAGGGTCAAAAAATCGCCGCCGCCAGCCGCCAAAGTACAGGCAGTTTAATGAGCAACCTCATCAATCAAGCGAACAACAATGGTAGTTTTCAAAGTGCCAGTATGAGTGCACAACAAAGCGCGTTGTACCAAGCGTATTTTGGCTATGCCCAAGCGCGCCGCGCCGCGTCCGATGCGGCGAGTTATTTTAACAATGCCTACAATCAATACCCAAAATTACAATTGCCCGATGATGTACTCGGTTGGCAAGCCCGTGCGGGCATGCGCGCAGGCGATTGGGCTTTGGTCGCCAAAGCGATTGACAATATGTCGGATGCTGAGCGCAACACTTCCGTTTGGCAATACTGGCGAGGACGGGCGTATGCCGCACAAAATCAAAACACGCAGGCGAATATGTTTTACGAGCAAGCAGCCACCAACAAAGGGGGTTACGATTTTTATGGCATCTTAGCGCGTGAAGAATTGGGACAGGCACTCTCCTTACCCAAAAAATCTGTACCGACCGACTCAGAAGTAGATGCCATCAGCCGCACCGATGGCTTTGACCGCGCGCGCAAATTCTATGCCATGAACATGACGTTTGAAGGCAACCGTGAGTGGAACTTTCCGTTGCGCCGAATGGACGACAAACAACTGCTCGCTGCCGCCGAGTACGGTCGTCGCGTTGGCTTGCTCGACCGTATGATCAACACCTCCGAGCGTACACAAACTTTATATAATTTCAATCAACGCTACCCCACGCCTTACTTGAACATCATGGAGAATCGCTCTGCACAAGCGGGGATTCCTGCTGCGTGGACGTATGGCATTATTCGTCAAGAATCGCGTTTTGTGACGTTGGCACAATCATCCGCCAACGCCAATGGTTTAATGCAACTGATTCCAAGCACTGCACGCATTGTTGCGCGTTCATTGGGATTGAACAATTTCACATTAGACCAGTTGGGCGATATTGATACCAATGTTCAACTCGGCACGGCTTATTTGGCACAGACCAAGGACAAATTGGATGGATCGTTTCCACTTGCATCTGCAGGTTACAACGCAGGCCCAGGTCGTCCACCGCAATGGAAAAGCACCCTCACGCGCACCGTCGATGGTGCGATTTATGCTGAGACCATTCCGATTGCAGAAACCCGTGGTTATGTGAAAAACGTCATGGCCAACACGGTATTCTATTACCTCGCCATGAAACAACGACCACCGAAACTCAAAGATTTGATGGGCACGGTCAGCCCGTACTAATCTGGTCATAAAGGTTAAGAACTTGAAAGCCCGAAATTTAGCCAATGTGTTTTATGAGTGGGACGGTGATGTGCTGGTGCTCAACATCCTTGGCACGCCCAGTGCCAAGCGGGATGCCATCGGCAAACCCAAAGGCAATCAACTCAAAGTCAGCGTGACCGCCGCGCCTGTGGCGGGCAAAGCCACCGACCACATGGTGCGGTTTTTGGCCAAAGAGTTTGGGATTTCAGTCAAAGACATTGAGGTGGTGTATGGGCGCGAGAGCATTCACAAACAATTGCGCTTTAAAAATTTGAGCCAATTGCCTACTGGGATTGAACCACCACAGAAAAATTTATTTTAGCAACATCACTTCGGTTGGGTCGATGGCTGGAGTTGCTTGAACCAGATTGCGACAATATGGGCGCACGGCATTCAAAGCGTTTTGATAACGCGGTGATTTTTGCAATTCATTCCAGTTGAACGCCAGACCACGCGCCCGCAAACTTTGAATTCGGACTTGTGCAGCTTTTTGATGCGCACGACGAGCATAGTTTTTCGGCAAACCTGCCAACGCCGTATCCAAATCATTCGGACGATTGCACACCATCGCCATGTCACAGCCCGCGTCCAAAGCCGCGCGCACCCGTTGCACCACATCGGGATAAATCATCGCCGCGCCTGCCATGCTCAAATCATCGGTGACCACCGCGCCTGTAAAGTTCAACTGCACTCGTAACATATCCAACCATACTTTAGAAAACCCTGCGGGCAGTTTATCCACTTTCGGGTAAATCACATGCGCGGGCATGACCGCACCCAAATCTTGCGCCAAATGCGCATAGGGCACGATATCATCTGCCAAAATCTTTTTCAAACTGCGTTTGTCAACAGGCATGTCCACGTGCGAATCAGCCACCACAAAACCATGCCCAGGAAAATGTTTGCCACAACCGACCATACCTGCTTGCAACATACCGTGCAACAAAGCCTTTGCCAACACCGCCACATCTTGCGCGGATGGCGCAAACGCACGATCACCTATCACCGTACTGCCACCATAATCCAAATCCAATACCGGTGTATAACTGTAATCCACGCCCACCGCGCGCAATTCACTCGCCAAGACAAACCCGACTTCAGTCGCCAAATGCGCGCCGTGCAATGCATCGTGCGCATACGCCGCGCCCAATTCACGCATCGAGGGCAAATGCGTGAAACCATCGGATTTAAAACGTTGTACGCGACCACCTTCGTGGTCCACACTAATGATGATGTTCGGACGAATGGCGCGAATGGCTTTTATGAGTTTGGTGACCTGAGCGCGGGTTTTAAAATTGCGCCCGAACAAAATCACCCCACCTGTGTTCGGGTGCGCGAGGCGACGTTTGTCGTTATTCGTTAAGGTCAAGCCCGTTAAATCCACAATCATCGGGCCCAATAAATTTGCATTCGTCATACTGTCGTCACCTCCGCCACCACAAACGCACAGACCATATCCGCTTCATCGGTCACACTCACATGAAAGCTCAATCCGCGCTCGATACACCACGATTTCAATGGCTCATTCAGTTCAACAGTCGGTTTGCCCGTGGGCGCATTGACAAACTCCGCCCTGCGCCAACTCATGGGCTGACGCATCCCCAAACCAATTGCTTTAGATAAAGCCTCTTTGGCCGCAAAGCGCGTGGCAAGAAACAGCAAACCGCGCTCACGATTGCGCTCAAACCGACGATTAAAAATCTGTAACTCGCGCTCGCCCAAAATCCGCTGCACAAACCGCATACCGCGTGCTTCAAACGCACTGTGTATGCGCGCCACGCGCAATAAATCAGTGCCAATGCCGTAAATCATGCTGTGTCCTTTGTCTGCAACTGTTTAAGTTCGCGCAAAATCTGCCGTGTAAACAAAGGCTTGTCGGTCACATGTTGCATCAACATCGCTTGAAACAAGGCTTTGGCTTCGGTTTGTGTGCGTGGTGACTCAAACACCCCTGCGCGAATATCCAGCACGGTTTGCCCCATCAAACAGATGAGCGCATCTTCATTGGCTGTGGTTGATGGCAAGTGGAACCAACGCTGTTGCGCCACATCATAACCAATCGAAGCATCGACAGCAATCTCACCCAAAGCCGCCAAATCAGGGGCAAAACCCAATTCGGACAACAAAGCCAATTCAAATCGACGCAATACTTGCGCCTGCTCGCTGGCGGTGTGTGCGTTTAAACTCAAGTCTGCCAAACCATGTTGATACGCGTCAAACAAACCCGCGTGCGCATGGTCAGACGAATACTCGCGCGCCAGTGCGCGCATCAACCATTCGTTCATGTAGTAACCTGAAATCAACGCCCCGCCCTGCAACATTGGAATCCCGCCGACCCACTCGGCATCGAGCAAGGTGCGCACCGCGCCTTTACCCGAAAAGCCCATAGACAAGGTTTGAAAAGTCTGAAAAATACTCGCACGCCAACGCGTATAGGGACGCAACGCACCTTTGGCCATCACCAGCAAACGACCGTGATTGCGCGTGAACACATCAAGCAACAAACTGGTTTCAGAGTATGGCTGACTGTGCAGGATATAAGCAGGTTGGTGCAAAATTTTCGCGCCCGCACGCGTACTGCTGCCCACGACTTTGCTCAAAGCTTTGGCCAGCGGTGCATCCAACGATGCGATGGGGAGGTCTTCGAGGTTATTGTTCAAGTGATGGCTCGCCACGTGATTCACACACTTATTAATGACTGATTTGAGCGGTGTGCAAGCAACCATCTCTCAACTCCAGCACCCTGTCCGTTGTTTTGGCCAATGCCAAATCGTGCGACACCAAAATAAACGCAATGCCCAACTCGCGTGCCAATTGTCGCACCAGTGCAAACACGCGCTCGGCGGTTTCGCGGTCAAGATTGCCCGTCGGTTCATCCGCCAGCACGCAACTCGGCTCAGTGACCAATGCACGTGCAATCGCCACGCGTTGACGCTCGCCGCCCGAGAGTTGGCTGGGCAAATGTTCGACTCGTTCACCCAAGCCCACTTTTTCAAGGATGGCACGGGCTTTCTCGTGCGCATCGGCACGTTTCATGCGCCGAATCAGCAGTGGCATGGCGACATTGTCCAAGGCCGAGAGTTCGGGCAGCAAATGGTGAAATTGATAAACGAACCCAAGGTGCTGATTGCGCACACCGTTGCGCTCATCATCTGACAAAATTGAATACGGCTTGCCCAGCAAACTGACCTCACCCGCATTGGGTAAATCCAAGCCGCCCAACACGTGCAGCAAGGTTGATTTACCTGAGCCTGACGCGCCAATAATCGCAACGCACTCACCGCGCGCCACTTCGATGGACGCGCCTTGGAGCACATTCACATCCAAGACATTGTCGGTGAATGATTTGCTGATGTTGCGGGCGTTTAATACGATGGTGTTGTTCATTTTTAAACCTTGTTGGGTTCTATTTTGATTCAAATTCGGGGCATCATTGCGAACAATGACGGCTTTATTCATAACGCAACGCGCGCGCAGGCTCAACCGCCGCCGCCTTACGACTTGGGTAGATGGTTGCCAATAAACTCAAGCCAAAACTGACCACCGCAATCAACACCACTTCTTGCCAGCGAATTTCGGAAGGCATGCGGTTGATAAAATACACACCTTTGGGCAGCAATACCAAGCCAAACGCCGACTCAATCCCCGCAACGATGGAGCCGATATTCGCCGCCACCAAAATACCCAAACCCACGCCAATCAGCGTGCCCATGCCGCCAATCAATGCGCCCTGTATCATGAATATTTTCATGATGCTGCGTCGCGACGCGCCCTGCGTGCGCAGGATGGCAATGTCGGCTTGTTTTTCATTCACGGTCATCACCAACATGGATACCAAGTTAAAACCTGCCACGACCGTAATAATGAGCAGAATAATCGTCATCATGGTTTTTTCGGTTTTGACCGCAGAGAACCATGCAGGGTTGATGCTGGTCCAATCACGCGCCAGCGCGTTAATACCTGCTCGCTCAGCCGCCGCTTCAATCTGCATACCCACTGTTTGTGCCTGATCCATATCTTTGATTTTCACGCGCAGACCTTGATTGCCTTCGTGAAACAAGCGCGTGGCATCGTTGACATGAATATAGGCATAGGAATTATCAATTTCAAAGTGCCCAGAGTTGAGGATACCGACCACATTGAATTCCCGCATGCGTGGCAACATGCCCGCCACCGTGACATTGGCTTCAGGCGCAAGCAAAGTCACGCTTTGTCCCAATGCAAACTGATTGGGTGCGGTTTCCAAGCCCAAGGTGCGCGCCAGTTCCACACCAATCACGATGTTAAAACCATCATCGGTCAAATCGGTCAATCGCCCTGCGATGAGTTTTTTACCCACGTCTGAGACTTCGGATTCTTGCGTTGGATCAATACCTTCGACTTTCACACCGAGCATATCGCCTTGGTGTAGGATGATGGATTGACTGCTCATATAAGGCGCCACCCCCTGTACCTCAGGGTTTTTACGAATAACTTGAGTGAGTGGTGCTTGCCAGCCCGCAGGTGTATTTGGTGAGGCGTACACCTGTATGTGCGGTATGACCGAGAGCATTTTATTGCGCACTTCTTTTTGAAAACCATTCATCACCGACAACACAATGATTAAGGCCGCCACGCCTAAAACAATGCCGACCATGGAGAGAATTGAGATAAACGAAATAAAACGGTTTTTATGCGCACCGCGCGACACGCTGGTGTAACGCCAACCCAGCAACCATTCAAATGACCAATTCATACTGTCCTTATATTTTATTTTGATGGGGTATTGGACAACTGTGTTCCGTTTTGCCCACCCCACGAAGCAAGCAATAGTTTATCATTCTTACCTATCCAATGAAATGTAAACCCCAGATTCCATGTTTGATTACAACCTTTCTGCACCTACCGTTTATTTGACGGCCACCGATGCGCGTTTTTTTGAGGCATTGTGGCGCAACGCGACAATTTCTGAACAAAATACCTGCGCTGCTTTACAACGTCTGAACCATGCACGGGTTACGTACAACACATACCCTTTATCCGCGCAGACCATCCACACCGCCGATGTTTGCTGGACATTACAACAACAAGGTTTACCGACAGATTTGGGTTTGGCTCCGCTACTCGCCAGCCAAGCAGGTATTGAGCCCGCACAAACGGATGTACAAACCAACTCACCCGCCACATGGATGCGCTTAACCCCCGTGCACTGGGCGGCGGCACGCGACCATGTGAATTTACACGAACTCGATGGCGATAGTATGGATGTGTCTGACTGGAGACACATCGCGCAGACGGTCACCCCGTGGCTAAATGAATTGGGCTGGGAGGTGTTTGTATTGGCACATCAAGCCTACATCCGCATTGCCTCAAATTTCGACTACCGTGCACCGAGTTTGACTTTGGCGCAAAGTGATATATTGGAGCGTTTTTTGCCGCAAGGTGCGGATTTGAAAACTTGGCAAACCCTGCTCACTGAATTACAAATGTTACTCCACAGTCACCCCGTGAACGCCGCGCGTGCACAACGAGGTGCTCCGCCTATCAATAGTTTTTGGTTGGATCAAACCGCACAAGCCGCACAGTTTTCAACAGAGTTGTGGACACAAACCGTTTTGACTGAACCAAAGATTCAACGGATAGATTACGAGGTTTCATTGGCTCAATTGGCACAACAACTTCATCCCATTGCCGAACAATTGCGCATTGGTAAAAAGGCTGTCCTCAACGTATTGACTGACCAACCCAATGCCTGTGTGCATCAATTTGAATTCATGCCCGCGAGTCTGTGGCAAAAACTCACCGCCCAATTCAGTGGACATTCCAATGCACCTGAGCCATTTTCATGGCTTTTCCCAATATTGGATGAGGTGCATGTATGACCGACATCGTTCAACGCGGATTTGATACGGTGGCAGCCGACACACTGCAAGCCAGTGGTTACTCGGCTTTACTGGCGCGTCTGTTGGCAGCACGTGGGGTGCAGGACGGAGAAGACGCTGAATTGTCCATAAAACAATTGCTCGCACCAGCAGGCTTGCGCAATATCGAACACACCGCACATCACATCGCCGATGCCATTGCTGCTCGGCACCACATTACCATCATTGCCGACTACGACTGCGATGGCGCGACCGCGTGTGCGGTGGCGGTGCGCGGATTAAAACTATTGGGGGCACTGTCTGAATGCGTGAACTTTTTGGTTCCGAATCGCTTCGACTATGGCTACGGTTTATCGCCTGAAATCGTTGAATTGGCGGCGTATCAACACCCCAAGCCCGACCTGCTCATCACCGTGGACAACGGCATGGCGAGTATTGACGGTGTGGCACGAGCCAACCAATTGGGTGTGAATGTGATTATCACCGACCACCATTTACCCGCAGATGAGCTGCCCAATGCGCTGTCCATCGTCAATCCCAATCAAGTGGGTTGTGATTTTGAAAGCAAACATTTAGCGGGTGTGGGCGTGATGTTTTATGTGCTGATTGCCACGCGTGCTGAGTTACGCAAGCGCGGTGCATATGCGGATAAACCCGAACCCAACTTGTCCGAATTGCTCGATTTGGTCGCGCTCGGCACTGTTGCGGACGTGGTCAAACTCGACCACAACAACCGCATCCTTGTCGCCCAAGGTTTACAGCGCATCCGTGCAGGCAAAATGTGTGCAGGCATTCGCGCACTGCTTAAAATTGCTGGGCGCGATGGATCAAAAGCCTCGACATTTGACTTGGGTTTTGCCGTTGGCCCTCGCCTGAATGCGGCAGGACGACTCGACGACATGACTTTGGGGATTCGTTGCCTGCTGACCGATTCCGATTCAGAAGCCGAACACATCGCCAATGAATTGAACGATATGAATAACGAGCGCAAACAGATTGAAAAACAAATGCGTGAAGAAGCTGAAATCAACCTTTCTGCACTTAAAGTCGATGCGCACAACAGCATTTGTGTGGTGCACGAAGAATTTCACCAAGGCGTGATTGGCATCGTCGCAGGACGGTTGAAAGAAAAATACCACCGCCCGACCATTGTTTTTGCGCCCGATGGCAAAGAATTTCTCAAAGGCTCAGGTCGCTCCATCGCAGGCATTCATTTACGCGATGTACTTGACTGGGTGAACAAACACGCACCCGACACCATCGTTAAATTCGGTGGACACGCCATGGCGGCGGGCTTGACCATTGTTGCCACGCAGTATGAATTGTTCAAAAACACTTTTGAGCAAGCCGTCCTTGCCATGAGCGAGCCCGACGTATTCATCAAACAAATCACCACCGATGGTGAACTCCTACCTGCCGACATGACGGTTGAGAACATTGATGCCATCAACGCTCAAGTGTGGGGGCAAGGTTTTGCGCCACCGTTGTTCGAGGGTGAATTTGAGATTGTCGAACAGCGTGTGCTCAAGGATGCCCACCTGAAATTGACCCTGCGCAATCCACACGGCACCTACAGCGCAATTTGGTTTTTCCACGCCACCGAACTGGATTCACCCATACACTGTGCTTATCAGATGCAGCGCAATGATTGGAATGGAAAAACCAGTGTGCAATTATTGATAGAGTACGCTCACTCCATTCATCACGGCGAACATTAAAACAAAAACCCCGCCAATTCGGTGGGGTTGTGTGGGGTTTTGGTAATCTGAACGTTTAAAGCGCGCTACAACACATCGGGCACCACGCCCTTGCCTTGACGAATCAGTCGCACACCCTCCTCGCTGATGTCCAAAACCGTGGTCGCCACGTTGTCACACTTGCCGCCATCAATGATTAAATCAACCCGTTTGCCAATTTTTTCTTG
Source organism: Burkholderiales bacterium (assembly GCA_021287185.1). Lineage (GTDB taxonomy): Bacteria > Pseudomonadota > Gammaproteobacteria > Burkholderiales > Burkholderiaceae > CTSOIL-112. The sequence goes on along the minus strand of JAJTAZ010000030.1, from coordinate 62,062 downwards.
AATTTCATACGCATCGTTCAAAGGCACATCCTCATCGGGCAAAATTAAAGTACACGATAAAATTGGCTCGCCCAATTCACGTAACAAAGCCTGCACAATCTTATGGTCGGGCACGCGCAAACCAATCGTGGCGCGTTTGGGATGCAAGGTACGACGCGGTACTTCTTTGGTCGCAGGTAAAATGAATGTAAACGCACCAGGGGTTAAGGATTTGAGCAAACGGTATTGTTGATTGTCCACCCGCGCGTATTGTCCCAATTCGGATAAATCGTGGCACACCAAGGTCAAATGATGCGATAAATCAATTTGCCGAATCTGCAAAATCCGCTCCATGGACGCGCGGTCGCCCAAACGACAACCCAGCGCATAACCCGAATCGGTCGGATAGACAATCACCCCATTTTTCTCCAACACAGCCACCGCCTGTGCAATCAAGCGCGGCTGCGGTGACTCAGGATGAATTTCAAGAATGGGGCAAGTCATTTTACAAATCCTCGGATTCAATCACTGCATACGCTGAGTGGTTGTGAATAGACTCAAAATTCTCAGCTTCAACTGTAAACGCCTGCACGGAAGTTTGCGCCCGCAATACGCCCGCCACATCGCGCACCAAGTCCTCGACAAATTTTGGATTATCGTAGGCACGTTCGGTAACATATTTCTCATCAGGGCGTTTGAGCAAGCCATACAAATCACACGAGCCTTGCAATTCAATCGCACGAATCAATTCATGCAAATTAAACGCATTCAAGGCTTCATTGGATAAAGTCATGTGTGCAGTGACGTGCGAGCGTTGATTGTGCGCGCCGTATTCGGAAATTTCTTTAGAGCACGGACACAAGCTGGTCATGGGAATCAATACGGACAGACGAATATTCGCAACACCGTTTTTCGCCACACCACGTAAGGTGATTTCATAATCCATTAAACTTTGAATCCCCGAAACAGGCGCGGTTTTTTTGATGAAATATGGGAAATGCACCTCAATATCACCCTGCTCAGCTTCCAAACGCGTGAGCATATCCAAAGTCATGGTTTTAAAATTCACCAGGGTGAATGCTTCAGAATGCTCCTCGAGCAAAGAGACAAAGCGCGACATGTGCGTGCCTTTTTTGTCCGCAGGCAATTTGACGGTGAGCATATACTCACCAATGCTGGCTTGCGCGCCCGCCCCCAAATTAACCAACATGGGAAAACGCACGTCTTTAATACCCACGCGCGCAATCACCATATTGCGTGGATCGTGGCTACTTTGGATGTCTGGAATAATATTGTTTGTCATAATAATCAGTGCTTAACTTGCGAAGATTGAACTATGCCACAGTTTTTCAAAACCTGCTCGCAACCCATTTTTACAAGCGTTGGTGCGTTCGTTTTATCAAAGTGAGTGTACTCAACTCTATTAATTAACTTGCTCGATTGAGCCACATTGCATCGCCATAACTGAAAAACCGATAGCCCTTATCAATTGCGTGGTCATAAGCAGCACGTATGGCGCGAACCCCGCTGAATGCCGATACCAACATGAGTAAGGTCGATTGTGGCAAGTGAAAATTGGTAATCAGTGCGTCCACCACGCCAAATTGGTAAGGTGGACGAATGAACAAACGCGTTTCGTTGGTTGCAGCACGCATCTGCCAATCGCTTTGTTTGTTTGGATTTTGTTGCACATAAGCAGACTCCAAGGCGCGCAATGAGGTGGTGCCAACAGACACCACTCGGCGTTTTTCTGCGCGCGCTTGGTTAATCAACTGCGCAGTACGTTCGGGAATTTCATACCATTCCTCGTGCATGCTGTGCGCGCTCAAATCCTGTGTGGACACGGGTAAAAACGTGCCCGCGCCGACATGCAATGTCACATAGGCAAGCAATACGCCCTTTTCTTGTGCTTTTTTGAGCAAGGTTTCATCAAAATGTAAACCCGCCGTTGGCGCGGCAACCGCACCATCTTTCTGCGCGAATACCGTTTGATAGCGTTGCGCATCAAAGCCATCGGCCTCGTGATTGATATATGGCGGCAAAGGCAAATGTCCATGTGTATCTAAAATTTCTAAAATCGGTTGATTGCTTTGTAGGTGATAAAAACGCTCATTTTTGGACAAAACGGTCAAGGCGCAGTCATCAGTAATCTGTATGACACTACCATTTTGAGGGGTTTTAGAGGCGCGGATTTGCGCGATGCACTCATGTGTACCACTCACTCGATCAAGCATGACTTCAACTTTACCGCCTGTGGATTTGTGTCCAAACAAGCGGGCTTTAATCACCTTGGTATTGTTTAAAACCAATACATCCCCTTTGCGCAGCTGCGCCAGTACATCAGAAAAATAGTTGTCCTGCAAAACCTCACCGACCACCAACAACCTGCTCGCAGTGCGTTCACTGGCGGGCATCTGAGCGATAAGCGCGTCGGGTAAATTGTAATCAAAATGGCTGAGGTTCAAATCATCTGCGTGATGAATCTCGGTCGGCAATGGGTGAGAAAAATGATGGGGCATATTAAAAATCAACAATCCGCTGTGCGAGGCAACAGCACAGCAATGAAATAATCGCAACCGCGCATTTTAACGTAAATACCCATTTATCAAGGATAAAAAACACACATTCCTTGCGAAACACAGGTTCAAAGTTGGGCAAATCCGTCAAAGATTCTTGCAAAAATAAGAAAAATCAACGATAATTGCGGTCTTCTTAGACCCATTGGGGCTTTTTATTTCGGCGTGTGATTAGGTTTTATGTGGACGGTTTGAGTGATAGATACCTCCACCGCTTAATTGGCTGCCATTTTTAAGGATTTATCATGAAACCAAACATTCACCCAGAATACCAAGAAGTTGTGTTCCACGACATCTCTTGCGACTTTAAATTCATTTCTCGTTCAACTGCAAAAGGACGCGAAACCATTGAATTTGAAGGCAAAACCTATCCTTTAATCAAGTTAGAGGTTTCTTCTGAATCACATCCATTTTATACCGGCACGCAAAAAATCGTCGATACTGCGGGTCGTGTGGAAAAATTCAAAAACAAATACGGTACACGCGCATCTTCTGCAAAAACAGAAGCGTAATCGTTTGGCTTTTAGGACTCGAAAAGACAGCAATCGCTGTCTTTTTTGTTATCAAATTGAATTTTCAAGCATCTTGCTTCAATTAATTTCAATTAATGCCTATTAAATCCCAAACAACTTGAAAAATACACCTGCAGTTAGTTAGAATTAGGCCTGTTGCTCAATCAAAATCTTAATAACAAATCGGACTCCATGAAGTCGACCCAAACCACCAATCCCTTGCGTCTGAATCAGCAAGACACCTCTCGATTGCCCTACCGATACTTTATTTTATTGGCCATAGCGTACATCGTTCCAGGTCTGATATGGCGTGGTTTATGGAAACAAGAAGCCGAAAGCTTTGGCGTGATGCTCACCATGGCAGAGGGTGCAAAGAATGATTGGTTGTTGCCAAATGTCATCGGCGCATACGTCTTTGACAGCGGCCCTTTACCGTACTGGATTGGCGCGATTTTCATCAAGGTTTTTGGCGGCTTTTTAGGCTCTTTCAGTGCTGCACAGCTGGCTATTTTTTGTCAAGATGCTTTATCTATGCTGCTCTTGTGGCAGGCGGTATTCCGTTTAGGCGTTTTACCTGATTTACAACCACAGCGTTTGGCATTTGGCGGTGAACCTGCACCCCAAGACTATGGGCGTATGCTTGCAGACTCAGCGGTTTTATTGTTCATCGCCACGTATGGCATCGCCGCACACACACACGATACCAGCAACGGCGCGACCCAGCTCATGGTCTGCATGTTATGGCTGTTTGGTGCTACTCGTGCCTTGGGGCCGTCCAATTCAGCACGTTGGTTTTGGGGGTTGGGGTTGGCTGGCATCGGTTTGAGCCTACCTTTTGCCTTATATATAGGGTTTGTGCTCATCACTTTAGCGGTCTTATTTTTTACCCATTGGCGCGAACAAAGTTTGCACAATGCTCCTCTGACGCTGTTACTTGGCATGGGTTTGCCATTGGTGTGGGTTGCCAATATGAGCCAATACGAAGAATTCTATGCTGGCTGGCTGAGCCTACAGCATTTCGCCCCCATTTCAAACGCAAACTTGCGTTTCTTTATCAGAAATATTTTCGTGTTTACTTGGCCTTTATGGCCTTTAGCCATGGTTTGTATTTGGCGTTGGCGCGCCCAATGGGGCAACCCCATGATGCTTTTGGGACTCTTACTCATACTGATGCCTTCTTTGCACTTGGCGCTCACTGGACAAAGGTTTGTTACCACACTGTTAATTTTTACCCCTGGTCTGTTGATATTGGCTCCCTTTGGACTGGCAACCCTCAACCGAGGCCGTGCCAACATCATTGATTGGTTTTCGCTCATCACATTCTCACTGCTCGCCGCAGCCATTTGGATGCTCTGGGAAGCGGCATGGTTGGGCTATCCGACCTTTGCAAACAACCTCATCGACAAATTCGCTCCAAACTTCACCCCTATTTTTAAATGGTTGCCTTTTTTATTTGCAGCCACGGTGAGTTTTGCGTGGGCATTTTTATTGCATTGGCGGATTCGTTTTGAGCCGCGCGCCATATGGAAATCCGTCATGCTGTCATCTGGCGGCTTGGTGATGGTTTGGGTGCTTTTGGCAACGCTCGCCATGCCTTTTATTGATTATGCACGCAGTTATGAACAAGTCGGAACCAGTTTGGCAAGTAAACTCCCAACCCAAACTACTTGTGTGCACGCTTACCAACTGCCCAATGAAGCACGTGCTGCCATGTATTACTACGCCAAAGTGCCTTTTATTCCGAATCAATTGGCGTTCGCGCATGTACAATGCCCATATGTACTGACCACCAATCAAGCAGTCAATTTGCCCAAAACGCCCAATGAAAACACAATCGTTACACTCATGGAGCGCACGTGGCGTGTGGCTTGGAGTGGCGAACGCATCAATGAGCGAAAAAAATCTTTGGTACTATTGCGAGTTGATTAAACACTTGTTAAGTGACTCAAATTGGCCAAACAGCATCGAACAAAATTAACACCCTTTTGAATTAAATCAGTTTCAACTCAACGGAGCCCACCATGACAACCATTTTGAAAGAAGACTTTATCAGCTCAATTGCCGATGCTTTTCAATATATTTCATACTACCACCCCGAGGATTACATCCGCGCACTGGGAGCGGCCTACGAACGTGAAGCATCACCCGCAGCCAAAGATGCCATTGCGCAAATACTCACCAATTCACGCATGAGCGCGCAAGGACATCGCCCTATTTGTCAAGATACAGGCATTGGTGTGGTGTTTCTAAAAATCGGCATGGGCGTGAAATGGGACACCGACATCACCATTCAAGAAATGGTCAACGAAGGTGTGGCACGCGCCTACACCAACCCCGATAACTTATTGCGCGCATCCGTACTGGCCGACCCAGCAGGCAAACGCACCAACACCAAAAACAACACACCTGCCGTGGTACACATCGAAATGGTCGCGGGTGACGGCGTGGAAGTCATCGTTGCTGCCAAAGGCGGTGGTTCAGAAAACAAATCAAAAATGGTCATGCTCAATCCATCTGACTCCATCGTGGACTGGGTTTTGAAAACCGTTCCAACCATGGGTGCGGGCTGGTGTCCGCCAGGGATACTGGGCATCGGTATCGGTGGCACACCTGAGAAAGCCATGCTTTTGGCCAAAGAAGCCATTATGGCTCCAGTGGACATGCACGAATTATTGGCGCGTGGGCCATCCAACCGCATTGAAGAATTGCGTATTGAATTGTATGAAAAAGTCAATGCACTTGGTATTGGCGCGCAAGGCTTGGGGGGATTAACCACTGTCCTCGATGTCAAAATCATGGATTATCCAACCCACGCGGCTTCACTGCCTGTGGGTATGGTTCCGAACTGCGCAGCGACACGCCATGTGCATTTTCACCTACACGGCGATGGTCCTGCTATTTTGACGCCGCCATCCATGGATGCATGGCCTGAAGTCAGCTGGACACCTGACACCGAAAAAAGCCAACGTGTTGACTTAAACACCCTCACACCCGAGCAAGTCGCCGCTTGGAAACCAGGACAAACCCTATTGCTCAACGGCAAAATGCTCACAGGACGCGATGCCGCCCACAAACGCATTGCCGACATGCTTGCCAAAGGCGAAAAACTCCCTGTGGACTTTACCAACCGTGCAATTTACTACGTCGGCCCAGTAGATCCCGTGCGTGATGAAGTCGTCGGCCCTGCAGGCCCTACGACAGCGACACGCATGGATAAATTCACTGAAATGATGCTTGCGCAAACGGGTTTGATTACCATGATTGGTAAATCCGAACGTGGCCCAATCGCAATTGAAGCGATTAAAAAGCACAAAGCCGCATACTTGATGGCGGTTGGTGGCGCAGCCTATCTCGTATCCAAAGCCATCAAAGCCGCCAAAGTATTGGCGTTTGAAGACCTTGGTATGGAAGCGATTTACGAGTTTGATGTGGTTGATATGCCTGTGACTGTGGCGGTGGATTCAAACGGTGTATCGGTGCACGAAACTGGGCCACAAGAGTGGAAAATTAAAATTGCGGGTATGAAAAAAGCGTAAACGCATATCGCATTAATAAACAAAAAGGGCAAAAAAATTTGCCCTTTTTTATAGTCTTTTTTTCCTCAATCAATTCCCGCTAACTTCCGAATCGCACCCGCATTGTTCCACGAAAAACACAAATCCGCCGCTTCACGCGCAGGCAACCACTGAAAATCAGTATGCTCGCCCTCAGCCAAGCGCACCGCCACGGTGGTGTCAGGCACACACAATGCAAACTGATATTCAGTATTGTGCGTCACACCCTGCGCATACCGATACCGCCATTCGGGAAAAATCTCATACTCAGCGGTGTGCATCAAATCACGAAACTCGTAATCCTCAGCGCGCAAACCCGTTTCCTCGAACAACTCACGCCGCGCCGCATCGATGGGCAACTCATCCTCAAAGTCCAAACTGCCTGTGACCGATTGCCAAAAATCACAATCAAACTCGTTTTTACACACCCGTTTAAGCAGCAAAAACTGCATATCAGGGGTGTGTATCATCACCAAAACCGAGCGCGGAATCTTAGGGGGCTTCATCTAAACCTTCATTCAAACGGTCAAATCGTTTACAATGCGCCGTTCATTCAATAAGGAATTCACCATGCACATTGACGTTAAAATCATCAATCCATTGATTCAAAACCAATTGCCGCATTATGCCACAGCAGGCAGCGCAGGCCTCGATTTACGCGCGTGTATCTCTGACAAAATCGTCTTAGAACCAGGGCAAACGGTTTTGATTCCCACAGGTTTGGCGATTCATTTGGCCGATGCCAACTATGCCGCGATAATACTGCCACGCTCAGGCTTGGGGCACAAGCACGGCGTGGTTTTGGGCAACTTGGTCGGCTTAATTGATTCGGATTATCAAGGTGAACTGATGGTCTCCACATGGAATCGCGGCAACACCGCATTCATCATCGAGCCATTTGAGCGCATCGCGCAAATGGTCATCGTCCCTGTGGTACAAGCGCAGTTTAATTTAGTGGCTGATTTTGATGCGTCCGATCGGGGTGTCGGCGGATTTGGCAGCACGGGGACGAAATAATACCTGAACCAAAGCGCGCGACCGAGCGCTGCCTGCCGCGTTTTTAAACCACGATTGGTTCAGGTTCTATCGTCACACCGAACTTACTTTGTACATCATCGGCAATCACGCGTGCGAATCCCATCAACTGCGCACCTGTGCCACCGCCATGATTGACCAGCACCAAAGCCTGCTTGTCATACACGCCCACATGACCATCGGCTGAGCGCGCCCCTTTCCAACCCGCTTGCTCAATCAACCAGCCCGCTGCAAGTTTGACGCGCCCATCCGCCATTGGGTAGCACGGAAGTTTGTCGTACTGCGTTTTGAGCGCATCGGCTTGGGTTTTGTCCACCACAGGGTTTTTAAAAAAACTGCCCGCATTGCCCAAAATTTTGGGGTCGGGCAGTTTGCTGCTGCGAATACCGATGATGGCTTGCGCCACATCACTGGGGCGAATAGCACGCCCTTGGGTATTTTCAGCCACACGACTCGCCACATCGCCATAGCCCAGCGTCGCTTGCCAATCGCGTAAATCATGGCGTAATTTAAAACACACTGAGGTGATGAGGTAATGCGCTTGCCCGTTGTGCAGCGCGTGTTTGAATAGGCTGTCGCGGTAAGCAAAAGCGCACTCTTGCGCGGCAATTTGTACCGTTTGTAAGGTCGCAAAATCAAAAACAGTCACGTATTCAATCGCCTGCCCTGCTTCCATGCCATACGCACCGATATTTTGCACAGGGCTTGCGCCAACGGTTCCAGGGATGAGCGCGAGGTTCTCCACCCCAGCCCAACCTTGCGCCACGGTGTGCATCACCCAATCGTGCCAGACTTCACCTGCCTGAACCTCTATCCAAACATGCGTGTCGTCGCGTTTGACTTCTTGCATGCCCACGGTTTGCAGATGCAAAACCAGTGCTCGGATGTCTTGCGTGAGTACCAAATTGCTGCCACCGCCGAGGATGAATCGAGGTTGTTCACGCAGTGTGGCTTGTTCAGGCGCACACCACCATTGAATGAACGATGGCGTGTCTCGCACAGCGATGTATCGCTCGGCAGATACCGAAAACCCCAAGGTATTGAACGCAGTTAAATCCATGTGGTGTGCGATGGTGGGCGTTGTGTGTGCAGTCATTTTCATCAGAGTCTGTGTAAAATTGAGCCTGCATTATACCAATGCAGTATAATTTCACCGATAAACATTGATAAAAAGGAAACACCATGCCCTCATTTGACACAGTCCTTAAAGCCGATGCGGTTGAATTGCGCAACGCGGTCGAGCAAACCAACAAAGAAATCACAGGTCGTTTTGACTTCAAAGGCTCAGACGCACGCGTTGAGCAAAAAGAATTTGAATTAACCGCGTTCGCCGACTCAGAATTTCAACTCGAACAAGTCCTTGACGTGTTGCGTAACAAATGTGCCAAACGCAATGTGGACGTGCGTTTTTTGGTTGAAAAAGATGTGCAAAAAATGGGGGGCGACAAAGTCAAGCAAGTCATCCAAGTCAAAAATGGGGTGGCGACTGAGGACGCGAAAAAAATCGTCAAACTCATCAAAGACTCGAAAATCAAAGTTCAAGCCAGCATTCAAGGCGATGCGGTGCGCGTGACGGGCGGCAAACGTGATGATTTGCAAAGCGTGATGGCGATGCTGCGCAAGGATATGGAAGACTTGCCTTTGACCTTTGATAATTTCCGTGATTGATATTGAAACCCGTCATTGCGAGTGACGCTTTATCAGCGAAGCAATCCACAACGCACACTTGATGCACCGATGGATTGCATCGTTCCTCACAACGATGCAACCCAAGAAAGCCTCCATGTCCAACCGCCTCGACCAAATCATCACCCGCACGGGAGACAACGGCACATCATCACTCGCCGATGGCACGCGCTTGTCTAAAGCGCATCCACGCTTTGATGCAATGGGCGATGTAGATGAATTGAACTCAAACATCGGCGTGTTGCGCAGCACGCTCAATACTTCTGCGGATAGCACACTCGACAATTTTTTAGCACAAATTCAACATCATTTATTTGAAATTGGCTCAGAACTCGCTGTCCCAGGTATGGTGTTTCTGCGTGCAGGTGCATTAGACGAAGTCGAGCATTGGGCAGAGCAGGCGAACGCACAACTGCCCACGCTCCAAGAATTCATCCTACCCTCAGGGACGGCGAGCGCAACGCAAGCGCATATTTGTCGCAGCGTCGCGCGTCGCGCCGAGCGCGCATTGGTTCTGCTCAACCAGACCGAAGCGCAAAATGACGCCAGCCTCAAATACCTCAACCGTTGCTCGGATGTGTTTTTCATCATGGCACGATTACTCAACCAAAACGCTCAAGTGACTGAAACTTACTGGCGTGGTGTGGATAAAAACGCACCATCAACATAAAACCAACGCCCGTTCTCGCGCACGAATCGACTGGCTTCGTGCAGTCGCTCGACTCGCTGACCACCAATTTTGTATTTGGCGATAAATTCAACAAATGCTTCATTATCTTGCGTGCCCTGCCATGTTTTTTTGATGGTTAAACCCAACCATTTGGTGGTTGGATGATTGTCATCTTGCGCACCTAAATCATTGGGGCAAGTGCTGGCGTGCCAAGTCGCGCGCAGGTAAGCAAAATCATTCATCACATACGCACTGTAACGCGAGCGCATCAACGCCTGCGCAGTTGGCGCGAATTGCGCACCCAAATGAAAGACACCACAGCACTGCGCATAGGCTTGCGCTGTGCCGCAGGGGCATGGGGTTGTAGAGGATGAATGATTTTTAGCACTCATAGAATAATGACGAATGACTTTGAATTTGTAAAAAGCGGCTTCTCGTAGGGCGGGGCAAAAGCACTACTTTGGGTAGCCACCATTGACCAATTTTTCGCGTTGGATGCGGTATTGGATATCGGTGGGCAATGCCCACCCCGCCTCACCACAGAAAACTTTAGATGGATTGCCGCGCCTCGATAAAATCATTCGAGGCTCGCAATGACGATTCGCCAATACACTGCGCTTTAACCCACGCCCGTCATTGCGAGCGACGATTTACCAGCGAAGCAATCCATAGCGCGTCACCACAGCAAACTTCAGATGGATTACCGCGCCTCGATAATATCACTCAGGCTCGCACTGACGACAACACAATTTACCCCATCGTCGGTATCACCACCCGTTTCAAACCATGCGCTTTAAATTTTGCATCAATTACTTTACCCTTGCGCGCACGCGCAGCAACGAAGGTTTGCAAACTGCTACCCGATAGACGCAATTCTTGTGGTTTACCCGTGCGATTGACGTGCAAAACCATCAATGCCACGCCATCGTTCGGCAACACATCAACCAATTCAACGGGGGATTCAATGTCCATCAAAATAACCCCTTTACCGCCGCTGTTGAGTTCTTTGAGTTCGACCAAATTGAAATTCAGCAGTCGTCCATCGTCCGCCAAACACGCCAAATACATATCAAAAGCATCGATTGGCACGACTTTCAGTACCCTGTCGCCCTCACTCAAATTGACAAAGGCTTTACCCGCACGCACACGCGATGTCAAATCACCCGCGTTGCAGGCAAAGCCCATGCCTTGCGCCGTGGCAATTGCCAAACGGGTGTTCTCATCACCTGCATAATATTGCGATAGGATGGCACCATCTTGCACATCCACCAAAGTCGCCAGCGGTACGCCGTCACCACGCCCACCTGGGAGCGCGGCCACAGGCACTGAATACGCGCGACCTTTGCTGTCAATAGCGTAGAGATTCTGCACAGAGCGGCAGGTATAGACATCATGCAATTCGTCGCCTTGTTTGAAGGTGAGCGTATTGACTTCAATTTGATGCCCTGTGCGTGCGCGCACCCAGCCATTTTTTGAGACAATCACACTCACCGGCTCATCCACCACCGCCACGCTGACACTGGCTTTTTGTGCTTCTTCGAGCAGGGTGCGGCGTTCGTCGCCAAATTTTTTCGCGTCGGCTTCGATTTCTTTGATGAGTTGACGTTTGAGGATGGTCTCGTCATTGAGCATTTCCTGCAAACCCTTGAGCTCATCGCGCAGATTCATCAATTCTTGCTCGATTTTAATCGCCTCCAACCGTGCCAACTGACGCAAGCGAATTTCTAAAATATCCTCGGCTTGACGTTCAGACAGGTTAAATTGTGCCATCAATGCGGGTTTTGGCTCGTCCGACTCGCGGATGATGTGAATCACTTCATCAATATTGAGCAGAACGATTTCGCGACCTTCGAGGATGTGGATACGGTCGGCGACTTTCTGTGCTTTGTACTGAGTGCGCCGCGTCACGGTGTCTTGGCGGTAGGAAATCCATTCAATCAAGACCTCACGCACGGTTTTTTGACACGGTCGCCCATCACGCCCAACCATGACCAGATTCAACGACACCGAACCTTCCAAACTGGTGTTTGAGAGTAAAAAGTTACTGAACTCTTCGACCGAAATATTTTTTGATTTCGGTTCAAATACGAGGCGCACGGGTGCATTTTTACCCGATTCATCACGCACAGTGTCGAGCATTGAGAGGATTAGGGCTTTGTTATTCTGTTGCTCAGGCAGTAAAGCTTTTTTGCCCGTTTTCACTTTGGGGTTAGAGAGTTCTTCAATCTCTTCCAAGACCTTTTGGCTCGATGCGTTCGGCGGCAATTCATACACCACCAATTGCCATTGACCGCGCGCGAGTTCCTCAATTTGCCAGCGTGCGCGCACCTTAATCGAGCCTTTGCCCGTTTGGTACATTTGCGCGATTTCAGTCAGGCTGTTGGTGATTTGTCCACCACCTGGGAAGTCAGGCGCGGGCAGAATTTGCGCGAGTTCTTCATCAGGCAGTTTCGGACGTTTAATCAGGGCAATCGCCGCGCTCGCCACTTCGTTCAAATTGTGCGAGGGAATTTCCGTCGCCATGCCAACCGCAATCCCCGACGCGCCATTGAGCAAAACAAACGGCAAACGTGCGGGCAGCAATGCAGGCTCTTCCATCGAGCCATCGTAGTTGGGCACAAAATCCGCTGTACCCATGTCCAATTCATCCAATAACAATGAGGCAATCGGCGTCAAGCGTGCTTCAGTGTAGCGCATCGCCGCCGCACCATCACCATCGCGCGAACCGAAGTTACCTTGCCCGTCAATCAGTGGATAACGCAGGGAAAAATCCTGCGCCAATCGCACCAAGGCTTCATACGCCGATGAATCACCATGCGGGTGAAATTTACCCAAAACATCACCGACCACACGCGCGGATTTCACAGGTTTGGCGGTCGCCGACAAGCCCATCTCGTGCATGGAATATAAAATGCGTCGTTGTACGGGTTTTTGCCCATCGGCCACATCGGGCAAGGCGCGCCCTTTGACCACCGAAACTGCGTAGTCTAAATACGCACGCTCGGCGTATTGTGCAAGTAAAACCTTGGTGTCGTCATTGTCTATGGTGAGTAAATCGTCGGAGTTGTGCATACGAACCTTTATTATTTTTGGGTATAAAAAACCTCATCGGTTTCCCCATGAGGCGTATTTTAAAGCAATCGTGGCTTAATTGGTAACGAGCCTTGCCTTATTTGAGCCGACCGTGGTTTTTACCCTTTGCATACTGCGTCGAGTGTTGTTATCCCAACCAATTGCGGTTGGGTTTTTAGCCATTTTGCCTGTTTTGGTTTGGATAAAAATTGGCGTGTTGATTGACTGCCCCGCAAACACTTGGTAATACTGCATGACTTTGCGCACATAGTTTTGCGTTTCGAGGTAAGGCGGAATGCGGCGGTTGTATTTATACACCGCGCCTTCGCCTGCGTTGTAGGCGGCAATCACCAGTTCGGGTCGGCCTTGAAACATGCGCGATAAATCACGCAGGTAACTGACCCCAGCATGAATATTGCGCTCAGGAATCATCAACTGCTCAACCGAAACCCCATACCGCGCACCCGTACTCGGAATCACTTGCATCAAACCCATGGCATTTTTGGGTGACAAAGCACTCGAATTAAACCCTGATTCAGCCGCCATCACGGCCTTAACCAAATTGATATCCACACCCTTTTTGGCAGCGTGTTTTTGAATGGTCGATTCATAACGTGCCAAATAGGGATTGCCCACCAAACGGCGTGACACCGCAGATGACATGGCACCATAATAATTTCGACCGCCATACAATCCAAGCATTGCATCACTGTAATACACATCACCAATTTTTTTCTCTACCTGCGCCACAGCCAGTTTAACGTCTTTATCCATCACAAGACCCGCGTTTGAGAACAAGACATAACGCTCATCTAAGGGTTGCAAAGAATAATGCGGCACACCCTGCTCATCGACAAACACATACAAGGCACCCAAAGAAGTGTCTGATGCTTCTTGGTTTGGCGTTTGTGCTGTTTTTTTGTCGGCAGACGATTGCGCCACCGCGGCTTTTTTGCGCACGGGAGCCGCCTGCGCCATTTGCCCCACGGTCAAACCCAGTGCAATCGCGACCAACCACAACCATCGAGAATTTAATTTGATGCCCATTGATGTACCGAACCCCTTGATAAACTTTGATAATATGCGCAGACACATGGTACGCTCGGAATTATCCCACTGCTTAATGGATTAAATGCGATGAACCAGTCGCATTTCAAGATGATAAGCCAATTTTTCACATAAAAACAACAAGTTATATATCCGCATCGGCCAAATTGCCCTTTTCTTCCAACCACGCACGACGCGAAGCCGCTTCAGTCTTGCCCATGAGCATGTGCATCATGGTTTTACTTTGCGCGTCATCGACGACAAACTCTGCGTGCAGTCCAACCTGAGCCAAGCGACGTGTGTCTGGATTCATGGTGGTATCCCACAATTGCTCGGCGTTCATTTCACCCAAACCTTTAAAGCGCGACACTTGCCATGCGGATTCTTTCATACCATCTTTGAGTAATTTATCCTGTATGCGTGTGAGCTCATCCATATCCAAACAATAGACTTTTTGCGCGAGTTTTTTACCACGCGCAGGCACATCGACGCGAAACAATGGCGGACGGGCGATGTAAATATGCCCCGCTTCAATCAATCTTGGGAAATGTTTGTAAAACAAGGTCAACAACAACACCTGAATGTGCGAGCCATCCACGTCCGCATCGGACAAGATACAAATTTTGCCATAACGCAAACCGCTCAAATCCACCGCATCATTCATCCCATGCGGATCCACCCCTATCGCCACCGCGATGTCATGTACCTCATTGTTGGCAAACAAACGGTCTTTGTCCACTTCCCACGTATTGAGCACCTTGCCGCGCAGTGGCAAAATTGCTTGAAACTCTTTGTCACGCCCCATTTTCGCCGAGCCGCCTGCCGAATCACCCTCAACCAAAAATAATTCATTCAAACTCGTGTCATTCGATTCACAATCGGTCAATTTCCCTGGTAAAACCGCCACACCTGAACTTTTCTTTTTCTCCACCTTTTGCGCGGCTTTATTGCGCGCCTGCGCTTGGCTAATCACCAATTCAGCCAACAATTTACCGTAATCCACGTGTTGATTGAGCCACAATTCCAGCGCAGGACGCGTCGCTTGCGCGACCAATTTCACTGCGTCACGATTGTTCAAACGCTCTTTGGTTTGTCCTTGAAATTGTGGGTCCAAGACCTTTGCCGATAACACAAACGAAGCTCGACTAAACACATCATCCGAAATCAATTTCACACCTTTGGGCAACAAGGCGTGTAATTCAATGAAACTTTTCACCGCACCAAACACACCCTCACGAATACCTGCTTCGTGCGTGCCACCCGCAGATGTACCGATTAAGTTGACATAACTTTCGCGCAGCAAACCACCCTCACGCGTCCACGCCAACACCCATTCCGCGCCCTCGCCCTCAGCGAACTGCTCATCGTTTTTCGGTGCAAACCATGCACCGCTAAAAAACGGAATCAGCGCGTCCTGCTCTAAATATTCGCGCAAATAACCCTGCAAGCCGTCTTTGTACAGCCACGTTTGCGTCTGACCTGTTTTCTCTTGCGTCAAGGTGACGGTCACGCCCGACATCAGCACCGCTTTGGCGCGCAGCAAACGTTCCAACTCGGCTTGCGGAATGTGTGGTGAATCAAAATATTTGGCATCGGGGACGATGGTCACACGCGTACCGTTTTTCTTGTCGCCCCGCCCCGCGGGTTGAACTGTTAAAGGTGCGACCACGTCACCGCCCGAGAACGCGATGTTCGCGACCTGTTTGTCACGCCACACCGTTACACCCAAATGCGTTGAGAGTGCGTTGGTCACTGATACCCCGACACCGTGCAAACCACCCGAAAACGCATACGCGCCACCATCGGCTTTATTGAACTTACCGCCCGCGTGCAAACGCGTGAACACGATTTCAAGCACGGGTACGCCTTCCTCAGGATGAATCCCGATTGGAATCCCACGCCCATCGTCTTCGACACTGATTGAGCCATCTGTGTGCTGCGTCACCGCAATCACCGTACCAAAACCACCGAGCGCTTCGTCCGCCGCATTGTCAATCACCTCTTGAATGATGTGCAGCGGATTTTCGGTGCGCGTGTACATCCCAGGACGCTCTTTGACAGGCTCCAATCCTTTGAGTACGCGGATGTCGGTTTCTATGTAATGCTGGCTCATAATTTGATTTTATTTGAGTTAAACAACAGGTTATTGTACCGTAAAGATGGGGCAAATACGGCTGATGCAGGCATAAAAAAGCCTTGCGCGATGACAAGGCTCAAGTTTGAGAAGGGTTTTAAAAAGCAGTCATTCAATCCCGTACTTTTCTTGTGATTGTATTGCGTCCAATCCCCAATAACTGCGCCGCTTTTTGGCGGTGGTTGTGGGTATATTTCAGAGCTTCACCGATGACCACTTGCTCAAATTGATCTTGTAGTTTGAGCATCACCGCAGGCACTTGGTCATTCAAACCTTGACGCACCGCAATGCGCAAAAGTTCTTGCCATGTGTTCACGCCTGTCATGCCCGTCGCGCCTGATTGCCCGAATGACGCGCTCATTTCGACAGGACGCTCACGCACCTCAGCAGGCAAATCGGCTTCATTGACCAATTGGGTCGGTGTCATTACCGTCAGCCAACGGCAGACGTTGTCCAATTGACGTACATTGCCTGTCCACGCGGCTTTTTGACACACGTCCATCGCCGCGGGTGACAGGGTTTTAGGCGCAAGCAATTTGAGGTCCCTCGCCGCTTGCGCAAGGAAGTGTTGCATCAATTGGGGAATGTCTTCAGCTCGGTCACGCAGCGCGGGCAAATGAATGCCGACCACGTTTAAGCGGTGGTATAAATCCGCACGGAACAACCCCTGCTCAACCCGTTGCGCCAAGTTCTGATGAGTGGCGGCGATGATGCGCACGTTGGCTTGTACCAACTCACTGCCACCGACGCGGTAAAAAACCCCTTCGGACAACACACGCAATAAACGCGCCTGCAACTCCATCGGCATATCGCCAATTTCATCTAAAAATAAGGTTCCGCCCTCGGCTTCTTCAAACCGCCCCATGCGTGCATTGCCCGCACCTGTGAATGCACCTTTTTCGTGTCCAAACAATTCCGATTCGAGCATGTGCGCTGGAATCGCCGCGGTACTGATTGCGATAAACGGCGCGTTGGCGCGCACACCTGTCGCGTGAATCGCGCGTGCGACCAATTCTTTGCCCGTGCCTGTTTCACCCGTAAGCAACACATTGACCTCGGTGGCAGAGAGCCGTCCCACCGTGCGCAAAACTTGCAAAATCGCCGAACTGTGTCCGAGCAAGCCATAACGCTGCTCAAAACCATCTGCATCATCGCTTGTGCCGTCCGTACTGTTATTTGCTGCAGGTACTTTCACAGGCTGTACAAAACGTTTGATGAGCGCGATTAATTCTTCGGTGTCAAACGGCTTAGCGATGTATTCTGCCGCACCTTCTTGAAAGGTTGAGACCGCATTTTCTAAATCCGAGTGCGCGGTCATCATCACTACGGGCACTTCAGGTGCCAATTTCTTAAACTCGCGCAACAACTCGATGCCATTGACATCGGGCATCCGAATATCAGACAACAACAACGCAGGATAATCGCCGGCTTGACGCTTGTTTTCGGGCTGTTTGTTCCAAAAATCCAAGGCATCCAAGACCTCTCGCCCATCGGCAAACATGCGGTAAGGCAAACGTGATTTTTGTAAGGCTTTGTCCAGCACCCAACGTATGCTTTTATCGTCGTCCACCACCCAGATGGTCGGTTTGTCGTTTAAGCCATACATAACACCTCCTATAAATTGGTATGTACAGCACCTATTGTGCGGCGCACCGCACCTGATGAGTGCAACACTTCGGTGCACAATGATAGCGCATTTGCACTATATGGGTGCAAATGTTCTTAATTGGAGCATTGAGGAATTTTTAGACGCTGGACGCGATGGGCAACAATACGCGCATTTGCGTGCGCCCCTTGCGGCTGTGAACTTCAATGGTACCGCCATGTTGTTGGGCGATTTGCATGGCAACCGACAACCCAAGCCCCGTACCGCCTTCGCGCTGAGTCACCATCGGTAAGAACAAGGTGTCGTAAATTTCATCGGGAACCCCAGGCCCGTTGTCAATCACCGATATTTCAAGCATCATGGGATAGGTTACTTGATTGACCAAACAGTTGCGGGCAATGCGCGTGCGCAAAATCACTTGAGGCTGCTTGGGTGGCTCACGCAACAAAGCTTGCCCCGCGTTTTGCATCAGATTGAGCAACAGTTGCTGCAAATAGTCTGCCACACCTCGTACCTGCGGCACACTCACATCATAATCGCGCTGCCAATCAATCGCATCGGCAAACTCGATTTGTGCCAGTTTGCAGACTTTTTCGCAAACCTCATGGATATTGAGCGCGACTGCCTGCGCCATTCCTTGGCGATAAGGCACGAGAAATTGATCGACCAAGTTTTTCAACCGATCAACTTGCTCCAACACCATCTCTGTGTATTCGACCAAATCAGGCTGTTCGGTTTCCAACTCATCCTGCAATAACTGTGTCGCCCCACGAATTCCACCCAATGGGTTTTTAATTTCGTGCGCCAGTTGGCGCATCAGCAATTGGTGGCTTTGTACTTGCGCCCGCCACTGCGAATCTTGTTGCACTTGCTCGTACGCGCCCAATTCAAAACATTCCAGTATATAAATGCGCTCGTTGGACGCATCGCTCACCACATCCGTTTGGCGCTGTGCAGACAACGCAACGTAAATGGGCTGCGGCACTTCCAATTCAGAACCATCACCCTGACGAATCATGCGCACCACCCCACGGCACACATCCTCGCGATGGTGTTTGATGTGCTGCAAAATTTGAGTCAATGTGTCGTCCAGTTCAAACCATTGGGTCAGCGGTACATCGGATGCGTGGCTTTGCGGTGTGCGCAACAACACTTGCGCCGAAGTATTTAGGTACACAATGCGTGCATCGGTGTTTAAGATGATGATGCCAAATTGCAACGCGTCCAATTCAATGTGTTTGGCTAACATGGTCATCCGTTCTGTTTATTGTGTTGCATGAATGCGAGTCAACTCTCGTTTGAGTGCCTCTATGTTGGATTGAGTAAATTCAATGTTTTGCTTTAAACTCGCCACTCGGTCAAGGTACTTTCGATCTTTTTTCTCATTGCCGATACGCTCAGGCTGACCGTGATTGTATTCCATTTGCAATTTCATCAAACGCTGTTGAGCCGCATTTAATTCGGCTTGCACAATACGCATGCGTCCAAAATCACGCTGTTGTTGCACCATACTCGGCACTTGCAGCCCAACAATCAGGGTCTGTGCGGTTGGCATTGGATCCCCCATCAAACGGGAGAATGTGGGTAGGGTGATGGTTTTTTTATCGCAATAATTTGCCGCAGCGTTTATGCGTGTGCTGGTGTTTCTTAAGGTCAAGACACCATTTTCTTGACACACATACACCACGCTGGTGGTGGTTTGCGCCTGTGCATGACACATCCCAAAAAACACACCCATGCCTACGATGACTGGATGCCAGCGTTTTTGAATGGTGCTTCGTGCTCGTGTTCCCATGGTGTCATTGTACTGGCAAAGCCACATTGCACGCAAAAATCCCAATAAAAAAGTGCTGAACTTTATCGGTTCAGCACTTTTTGTCCATCGATAAGTCTCTTTACAGACTGTAGTACAACTGGAATTCCAATGGGGTTGCCGTCATTTGAGTCAGACGCACATCTTCCATTTTCAGCGCAATGTAGGCATCAATCATTTCGTTAGAGAATACACCACCGCGCGTCAAGAATTCACGGTCTTTGTCCAAGTTTTCCAAAGCTTCTTCAAGGCTTGAACACACCGTTGGAATCAATGCATCTTCTTCTGGTGGCAAGTCATACAAATTTTTGGTCGCTGGGTCGCCAGGATGGATTTTATTTTGAATACCATCCAAACCTGCCATCAAACACGCAGCAAATGCCAAATATGGGTTCGCCATTGGGTCTGGGAAACGCGCTTCAATGCGGCGCGCTTTTGGATTCGATACGAATGGAATACGAATCGAAGCCGAGCGGTTTTTCGCAGAGTAAGCCAATTTCACAGGAGCCTCAAAGTGAGGAACCAAGCGTTTGTATGAGTTGGTTGAAGGGTTGGTAATCGCGTTCAATGCTTTCGCGTGCTTGATGATACCGCCCACGTAGTACAAAGCAGTTTCAGACAAACCAGCATAGCCGTCACCTGCGAACATGTTTTGACCATCTTTCCAAATGGATTGATGAATGTGCATGCCCGAACCATTGTCGCCCACCACAGGTTTTGGCATGAATGTCGCGGTTTTACCATACGCGTTGGCCACATTCCAAACCACGTATTTCAAAATTTGTGTCCAGTCTGCGCGTTGAACCAAAGTTGAGAATTTGGTGCCGATTTCGTTTTGACCTTCACCTGCGACTTCGTGGTGATGCACCTCAACAGGTACACCCATTTGTTCGAGCAACAAGCACATTTCAGAACGCATGTCCATGAACGTATCTGTCGGAGCCACAGGGAAGTAACCGCCTTTAACGCCTGGACGATGACCCAAGTTGCCACCTTCGGTTTTTACAGAAGAAGACCACGCTGCTTCGTCTGAGCCAATGCGGACAAATGAGCCTTGCATATCGACTTTATAGCGAATTGAGTCAAAAATAAAGAATTCTGGTTCTGGACCAAAGTACGCTGTGTCGCCCAAACCCGATGATTTCAAGTACGCTTCAGCGCGTTTGGCAATCGAACGTGGGTCACGGTCATAGCCTTTACCATCGGTTGGGTCAATCACGTCACAGGTCAACAACAAAGTGGTTTCAGCTGTGAATGGATCAATGTTTGCAGTCGTTGGATCTGGAATCAACAACATATCAGAGGCCTCAATGCCTTTCCAACCTGCAATTGAAGAGCCATCAAATGCGTGACCTGATTCAAATTTGTCTTCATCAAATGCAGAAACAGGTACCGAAACATGTTGTTCCTTACCTTTGGTGTCAGTAAAACGAAAATCAACGAATTTCACATCGTTGTCTTTAACCATCTGCATGACTTTTGCAATGTTATCACTCATTTAAAACTCCTGAAAAAAAGAAAAATTTAAACCCAACACCCAACAACTGATATTCAATCATTCGTGACAGTTTACCAATTCCACCACCTTAACCGTGACTTTTTTGGTGCAAAATGAGTACAGAAAGCACAAAAATGGTGCAAAACAAACATTTATCACTGTTTTGGTGCAAATAATTTGCGTTCCTGTCCCGCTCTTAACTTAGCGATGTTCTCGCGATGTCGGTAAAACATCAGGCCCACCATCAAAGTCATGGGTAGCAGTGCCCAACCCATACCCCAATCAAAAACGAACAATACCAGCGCCACCACGCTGGCACCCAATGAAGCCAACGATGAGTAACGAAAAACCAACGCCAAGACAATCCACACCAAAATCACCCACAAGCCGATGTTCGCCGACAAACCCAAAACCACACCCAAAAACGTTGCCACGCCTTTACCGCCAACGAATTTAAAATAAATCGGGTAGAGATGCCCTAAAAAAGCAAAAAGCGCCACCCAAGCCAGTCCAACCATGCCCATCTCACCCCAACGCGCTGCCAAGTACACGGGCAGAAAACCTTTGAGCGCGTCACCCAACAAGGTGAGCAGCGCGACCTCTTTACGCCCAGAGCGCAACATATTGGTCGCACCAGGATTGTTGGAACCATACGAGCGCGGGTCGTCCATACCAAACCATTTGGACAACACAATTGCAAATGAAATTGAGCCGACAAGGTATGCCAACGCACACCACACGCCAGCTATTAACAACGATGACAATCCGTTCATAACACCCTCATTGGAAATTTTTGCCATTGTAGCCCAAAGTATTGGGCATTCCTACAAAGATTTGATTTCAAGTACAATGCACCATCAATATAGGAGAACCCCCATGCCCCCACTGCCTTCATCGATTGATCACAGCGACGAGTTTGGTATTTCCATCAAAATTGGCACTTTTAATTTACGCAACTGCGCGCTGCCGAATTTTACCTTTTACGCCAATCAAGAACCTTATGATTCTGCGTTGTACACACAAAAACGTGACTGGATAGCCCAACAATTGGATGAGATGAATGCCGATGTGGTGGTATTTCAAGAGGTTTTCCAAGTTCAAGCCTTGCAAGAGGCACTCCTTGCCAGCAAAACCATGAACCGTGCCAAACTCATCGCACGTGATGCGGTCAGGATGCAACCGAAAAATGAGTTGGTTCCTCAAGTGGCAATGGCCACACGATTGCCACTATTGGGTGAGGCGAACTGGGTCATTGATTACGCGCAACCCATCACCCCTGCTGGATATGCTGAACCATTGACCCAAATCACCCGCGCAGTGCCGCATGTGACAGTCAAATTACCCAATGGATTACCCCTGCATGTTTTGGGTGTGCATTTAAAATCCAAACGCCCCGATTATTTAGACAGCGAAGAAGACACCAATCCTGATGACATGGCAGTGGCGGGACTGCGCTCGTTAATACGCCGTGGTGCAGATGCTGTGGCATTGCGTCATTATTTAAACCACATCCTGCAACGCAACCATGAGCCATGTATTGTGGCAGGCGATTTTAACGATGATGCTCAGTCCGTAACCACACAAATCATCGCGGGTACGGGACGCTATGGTAAGAGTTTTTTTGACTTTCAACTGTTTGATTCGCAGCGCATCCAAACCCGCAACGACCCATTGCGCAATGTGGTGTATTCACACATTCACGATGGCTCGTTGGATGTGCTCGACCACATTTTGGTGTCTGAGGAGTTTCACCCACAATCGCGTTTTCAAATGGCTCAGGTACGCGAGGTGTATTGCTTAAACGATCATTTGCACAACCGCGCACCATTTACCTCTGACCACGGGCAAGTGGTGGCACAGTTGTTGTTTAAGAACAAGGTGTAATTGATACCTTACGGTTTATCACTGCCCGCCAAATGATAAATATCCAATTCGGGTCGATACACCTGCGTTTGTACCTCAAATGCGCCCAACAAGGTGTGAAATAAATTGTCATGAGATAGGGGCTGTGCAGCCACCTGTTTTAATTTATCAATAGCAACCCCATTGAAACCTTGCCCCAACCAAATACCTGCGGCAGGGTGTTTCTGCGCATCGGGTGCAATCATGTATGGCATACCGTGTAAGTACACGCCATTTTCACCCAAAGATTCACCATGATCAGACATATAAATCATTGAGGTTTTATACTTATCCTCATTGGTCTTGAGCAATTGCACGATTTGGGACAAAACATAATCGGTATACAAAATGGCATTGTCATACGCATTGCTGATGGACTCTGCACTGCAATTTTCCAATTGATTGTCTTGACAGGCAGGGGTGAATTTTTCAAATTGTTTTGGATACCGTTTAAAGTACGCTGGCCCATGATTGCCCATGGTGTGCAGAATAATTAAAATATCCTTACCCGAATTTTGATTGATGTAGTCTTGCAAGCCAACCAACATGCCTTCATCGCGACACTCACCTTCACACATTGTGTTGCGTTTACTGTCTCGATAATCCTCATAGGCCACGCGATCGGCCACACCTTTGGAACTTGAATTATTGTCGCGCCACAGCACTTGCACGCCCGACCGTTTAAGCACATCCAACACATTCTCAGTGTTATTGAATTTTTTCTCGCTGTAGTTGGCACGTCCAAGATTGGTAAACATGCACGGCACCGATACGGCCGTACTGGTGCCACAAGAATACAAATTCGGTAAACTCACAAAATTCGGTTCTCGGCTCATCAACGGGTTGGTATTTTTACTGTAACCATTGAGCGACCAATGATCGGCACGCGCCGTTTCACCGACCACCATAATGACCAATTCTTTGTGATTATCGGTTTCAGAGATTTTCGAGTCCAAGCCAATCGCCTGAAAATCTTTGGTCTGGCTCGAAAAATGATTGCCAACAAATTGACCTGCAGAGTACAAATAAGTCAATGGATTGGTGTAAAAACGCACTGCTTTGTGTTCACGGGCAAAGGAGGCAACACTTTTATTAAATGCCACACCGCACAGCGCAATTAACAACAGCGCCAAACCCATCCATTTGAACTTGAGCCAAAATCCGCGTTTGAATGAAGTTTTCTCGATTTTTTGACGCAAAAGCCACCACGTCGGCAACACACCCAAAACCACGAAATACGCCAAGAATTTTGGCGTCAACAAATCCAAGGCCTCTGCTGTTTGGGTCTGAACGACATTTTGCAACATGACTTTATCAATCACCACATCAAACGTGTCCATATGGTACGCCACGACAGCGGACAACAGCAAAATGACTGCCGCGATGGGTTTAATGGTGGCTCGATAGCAAAACAGTCCCAATAAAAAATAATTCAACGCCAGCAACACCAATCCCAAAGCCAACATGAAAGCCACATTGTGAGGAAAATAAACTTCACTCACATGGCGAAAAAATGCAATATTACCCAACGCAGTGATGAAAAGCGCCACCACCCCAATCAGTTGCGGGGTTTGCCAAGTGCGACGTGCGGTAATGAATTGAAGTAGTCTCATAAATATAGTTCATCAGTTTTTTAATAGACGCGAATCATACACGACAAATATGAAAACTTCCTGAAGAAAAATATAGAAATCTCAAGCACTTAACATTTTTAAGTCATGCCTGTGTATGTGACGTTCATGTACTCACGGCCATACAAACTCTGTTACAATGGTGACTCCTGCGTCATACGCGATTATTGCCGCAACTCTTTGAACCAATACTTACTTTTGCTGTGCCATATTATCAGATGGGCGTGAGCGTCTCTTAGTCAGATGAACCCGAAGTTTGATTGCCCACAGCACCCTGAACCGAAAGGTTCAAGGGTTAGGCTCAACGTTTGATGCGGGAACTATTTTTTACAATGCCGCATTTCATGCGGCATTTGTTTGGGCACTCCGACTTAAAGAATAAAGGGATTTTGTGAGCGAATTTAACTGGTTGTGGCTGTGTTACCCTTTGCTGGGCTGCTTGGCTGGCTTTATGGCAGGGTTATTGGGGGTCGGGGGCGGTCTAATTTCCGTGCCTTTCATCACCATGATTTTGGCCGCCTCGGGCATGAACCATCCTGATTTACACAAAATCGCTTTGGCAACCTCAACAGCCACCATTTTATTCACTTCTTTTTCCAGCATGCGCTCACACGTCTCGCACAACAATGTGCATTGGACTGCGGTCAAAGGCATTTTGCCAGGGATTATCGTCGGCACATTGATTGGCACGTATTTGGTACATTTAATCCCGACCTTACCGTTGAAATTTGTGTTCGTTGCGTTTACATTTTACACCGCATACAGCATGACCTTCGGTAAACCACCGCGTGCCACACGCACACTCCCCAATCGTTGGACTTTATTCGGGGTAGGCAACATTATCGGCAGCATTTCCACCCTGATTTCAGCAGGAGGCGGCTTTATCACCGTTCCCTTTATGATTGCTTGCAACACATCCACACGCTTGGCCATCGGCACATCAGCAACCTTAGGCTTTCCAATCGCCGTCAGCGGCGTGTTGTGGTATCTAATTAGTTTTTATCACACAGCGGGTTTGCCTGCACACACCGTCGCGTATATTTATTGGCCAGCGGTTATTGGCGTGGTCATGACCAGCGCACTTTTTGCACCGATTGGTGCGCGCGCTGCACAGGTCTGGCCTGTTGCAAAAATCAAAAAAATATTCGCTGGGGTTTTATTTTTGTTGGGCTTACAAATGCTATATACCATCGTGAGTGGTGCGAAATGAACACTTTGACCCATACCCGTCACCTGTTGACATTCGGTGCGCTTGGCATCTGCCTGTCCGTTTCCGTATGGGCGCAAGAATCAACCCAAACGCTCGCATCAACCAGCACAAGCACTGTCGCCGAACACAGTCAGACGCCCGCAAGCACAGAAAAAGACGTTCAAACGCAACGCCCTAAAATCGGTCTGGCACTTTCAGGAGGTGGGGCACGTGGTCTGGCACACATCGGCGTTTTGCGCGCTTTAGAAGAGCAACACATTCCGATTGATTACATTGCAGGCACCAGTGCAGGTGCACTGATTGGTGGGATGTATGCCAGCGGCATGAGCGTGGATGAAATCGAGCAACGTGTTAAATCCATGAATTTCGAAAAAATTCTATTCGACAAAACCGACCGACGCACACAAACCCAATTCACACGAGATATCGAATACCAAGGCAATGGTATGGTGGACATATCCATCACGCGCGGCGGCGCAATCGCCCTGCCCAAAGCGGTCATCAATGGCGCGCGGGTCGAAGAGGTTTTGCGTGAAATACTTAAAGATTATCCGTATCAAATGGATTTTGACCGCTTACCGATTCCGTTTCGTGCGGTGACGAGCGATTTGAGCACCGGACAAAAAGTGGTTCTAAGCAAGGGCATTCTGGCACAAGCTTTGCGTACCAGTATGTCGATTCCTGCTGTGTTTTCACCCGTCGAAATAAACGGACAACTACTCACCGATGGCATGGTGGCGAGTAATCTACCCATTAATGTGGTGCGCGAGATGGGAGCAGATCGCATCATTGCCATTGATGTCGGTTCAGGTTTATTGCCCAAAGATAAAATCAAGAATGTGGTCAATGTGTCCGAGCAATTATTGAACATCTTGGTTGAACGCAATGTGACCGACGAAGTTAAAACCTTGTCGAATCAGGATTTGTACGTCAAAGTGGATGTCGGCGACATTGCCAATTTACAGTTTAATCGCATTGATGAAGCCCTGAAGTATGGTTATGAGGCGATGAAACAAACACCAGTCACGCAGCAAGCCAGAACCATGTCGGTACCCACCGCTCAATACAACGCCCTCGTCGCACAACACCAAAGCACCCCAGCAAAACCCAAAATCATCACTTTTGTTCGTGTTGAAACCAACGGCTTGGCCAATCCCGAAACATTGCAAAATATTATCCAAGTGCGTGCAGGCAAACCACTGAATATGGATATGGTCAAAACGGATATTAAAAACCTACTCAATATTGACCGCATTGAATCGGTGCAATACGATGTTTTGCCCGTGGGCAATGGCCATGAATTGGTGTATTACGTGGGTGAAAAAGACATTGCAAAAAATGTCCTGCGTGCAGGCATCGAAATGTCGAGCAACAGCCTGACCAATCAGAAGTTTTCTTTACACTTGGCACACCGCAATATTTGGATCAATAGTTTCGGTGCTGAGTGGCGCAGTTATCTGACCCTTGGTAACAACACACAATTTAAAACCGAATTCAACCAACCCCTGTCTTCAGGACAAAATTGGTATATACGTCCCAAAGCGAGTTTCACGGTTGAAAACAATTCAGCTTATCTCTCTGGACAAAACAAAGCCAGCACCGACTACGACGTTAGGCGACAAAACATTGGTTTACAAATCGGTCAAACCATCGGCTCCATTGGCGAATGGGGGGTCGGCGCGTCTTGGCAAGACACCCGACTCAAAGCAAATTACACCAACCTCGCCCTGCCCATTGATGCCGATCACCAAAAGCGTTTGACCATTGATGCAGAAGTGACCTTTGATCAATTGGATGATTTTTACATTCCCACACAGGGCTACTACACCAAACTCTACGCCAGCGCATCGCCCAAAAAAACCAATGACAAGCACTATTTACAAGCAGGCATTCGCAGTATTTGGGCAAAACGCATGGGGCAAAATGCCTTGGTTCTTGATGTTGAAGCCGCAGGTCACAATAACTCAGGCAGTGTTTATACATCGCCGTATCGCTTGGGTGGTTACCATCGACTGTCGGGTTACGAGCAAAACCAATTCATTGGCAACTATGTACTGTTTGGCAGCCTCAGTTATCGCTACCTCAGTCCGTGGAAAATGCTCAATGAACCGCTGATTTTGGGGGCAAGTCTTGAATCAGGCAACACTTGGAACAGATTATCGGACATCGGTACCAAAGACTTGAAAGTATCAGGCAGTTTATTTGGCGCCATCAATACCCCAATCGGTCCTGCACAAATTGGCATCGGCATCACGCGCAAAGGCCATGCCAACGTGTATTTCTACTTGGGACGCACCGTTTCGGATTGGTAATAAACACAAATTGGAACCACTTATGAACTTCATCTCTCAACTACAAAAGGCATGGCAGGACAACAACTCTTTATTGTGCGTGGGCTTAGACCCAGCCCCCGAAAAATTGCCATTGCATTTGCGTGAACGTCCAATTGAGCAGGCTTTCACTGAGTTTTGCATCGCCATCATCGACGCAACTGCGCCACATGCGTGCGCATTCAAACCGCAAATTGCCTACTTCGCCGCACACCGCGCTGAAGCCGCATTGGAAACCATCATCCAATACAGCCGCACACATTACCCCCACATCCCCGTCATCCTTGATGCCAAGCGCGGCGACATTGGTTCAACGGCTGAACAATATGCAATTGAAGCGTTTGAGCGTTATCACGCCGATGCGATCACAGTCAATCCTTACATGGGCTTTGATTCGGTTCAACCGTATTTGGCATACCCTGACAAAGGCGTGATTATTTTGTGCCGCACCTCCAACGCGGGTGGCAGCGATTTGCAGTTTTTGCAAGTCGGCGATACACCCTTGTACCAAGTCGTGGCGCATAAAGTGGCGCACGAGTGGAATACCTCGGGTCAATGCGCCCTCGTGGTCGGGGCGACCTTCCCGAATGAAATCAAAGAGGTTCGTGACATCATTGGCGACATGCCCCTGCTCATCCCAGGCATTGGCGCGCAAGGCGGCGATTTGGCGGCCACCATGCAAGCGGGTCAAACCAGCGCGGGAACAGGCGTGATGATTAACTCTTCACGCGCCATCATCTACGCGAGCGCGGGCGAGGACTTTGCTCAAGCTGCGGCAAACGTTGCGCGCGAGACTCAGCAGGCGATTAATGCTTTGCGGAATTTTTAAAAATTCGTTGTTGCGAGCGATGCAATCTATATTAGTGGTCAGCGAAGCAACCCGCATCGCATCACCACAGCGAACTTCGATGGATTGGCACACCCGATAAATTATTCGAGATTCACGCAATGACGGCATTAATTAAGCGCATCGCTTAATAACAAACCCCTACATACAAAAAACCGCAGACACGGTGTTCTGCGGTTTTTAAATTGAGAAACAATCCGTCAATTTATTTTTTAAACCCTTGCTTGCTCGCACTGCCCATATTGAGTAAGGCATACAAAGCCATTGCACCAAAAGTGGCCACGCCAATGCCATTCAATGTAAACCCACCCAGTTGCACAGTCAAATCGCCCGCCCCAACAATTAAAGTCACCGCGGCAACAATTAAATTACGGCTTTGTGAAAAGTCAACTTTATTGTCCACCCAGATTTTTGCCCCTGAAACAGCAATCAAACCGAACACCACAATCGACACGCCACCCAATACAGGACCTGGGATGGTTTGAATCAACGCGCCCATTTTGGGTGAAAAACCCAAAACAATGGCGAACACGGCGGCAAACACAAATACCAAGGTGGAATAAATTTTTGTGACCGCCATCACACCAATGTTTTCTGCATACGTGGTCACACCCGTGCCGCCCACACTGCCCGAGACCATGGTTGCCAAGCCATCGGCCATAAACGCGCGCCCCATATACGGATTCATGTCGTGCCCAGTCATGCCTTGTACCGCACGCAAGTGCCCCAAATTTTCAGCCACCAAAATCAAGGCCACGGGCGCAATCACCGAAATCGCTGACATCGTAAATGTCGGTGAAGCAAAATGGGGCAAACCAAACCATGCGGCATTGGCAACTTTGGTAAAATCCACCGCCGCCGCACCCGTCTCACCCACGCCCCAACCCAGACCGTTGGTCAATACGGCGTATAAAATTGTTGCCAAAATCACGCCGACCAAAATCAACAAGCGGCGCATCAAACCCGTGCCCATCACCGCCGTCAATGCAATCACGAGCACGGTCATCAACATGTACCAAGCATTGGCGTTATTGCCCTTTGCGCCCAGTACCGCCACACCCGCCAAATTCAAACCAATCACTGCAACCACCGCACCTGTGACCACGGGCGGCATGAGCGTTTCAATCCAATTCGTACCAACAAACTGCACCAACAAACCAATCAGAAAATACACCAAGCCGCAAACAATAATCGCACCCAGTGCCACACCGATATTGGCATTCGCACCCGAACCCGCGTAGCCCGACACGGCAATCACACCACCGATGAAAGCAAAACTCGAGCCCAAATAACTTGGCACCCGTCCATGCGTCATCACGTAAAACAACAACGTGCCAATGCCCGACATGAGAATCGCCACATTTGGATCAAAGCCCATAAGCAAAGGCGCGAGCACCGTTGCGCCAAACATTGCCACCACGTGCTGTAAACCCATCAAAGCGGTTTGCCCCATTGCCAATCGCTCATCGGGCGCGATGATGCTGTCATGCGTCTGTGCTTTAACCGTGTAACTTGGAAAATAGTGTTCTGACATTTTTAACCACCTGTGTTGTTGTGTTATCGAATGAAAAGGTTTTTTGATGTATCTGCGCTTGTGATGCTGCGGTATGCTTTGCTTGAATGCGTCATGCAACGTATAATTCAATATGCAATTCAACGTATAATGACAGGCGAAATTATATGCTTTTCAGACCCACAAACCCATCCATAAATTGTTTTTTTCTCACCAAATTGAAGCAAATTTTCACAAATTGAGCACACACATGAATGCACACCCAGACTTTCCCAATTTATTTGTCGTCCAACACCCATTGGTTGCCCACAAACTCTCACACATGCGCGACATGGATTCTTCCACACGCACATTTCGAGCACTATTGCGCGAGTTAACCTTACTCATGGGTTATGAGTTGACCCGTGATTTGCCCTTGACCACCAAACGCATCCAAACCCCGCTGGTCGAAATGGACGCACCTGTGATTGCGGGCAAAAAAGTAGCGGTTGTACCCGTGCTGCGTGCGGGCTTGGGCATGGCGGATGGCTTGATTGATTTGATTCCTTCGGCGCGCCAAGGACACATTGGTTTGTACCGCGATGAAAACAATCAGCCCGTTGAGTACTATGTGCGTTTACCCGCGACTGAAGGTCGCTTGTTTATTTTGTGTGACCCGATGCTGGCAACAGGCAACTCTGCTGTGCACGCGGCAGACGTATTGATTGCGCGTGGCGTACCAAGTAGCCACATTCGCTTTTTGGCACTGGTCGCTGCGCCTGAAGGTGTGCGTGTGTTTCATGCGGCACACCCCGACATTCCC
Organism: Burkholderiales bacterium; assembly: GCA_021287185.1. Lineage (GTDB taxonomy): Bacteria > Pseudomonadota > Gammaproteobacteria > Burkholderiales > Burkholderiaceae > CTSOIL-112. The sequence goes on along the minus strand of JAJTAZ010000030.1, from coordinate 30,645 downwards.
GTGTATGTCGCTTCTTTGGACGAAAAACTCAACGAGCACGCCTACATTGTGCCAGGCTTGGGCGATGCGGGCGATCGAATTTTTGGTACCAAACACGACTAAATTACGAATAATTACCAACGAGTACGTTTTATGAATCATCCAAGTATTAAGGCCGTTTTGTTTGACTTAGATGGCACACTCACCCATTCCGCACCCGATTTATCGACGGGCATTAACCGCATGCGCGCCGAATACAATTTACCCAGCATCGACATCAACGGCGTGGTTGCTATGATTGGTCATGGCGTGCGCAGTTTGGTCGCCAACGCCATGCGCGATGTCACCAGCCAAAATCCTGATTTCGATTTGGAATTGGCATATCAACGCTTTGCCAAACACTACCACGAAGTCAATGGCACCGACAGTGTGGAGTTTGACGGCGTGACCGAAACACTGAAAAATCTACATGCAAAAGGCATCAAACTTGGTGTGGTGACCAATAAAGCCTCGGAATTCGCTCTACCGTTAATTCATTCATTTGTGTGGAGTCGGTGGTTGGATGTGATTGTCTGTGGCGACACATTGTCGATCAAAAAACCCAAACCCGAACCATTGTTGCACGCCTGTACTCAACTGAATGTAACAGTGGATGAGGTTTTATACGTGGGCGACTCAATGACCGATGTGCTGACCGCACAGGCGGCACAATGCCGCTGTGTGGTGCTGAGCTATGGTTACAACGAGGGTGTACCCATACGTGAAGCACTGGCTCAACAAGCCTTAAATATCCCCATCTTCGATCACTTTGCTCAAGCAGTGCAACTGTAAAACAGTCAAAACAAAAGCCAACTGCAACCAGTTGGCTTTTTTAATCAAACAATCTGCAAGTTTATGGTTACTAATTTTTATTTTTTAGTCAACAACTTGGTGACACCCACCACTGTCGCTATTGCGAAAATCACCAAGGCAATCACAACATACTGCATTGCTGGTGGTACATAAGCCCAAAAATCATGTAATGCTTGCATCATTAACTCCTTTTATTCGCTTAATAAGCAATTAAATAACCCATATAGCCTTACAATTAATACGGATTTATCACAGAAACGAGCGAGCCAAATCGCCCAAATATATGATGGACACTTTGTATCCACAATTGAAATCATACCTTAAAGCCATTTAATATTTAGGGGTTTTAATCGGTTTATCAGAAAAAAGAATGCGCACGCGCGACTGATTTGTATATTTGCAACAGTTTTTTCAGTTATAAATGAAATTCATGTGTGCGCAGGCATTTCATTGACACGCCATTCCCCATACACAACAAAAAAAGAGCGTGCCTAAGCACACCCTTTTTTCAATCAGTTATCGGTTACGATTATCGGTTATTACGATGATTTTTTATTATTGTACAAGTCGTACCAAACCGCAACCAACAACACGACGGCTTTGACCACCAGTTGATACTCCTGCCCCAAACTCATGAGTGACATACCGTTGTTAATCACCCCCATCACCAAACCACCAATGATTGAACCAAGGATGGTTCCCACACCACCTGTCGCACTCGCACCACCAATGAATACCGCTGAAATCGCATCCAATTCAAACATATTGCCTGCTGCAGGCTGTGCTTGATTCATATAAGCCGTAAACACCACACCTGCGAGCGCGGCAAGCACACCCATCAAAACAAACACGTAAAATTCAGTGCGTTCAGCGTCTATCCCTGAAAGTTTGGCTGCCTTGGCATTGCCACCAATTGCGTAAATATTGCGCCCAAACACCGTGTTATTCATCACATAAGTCATGCCAACAATCAGCACCGCAATCAAGCAAATGATGATGGGTACACCACGATCCATCGAGAATTTATAAAATACCCACATCACAACAGCCGCGATGAACAGGTTTTTCAGAGCAAACAACGTCAATGGCAAATTGTCAAAGCCCAACTTCACGCGTTTTTGACGACGCATCCAATCGGATGTCACCATCAAAGCGACCACCACGATGCCGAGCAACAAAGCAAAATTTTTGGCATCCATAAAGACAGGATTGACAAAACCCGTGGTGATGGTCTTAAAACCATCATCCATCAAACCAATCGGTTGGATATCAGTAAAAATATAGGTCAGCCCACGCCACCCAAGCATCCCACCAAGTGTCACGATAAAGGCAGGGACTTTCAAATACGCCACCCAATAGCCCTGCACTGCACCCATCACCACACCCGCAAGCAAGGCAATCGCCACAGCCGACATCATGCTACCATCGGTTTTGTTGTACGCCCACGCCGCAATCGCTCCTGTGAGCGCGACTGCAGAACCAACCGATAAGTCAATTTTACCTGTGATAATCACCAGCACCATGCCCGTGGCTAAAATCAAGATATAACTGTTTTGAATCACCAAGTTGGTGATGTTGCGCGGTGCAAAATTGATGAAATTTGTCATGAAACCAAACACGACAAAAATTAAAATCAACACCGCGTACATTGAAAAATGCTTTTGATTTTGTTTGAGAATTTTGAACATTTTGTACTCCAATTGTAGATTCTATTTAAGCAACGGCCAATTTCATGATTTTTTCTTGGCTCGCATCCGCAGTTGCCATCTCACCTTTAATTCGTCCTTTGTCCATGACATACACGCGGTCGGTCATGCCCAGCACTTCGGGCAATTCACTGGAAATCATAATAATCGCATTGCCCTTTGCCACAAAATCGTTCATGATTTTATAGATTTCATTTTTTGCACCCACGTCAATCCCACGAGTCGGTTCATCAATAATGAGCAACTTGGGTTTTGCCATCAGGCAACGAGCCAAGACGACTTTTTGCTGATTGCCACCACTCAAATTACCAACCACTTGGTCAATATTGGGGGTTTTGATGCGCAGAGCGACTTTGAGGGCTTCGGCCAGTTTAAACTCTTCTACCGCATCGACCACGCCGAATTTGTTTGACAATGCAGGCAAAGATGAATACGACGCATTGTTTTTAATTGTTTGAATTAAAATTAGACCCAGCTCTTTGCGATCTTCGGATACGTAAATCATGCCGTTGGCAATCGCCTCTTTAGCACTCTTAAAATCCACTTTTTTACCGTTGAACTCAACATCGCCGGAGACATAAGGCGACAAAGAACGCCCAAAAATAGACAGCATCAATTCTGTACGCCCCGAACCCACCAAGCCTGCCAAGCCCACAATCTCACCCGACTTGACTTCAATTTGCGCATGGTCAATCACCAATCTATCGGTAAATACAGGGTGTTTAACGGTGTAATTCGAGAGTTTCAACATCGTTTGCCCAATTTTGGGTTCACGTGCGGGGTACATTGAAGTCAACTCACGTCCAACCATGCCTTTGACGATGTAATTGACATCAATTTTTTGTGTGTGTAAATCGATTCGCTCAATGGTTTCACCATCACGAATAATGGTGATTTCATCGGCAATCGCCATCACTTCGTTGAGTTTGTGTGAAATCATGATGATGGTCACACCATCTGCTTTGAGTTTTTTAAGCAATTCAAGCAGATTGGCGCTGTCGGCTTCATTGAGCGACGAGGTTGGCTCGTCCAAAATCAGTACCTTGGCATTTTTTGACAATGCCTTGGCAATTTCGATGAGTTGTTGCTTGGCAACTGAGAGTTTGTTGACAGGTGTGTTGAGGTCTTCTTTCAACCCCACTTTTGCCAAAACTTCTTTGGCATCGGTACCCGTTTGCGCCCAATCAATGCGCCAACCCTTTTTTCGCTCATTGCCCAAAAACAGATTTTCGTAAATTGACAGGTAAGGTGACAGTGCCAGCTCTTGGTGAATGATGACAATGCCTGCTTTTTCACTGTCTTTGATGCTGTTAAACGCACATTTTTGACCGTTGTAGAGCACTTCACCTTCATAACTGTCATGGGGATAGACGCCACTGATGGCCTTCATCATGGTGGATTTACCTGCGCCATTTTCTCCCACGATGAAATGTATGTGCGCCCGCGTGACCTGCACATTGACCTTATTGAGCGCAACCACTGAGCCAAACGTTTTGCGTAAACCTCTGATGTCTAATATTGTGTCCATTATTGTGGCCTCGTGTTTACAGAAACTCACCGCGTTTATTTGAGCAAAACCGCGCTTCGTTTATTTTTTGTTGAGACAATTGTTGGAGCAGATACCCAAACCGCCATTGCTCGTGCTGTCATCATACAGCAACCAACAATGGCGGAAAACATTTAATCAGTCACTCGACTGAAGTGTGTTGGGTTATTTGGTACCTTTTGCCACTTGCTCAGCAGTGTAAAAACCACTGTCCACCATAGCCGAAGTGGTGTTGGCTTTGTTGACCACCAAAGGTTCAAGCAAGAACGCGTTCACAGTTTTTTTGCCAGTATTGTAACTACTGGTATCTTCTTTAAACTTAACCGTCGGTGCTGGTTTTTGCCCTTTGACCAAAGCATCCGCCGCTTCTGCTGTGGCTTTAGCCAAGAAACGGTCGTCTTTAAATACCGTCATACCTTGCTTGCCTTCGTTAATCCATTTAACCGACAGCAATTCCGCATCTTGCCCTGTGACGAATGGTAAGGTTTTGTATTTACCGCTTTGTTCCAATGCGCCGATAATCGCACGTGCCAAGCCATCGTTCGGAGCCAAAACCGCATCCAAAGTCACACCTTTGCAATCGCCAGAAATCAACGTTTCCATGCGCGCTTTGGCTTTGTCATTGGCCCAATCTGGGGTGGCAATTTTAGTCCAATTCGGATCTTTAGAGTCCGTTGGCACTGGACCGCATACTTTCAAAGCACCGCTGTCCACATACGGTTTGAGCACAGACCATGCACCATCGAAGAACACGCGCGCGTTGTTATCGGTTGATGCGCCTGCGAATAAGGTAATGTTTTTGCCTTTTGATTTGTCCAAATCCAAAGCCGTCTTAATCGCTTCACCTTGGAAGGCGCCGACTTTGAAATTATCAAACGTCATGTAGTAATCGTACTGATCAGTCCCTTTAATTAAACGATCAAATGCAATCACTTGTACGCCAGCTGCCTTGGCAGAATCCACCGCTTGCGCCACAGAGTCATTGACCGCACCCACAACGATGACTTTTGCGCCTTTGGTGATGAAGTCTTCGATTTGTTTGTTTTGTTTCGATTGGTCACCATCGCCATAACCAATTTCAACTTTATAACCTTTGGCTTCGAGTTCTTTTTTCATGAACTCAGCCGCATTTTTCCAGCGTTCGCTGGTCGCCTCTGGAATCGCCAAACCAATCAAACCACCTGCTGCTGCGGGCGCTTGGGTGTTTGTACCCGCATCGACTGCTTTGGGTGCTTGCGCAGGTTTACCACAAGCGGTCAAACCCAATGCCACGATGAGTGCGGAAACTGCCAACAACTGTTTTTTCATGTGAATTCTCCTTGTTGATTTATGAACGCAATGTGTACGACCTGCGTGCAACTGTCATTCAACACCAAATTTAAACGCCTGTCAAATTTAATTGTTTAAAAATACAAATTAATCCATTGACCTTCGCCAACGGATAAAAAGGCGGAAAAAGCTAAGGCTATCCAAGCTATTTGATGGGTCTAATTTGAATTTTTCACCATCCATTGGGCTTCTCACCCAGAAGTGATTGTGGAAAAACATAAATATTTTACGAGAACAACAAATTCACTTAAAATCCCTCCAATCAATAGCTAACCTTTCTCACGAGTTCATCATGGCATTCACCAGCAATCACAGCGATTTAAAGCAAATCAATCGACTTGCCATCATCAATCGTGTCAAAAAACAACCCAGCATATCCAGAAGCGATTTGGCGAAGGTGACGGGTTTAAACAAATCCACCATTGGTAAAATCGTTCAAGAATTGTTGGATGCACATTGGTTAAAAGAGGACAGCCCCACGCCACTTGAAGGCGCAGGACGCCGACCCACGGGCTTAATTTTAAATGGCGACGTATTGACCTTACTCGGCGCAGAGTTGGGGGTTGATTATATCGCCGTTGTTGCCTGTTCGATTACGGGTGAGATTCGCGTTCAATCGCGCTTACCTTATCAGCACACCGATGTGGAAACTTCAATCACTCAATTGACCAACGTTCTGTGCCACGTATGGACCCACATGCTCAGCCTGAACCACCGAATTCTTGGTTTGGGGGTATCGGTACCAGGTTTGGTCAATGCTTTGGATGGCCATGTGGTCGATTTGCCGAACATTGGTTGGCAAAACATTGATTTGATTGATATGCTTCATCAACGTTTTGCCCAACAACACATGCCTGAAATCGACATCACCATCATCAATGATGCGAATGCGGGCGCACTGTCGGAATTCGTATTTGGTCGCAGTCAATACCACCGCAATCCCATCATCCACCTCACGGTGGGTATCGGGGTCGGTGCAGGGATTGTCAGCGAAAATGGCTTATATACGGGGCTCAATGGTTGGGCTGGAGAAATTGGGCACTCAACTTTGCAACCCTTTGGCGGCTGGCCATGCGCCTGTGGTCAGCGTGGTTGTGTAGAAACCTTGGTCTCACAACGAGCATTGAGTCGAGAATTGGTCGGTGACGCGCCCATCTTGTCCATCGAAGCCATGCAAAATCGATTGACACAGGGTGACGCACAAGTCAAAAAAGGCTTGGACACTGTGGGATATTTCTTAGGCATTGTGATGCGCAACCTTGCCAATATCCTCAACCCTGAAACCATCGTAATCGGCGGACCGATGAGTCAATTTGAAGATGCGTTATTGAGCCCCGCCATCGCCAGTTTTAGCGCACACACCCAACGCCATGTGATGTCCCCAACGATACGATTGTGTGAATTTGGGCAAAACGCCTCGACTTTGGGCGCGGCGGCGGCGGCCCTGATGAAACACATTGAGCCCGATCACACACCCACGCACATCACCTTACAAGGCTTACGCCGCAAATAACCGTCAAAAACAACCGCAAAACATTTAGCAATAAGTGCTCATCTGATAAACGGTTATTGCATCATCTGGGTTTAAGCACGTTTGAAACAAGTGGCCACATGATCATTGACCATACCCACCGCCTGCATATACGCATAACAGGTGGTGGTGCCCATGAATTTAAAGCCACGCTTTTTTAAGTCCTTTGCCAACGCATCCGATTGCGCTGAGCGGCTTGGATAATCGCTCAACTGCTCAAATGCATGGTCAATGGTTTGATGATTGACAAAACCCCACACATACGCATCAAAAGAGCCGAATTCTTGTTGAGTTTTTAAGAAGCATTGTGCATTGTGAACCGTGGCTTCAATTTTGAGACGATGCCGCACGATGCCTGCATCTTGCATCAGCGCATCGATTTTTTCATTGGTGTATTGAGCAATGCGCTTGGGATTAAATCCATCAAACGCACGGCGGTAGTGCTCGCGCTTTTTGAGAATGGTGTACCAACTGAGCCCCGCTTGAGCAGACTCCAACACGATAAATTCAAACAACACGCGGTCATCATGAACCGCTTGTCCCCATTCGTTGTCGTGGTAGGCGACATAATCGGGCTTACTCAAATCCACCCAGCCGCAGCGGCAAGGCTCCATGTCGGTCGTTTGCACAACCATTACAAAGCCTCGTTGGCAAAATCCGCCAAACGCGAACGCTCACCACGCATCAAGGTGATGTGTGCGCCATGTGCCCAATTTTTAAAATGTTCCACCACATAGGCCAAGCCCGATGAACCTTCGGTCAAATAAGGCGTGTCAATCTGCGCTAAATTGCCCATACATACGACTTTGGTGCCTGGTCCCGCGCGTGTGATGAGGGTTTTCATTTGTTTGGGCGTGAGGTTTTGTGCTTCGTCAATGATGAGCAGTTTGTTGACAAAGGTGCGACCACGCATGAAACTCATCGCTTTGATTTTCACTTTGTTTTTAATCAATTCGCCTGTGGCAGCACGTTGCCACTCGCCCGCATTGGCATCGCCTTTGATGAGGATTTCAAGGTTGTCTTGCAATGCGCCCATCCACGGGGTCATTTTTTCTTCTTCAGTCCCCGGTAAAAAACCGATGTCCTCACCCACGGCAATCGTGGCACGGGTGATGATGACCTCGGCAAAACGCGCCATTTCCAAAGTTTGTTGTAGTGCAGCGGCGATGGTGAGCAGGGTTTTTCCTGTACCCGCAGGACCGAGCAGGGTCACAAAATCAATTTCAGGATCCATTAACACATTGAGCGCAAAGTTCTGCTCGCGGTTGCGTGCACCGATGCCCCAAATGCCGTGTTTGGGATTGCTGTAATCAATCAATGAGCGCAGAGTGGCGGTACGATTGTTGGTATCAATTTCAACCACTTGCCCATGAAACGCCAAGGCGTCTGGGTGGTCAAAATACACGTATTGATTGAGCACCATTTGCATGGGCAGCGTTCCCTGAACTCGATAGTAGGTATACACGCCCTCCTGCCACGATTCTAAATTGGTGCTGTGCGTTTCCCAAAAATCCGCAGGCAAGGCCATCTGGCCGCTGTACAAAACATCGGTGTCTTCGATGACTTGGTCGTTGAAGTAATCTTCTGCATTCAATCCCAAAGCCCGCGCTTTGATGCGCATATTGATGTCCTTTGACACCATCACCACCGTGTGGTTCTTCTGCTGGCTTTGTAGAGCGTGCACCACGCCCAAAATTTGATTATCGGCTTTACCCACAGGTAACGTTTTGGGCAATTGATCAATAAATGATTGTGTTTGAATAAACAACTTACCCAATGGATTGGCACTGTTTTTTGGACTGAGTGGTACACCTGTTTCTAAACCGTTGGGATGATTGGCAATCAACTGATCCAAGGTGCGTGACGCGGTTCGACCATTGCGCGCGGTTTCGGTCATGCCTTTTTTATGGTCATCCAACTCTTCTAACACAATCAGGGGCAGAAAAACATCGTGCTCCTCAAAACGAAACAAACTCGATGGGTCATGCAACAACACATTGGTATCGAGCACAAATAATTTACGCTCATTGGAGCCTTGTTTGCTTCTGGCGCCGTGGTGAGAAGAACGAGGTTTGACTGGTGGCGTGTTTGTTAACACCTGTGGATTTCTGGGTGCAGCAGTTTGATTGACCACCGCAGAGGCAGGAGATGCCGTCCCTGCTGTTTTGACTTCGCCACGCCCTTTTGCTGACGAAACACTTCGGGTTGGTTTGCTGGGCTTGGACTCAACCGATTGAGACACCGCTGGTGTGTTGAGTTGGGTCAGCAAACTGCCTTTTTGAGTAGGGGCTTTGGGTAATGGCATTGAACGTCCTTTAGAATGTTGTTCCTGAAAATAATCGATTAAATTTAAGCAGGTAGGGACTGAACCATCTCCAGCACCTCACGCACGTGGTTATCAACTTTAACTTTGCGCCATTCGTATACCAGTTCGCCTTGGGCATTGATTACAAAGGTGCTGCGTTCAATACCGCGAACTTGTTTACCGTACATCATTTTTTGTTTGATGACATCAAATTGTTGGCACAACAACTCATCGGCATCGCAGATGAGTTCAAAGGGCAATTCGAGGTTGGCCTTGAATTTATCATGCGATTTGAGTGAATCGCGCGAAATACCAAAAATCACGGTGTTGGCTTTTTCAAACTCAGCGTAGGCATCACGAAAACCCATCGATTCTGTGGTGCACCCCGGTGTGCTGTCTTTCGGGTAAAAATACAGTACAACATTTTTACCACGATAATTCGAGAGTTTGAAAGGTTGGTACTGCCCCGCTGTTGCGGTGGTCATGGATAATTCAATGTCAGTTACAGTCGTCATGGCGTTCATCCTTTGGATAAATGATGATATTGGTTGGTATCAAATGGTGTGTGTTGCGTCATTGGTGAGCAATAGGATGGCCAAAACCCGACGACCTTCGTTCATCAACACATTGTACGTGCGCGCCGCAGCATGTGAACTCATACATTCCACACCAATTTGGGCTTGATACAGAGGCGCCAACTGCGCAGGGGATACAAATGTGTGCTGTGCCCCTGTACCGATTAACAATACCTCAGGCGAATCGGCAATCACTTTACCCCAAAGCGCGTCGTCTAAATCACTCAATGTGCGTGCCGCCAAGCGCTCAATCCGCGTTGGGCTGATGAGCACACTTTCGGTGTAGTCTTGACGATTGATTTGAATGACTTGGTCGGTACACGCCGTGATGGTATTGAGATGAGTGCTGCTTTCAAGTTGGAAACCCATTTTGCGTCCGTATATTTTCAGAAAATAATTTTGAAATGTGTAAAAATTTAGAAATAAATCACAAAAACATTAAAAAAATAGCGTCATCTATGGAACCCCAGATTTTAAAGGCGTATAATTCCCAACTTCGCTAATACTTCTTTGACATTGTGACACTGTCAGCACATTTTAGCAGGTTTACCCTCTTTTTATATTTCAATCATCACTTTACGAGAAACCCATGCGTCCCATCGTTCAATCCCACAAATTAGACAATGTTTGCTACGACATCCGTGGCCCCATCATGCAGCGCGCAGCGCAAATGGAGGCCGAAGGTCAGCGTATTATTAAGTTGAATATCGGCAATTTGGCCGCGTTTGACTTTGCTGTGCCAGAGGAAATGGAGCAGGATTTGGCGCGTAATATCGGACAAATGGGTGGATATACGGACTCCAAAGGGATTTTTTCTGCACGCAAAGCCATCATGCACTACGCCCAACAAAAAAACATCAAAGGCGTGACTTTGGACGACATCATCGTTGGCAACGGCGCGTCTGAATTGATTGGTTTTGCCATGCAAGGCCTGCTCAATCCAGGTGACGAAGTGCTCGTACCTTCGCCCGATTACCCTTTATGGACGGCAGCGACCAGTTTGGCCAGCGGCACACCCGTACACTATTTGTGTGATGAAGCCGACGATTGGAATCCATCGATTGCCGACATCCGTGCGAAAATTACCGACAAAACCAAGGCCATCGTGGTAATCAACCCCAACAATCCAACGGGCGCATTGTATTCAAATGAAGTTTTATTGGACATCATCCAAGTCGCACGCGAATTTGGCTTGGTGATTATGGCCGATGAAATTTACGATAAAGTCCTATACGATGGCAACAAACACACTTCAATTGCCTCGCTCGCGGATGACGTGTTTTTCATCACCATCAACGGTTTATCCAAAAACTACCGCGCGTGTGGCTACCGTGCAGGTTGGATGATTTTGTCTGGCGCGAAAGAAGCAGCGGCAGACTACATTGAAGGCTTGGTATTGCTCGCATCCATGCGTTTGTGCGCCAATGCGCCGGGTCAACATGCGATTCAGACTGCTTTGGGCGGTTATCAAAGCATTGATGATTTGATTGCCGAGGGTGGACGCTTGCGCCGCCAACGCGATTTGGCGTACAACATGCTCACCGCCATCCCAGGTGTGACCTGTGTGAAACCCAAAGCAGCGATGTATTTGTTCCCAAAATTAGACCCCGTGATGTACCCAATCAAAAACGACCAAGACTTTGTGCTTGAATTTTTAGAGCGCGAAAAGGTTTTGGTGGTACAAGGCACGGGCTTTAATTGGAAAGACACCGATCATTTGCGTTTTGTATTTTTGCCACACGAAGAACAACTGCGCGAGGCAATTGAGCGGTTTGCACGTTATTTGGCATTCTATCGTGAACGCGCACAAGCAGCCGCATAACCCGCGCATTCGTTCGTAAATCCAAAACCCCGTGATAATCATCACGGGGTTTTTTTAAGGAAACATGGGATAACCCAACGCAGACAGAAAGGGGCGTATCGTGTTTTATTAAAGTGCAAAATTTACAACTTTTTTACATCGCTATTGGCATACTGGGCACATCAATTCGCGTGGAGCATATGATGAGCGTTCAAAACACCCCCACTAAACTCAGTCAATACCTGCCTTGGTTGCTGACCATAGGGCTGTGTGCATTGACCATTTTTGCCAGCTTACCGATGTTGCGCTGGGTTGAACCGACCAATATTGCAATGTTGTTTTTATTGGTGGTGCTTGGTGTGAGTTTTTGGTGGGGACGCGGCGCAGGCGTGCTCAGTGCCTTTTTGATGGTGGCGGGTTTTGATTTCTTTTTTGTTGAACCACACTTGAGTTTTGCGGTGAGCGATGCGCAGTATTTAATCACCTTTGTGGTGATGTTGGTGGTGGCTATTTTTATCAGTAATTTGGTCAGTCAATTGCGCCGCAAACAGATGGTGACCGAGCAACAAGCCAGCCAAACTGCTGATTTATACTCATTTTCAAAAGACTTGATGCGTGCTTTGAACCTCAATGAGGTCGCTCAAATTACCACAAACTTTGTTCGCCAACATTTGGGGTTTTCAACCTGTGTTTTGAGCACTTCAGCAGATGAGCCAACACGCTTGGTCGCGGTGAATCCCGATATTCCCCTAAAAATGGTCGAAACCATTGCCGCAGAGAGTTTGTATCAACAGAACACCGCACACAATGAAGCGCACACTGAAGGGTATTTTGAGGATGAGGGACAAAGTTCCATGTATGTGTTGTTGCAGGGCTCGACCCGCGCACGCGGTGTGTTGCTGGTGCATGCCATGGGACAAAAATTTCAGGTCATGCGCGAGGCACGCCCGATTTTGGATGCGGTGGCATCCATGGTGGCCATTGCCATTGAGCGCTTACATTACCTTAATGTGGCCAATCAACACCAATGGCAAATGGAGTCAGAGCGTTTGCGCGGCTCAATTTTAGCGGCTTTATCTCACGATATTCGCACGCCTTTGACTGCGATGTACGGCGTGGCAGATGGTTTACATTGGTTAGAGCCCAAACCCGCCCTTGAGGTACTGGATGCGGCGGATAAATTGTGTGAACAAACCCTACAGTTGAATCAAATGGTGGGCAATTTGTTGGACTTCTCGAAATTACACGCAGGGCAAGTGCGTTTACAACGCGAATGGGTGCCTTTGGATGAAGTCATCGGTAGCAGTATGCGCGCCTTGATACAACCTTTGCGCGATGTGCGCGTGGCTGTGGATGTACCCGAGATTTTGCTCTACCTCGACCCCGTGTTGTTTGAGCGCGTGTTGGCCAATTTATTGGACAACGCAATCAAATACAACGCATCTACATTGAATGAAAAGACCATCGTAATTGATGCCCGCGTTCAACAAAATGGTTCAGAACGCAACTGCCTGATTCGAGTCATCAACCCTGCACCACATTTGAGTGAGTCTCAAATTTCACAAATGTTCACGTTGTTTGAACGACTGGGCATTGAGCGCACCGAATCGGGTACTGGGTTGGGTTTATCGATTTGCCGCACGATTGTGGCCGCACATGAAGGGCAGATTTGGGCAGAAAACACGCAAATGAATGGTCAAGATGCGCTTGCGGTGTGCGTGCGTTTGCCCGTCGGCACGCCACCCGAATGGCATGAGGAGTCTGCACCATGATAGATAAACCGATTGAAACCGTGCGAATTTTGGTGGTCGAAGACCAAATCGACATTGCTCAATTTATTGAAAAAGCATTGCAACACGCAGGTTGGCAAGTCACTGTGAGCCACAGTATGACCCAAGCCCAAATCGAACTCAAACGACAAACAACTCAAACAATGGTATTGGACTTGGGTTTACCCGATGGTGACGGTTTGGATTTGATTGCCAATATTCGTACATGGAGTCAAACGCCCATCATTGTGCTGTCGGCACGTGATCAAGAGTCGGACAAAATCAAAGCTTTGGATGCAGGGGCGGATGATTATTTAACCAAACCGTTTTCCATCAATGAGTTACTGGCACGCGTTCGCACACAATTGCGTCGCTGGGCGCAGATAGATAAAGGCGACGACGCACCTGTGGTGCAATTTGGTTCTGTTGTTTTGGACAGACAGCAACAACGCATCACACGTGATGGCGCGGTCGTACATTTAACGCAGATCGAGTATCAGTTGCTGTGTCACTTGGTTGCGCACGCGGGTCAAGTGCTAACACACCAGCAATTACTCAAATATATTTGGGGACAGTCGTATGCAGAAAATGCCCATTATTTACGCATCTATATGAGCCATTTGCGCAAAAAATTGGAGCGCAATCCCACACAGCCAGAGCATTTTTTGACCGAAACAGGTGTGGGTTATCGCTTTGTTTTGGAATAAGAATAAACAATTATTTTAGGAGAACAGCAGTGTCATCACATCAAAAGTCCAATCAATTCGCCCTAGCCTTGGCTGCATTGGGCGTGGTTTATGGCGACATAGGAACAAGCCCTTTGTACGCATTTAAAGAAGCGTTTGCGCATGGTATGGCGGTCAATGAAGCCAATGTTTTGGCCAGTTTATCGGCGTTTTTTTGGGCAATTTTATTGATTGTTTCACTTAAATACGTAGGGTTTATTCTACGGTTTGACAACCAAGGTGAAGGCGGCGTTCTGGCTTTGATGGCTTTGGCCAAACAAACCGCTGAACAAAACCACAAAGGGTTAAAAACCGTCATTGCTTTGGGTATCTTTGCGGCGGGCTTGTTTTATGCCGACTCGTTCATCACACCCGCCATCTCGGTTTTGTCTGCAGTCGAAGGCATCAATGTGGTGTCCAAGAGTTTTGAGGCATACGTCGTACCGATGACCATTATTATCATCGTTGGATTGTTTGCCATTCAACGCCATGGCACGCAACGCATTGGTGGACTGTTGTTTGGCCCAATTATGATTGTATGGTTTGCCACTTTGGGGGGATTGGGTTTGGTCAGCATTTTAAAATACCCTAAAATTTTACTCGCACTCAATCCTTATTACGCTTTGGATTTCGTCATCACGCAACCAAACTTGGCTTTTATTTTGCTCTCGGCCGTGTTTTTGGCCTTAACTGGAGGCGAGGCTTTGTTTGCAGACATGGGGCACTTTGGTGCCAAACCCGTGCGCATGGCGTGGTATGGTGTGGTGTGGCCTGGATTGGTACTCAATTATTTTGGTCAAGGTGCTTTGGTATTGCGCGACCCTCAAGCAGTTGAAAACCCGTTTTACCTGCTTGCGCCCGAATGGGGTTTGCTGTTTTTGGTGGTTTTGGCAACCTTTGCGACTGTCATTGCTTCGCAGGCAACCATTGCGGGTGCGTATTCCATGACTTTACAGGCAGCACGATTAAACCTGTTGCCACGAGTCAATGTGATGCACACTTCAGATACCGAACAGGGGCAAATATACATGCCTTTTGTCAATGGTTTGATGTTGATTGGCGTGGTTTTATTGGTACTTGGCTTTGGCTCATCCAGTGCGTTGGCGGCAGCCTACGGTTTAGCAGTGTCGGGAACGATGTTGATTACCACAGGGATGGTGCTGTACTTATTGCGTAAAACTCAGTTGAAAATGCGCGGTGTGATGTTGGTGGCATTCACTTTGTTTGCGGTATTGGAGATTGGTTTTGTTGCTTCAAACGCCAGTAAATTGGCTCATGGTGGCTGGCTGCCATTGTCTTTGGGTATATTGTTTTTCATTATTTTGCACACTTGGCAACGCGGACAAGCGTATTTGGCCAAAGAGCGCACGGACAACAGCTTGCCGATGGACACCTTTTTAAAAATGCCGATGGACAGCATCGCGCAAGTTGAAGGTACCGCCGTGTATTTGGCCTCTGATTTGAGTGTTGTGCCCAGCGCGTTGATGCACAATCTCAAGCACTATAAGGTGTTGCACACCACCAATGTGTTTTTGGTGGTAAAAAGCCTGAATGTGCCGTATGTTCAACCATCTGAGCGCGTGCGTGTGCAGACGGTGGCAGATAAAATGTACACCGTGGAAATTGCTTTTGGTTTTCGCGAGCAGCCTTTAATTGTGCCTGTATTGCACAGCATACAGTATGAGGGTTTGAGTTTTGATGACATGAATACCACCTATTTCACATCAAACTCCAAATTGGTCGATGGTGTCGGCCGATTCAATCGTTGGCAGTTTGGGGTGTTCAACACCATGTACAAACAAGCCGCCAGTGCAAATGATTATTTTGGTTTACCGCCAAATCGCACAGTGCAATTGGGTGCCCAAGTGGCTTTGTAAAATGTATGGACGTCAAAAAAACCGTGTCGTTGACGCGCACGGTTTTTTTGTATCATTGCAAATCTCAGATTATTTGTGGGTCGCAACAATGGTGCCAGACGTACCCGTCAAGGTCAATGTGCCTGCCGCATCAATAGACCACATTTGGGTGTTCGACAATTGTTTCAAAAATCGTTGTTCTTGATTCATCACTGCGGGTTCGCACGCCATTTTGGTGAGCGCACCTTGTTTAATCATCAACATAGAACCCGTACTCACATAGCCCGAAATATACGTATTACAAGAAGTATGCCCTGTTAGTTGCATGGTGGTACCGAAGTTCAATGTCGGACGGATGGGGGTATTCACAGCAACACCATTGATGCTCTGAACCTGCCACTCATAGCCTTGTAAACCCGACACACTGCCCATACCACCAGTGGTACCCGTCATGGGCAAGCCCGCACAGGCACTCAGCGTGCCTGCTACAACCACTGCGCTAACGATTGATTGAATGCTGGGGGTCATCTTAAACTCCTTTAAAAAGTGGAATGTCTCGGTATGTTAGCGGATGTTGCGTCGCCGTGCTTGAAATAACGGAATTTTTGTTGCATGATGTGACGCTGCTATTTCTAACCACCTCTTTGGAGTGTTTTATGAAGCACGGTTTCGCCTATTTGAGCCAAAATCGTTTTTTGAGTATCCCCGCATCAACCAACGCCAGTGCGCGTCCTTTTGGTATCGCAGGCATTCCGTATGATGGTGCAGTGACCAACCGCCCTGGGGCACGCTTTGCACCTGCAAGCATTCGCACCGCCAGCCAAATGCTGTGTGATGGGATTCATCCGTTTTTCAATGTATCGCCATTTAACCACATTTATGATTGGGGCGACATTGCCACGCCCAATACCGATTTGGCAGCAATGCGCGCAGAATTAGCCAAGCAAGTTCCTGACTTACTCAAACAACACCACATGGTGTGGTTGGGCGGCGACCACTCGGTGACGCTGGGTTTGTTGCGTGCGTATCGTGCACACTTTGGTACACCGCTTGCCGTATTGCATTTTGATGCACACTGCGACACGTGGACAGACCACTTTGGCGAGCCTTCGGGGCACGGCACTTGGGTGTACGAAGCGATTCAGGAGGGTTTGGTGGACGTCAGCAGTTTTGTCCAAGTCGGCATCCGCTCGGCAGGCGATCAGGCCGCGCGTGAGTATGTGGCAGAGCAAGGCGGCACGATTTTCACCGCGCGCGATGTACGTGGTTTGGTGTCTGAAACCCAACTGTCAGAAGTGATTGACACCATCCGCGGGCGTTTGTCCGCTAAAGGTTTGCCCGTGTATTTGAGTTTTGACATTGATTGTCTTGACCCCGCATTCGCACCAGGCACGGGCACGCCCGAAGTGGCTGGGTTGAGCACCAACCAAGTATTCACTCTATTAGAAGCCACTGCCGATTTAAACTGGGTTGGTATGGATTGTGTCGAGGTCGCGCCGCCCTATGACCATGCCGAACTCACCAGCAACGCTGCCGCACAAATTGTTTGGACGTATTTGTCTGGGCAAGTGCAAAAAATCATTCAGAACACCCCATGAATCAAACCATTGACCGCATTCAAAACCTCATTGACGCACTGCGCGTTTTACCCAATGTGGGGCATAAATCCGCGCAACGTTTGGCGTTTACCTTGTTGCAACACGAGCGCGTGGGCGCGCAACGTTTGGCCGAAGCGATTACCGATGCGTTAGAACATTTACGTCATTGTTCGCAATGTTACACGCTCTCGGATGCAGAAATCTGCACCACGTGCGCTAATCCCAAGCGTCAAGCACACCTACTTTGCGTGGTGCAGTCACCGATGGATCAACTGCTGATTGAGCAGACCATGACCTATCAAGGCAAGTATTTTGTGCTTTCGGGTCAACTCAATCCGCTCGAAGGATTGGGGCCTACCGACATTGCAATGGACAAACTGCTCACCCGTGCCTGTGATGGCGTGGTGCAAGAGGTGATTTTGGCGACCCATTTTACCAACGAAGGCGAATTGACCGCGCATTATATTGCCGAGCAATTGTTGGCACGTGGTTTGCGTGTCACTCGTTTGGCAAAAGGCGTGCCCGTGGGCAGCGAGTTGGAACAAGTGGATTTGGGTACATTGGCGCAGGCCATGACCGCGCGTCGTTAAAATCATGAAACTGGCGTCGCTGGCACGAATCGAACGTGCGACCCTCTCCTTAGGAGGGAGATGCTCTATCCACTGAGCTACAGCGACCTGTCAAATTTTGAGGCGCAATTATAGCACCGCGCATCATCGAAATGAATGGCGATGGGTCATTTACACGATTCCAGACGATTAAGCACATTTGACAAATAATCGGAGTATGATGAAAACATACACCTGAACACAAGGTGTGATTCTAATACTGGAGAATATTGTGAACGAGTTGACCCGCACAGCACTCATGCAAGTGCCCGAGGCACTCAAGGCAGAGGCTGAACGTTTGTTCCATAACAACGATTTGTTTTGGTTGTTGTACGCAGACTCAGAAGGCACCAATCAACAAGTCAAACTGTATTACGCAGGTCGCGCTGTTCGCCCTTTGTTCAATTCGGGCTTGGAAGCGATTGAGTATGCAATTTCTGGTGTCAACGGTAAAGTGCATGTGGATTACACCGACGCGTCGCCCCACGGTACGCGCGAGTTGGGCAATCAGCGCAACTACGGCAATCATTTCAACAATACCAAATAACCAGCCGCCACTGCGTCACAGCACCACATCGTCTTCATCGGTCATGGCATTGGGCGCTGCCACTTGGTGGGTACGTGCTTGCCAACGCATCCACGCGCGTGAGACCAATGGCAGCATGTAAATTGGAAACTGCATCGCACCAATCAAAGACAAATACTGTGTACCCAAAAAAGGCGCAGCGATGGTAAACGTCAGCAGCACATTGCGCCCACCCGAAGCCACTGCCGCGCTGATACGATGTTCGGTTGAACTTTGACGATACACATAAAAATTCAACCAAAACAGCACGGTTATAATCGCCATAGAAAATATCAGTAAAGCCAATGCGTGCATGGGATTAGCGTCAAAAACCACACGATACTGGCCAATCAAACCAAACGGAAAACTCATCACCAACAACATGGTCACTTTTGACAATTGCTGATGCACCTTGAATAACACGGCCTCAGCCACCCAACGGTGCACCAATGCCGACATCACCATGGGCCCAGCGATAAAAATCAACAACCGCTTGATGTACAACCCCATATCCAAAGACACACTGCCCGTTTGAAACAACCATAGGTTTGCGAACAACACAATCGGCATAATGAGAGTGCTGGCAATCGTCAGTGCCATGGCATACAAAGGATCGAAACCAATCGAGCGCACAATCGCGGGCGTGGCAAATAGCGAACCGGTGGCCATAATGGCAGCAACCGCCAACAATAAATCACCTCGTATGCCCACGAGATAACACCCACCCACAAACAACACCGACATGCCCACAGTATGCAACATTGCGTACAACCAGACGGACGATTGCATGAGCGCTTGAATCAACTGGTGTTGATTGATGGCCATGAGTGTGAAAAACATCAAGAAAAACAACACCATTGGTAAGTAAGACAACACCACATGCGCCCAATGGGGCAATAAAAAGCCCATGATGGTTGCCAATATCATAAAAAATGCCGAATGGTGAGAAATGAAATTTAATAAGCGCATTGAGAATTGGAAATTAAGGCTTGTGCATTTCTAAACAAGCAATGAAGAAATTGAATGTTGCCACTAAATCACTCTTGGACATCATCGACGGTGACGGCCACACGCGAAGCCAGTGCACACATCAATTCATAGCCAATGGTATTGGCGGCTTGCGCGACCTCGTCAATGGGAATGTGCGCTCCCCACAGCTCAACTTTTGAACCAACTCGTGCATTTGGAACACCCGTTAAATCTACGGTGAGCATGTCCATTGACACGCGCCCAACCACATGGGTGCGCACGCCATCCACCGCGATGGGGGTTTGGTCGCTTGCATGGCGTGGATAGCCATCGGCATAACCACACGCGACCACACCAATGCGCATGGCGCACGGGGCAACGAAGCGTGAGCCATACCCCACCGCATCGCCCGCCTGAATGTCACGCACAGCAATGATTTCACTACTCAACGTCATGGCGGGTTTTAAATCACACTCAGCCGCATGGGTATCGGCAAACGGCGAGCCACCGTAAATCATAATCCCTGGACGCACCCAATCAAAGTGCGCATTTGGTAGGGTTAGACTTGCAGCAGAGTTGGATACGCAACGCACCGTATCGGGGTATTGCGCCATAATGGGTGCAACGGTGGTATTGAACAACGCCAAAGCCTTGTCCGCACCATTGGGCAAATCGGCATTGGCAAAGTGTGTCATCAGACCAATCTCACCCACACCTTGCAGCGCACGCAATTGTGCAAAGGCAGCACCATAATCCTGCGGATTAAATCCGACGCGATTCATACCTGTGTTCATTTTAAGGTACACATCGATGCAGGCTGACTGGTTCTGTGCCAAAGTCAATGCCAGTGCATCTATCTGTGCCTGCCGATGCACCACGACCGTCAAGCCCAATTCCAGTGCACTGGCGTAATCGGTCGAGTCAAAGCAACCCTCGAGCATCAATATGGGCTTGTCCCAACCCAAACGACGCACCAGCCGAGCCTCGTCAAAATCCAGCATGGCCAAGCCATCGGCATTCTTTAAACCAGCGTACACTCGCTCAATACCATGCCCATAGGCGTTGGCTTTAATGACAGCCCAAATACGCGAACCCGCCGTATGTGTGGCAGTGCGAGCGCGTTGAATATTGTGGACAATGGCTTGGGGGTGAATGGTGGCGCGGATGGGGCGTGGCATGACAGTCCTACAAAACGGCTGGAATATGACTTCGATTGAAAAGACGTATTGTAGAGGGATTTGACTGAAAAAGCCACGCCACTTGAGCGGGATGTTCTGAGTTTGAGGTTGTTTGCACCCGTGGTTTTTTACAATACATCACAATTGCAACATTTGCGCACGTTCGATATCCGATGGTTCGAAACCACGTTTTTCATAAAAATCGAAAATACCGTTGACAATAAAATGTGGATCATCGGTGATGTGCACCAAATCCAAATCCACCTCGCTGATTAAACCACCACCCAATAATTGCGCACGCACCCAATCCCACAGACCTGACCAAAATTCAGTGCCATATAAATAGATGGGCATGGCACGACTTTTGCCCGTTTGAATCAAAGTCAGAGACTCAAACAACTCATCCATGGTACCAAAACCACCGGGCATAGCCACAAATGCCGTGGCATATTTGGCAAAAGCCACTTTGCGCGCAAAAAAGTGACGGAAATTAATGGAGATGTCTTGGTAGGGATTGCCTGCCTGCTCATGTGGTAACAAAATATTCAAACCAATCGACGGACCTTTGCCCGAAAAAGCGCCTTTATTCGCCGCCTCCATAATGCCAGGGCCGCCACCCGAAATCACGCCAAATCCCGAATCCGACAGCAATCGTGCCAATTCCTCAGTTTTTTGGTAATACGGATGGTCGGGTTTGATGCGCGCTGAGCCAAAAATACTGACCGCTGGGCGAATGTTTGCCAATTGCTCTGCTGACTGAACGAATTCAGACATGATGCCCAACACATGCCACGATTCACGTGCTTTGGTCGCGCTGGCACGTTCCAAATCAGAAGTGTGTTGACCACTCAGGGTTTGAATGTTTTCACGAGCGTTTTGATTCATGTGTTTCCTTTATGAGTACCAGATATTCGCCGTATTGTACCGTGCTTGCATCATCTGTGTGTCAAACGCGACCCTATTGCCCATAAAAAACCATTGATTTTTGGATACTCCAGCACAAAAGCAAATTGTGTGCGATAATGCGCCCGCTTTTGGATTTTAATCAATTTGAGACCAAAGTATTCGTTTCATCGCCCCCAGTTTTTTTGCGAGCCCGTTGTTAGAGGTTTCGCTCATCCTTCTTCTAAGAAGTGTCTATTCTGACGGTCGATGTTTTTTGATACACCCGTCAGCGCGTTAGACACCTGAATCATCAGAACCTCTAACTTCCCGCTATTGATATGAATGTTCGCTCATTCCGCGAACATGCTTGTATTTTGTGTGCTTATTAACAAGGCACACCGCGCTGGCACCCTTTTGGATTTTTATGACGACAACATTACAAACCACCCCGATTTCATTTGAAGAAATGGGCTTGGCCGATTCTTTTTTAACCAGCATCAACGCTTTGGGCTACACCCAACCGACCGCCGTACAATCGGCATTGATTCCATGCGCCATGTCAGGCGGCGACTGGATTGTCGCGTCACAAACAGGCTCGGGTAAAACCGCTGCTTTTTTGCTGCCAACACTACAAAAGATTTTGAACGCGGTCGGTTCTGGAAAAAACAACCCTGCAAACGCACCGTTTGCCTTGGTTCTGTGTCCAACACGCGAATTGGCGCAACAAGTTTCTACCGATGCAATCAATCTAGTGAAAAGCACCCGTGGTTTGCGCATCGCCACCATCGTGGGTGGCACTTCGTATTTCAAACAAAAGCAAGGACTCAAAGGCGCGCACCTCGTGGTTGCAACCCCAGGTCGTTTGCTCGACTGGGTCAATCAAGGTGGCATCAATTTGTCACAATTGCAAACGTTGGTGTTGGATGAAGCCGATCGCATGCTGGATTTGGGATTTTCCGACGAAATCACAGCGATTGCCGATGCCTGCGAGCACCGCGAACAAACCTTGATGTTCTCAGCAACATTCACCCCGCGTGAAACGCGCTTGGCGGGTGCATTGATGCTTGATCCACAACAAATCATGTTGGCCAGCGTGAGTGAAAAACACACCAGTATCACCCAACATTTACAATGGGCTGATAACTCGCACCACCAACAAAAATTATTGATGCACTGGTTGCAAGATGAAGCTTTAGACCAAGCGGTGGTATTTGCCTCAACACAAATTGACTGCGAACGTTTGGCCGATGAGTTGGCGGATATGGGTGTTTCTGCCGCTGCCTTACATGGCGCGATGCCACAAATGGTACGCAATCGCCGTTTGGACGCGCTGCGTAAAGGCAAGACCAAAATCTTGGTCGCCACCGATGTCGCTGCCCGTGGGATTGATGTACCAAACATTACCCATGTATTTAACTACGGCTTGCCAATGAAAGCCGAAGACTATGTGCATCGCATTGGCCGTACAGGTCGCGCAGGTCGTGAAGGTGTGGCAGTGACCTTTGCGCAACGCTCAGACGCATTCAAAATTCGTCAAATCGAACGCTATATCGAACGCAAAATCAATGTGACCCAAGTCGCAGGTTTAGAACCACAACTCAAAGCGGAAGATTTCGCAGGGCGCGGTGGTAAACCTGCAGGTCGCGGCAATGGTCGTGGCGGCTATGCGGGTAAACCGCGCGGCGAATATCGCGGTGGTGCTCGTGGTGATGCGCCACGTGGTGCACATGGTGGGCATTCAGATGCGCGTCCTGAGGGTCGTGCGGATACGCATGGTGGTTATCGCAACGAACCACGCTCAGAAGGTCGTTCAGAACACCGTGGTGCACCAGCCAATGGTAATCGTGCAGACAGCCGTAATGACAATCGCAACCCAAGTAACCCACACACACGTGTGCGCCACGAATCGCATTTAGAAAAGCACGCCGATGGTCGTTTCCATGAGCGTTCAGATGCGCGCCCTAAACACCGCGCCAGCGCAGGTGAAGAATACCGCCCACGTCGTGAGCACCATTCTAAACAAGGCGAAAACAAGTCGTATGCCAAACCCACAGCACGCCCTTTCGTTAACGCGGCTTCGCGTACATCAGAACGTGCAGGACAAGCAAAACCACGCGCCAACCGCAAGCCAAGTTTTTGATGGTTTGAGTTGATTCAATCAACCCATCTCGATCTGAATGGTATTGAGATGGGTAGGACACGGTTTTTAAAAGGATTTTGGGGGTTCGCTCACCCATCTTTTTTGTGTGTCGTCGTGATTTCGGCATACCTTGTCGATGCGCATAATAAAACCCCCTGCAAAATTGCAGGGGGTTTTTAACAAAAAAAAGCAAAAACACTCGGAAATACATGGTGTCTGTTAACAACACCAAGCAAACACCATTATTTTTTAAATGAATCTTGTAATTGCTTCAAATGGTCACGTTTGGCCATTTCCAAAACCTGAGGCTTGACCGCTTCAAATGCGGGCACATTTTGTGGCGCGCGCGGTGCTTCAACCAACTGAATCACATGATAACCAAACTGCGTTTTCACAGGCGTATCGGTGATTTGATTGGCCTGCAATTTAGCCGCAGCATCCTTGAATTCAGGAACCCAAGCATCCAAAGGCATCCAACCCAAATCGCCACCTTTGACTGCCGATGCAGTATCCTTAGATGATTTTGCTAAAGTTTCAAACTTTTCGCCCGCTTTCAATTTGGCGATGATTTCCCTTGCCTTGGCTTCATCATCCACTAAAATATGACGCAAGTGGTATTCTTGGCCTTTGCTCACCTGTTCGTTGTAAATCTTTTTCAACTCTTCATCGGATGGCTTGAATGTTGCCATTTGCGCTTCTAAGTATTTGGAAGCCAATGCCTGCTCGGCTCCAATTGCCGCCAAAACTTTAACATCGTCTTGCTTATCCATTCCTTCTTTGCGCGCCGCATCGGCAAGTGCTTCTTGTTGCGCTAACTGTTCACGAATGCGTTTTTTCATCTCATCGTTGATGGGCTGGTCAGGCGTCTCAGCGCTGATTTGTTTGACGATGGCATCTAATTTTTGATCCAATGTGAATTTTTTTCCATCTTGACCGCATGCCGTCAAACCCAACGCCATTATCATCACAACCCAAACATTTTTCTTATTCATCACTACCACACCCTTCGATTAAAATTATCAAAAACCATTACGTCGCCTGCGCATCAATGCGCATTGCATGTATCCGATTAGGCATTAAATCCAACACAGCATTATAAATCAGTCGATGCCTTTGAACCGTACTTATACCCGAAAATTGTGCAGAAACGATGCGGATAAATAGATGTTGCCCACCACCTTGAGCACCTGCATGGCCGATGTGCTGTTCGCTTTCATTGCGTATTTCCAAGAACGTGGGTGCAAAAGCCTGCGTCAAGCGTTCAGAGACGATTTGTTCCACTGGATGCTTCATGATTCATCCTTGGGCAAATAACGACTGACCCAAACGCCTTGTCCCAACATGAACAGCATCGTCAAACCAAAAGCCCAAAAGGTTTTGAAATTGACCCATACGTCATAGTTGTAATGCGTGAAAATCCACCAGTTCAAGCACCCCAAACCCACAAAAAAACCACCCCATAACCACGACATCGTGCGCCAAATAGGCTCTGGCAGAACCAATTCATTGTCCATCAGCAGTTTCAATATATTTTTACGAAAAACGAATTGACCCAGCAAAATCGCCGCGCCCATAAACCATTCGATGATTGAAAACTTCCACTGGAAAAATTTTGGGTCATTAAAGAAAATCCCCATTCCACCAAAGACAAACACCGATACCAAACCAAACCAATGCATTGGTTTCAAAGGAATTTTTGTCACCTTCATCCACAGCATCTGTACCGCCGTGGCTGCGATGGCGACCTTAACCGCGAACAGCATGTCATGGCTCCATTTATATGCCACAAAAAAGGCAATCACCACCAAAAAATCAATCAAAACTTTCATTGTCAGTTGTCTCACATAAACACAAAGGCGCATTGTACCTGTTTTACCCCACCATGATGAAATTGCCGCATGGTCAAGCAAAATGACGAAAATAGCCTCACAGCAAGGCCTGCTCGTTTACATCGGTCTGGTTATAAAGTACAATTGACGTTTTGCAAAAACCTGAGTTGTATTTTGCAATTGCGAGGGTGGCGAAATTGGTAGACGCACCAGGTTTAGGTCCTGGCGCCTTAAACGGGTGTAGGGGTTCGAGTCCCCTCCTTCGCACCAGATTTTTAAGGTATTGTTTAGTATTCTTTTAATTTTAATCGCTTCAATCCATATCAATTTCAGCACACATAAAGTTATTGAATGCATTGTAGCAACAACCACGAAAAGGTTCATATGACCACCGAAACAAACAATGAAATCATCGAGCAAGCGGCTCAAACCGAAGCCCCTGTTGCCAAACCAACGATGACCGAATCTCTCACACGCACATTTGACTTTTCTGTGAGTACCGCACAGGTTGATGCAGCAGCAGACAAACGCTTGAAACAAATGGCAAAAAGCGTCAAAGTCGCAGGTTTCCGCCCAGGACACGTACCGATGGCGCGCGTCAAACAAATGTATGGTCAGCAAGCCAAATGGGAAGCCTTAAACGACCAAGTTGGTGAAGAGTTCGCCAAACAAGCCGTTGAGCAAAAATTCCAAATCGTCGGCGCACCGAATATTGAGCCGATTGAAGGTCAAGATTCTGAAACGCAATTGGCGTTCAGAGCCACGTTCGAAGTCTATCCTGAAGTACCTGAAGTGAATTTGGCCTCTGTAGAAGTTGAGCAAGCGCAATGCACAGTAACCGAAGCCGATGTCACGCGCACGATTGATGTGTTGCGCCAACAACGTGTGCAATACGTTGCCACAGACAAAGCCGCAGAAAATGGCGACCAAGTGACCGTGGATTTCTTGGGTAAGTTGGATGATGTGGCTTTTGAAGGCGGCACCGCAAATGACTATGTTTTCGTATTGGGTCAAGGTCGCATGTTGCCTGAGTTTGAAACCGCTATTCTTGGTTTGAAAGCGACAGAAACGCGCACGTTTGATTTGCCATTCCCAGCTGAATACCACAGCAAGGATTTGGCAGGTAAAACCGCGCAATTCACGGTGACGGTCAAAGCAGTTGCCGCACCGAAATTACCTGAATTAAACGCTGATTTTGCCAAATCTTTGGGCGTGAAAGACGGTGATGTGGAAAAAATGCAAGCCGACATTAAGGTCAACTTAGAACGTGAAATCGCCAACCGCGCCAAAGGCATCACGAAAAACAACGTAATGGATGCATTGGTCAAATCGGCAGAGTTTGACGTGCCAATGTCAATGGTGAAGGAAGACATCGTACACTTACAAGCCAATGCCCGTGAAGATTTGCGCGCGCGTGGTATTCCCGTTGATGACAAAATGGTGTTGCCTGCCGATATTTTTACTGACCGTGCAACGCGCCGTGTTCGCTTGGGTTTATTGATTGCCGATATCGTTAAGAAAAACGAATTGCAAGCCACACCGGAGCAAGTACAAGCACACGTTGAGTCAATTGCAGCCGCTTACGAAGACCCTCAAGGCTTCATCAAGTGGTATATGACCGACAAAGAGCGTAAAGCCCAAATCGAAGCCATCACCATGGAAGACAATGTGGTTGCTTGGGCACTCAAAGGTGCCAAAGTCACAACCAAGGAAGTGGCTTTTGAAGAGTTGATGAATCCACAGCAATAATTGGACACTCAATATTCAGCAAAAAAGCGATGCGAAAGTGTCGCTTTTTTATCGCCCCTGCACAACAACAGTGCATATACTTAAGTTCTACGGAAAAACCCCAGCCTTTAAAACGCGACAACCCAAATTACGTTATGATGTCAACAATTTCAAATCATTTAAAATGCACGAAAAGGATACTTTTATGATGTACGATCCGTACGAAACACAAAATTTGGGATTGATTCCCATGGTGGTTGAGCAAACCAGCCGTGGCGAACGCTCATTTGACATTTATTCGCGCCTACTCAAAGAACGCATCATTTTCTTGGTCGGTCCAGTGAACGATCAAAGCGCAAATCTGGTGGTGGCACAAATGCTGTTTTTAGAGTCTCAAGATCCAGAAAAAGACATTCACTTTTACATCAATTCACCAGGTGGTTCTGTATCCGCAGGCATGAGCGTGTACGACACCATGCAGTTTATCAAACCCGATGTTTCAACCATGTGTATTGGCATGGCGGCGAGCATGGGAGCCATTTTGCTGACTGCTGGTGCGAAAGGCAAGCGCTACGCTTTGCCCCACTCGCGCGTGATGATTCACCAGCCTTTGGGCGGTATGCAAGGTCAGGCTTCAGACATCGAGATTCATGCACGTGAGATTTTAAAAATTAAAGACCGCTTGAACCAAATTATCCATGAACGCACGGGGCAGCCTTTGGATAAAGTGGTCAACGACACCGATCGTGACAATTACTTGTCTGCCGAAGAGTCGGTGCAATATGGTCTGATTGACCAAGTGCTAACCACGCGCGCTGAACTGTAAGGAGTTTTGTATGACTAAAGAACAAGACAAAGACCAGCTGACGTGCTCCTTTTGCGGCAAACACAAAAATGAAGTCAACAAACTCATTGAGGGTTTGGATGGTTATATCTGTGATGAATGCATTGAAACCTGTGGTCACATCCTTAAATTAGAAGACAAGGGTACTGATGAGGTGACGAGCACTCAAAACGAGTTACCCACACCACAGGAAATTTTTGAGCATTTAAATGACTATGTGATTGGGCAGAATACCGCGAAAAAAGTGCTTTCGGTGGCAGTGTACAATCACTACAAGCGTTTGCGTCATGCCAAAGAAAAAGTACGCGATGACGTCGAACTGTCTAAGAGTAATATCCTACTCATCGGCCCCACAGGCTCAGGCAAAACTTTGTTGGCACAAACCTTGGCACGCATGCTCAACGTGCCGTTCGTGATGGCAGATGCGACCACTCTGACTGAGGCAGGTTATGTCGGTGAAGACGTGGAAAACATTGTGCAAAAACTCTTGCAAGCCTGTCACTACGACGTTGAAAAAGCCCAACGCGGAATTATCTATATTGACGAGATTGATAAAATCACGCGCAAAAGCGAAAACCCTTCCATTACACGCGATGTTTCGGGGGAAGGGGTGCAGCAAGCTTTGCTTAAACTGATTGAAGGTACAGTTGCATCAATTCCACCACAGGGTGGGCGTAAGCATCCGAATCAAGAATTTATTCAGGTGGACACCACGAATATTTTGTTTATTTGCGGTGGCGCATTTGACGGCTTGGAAAAAGTCATTTCAGGCCGCACCGAAAAAGGCAGTATTGGCTTTAATGCGGATGTGCGCAAACTCGAAGAACGCTCAATGGGTGAGTTACTCACCGAACTTGAGACTGAAGATTTGATTAAATTTGGTTTGATTCCTGAACTGATTGGTCGATTGCCTGTATGGGCGTGTTTGGATAACTTAGATAAAGACGCCTTAATTCAAATTTTGACGGAGCCAAAGAACGCCATCGTCAAGCAGTACACCGCCTTGTTGGACATGGAAAACGTTGAACTTGAATTCACACAAAATGCGTTGCTGGCAATTGCGGATAAAGCCATGCAACGTAAGACAGGAGCGCGTGGACTACGATCAATTGTTGAAGAATGTCTGCTGGATATTATGTTTGATTTACCATCCAAACCTGAGGTTGCTAAAGTCATCGTACATGCCAATTGTGTGACTGATAAAGCCCAGCCTGAATTGATTAAAGGGGAACGTCAAACAAAGGCCAAAACACCGTCACACATTCATCCATTGGCCTCATAAATAGTATTCACTACCTTTAAAGCATAAAAGCAGGCGTGCAATAACACGCCTGCTTTTTCATTAAATTCAATACTCATTTGCACTGGGTTACTCATCCTTTGGGCTTTTGCGCTTTTTTGCCCGCATGGGAACCATTAACAAACTTACGCTTGCGCTCATCCTGATCGATAAAACCATCACCATTGGCATCTTTTTTCTGCATATACTTATCAATATTGTTTGATAAATGAGCCCGCGCTTCGTCTTTTGTAATCACACCGTCTTTGTTCATATCCGCCTTTTTCGCAACCCCACCGCGTTTGCCCTGCAACTCATCCATGGTGAGTTGACCGTCTTGATTGGTATCAAATTTAGCAAACTTCTTATCCAACTGCGCTTGACGTTGTACTTTGATTTCGGCCTTGCTAAATTTACCATCACCATCCGTATCTGTGCCTTTGGCCATGGCGGCTTGGCTGCCCAATAAAACCATCATCATTAACAATGTAAATGTTTTGAATCGATGTTGCATGAAAAATACTCCTTAAATTTACGTGGATTTAAAACACTCAACTTATTACCAGTTATTTTCAAACAAAATAACAATCGAAGTATATACGAAGGATTTTATTGATTCAATAGTATTTTCTGAATAATTAATAATTTCAAAATAAATTATTGATTACTCGCTATCTTCAAACGGTCTTCATTAGATGGATATTGGTTACGGTCGTGTGCTAATACACACTTAACTTCACTAAAGTGAAGTTAGCCTACATCGCCACGACACCAAACATGGTTTGACTTGTGGTCACACGCTGCATCAAAGCGCTCTTAAATTTCGAGCATCAACTTTTTTTATATTTTTCAGTGACATATTATATCCAATAAAAAAACCCCCACTCGCGTGAGTGGGGGTTTTGTGTATGGAGCTTGATGATGTCCTACTTTCACACAGGTAATCTGCACTATCATCGGCGCTAAGTCGTTTCACTGTCCTGTTCGGGATGGGAAGGAGTGGGACCAACTTGCTATGGTCATCAAGCAAAGCTTGTTATTTGTTGAG
>JAJTAZ010000009.1 GCA_021287185.1 Burkholderiales bacterium | reverse complement strand
AAAAAATCCCAGTCTTGACGACTGGGATTTTGCACACTTGGTGCCCGTTGCAGGACTTGAACCCACCACCCCCTGATTACAAGTCAGGTGCTCTACCAGATGAGCTAAACGGGCTAAGAGGTGAAATTATAATCACTTCATTTCACTTTGGCAAGCCAAACTCTAAAAAAATTTTGTTTTCCACACAGAAGGCTTGGCGACTCACTGCCGCAAACCCAGCCCTTTAACTGATACGCATACCGACTTCTGCCCCCGTGATTGGTTCCAGTATGTAAATGCCTTTGTTGTCTGAGCTGTCTTTGTCGGAAGCGGCCAGCACCATACCTTCAGAAATGCCGAATTTCATTTTCCGCGGTGCAAGGTTGGCCACCAGCACCGTCAATTTACCCACCAAGTCTTCTGGTTGGTACATGCTGGCAATGCCCGAAAAGACATTGCGCGTTTTGCCTTCGCCCGCATCAAGGGTCAATCGCAAAAGTTTGGTCGAGCCCTCGACAGTGGTACACTCCAAAATTTTTGCAATCCGCAAATCAACTTTAACAAAGTCTTCAATACCAATGGTCGGTGCAATCGGCTCAATATCGCGTAGTGCCACATGCACCATATTTTCAGTGGCTTGCAAAGACTGCTTGTTTGCTTCGAGCAATGCCGCTATGTGGGTGGGCTCAATGCGCGTGAGCATGTGTTTGTACGCGTTGATGGTGTTGGCACTGCTTAATGGCACATCAATATCCGCCCATATTTGCGCAGGGATGTTGAGAAAAGCATACGCTTGCGCCGCCACCACAGGCAGTACAGGTGATAAATAGATGGTGAGAATGCGAAAGGCTTCCAAACAAATGCTACACACTCGGTGCAATTCGTCATCTTTACCTTCTAAACGAGCCAGTTCCCACGGTTTATTTTCATCAATAAACACATTGACCGCGTCGGTCTGCGCCATGATTTCGCGCATGGCTTTACCGTATTCACGCGCCTCGTAGAATTCGGCGATGGTCTTTTGGGCTGCGCGCAGTTGCACCAGCAATCCATCGGTCATCGCCGCATCGTTGACTTTACCCGCAAATCGTTTGGACAAAAAGCCCGATGCGCGGCTGGCAATATTGACGTATTTACCCACCAAATCCGAATTCACCCGCGCGACAAAATCGTCCAAGTTCAAATCCAAATCTTCCATGCTCGCATTGAGTTTGGCGGCGAAATAATAACGCAACCATTCGGGATTCATTTTGGTTTGGATGTAGGATTCAGCGGTGATGAACGTACCACGAGATTTGCTCATTTTCGCGCCATCGACCGTGAGAAAGCCATGTGCAAACACATTGGTCGGCGTGCGATAACCTGAGAATTTCAGCGTGGCAGGCCAAGTGAGGGTGTGAAACGCGAGAATGTCTTTGCCGATGAAATGGTATTGTTCGGTCGCGGTATCGGGTTTGACCCAATCGTTGAAATTCGTTTGAATGGCCTTGCCGTCAAACGTGGTTTTTTTGACTTCCACCAAGTTTTTAAAACTCGCGTAGTAGCCAATCGGCGCATCGAGCCACACATAAAAATATTTATTCGGCGCGTTGGGAATCTCAAAGCCAAAATACGGCGCGTCACGCGAGATGTCTTTATCCGCCAGTTTATGCTCATCGCCCTCGCCGAGCCATTCGCGCATTTTATTGGTCGCCTCGGGCTGTGCCAAACCTTGTACCCAGTCGCGCAAAAATGCTTCACAACGCGCATCCGACATCGCGAGGAAGTAGTGCATTGAGGTGCGAATTTCAGGCGTTGCACCTGAGATGGTGGAGTACGGCTTGATGAGTTCGGTCGCCGAATAGGTCGCACCGCAGACCTCGCAGTTGTCGCCGTATTGGTCCTGCGCGTGGCATTTGGGACACTCGCCTTTGATGAAACGGTCAGACAAAAACATTTCTTTGACGGGGTCGTAGTACTGCTCAATCTCACGCTCGGCAATCAAACCATTTTTGTGCAAATTCAAATACATGGTCTCGCACAACTCGCGGTTTTCATCCGAATCCGTCGAATAATAATTATCAAATGAAATCTGAAACGCATCAAAATCGCGTTTGTGCTCTGCCCACACACGGTCAATCAGTTGTTTCGGCGTTGAACCTTCTTTTTCCGCACGCAGCATCACGGGCGTACCGTGCGTATCGTCAGCGCCCACGTAATACACTTCGTGTCCTTGCGCGCGCATAAAACGCACCCAAATATCGGTTTGGATGTATTCAACCAAATGCCCGATGTGGATTTGTCCATTGGCATAAGGCAGGGCTGAAGTGACTAAAATTTTGCGTGGAGAATTCATATGAGCTCAAATTGTGTTCGGTGCATGAAACCGTTGAACGGGGTAGAATGCGCTATTAACGTTTTACCGCCACGGTTGCTGATTTTAATGTCAAAACAAAGGCGAATTTTACCATAGGGCAAGATTATGAATGATGCAGATTTACTCGCGCGATTGAACACCATCCCAGTATTAGACGGTTCAACCACGACTTTGGGGCAACTGCGCGCGATTAAAAGCGTCAAGGACAAAGCCATCAGCGTGATTTTGCCTTTGGCATGCGCCAGCACACACGATGATTTGCGCGCACGGATGCAAGCAATCACCGATGCGCCATTGCGCATTGATATTCAAACCCAAATTCATGCACACATCGCGCAAGCAGGCGTGAGCGTGGCACCCAATGTCAAAAATGTGATTGCGATTGCTTCGGGCAAGGGCGGCGTGGGCAAAAGCACCACGGCAGTCAACATCGCGCTGGCACTGTCGCACGAAGGTGCGCGCGTTGGAATATTGGATGCGGACATTTATGGGCCATCCATGCCAACCTTACTGAATCTATCAGGCAAACCCGAACTCAATGCGCAGGAATTAATGGTGCCACACACCCAATACGGCGTGCAGGTCAATTCGATTGGTTTTCTAATTGACAATGACAACCCAGTCGCGTGGCGTGGCGCGATGGTCTCGCAAGCCTTACAACAATTGTTTTATCAAACTGCATGGACGGATTTGGATTACCTGATTGTCGATATGCCACCCGGTACTGGTGACATTCAGTTGACCTTGAGTCAAAAAATCCCTGTGACAGGCGCGGTGATTGTCACCACACCACAGGATTTGGCACTGATGGATGCGCGCAAAGGTTTGGCAATGTTTGAAAAAACCCACATTCCAGTACTCGGCATTGTGGAAAATATGGCTTTGCATACGTGTTCCAACTGTGGACACGAAGAAGCCATTTTTGGTAGCGGAAAACTCGGCGGCGCGGGCAAAATGAGTGCGGATTTTGACGTGCCATTATTGGGACAACTTCCCCTTGCATTGGACATTCGTATGCAAGCGGACGCGGGCAAACCGACCGTAGCAGACAACCCAAATAGCACACACGCGCAGCATTATCGCAGCATCGCGCGACAGTTGGCACTCGCTTTGGCGATGCGTCCACGTGATTTAAGTCATAAAATCAAAATCACCACCACAAATCAATAGCCGCCACCACTAAAGCCGATATAAACAACACGGCTGATCCGCGAATTAAATTCAGCGCGTGGCGCAAACGATTGGCCGAGAGTTCAAAATGCACGTGTTCAAATTGAGTTTGAAAACTCAAGCGCGCCAAAAAACTAATCGAAATGGCCGAGCACGTTGCGCTTAAAACCAGCAGTGCAATTGATGCGAGTATCCACTCACTCGCTTTTGAGTGTGCAGTGGCTAATGCACCCATCAGGGCAATCAATGCCACCGAAGCCAATATACTCGCGGACATAATGGCATTGCGAATGGTTTGTACCACGGTGATTTGACCTTGATTTTGCTGGCTGATGTACGCCAACCACTGTTCGATTTCGGAATTTTTCATGGGGTGATGAATGGGCAAAAAAGTTTATTCTACGCCCATTGCGGAAAGAGTTTTGCCAAATAGAACAAACAAAAAATCGCCCCAATTGCCAAGCCAATACCCAGCGCATTCACACGCGAGATTTTTTCGCGGAAAATCCACGCACCGACCAGCGTACCTACAGCAATCACGCCCATGTTCATCCCTGCAAAAACCAAGGTCGGATTGTCCTTGAACGTTTGATGCGCACGCATATAGAACAATATATTACCGAAGTTTAAAATCCCCAAAACAATGCCTGCAAGCAGGCTTTTCATTTGCCAATTCGTGTGTTTAAGTAACAAATATGCAAACATCAACACACCCGCCAACGCAAAAGCGACCAACAAATTACCTGCGAAAGCAGATTTATCCAGTTTTGCCAGTTGCTTGAATAAAATATCAATCACGCCATAACCCAACCAAACGCCAAGTAACGCAGTGACGACTCCTTTACCGTTTGACGAAAATGTTTTGCTTGCAGGTTTATAAAGCAAACACAACAAAGCCACAAATGCCAACAGCACGCCCAAACCACTTGCAGGTGTCAAGCGTTCACCGAAAAATACCAATGCCCACACAATCGGAATAAACAACGACAAGCGTTGTGCGGCATCTGACTTTACAATACCTGCCCGCTCAACCGCGCGTGCCATCACGATAAAGACACTGGGTAATAAAACCCCCAAAGCCATGAAGATGGGTGCAGAGGCGAGATATTCTGTGGTATTTTTTAAATTCGGCTGAAGCACAAACCATGTCATGAAGATGGCGATGATGTAGTTCATTGCAATCGCTTGAGCGATTTGAATGTGTTTTTTACGCGCGATTTTTAAAAAAACCGACACGGCCACACTGCACAATACCGCGAAAATCAAATAATTCATACCGCTCCTGTCGATGTTAGGGCTTCTGATTGAACCGTTGTTGACACAAATACAAGTGCACTTATGCTACAAGAAAGAATCTGGCTCAGCAAATAAAAAACCCCGAGCGATTGTTTTCGCTCAGGGTTTGCATCAAAAATCAGCCAACATCGCTTAACGTCGGCTAATTCTTGCAATTTACAGAAAACAGTTACACATTAAACAAGAAATTCAACACATCGCCATCTTTAACGACATACTCTTTGCCCTCGGCACGCATTTTGCCCGCCTCTTTTGCGCCCGCCTCGCCTTTGTATTGAATAAAATCCTCATACGCAATGGTTTGCGCGCGAATAAAACCTCGTTCAAAATCCGTGTGAATCACGCCCGCCGCTTGCGGTGCGGTGTCGCCAATGTGGATGGTCCAAGCGCGCACTTCTTTCACACCCGCGGTGAAGTAGGTTTGCAAACCGAGCAATTTATAGCCCGCACGAATCACCCGGTTCAGACCCGGTTCGTCCATGCCCATATCGGTTAAGAACATTTCTTTTTCATCATCATCCAAACCCGCAATTTCGGCCTCTATCGCCGCGCACACCGCAACCACGGGCGAGTTTTCTTTGGCCGCGTATTCTTGTACCGCTTGTAAATGTGGGTTATTCTCCAAACCGTGCTCTAAAATATTCGCCACATACATCGTGGGTTTTGCGGTAATGAAACAGTATGGCTTGAGCAGTGCCAATTCATCCGCATCTAAATTCGCATTGCGAATGGCTTTGGCTTCGTTGAGCACAGGCAGAATTTTTTCTAAGACCGCGACCAATTTAATCGCGTCTTTGTCGCCTGCGCGCGCGATTTTTTGTTGGCGCAATAGGGCTTTTTCTGCTGTACCCAAATCAGCCAAGGCCAACTCTGTGTTGATGACTTCAATATCGGAAATCGGATCGACTTTGCCAGCGACATGCACCACGTTTTCATCATCAAAACAACGCACCACATGCGCAATCGCATCGGTTTCACGAATATTGGCAAGGAACTGATTGCCCAAACCTTCACCTTTAGATGCGCCCGCCACCAAACCCGCAATATCAACGAACTCAACTGTGGCAAATTGCATGCGCTGCGGTTTCACGATTTCAGCCAATGCATCCATGCGTGCATCGGGCACTTCAACCATGCCCACATTGGGCTCAATGGTACAAAAAGGATAGTTTTCAGCCGCAATACCCGCTTTGGTCAATGCGTTAAAAAGAGTGGATTTGCCAACATTGGGTAAACCAACGATGCCGCAACGTAATGTCATGGTATTTATTCCGAGTAATGAGTCAATCAAACAAAGTTCGCATTATAACGAGTTTATAGGCCTATCGAACATGTTTAGGCTGGCTTTTAGGTTTGCGGCGGCTGGGTTGGCGTGTTGTGTTTTTGGTAGCGTTTGGCCAAAATCAGCCAATCCACCTGCGCAATCACCGCACCAACCAAAGCATACAGCGCAAGGCTTTTATACGAAAGCTGACCGTTAAACGCTTGAATGGCACCAACCACACCAGCCACAGACAATGCCGTGCTCAATAAATACATAAGCCGACCACGTGCCATCAATTTTTCAAAACGGCTGATGTGTGCGGGTTTCATGCGACCTCCTGATATTGACGTTCATTTTAGTGTCCACCCCCTGATGCCACAACACCTTTAGCCGGTTTAGCAAAGAACACCATCAAAATCATCAGTCCAAATAAAACGGCCGTCAAGTGCAACACATCAATCGTTGCTTGAGTGGCCGCTTGTTGTGAAATCAGATTGTCTAATAGGGTAAAACGTTGTTGCGAATTCATCCCTGCATGACCCAATTGTGCCATCCACTGCTCATACGCAGGCGTGCCAGGTACAGCCGATTCAGTTAGACGCGCATGATGAAACGTGGTGCGGCGTGACCACAATGTGACGAACACCGCCGTGCCAATCGCACCACCGAGGGTGCGCAAGAAATTAGAAAACCCTGCGGCACGGGTGATTTCTTCGCCATTTAAACCCTGCATCACCAAAGAGCCCAAAGGCACGAAGAAAAACGGCATCCCCAACCCAAAGCAAAACCGCGTCAACATAATTTGCCCCATGGTGGCATCGGGCGTGAGCAAACTGGAATACCAAGAACCAAAAACGAACAATCCAAACCCAGTCGCGATGAGGTATCGCAGGTCAAACTTGTGCATATTCATGCCAACCACGGGCGAGAATACCAATGCAAATAATGCAACGGGGGAAACCGCCAACCCAGAATGAAAAGCATCGTAACCCATCACCGTTTGTAACCACAAAGGGACCACCACAACATTGCCAAAAAATATGGTAAATCCAATGGTCTGCATGGCCGTACCAATCGTGAAATTGCGGTTACGCAACAAATGCAAATCAATCACAGGATGCTTGTCATACCAATCCCAAATAAACAACAGCACCAAGCCAACAATCGCGATAATGGTCAGGATAATGACTTCATGTGACTCATACCAACCCAAATCATTCGCATGCTCAAGCATGTACTGCAAACTACCCACACCGATGGCCAACAGCAGTAGTCCCACAATGTCGATGGGCTCACGGCGAATTGCCGATTCACGCCCTTTTAACAAAGTCGCCAAACTATATGCACAAAACAAACCAACAGGCACATTAATATAAAAAATCCACGCCCAATGCAGGTTTTCTGTGATGTAGCCACCCAAAATCGGCCCCAAAACAGGCGCGATAATCACCGTCATTGCCCAAAAAGCCATCGCCGCTCCCCGTTTTTCAGGTGGGTAGCTGTTCATCATAATCGATTGTCCCAAAGGCACCATGGGACCTGAGACGAAACCCTGCAATAAACGAAAGATAACCAAAGTGTTGTAATCAGGTGCCAAACCACACAACACCGAAAACAAGGTAAACAACAACACCGATGTGATAATCAAGCGAACCTCGCCAATGCGGCGTGCCAACCAGCCCGTCAAGGGCACAGCAATGGCCGCTGCGAGCGAGTAACTACTGATGATGGACGTACCCTCATGCGCCGACACACCCATGCTGCCAGCAATGGTGGGAACAGACACGTTGGCAATCGTGGTATCGAGCACCTCCATAAAGGTTGAAAGTGCAGAGGCAATGGTGAGCATCACCAAGGCCACACCTTTAAGTGGTGGCAATGGGGCATCGGTCGGTTGAGCCATCACCTCATCAGGCAATGCGTCATGTTTCGACAAAACTTGTCTATCGCCCACGTTATTGCTCATACTATCGCTCATGCGAAATCCCTGTGTGTCCTGTGTGTCCGAGTATTCTTAATTGCATCAGGGGTTTGACCCTTGGAATGGCTTAATGCAAATTGGCATTGATGATTTTTTCAGCCTCTTGGTTGGCCTCATCTTCATCTTGAGCATATACATGGGTCGCAAGGTTGGATAAATTCTCACTGCCTGCCACTGTGCCCAATACCGCGCCATCGCGATTGCGCGTGTTCACATTGGCAATCATCGACATGCCGACACGCAAGGGATGCGCTTTGAGTTCTTCGGCATCCAGTTGAATACGTACAGGAATGCGTTGCACAATCTTAATCCAGTTACCTGTCGCATTTTGCGCAGGCAACACAGAAAACGCAGAGCCAGTACCAATGCCAATACCTTGTACAATGCCCTTGAATTTCACACTGCTGCCAAACACATCCGATTTCAATTCAACAGGTTGTCCAACGCGCAGATTTTCCAACTGAGTTTCTTTGAAATTGGCTTCCACCCACAATTGATTGGCGGCCACGATGCTCATCAAGGGTACGCCTTGCGAAATTTGTTGTCCAACCTGCACGTTGCGTTTGGCAATCACCCCATCGGTGGGTGCGAGCACCGCCAAACGTTTGTTGTTGATATAGGCACTGCGAAAAGCCGCTTTTGCCGCTTCGATGGCGGGATGGTTTTGTACGGTCGTCCCCGCCACTTGCGCGCCAGCGGTTTTATACTGTTCCATGGTGGTTTTCTGTGCGGCGAGGGCTTGACTCAAGGTGTTTAAGGCTTGGTCGTATTCTTCACGACTCACAGCACCCGTTTTCACCAAGGCAGCACGGCGATTGACCGCATCTTGAGCCGTTTTCACCGCCGAGTTTGCTTGCGCCATTTGCGCCCGTGCCACGCCAACGGTGTTGAAAGTATTTTGAATTTGTCGCGTGGCGTTTGCCAATTGCGCACTCGCTTGTGCCAATGCCACTTGTGCATCGGTCGGACTGAGTTTAACCAATACGTCACCTGCTTTGACCACTTGGTTTTCTTCTGCCAAAATCGCCTCAACCGTGCCCACGGTCTGCGCATTAACCACCACCATGCTGCCCGCAACATAGGCATTTTCTGTTTCTTCGTGATAACGCGAGATGAAGAACCAGTACAAAGCCCACAGCAACCCCGCCAATAAAAAAGCGCCAATCGCGATGCCCATACGTGTTTTGCGTTCGCGAGATTTTTGTGCGTCCTGTTGTGCCTCAAGCACGTCCTTGCTGTCATCCATAGTCGAAGGTGTGTTCATAATTTCCTTATTCTTTTCTTTTAAATACTTAAATGCCAAATACTGAAATACACTGAAATGTTTTGAGTTTAATTGCGAACGAGTTCAGCAAACCCCATACCCAAACTACTCGCCAAGCGCGCTTCCTGCGCTCGTCGCATGGCGTAACCCATGATGAGTGCATCTTGTTCGCGTAAGGTCGCAGTTTGATACATCAAACTTTCCATTTGCGGGGTCATACCCGCACGATAGCGTTGTGCGGACAAATCGGTCAAGGTCTGATTGTCTTTAACGATGCGCGCTTGCGCCGTCAAATAAGCCTGTGACTGTCGATATTGCGCCAATTGTTGGTGCGCATCAGAGACCGCTTGAAACACCGTTTGGTTGTATTGCGCAATCGTGTTGTCCAACTGCGCTTGTTGTTGGCGCAGTTTGGCGTTCAGTTGGATGGTGTTGAAAATCGGCAAAGTAATCGCTGGTTTAACGGCCGCACTTTGCCCACGAAAATCCAAAATATCCTGCAAACTCAATAGTTGCAAAGCGGTTGATAAACCAATATTGATGTTTGGATAAAATTCTGCCTTAACCGCATTGACCTGCTGGGTGGAGGCTTCAATATATTCACGCGCCGCAGCAATATCAGGACGCGTGCCCAAAATTTGCGCAGGAATTTCCTGCGGCAAATTAAGCGTTTGCCAATTTCTCGCAGGTGAAAATGCGACCAATTGTTCGGGTGTTTGACCAATGAGTGCCGCCAATTGCGCACGTGCCACTGCTTTTTGTGCCGTCAGAGACTGTTTGAGTTGCGCCAATTGCGCCAAAGTCATATCCACCTGCACACTGTTTTGCGTCGGTTGCAAACCCGCTTGCTCCCGCTCTAACCAACGTTGACGCAACGTGGTTTGTGTGGCGATTTGCTTGTCCACGATGTCCATACGCTCGGTAAACGCCATAATTTGCGCGTGCAAGCCGACAATATTGGCGATCACACCTTGACGCGCGGCTTCATACTCAAAAGTCTGTGCGCGGCTGAGACCCAATGCCGCGCCATACAACGCACGATTGTGCCCCCATAAATCCAAATCCCACGAAATACCCGCGCTGATATTGGTCAAAGCAATGAATTGATCAGCAGGTGCAGAGGGGACGCCTCGACTTGTCAATGCTGCTTGGGTTTGCGGTGTTGCACCGTTGATGTGGGTATTGAAAAACTCTTGGCCTGACCAATCGACTTTGACCTGTCCCATAGGATAAGACAGTTTACGCACCGCATCGGCCGCATTGCGTGAGGCTTCAATGCGCGTTGCCAAAACTTTTAAACTCGGCCCATCAGCAAGAGCCTGCTCAATCAGTGCATTCAGCGTCGGATCTTGGTATTGTTGCCACCAACCTTGCTGCGGCCATTGTGCCAAGGTATTACCTGAGGCCTCAGGTAAATTCAAACGACTATTGTCCACTTTAGAGAGCGTCTCATGTGTCCCTGTCACAACCGCACAAGCGCACAACGCGCTCACCGCCAGCGACCCTAAGCCGATGCGAAATGCTTTAAAATAAAATGCCATAAACACCTTAATCGCCTTTAACAATATCCGTGGGACGGCGCAACAAAGCCTCCATGTGCTCCGCCTCAGGGCGTACCCGAAACAGACGCATGTGCCGTTCATACGTCTCCAAATTGACGCGTGCCACAATAAACTTACCTGCTTTTTCAACGTCAATCAAATGGGCAGACTCCATGATGCGAATGTGGTGCGAAATGGTCGGCGCACAGATGCGCCAATCCGCAACCAACTCGTTGATTAAACACCCCTGATCGCGCCCGTGGAGGTGCTCATGGGCAATAATTTGCAACAACAGGTTTAAGCGATGTTCATTCGACAGCGCTTTAAACTGACGCACCAATAATTTGATGTCTTGTTCCATAGTTGCAAATCTGCTTGAGTAAAAAAGAAGGCATGTGGGTGGTGTGTCAATCTTTTGTAAACCCACCCATTTTTTGAAAGTCCAATTGAGAACCCGTAAAGCGCCGAATTTTACCCATCAATTCGATAGTTGTCAAACTGTCTTTTTGCGCAGATTAAAAAATCCCCGAGCATGACACTCGGGGAAAACCGTCATTGCTGACGACCCCGTTTAGGGAGGAAAAACGAGGGGGCTCGCGCCCGCCGCAAGTGTACGCGGTTTCAACCTGCTTGACAAGCCGCATCAAAAAACACATCGCGCCATACAAAACAGGGCTAAAAAGCCCCGTTTCGATTATATTTTAGACCACCACGAAATTTATGGTTTTTTGGCATCCGCTGCTGGAGCTGCTGCGCCAGCGGCTGGGTCTTTAGGCTCAGGGAAATTCGCACCACCTTTATTTGCCATATACACCACAGCGCGAGCAATTTCTAAATCACTGTTGGTACCACCGCCCTTGGCAGGCATGGTACCTGATTTACCCGTAAAACCTTCAATCGCGTGTTTGAGCAATAAATCAAAACCTTGTCCAATACGTGGGCCCCAAGCAGCAGTATCACCCAATTTAGGCGCACCCGCCGCACCCGCTGCATGACAAGCGGTACACAAGCCGTTATACACTTCCTCGCCTGTCTTGGGGCCTGTCGAGGCAGCACCCATCTCAAATCCAGCGACAGGACGCAATCGCTCAACGATTTGTTGCTCTGCTTGTGAATTGTCACCCACGACATTTGGGCTAAACACTTGCGCCAAAATGTACAACAGCGCCACAATCGCCAACACAGCAACAAGCGCAGCCCACATCACACCTTTCGCGCTTTTTTCAGAAAGGTGCTCCACGCCTGAGTTCGGGGCGTAAGTTGTTGTATCTTTTGAGTTTAAGTTCATATCAAAGTCCTATTGCAATTGCTAAGTTCGGTTTATGTTAACTGGATTGGCTTTTGCACTGCGTGCAAAAGCAGCAATATTCTAATGGTTCAACAGGGGCTATTGTAAGCCTAAAACCTTAAAAAATAAATGGTTTGTACATGATTTCAGAATATGTTTCACGCAAAGACGTATATTATGGTTGGCATTTAACCACATTTACTACACATACCATCGAGGATTGGTCGTATACGCTTTAAACACCGATCTATTGTAGGCTCATATCGGCTTGATATCGGTCGGGCAGTGTCTGTAGCAAAGCAGTTCAAGTGGTGCTGTTAGCAAAACGGTTGTTTCAGATACAGTGTGGTCATCTCATTTTTATACAGGTGCAATATGATTTTACCCAAGACGAACGACACGAAAACCATTAAAAAACCTTTGATTCTTATCCCAACAGGTGCACGGGTGATTTCCGACCTGCCGTATCAGTTGTTGGCGAAAAAGTATTCAGACCCCATCGTTCGTTTTTCGGATTGCACACCTTTGCTGGTTCCCACCTGTTATGGTTACGCTCAGTTGGAGCAGTATTTGGATTTAGCCGACGGCGTTTATTTATCGGGCGCATCCACCAATATTGTACCCGCTATGTATGGTGAGGAAAACCAGACACCGAACGTTTTACAAGACCCCGATCGTGATTATTTTGATGCGCAGTTAATTCCAGCGGCATTGGAACGTGGCCTACCCTTTTTAGGTGTGTGTCGTGGACACCAAGAGCTCAATGTCTCACGTGGTGGTACACTGCATCAAAAAGTACATGAAATACCCAACATGATGGATCACCGCGAAAAAGACAGCACCGCCCCAAATGAGATTCAATACGGCCCACACCACGATGTCAAATTGGTACCCGACACGTGGCTCGAAAAAGCCTTGGGTGTGTCTGAATTTTGGGTCAATTCTCTGCACGGGCAAGGCATTAAAACCTTGGGTAAGGGTTTGGCACCTTTGGCACATGCCCCCGATGGTCTGATTGAGGCGATTTATTGCACCGATGTCAAACAATTTACACTCGGTATGCAATGGCATCCCGAATGGTTGACCCATGAAAACCCTCTGTGGATTAA
This sequence comes from Burkholderiales bacterium, assembly GCA_021287185.1. Lineage (GTDB taxonomy): Bacteria > Pseudomonadota > Gammaproteobacteria > Burkholderiales > Burkholderiaceae > CTSOIL-112. Next base: position 34,081 of record JAJTAZ010000009.1, on the reverse strand, counting down.
AATTTACGAGTTATTCGGCGATGCGTGCCGTGACTTCCGCGCACAGCACCGTTCAGAGTAACAATCACCGTCTTAAAATACGACAAAAGCGGGTATATCACCCGCTTTTGTCGTATTGTCTGCTTTAATCGCTTGAATCAATCTCGCTTGAGCCAATAACGATTAGTTTTTGATTTCAACCAATGACGCTTTACTGTCATCCAATTCTTTAAAATACTGTTCTGTTGCTTCTTTTTGGCGCATTGTCATCAGGGCATCTTTTGCCATGGCTTTTTTTGCATCGTCATTCAACGACAAAGTGGTGCGCTCAGAAATTTTAAATAGATGATAACCGTTTTTGGTTTTCACGGGCGCAGAAACCGTATTCAATGGCGCAGTTCTTGCCAACTCAACCACAGTCGGGTCTGCTTGCTTGTCATTCAAACCAATGTACGGAATTTGACCATTGTTGGCTGCTGTTTCTGGATTTTCGGAAACCTCTTTGGCCACAGCGCCAAAATCTTCACCTTTGTCCAAACGCGCTTTAATCGCTTGGATTTTTTTCAAAGAAGCGCTATTGGCATTTTTAATGAAAATATGTTGTGCCACAGCGACTTCTTGCGGTGACATCGGGCCATCTGGTATCGCGCTCACACGGGCAACTTCAGCATCCACCTCTTTGGCGGTCGGCTCTTTAACTTTGCTGGAAATTTCTTGTTGCATCAAGGCTTCAATCATCATTTGATTTTTCAAATCATTATTGAGATTGCTCCAACCATTCACACCCCCAATTTTGCCGACGTGCGCTTTGAACTGCTCCAAGCTCATGCCATTGCCTTGGGCCATGTCTTGCAAAGCGGCATTGATTTTGTCATCACCCACTGTAATGCGCGCATTTTTGGCTCGATTCAATAATAAATGCTCGTTGATCAACTCATCACGAGAGTAATTCACCAACTCAGCCTCACTGACTTTTTGTTTGGCGCGGTTGGCCACTTCACGATTTACTTTAATGCGCTCATTCAATTCACTTTGTGAAATCGGCTCACCCGCCACGACAGCCACGACTTTATCAATGGCCACTTGTGCAAAAGATACCGCAGGTAAGCTACTGGTCGTCAATAAAGCGGCTAATAATGCAAATTTAATGCGTTGATTCATGTGTCATCCTCAATAAATGAATGGAAGTAATACTGCTCTTATAATCGTCAAATGTTTCTTGCTACTGCGACCATTATAAAGGAAAAAAAATCGCGTCAAAGCAATTCACGCCCGATAATGAAAGCCGAGCGACTTGGGTTGACGCGCACAGTATTCTATCCATCTGTGGAAATAAGATGGATGTCGGATTTATTTGTGCGCATGTTGAACACGCCAATGAAACACCGCATACGTGAGACAACCCAAAACAATGCCCCAAAACGCACTGCCCATTTGCCACAGCGTCACACCTGATGCGCAGGTCATAAACGTGACCAAAGCCGCCTCGCGGTCGGTGACCGAAAAATCTGCGTGAAACGCATTACTGATATTGCTCAAAATCGCGCCGAGCAGTGCCAAGCCCGCCAGTATCGTAATCAATGCCTTGGGCAAGGCAAGGAAAAACACCACCAACACCCCTGCAAGCGCACCAATAATCAGGTTCAACACACCATACCACAAGCCTGCGACATAGCGTTTGGTGGGGTCTGGGTGGCAAGATTTTTCGGTGCAAATCGCGGCGGTGATGGCCGCCAAATTGATGCCAAAGTTGCCAAACGGCGCGGTCAATGCAGACAAGAAGGCCGTTAATCCGACCAAAGGCTTTGCGGGTGCTTGGCGCGCAGAGTAGCCCGATGTGCGCAGCACCGCAATGCCCGTGATTTGTTGTCCAGTGAGGGTAATCAGGGCAAGGGGTAAGCCAATATTAATGAGGGCATTGAACGAAAACTCAGGCGCAGTCCACACCACCGATGACACATGCAAAGGCACATGCGGCACCGACACGCCTTGCCAGCCAAACATATACGCGCAACCCACAATCAGCACTGCCAAGGTGGCATAGCGTGGCAACCATCGTTTACCCAACACGTACGCCGTGAGCATCACCAACATCAAAGCCGTGTCCGAACCCAAACTGGCGAAGGCATTCACACCAAAGCGAAATAAAATCCCCGCGAGCAATGCAGCGGCAATGCTTTTGGGCAATTTATTCATCACGGTGTCGAACATCCCTGAGGCAGCGATGGCGAAAATAATACCGTTGGCAATGATAAAGCCCGCAATCGCCTCATTATAAGTCACCGTCGGCAATGCTGAAATCAAAAACGCCGCACCAGGCGTGCTCCACGCAGTGATGATGGGCACGCGGGTTAGATAGGTCAACAGCAAACTCGCTAAGCCAAAGGTGATGCTCAGAATGCACAGCATCGAAGTGGTTTGCTCAGTGGTCAGCATCCCCGCCTGCGCCGCGCCGATGACAATCGCCAGCGGTCCGCCGTAACCCGCAAGATTGGCAATAAACGGCGCAATAAAGTTGGACAACGTGCTGTCTTTGCGGATGTCAGCGAGGGTGGGGGGATTGTAATTTTTGAACATGATTGGGTGGGATTTTTGATTTTCTGAGGATATTAAAAGGCGTTTAACTCGCCTTGCGCAAATACCATCACACGACCGCCGACTTGGATTTGACCATCGGCATTCACGCTGAGATATAAATGATTGGAGCGGTCAATGGCTTCGGCCTGAGTGATGTGCCATGACAGGGGCGCGTCATTTGAAACGTGACCATGCAAATGCGCCCATGCACCCAGATTCGCACAGGCGGAACCTGTACCAGGGTCTTCGATGCCCGCACCGTTGATGTCAAAAAAATACCGCGCAGTGACTTGCCCGTTTTCCTCAAACCAAATATACGCATTGGTGTGGGCGGCATCCACACTCGCATCGCGCGGTAGCGGCATATTGGCTTGTGCACGCATGACCGCTTCTCGTGAATTCAGTGGAATCACGAGTTGCCACGTGCCCGCATTCATCCAACGGATGTGTTCGCCCAAATCTGCCTCCATCAAACCCAAACCATTTGCCAACTGTGTGCGCGACAACGCACAGGGCGCGTGCGTGTAGCCTGAGAGTGTGAAACGATAGGTGCCTTGTTGGTGTGTGATGAAGACCGTTTTCGCAGGGGTGGTCAAGCTAAATGTGTCTGACCCATTGACATTTTGATGCAGCCACGCCGATGCGCCGATGGTCGGATGCCCAGCAAACGGCATCTCGTGATCGGGTGTGAAAATGCGCAGATGCGCTACGTGCTGCGCATCTGTGGGCGGTGTGATGAACACCGTTTCGGATAAATTGAATTGCCGCGCGATGCGCTGCATGGTCTCCGTATCAATCGACAACGACTCACCCAACAAGGGCACAATTGCCAAAGGATTGCCGCCCCAATTGGATTCAGCGAACACGTTGAAAATATAAAAAGGCAGTTTCATCTGCATATTCCATTCAAGAGGATGTTTGTTTTATGGATGGAGCAGGCGTTTTGTGTCTGTCAGCAATTCATCCACCATTGTCATCGGCGTGGCCCACGAAAACACAAAACGCACCACTGATTTGCGCTCATTGAGCACTTTCCAAGTATAAAAACCATAATGTTGTTGCAAGGCCTCAACCACCGCGTTGGGCAACATAGGGAACTGTTGGTTGGTGAGCGAATCGGTGTAAAAAACCACACCCAACTCAGACAAAACTGAGCGCACGCGCATGGCGCAGGCATTGGCGTGTTGTGCCAATTCAGCATACAAATCGTGCTCAAACAGCGCGACAAATTGACTGGCAATCACCCGACCTTTGGCAAGCAGCGCGCCACGTTGCTTGAGGGCATAGCGAAAATCATCGTTCAAAGCAAGGTTTGGAAAGACAATGGCTTCGCCGAGCAACGCACCGTTTTTCGTGCCGCCAATATAGAACACATCCGCCACGCGCGCGATGTCGTGCCACGCGCACGGCGCATTTGCGCTGTACAGGGCATTGCCCAAACGCGCACCGTCAATATAGAGCCACAAGCCATGCGCATCACACACCGCACGCACAGCCTCCAACTCTATACGACTGTACACGGTACCCAATTCAGTCGCTTGCGAGATAAATACCATACGCGGTTTGACCGAGTGCTCATTTGTGTGTGTACGCACCACCTGCTCAATCGCTTCGGGTGTGAGTTTGCCATTGACATGCGGCGTGTGGATGACCTTATGCCCTGTCGCCTCAATTGCGCCTGTTTCATTCGCTGCAATATGTCCTGATTCCGCAGCAATCACCGCCTCATGTGGGCGCAACAGACTGCCAATTACCGTGAGATTGGCCTGTGTGCCGCCACTGATGAAATGCACGGGCGTGTCGTTTGCCACGCCGAGTTTGGCACGAATGAGCGTGGCGGCATGCGCACTCACGCTGTCCAAGCCATAGCCCGCTTCTTGTTGCAAAGTGTGCTCGGAGAGTTTTTGAATACACGCAGGATGTGCGGTTTCAGCATAGTCATTGAAAAATTGGTGTTTGTAATTCATGGGGTTCTTTCAAATTCATATTGGGTGTATGCGCCACGTATGAGCCACTTGACGTCATTATAACCACCGATGCAGCACAGCAATATCATCACACAAAATCCCGAAGCAATGCCAATCATGTGCGGGATGCTGCAGTTAAAGCAAAACGCGCACCCAAATGCAACAACAATCGCATTGTTGGGACACGGTGTGACCGAGTTCACAAAGGCAAAGGTCGCCATCGCAAATAATTCGGCGATTGTGTCGTTGAAATACATATCACGCCTTTACTCAAACCTTGTTTGCCAGTGCGGGTGCAGGAACGGTGGGGGAGATGGGTACTCGTTTTCCCATATATGCGGCCCAAATCACTGCTGCCGCGAACAACAGTGTACTCATACTGAATGATTCGCCGAGCAGTGGAATTGAAAATAAAATAGTCAAAAATGGTTGCAAGATTTGGACTTGACTGACACGCACCGCGCCACCGATGTGCAACGCATAAAACCAAATCATCATGCCAATCCACATCGAAAAAATCGCAATATAAGCAAAACCCAGCCATGCTGACCAAGGGACAGGGTGGCTCGGAGCGGTATAAATGGCACAGGGCAAAGTAATGGGCAAAAACACCACCAGCATCCAGCTGAGGCTATGGGCGGCAGGCATTTCGCGTGCGAGTTTTGCACCTTGCGCATAACCAAAACCACAGAACACAATCGCGAAAAACAACAACACATCTGCACCGTGCACCGCAATAAAACCATCTGTCACATAAGCGCGCCACAAAGCAAACAGCACGACAAATAAAGCGGCCAACCCAGCCCACGCCCAAAAGCGAACGGGCGCATGCTGGCGAAAAATCAACGCGGCAATCGCGGCTGTTGCCAAAGGCAAAAGACCGTTAAACACCGCAGCATGGGAGGAAGGCACGTACAACAAGCCAACGGTTTGCAAAATCGGAAAGCCAATGGCATTGCCCAACCCAATCAGCGCAAGTGTGCGCCATTGATTGCCCACAGGCCAACGTGCGCGGTGGTACCATAAATAAACAACGGACAACAGTCCAGCCACGGCTGCGCGCCCAAAACTACTGAACCACGGTGAGAGCAAAGGCGCATCGTGGCTGCCAACCGCCAATTTGGTCATCGGCAATGACAGCGCAAACATTGTGACTGCCAGAAGTCCAAGCCAAAGTCCGCGTTGTTCGGTTTGAGATGTCCCCACTACTTATCCTTTTTATTTTTTCAATCAATCCGTTTTAACTCTGTACTGATTCAATCACTCAAGACCACATCGGCCAAAGTTCGTGCGTGTATATACGCGCTGTCCAAAATCGGTAGCGTGCACATTTGAGCGTCACCTACAAGCATCGCCAACTCGGTACAACCGAGCACCACCGCTTGAGGGGTATCGGCTTGTTGGCTGTATTGATGGATTAATTGTGCAAAAGTTTCTTGATCGGTCTGTATCACAATACCTTGGCACAGCCTTTGAAAAATCACTTCATGAATCCAAGCACGTTCGTTTTGCTCAGGCAAGGTCCAACGCACCCCATGCGTTAAATAGCGTTCCCGCAAAAATGCTTCGCTCATAGAGAACTCAGTGCCCAAGAACAGCACGTGCGTTATGTGTTGTGCTCGCGCTTCATTGCACACTGCGTCTGCTATGTGTACCAGCGGCACATCAATCATCGCCGCAACCTCGTCATACACCTTATGCATGGTGTTGGTTGCAATACCGATGGCTTGGCAGCCCGCATCTTGTAAAACGCGAGCCCGCTCACCCAAATATTGCGCCGCTAAACCCCAATGTCCTTCACGCTGCCATTGTGCCATTTGGGCAAAATCCACACTGTCTATCATCATCGGCGCGCTGGTTAAGCCGCCACGTGCATTCTTGACCAATTGATTGATGTGTTGATAGTAAAAAACCGTGGACTCCCAACTCATCCCACCTAAAATGCCAATTGTGCGCATACCAACCCTTTCACTTCAAGTTTAATTTGTTGACACAATACGCGAAAAATACAGTACAGTAACGGTACAATTTTATAAACAATTTTTAAACTGTACCGATATGGAACACAATACACTTTCCCTTGATGCCACCGACATCACAGGCACGACAGCAAGCCCAGTTAGTCTTGCAATGAGCCCATCGGCATTGGATCCACGGTTTAACAAAGTCGATGCCGTGGTCGCATGGCTCACCGAGCGCATTGACATGCGTTTTTACGCACCAGGGGCGCGTGTACCATCGGTGCGCCAACTCGCCGAAAAACTCGAAGTCTCGCGTTTTACCGTGGTCAATGCGTACGAAAAAATGGTGGCTTCGGGTGTGCTGCACTCGCGCGCGGGCTCAGGATTTTACGTGGCGCAACCCGTGCATGTACCCAAATCCGAGCCTGAAACCGCGCAACGCAATTTGCTCGCATTCCAAGAAACCCAAGTGGTCGATGCCAAATGGTTGCTGCGTCATTTATTCTCGGATTTACCCGATGACCGCACCCCTGGTAGTGGGATTTTGCCACGCTCGTGGTTAGAGAACGAACGCATGGGTGTGGCAGTACGCGCCGCAACACGCGTCTCGGACGCACATATTTATGACTACGGTAATGTCGCTGGCTACGCACCATTGCGCGAGCAAATTGTGGTGCAATTGCACCCCATCGGCATTCGCGCCGCACCCGACCAAGTGGTCACCACCAACGGCGTATCGATGGCGATTGATTTAGTGGCGCGCTATTTTCTCAACCCAGGCGATGCGGTGGTGGTGGATGACCCGTGTTGGTTCTGGTTGTATGGTTGTTTGCAAGCGCAAGGCTTGCGCGTGGTTTCTGTACCGCGTGATGTGGAGGGGCCGAATATTGAAGCTTTGACGCGCATCATGCAACTTGAAAAACCCAAACTGTATGTGACCAACAGCGTTCTGCACAACCCGACTTCTTATGGCATCACGCCTGCTCGTGCCTACCAAGTGTTGCGCATCATGGAGGAGTACGATGCGTATATTTTAGAGGACGACATTTACGGCGACTTGCACGCAGGCTTGTCCAAAGGCGCGCCCGCATTGCGCTATGCCGCACTCGACCAACTCAAACGGGTGTTTTACATCGCGAGTTTTTCAAAATGTCTGGGTGCAGATTTGCGTGTCGGTTTGCTCTGCTGCCCGACCGAGCATGTGCAAGGCATCCTGATGCGCAAAATGCTCTCGACCATGGTCTGCTCAGAAATGAACGAGCGCATTGTGCATCGATTATTGGTTGATGGCCAACACCGCCGCCACCTCGACAAACTGCGCACACGCCTTGCCAATGCGCACGCGTATATGAAAACCGCCTTGCCTGAAATTGGTTTAGAGTACCCCGAACACGCGCAAGAAGGCGTGTTTCTGTGGGTCAATACAGGCGTGGATACCAACGCACTGGCATTGGAAGCCAAAAACGATGGCTGGCTGGTCGCGCCCGGTTCACTGTTTTCACCCAAGCAAGGCGCATCGAGTATGATGCGGTTTAACGTCACGCGTACCACGCCTGAGTTTATGCGGTGGTTGAGGGATTATTTAGAAAAACATCGGTGATGTGATTTTATAAAACAATCATACAAAAACACACAAGGAGACAACATGGCGGTATCCGTATTTGACCTATTCAAAATCGGCATTGGTCCATCGAGCTCGCACACCGTCGGTCCGATGCGTGCAGCCAAGATGTTTGTCGAATACCTGCACAAACACGACTTGCTGGCGCAGACCGCACGTATTTCGGTGCAACTGTATGGCTCGCTTGGCTTGACGGGTTTGGGGCACGGTACGGACAAAGGCGTGTTGCTCGGATTGATGGGGTTCAATCCCGAAGATGTGCCCATTGACGAGATCCAATCTGAATTGGACTTGGTTTTACTCAACCAAAAAATTAAAATTTTGCAGCAACACGAAGTGGCCTTTGTGTTCAAACGCGACTTGATTATGCACAAACGCGAAGCCCTCGCCGAGCATCCGAATGGCATGAAACTGGCGGCGTTTGATGCAGACAATCATCTACTGATTGAAAAAAAATACCTCTCGGTCGGCGGTGGTTTTGTGGTCACGGTGGGCATGGACACCGCGCCTGTGCTGGAAGCGTTTGCCGAAGTGCCTTATCCATTTAGCAGCGCGAAAGAATTGCTGGCACTGTGTCACACCCATCGCATCAGCATTGCGCAATTGATGTTGGCCAATGAATTGACTTGGCGCAGCGAGCAGGACATCACCGCACAATTGAATCGAATTTGGCAGGTGATGCAAACTTGCGTGGCGCGCGGTTGCGGCATCGACAATCCCGATGCGTTTGGTATGCTCGCAGGTGGATTGAATGTCAAACGCCGTGCGGGCGAGTTGTACCGCGCACTCACGCGCAATGCTGAGCGCGGATTATCCGACCCCCTCACCGTGATGGACTGGGTGAATTTGTACGCCGTGGCGGTGAATGAAGAAAACGCCGCAGGCGGACGCGTGGTGACCGCACCGACCAATGGTGCAGCGGGCATCGTACCCGCAGTGTTGCACTACTACGACCGATTTGTGCCCAATGCCAATATTCAAGGCATCCATGAATTTTTGCTCACCGCGGGCGCGATTGGTATTTTGTATAAACTCAACGCCTCCATCAGTGGCGCGGAAGTCGGCTGTCAAGGCGAAGTCGGTGTCGCCTGTTCCATGGCGGCAGGCGGACTCGCGGCGGTGATGGGTGGAACGGTCGAGCAAATTGAAAATGCGGCTGAAATCGGCATGGAGCACAACCTCGGTTTGACTTGCGACCCGATTGGTGGATTGGTACAAATTCCTTGCATTGAACGCAATGCGATGGGCGCGGTCAAAGCAGTCAACGCCGCGCGCATGGCATTGCGCGGCGATGGCACGCACCACGTGTCGCTCGACATGGTGATTAAAACCATGCGTGAAACGGGCGCAGACATGAAAAACAAATACAAAGAAACGTCCAAAGGTGGTTTGGCGGTCAATCGGATTGAGTGTTGATTTGAGGATGTGGCGGATGTATGGTCCGTGCCAACGTTGATACGGTCGTTATTGCGAGCGATGTTTCATCAGCGGAGCAATCCATGAACCTTACCACGATGCACATCAATGGATTGCCACGCCTCGACAAAACCATTCGAGGCTCGCAATGACGGTATGCTGGTTTCAACCACGTCAATTAGCACCTCGTCATTGCGAGCGAGGTTTCATCAGTAAAGCAATCCATGTAACATCACCACGACACACATCAATGGATTGCCACGCCTCGACAAAACCATTCAAAGCGTGTAATGACGGTACGCGGGTTTCAACCACATCAATTAGCACCTCGTCATTGCGAGCGAGGTTTTACCAGCGAAGCAATCCACAAACATTGGCAAAACAAAGGTTTTTGAATAGATTCACTGGTGAAACTGGTTTAGCAAGGTTTTTGTCAAATGGATTCTCAATGACGGCTTAATCAACCATGAGAACCTTCTGAAAATCCCCTCGTGCATCGTATCAAACCGCCCCCAAATCCTTTATAATGCGCGAGTTCAACCACACATCATTCACAGGATTTTCCATGCAAGTCGCCGATATACGTTCTAAATTCCTCCAGTTTTTTGCCGACAAAGGCCACACCATCGTCGCGAGTTCGCCCCTCGTGCCGCAAAATGACCCGACCTTGATGTTCACCAACTCAGGTATGGTGCAATTCAAAGACGTATTCCTCGGCTTAGACAAACGTCCGTACAAGCGCGCCACCAGTGTGCAAGCGTGCTTGCGCGCGGGCGGCAAACACAATGATTTAGAAAACGTCGGTTACACTGCGCGCCACCATACATTTTTTGAAATGCTCGGCAACTGGTCATTTGGCGACTATTTCAAACGCGATTCGATTCAATGGGGTTGGGAATTATTGACACAGGTCTATGGCTTGCCCGCTGAAAAATTACTGGCAACCGTGTACCACGAGGACGATGAAGCCTACGATATTTGGACGAAAGAAATCGGTCTGCCAGCTGAGCGCGTGATTCGCATTGGCGACAACAAGGGCGGCAAATACAAATCCGATAACTTTTGGATGATGGCTGATACTGGGCCTTGCGGGCCTTGCTCGGAAATTTTTTACGATCACGGTGAACACATTTGGGGTGGCCCTCCCGGTTCAGCAGAAGAGGACGGCGACCGTTTCATCGAGATTTGGAACCACGTCTTTATGCAATTTGAAATGCACGCCGATGGCAGTGTGAGCAGACTGCCTGCGCCCTGCGTGGATACAGGCATGGGCTTGGAGCGACTGGCAGCAATTTTGCAAGGTGTGCATTCCAACTACGAAATTGACTTGTTTGTTGCCTTGATTGGTGCGGCGATGAAAGTGACGGGCTGTACCGATGAAGCGAATCCATCCTTGCGCGTGATTGCCGACCACATCCGTGCGTGCACGTTCTTGGTCGCCGATGGGGTGATTCCATCCAATGAAGGACGTGGCTATGTGCTGCGCCGCATCATCCGCCGCGCAATTCGTCATGGCTATAAACTGGGCGTGCGCACGCCATTTTTCCATAAACTCGTGGCAGAAGTCGTGAACCAAATGGGCGCGGCGTATCCAAATATCAGCGACAAACAAGCAAGCATCACAGCCACTTTGAAACAAGAGGAAGAGCGGTTTTTTGAGACCATCGCCAATGGTATGGACATTCTGGACAACGAACTGGCGGCACTGCCCGCAGGTGGTACATTATCGGGCGACATGGCATTCAAACTGCACGACACCTTTGGTTTCCCGTTGGATTTAACCGCCGATGTGTGTCGTGAACGCGGATTTGCGGTGGATGAGGCTGGATTTGAAACCGCCATGAACGCACAAAAAGACGCCGCCCGCGCCGCAGGCAAATTTAAAATGGATAAAACCATCGCTTATGATGGCGCAAAAACCCAGTTCACAGGCTATGCAGGCACGCATGGTAATCAGTTGAAGGTATTGGCTCTCTACAAGGACAGCGAACCTGTAACCAGTCTGAACCAAGGTGAACAAGGCATCGTGATACTCGATGTCACGCCGTTTTACGCCGAATCAGGCGGACAGGTCGGCGACAAAGGTTTGCTCTCAAATCCAAACGCACAACTCTCGGTACAAGACACCCTCAAAATCCTGCCCGATGTACATGGGCACTTTGTGACGGTGGACAGTGGCACAGTGAAAGTCGGTGATGTGATGAACGCGACGGTGTACGCCGAGCAACGCGCCGCGACGATTCGCAACCACTCGGCGACGCATTTGATGCACAAGGCTTTGCGTTTGATGCTGGGCGAGCACGTGACACAAAAAGGCTCATTGGTCGATGCCGAGAAAACTCGCTTTGACTTCACCCACAACGCACCTATGACGGCGGAGGAAATCGCGCAAATTGAGTATTGGGTCAATGCACAAATCCTCGCCAATACCCCTGTCGATGCGCAAGTGATGGGCATTGAAAGCGCGAAAAACTCAGGCGCGATGATGTTGTTTGGTGAAAAATACGGCGACGAAGTGCGTGTGCTTTCGATTGGCGAGAGTAAAGAATTGTGCGGTGGGATTCACGTCAAAGCCACGGGCGATATCGGTCAATTCAAAATCATTTCGGAGGGCGGCGTTGCCGCAGGTGTGCGCCGCATCGAGGCGGTGACGGGGTTGAACGCCTTGGCACACACACAACACCTTGCCAATCAGGTCAATGCCGCCGCCGCCGCATTGCGCACCGCACCTGCCGAATTGGTCGAGCGCATCGTCGGCACGCAAGAGACCATCAAAATCCTCGAAAAAGAACTCGCGCAAGCGAAAAACAAACTCGCCGCATCACAAGGCGGCGACTTGGCCAGCCAAGCAGTTGACATCAACGGGGTTAAAGTTCTGTCCGCCATGATTGAGGGTGCGGACATTGACATGCTGCGCACCACGATGGATGGATTAAAAGACAAACTCGGCAGCGCAGTCATCGTATTGGCCAGCGCAACCGACAAAGCAACCCTCCTCGCGGGTGTGACCAAAGACTTGACCAGCAAAATCAAAGCAGGTGAAGTCGTCAACCATGTTGCCCAACAAATCGGCGGCAAAGGTGGTGGCCGACCTGACCTCGCACAAGCAGGTGGCACGGACGTGGCGAGTTTGCCAAAAGCCATGGCGAGTGTGGCGGGCTTTATGCAGGAAAAACTCAATTAAAAAAATCACGGAATCGAATACTGAATACTCTGCGAACTTTCCGAGTATTCGGTTCGATTTCAGTACATTTTAAATTGCGCGCGGGGGTCGATTATCAACAAGTGGGTTAATCGCCTTGATTTTTGCGCCTATGGGCTTCGTTTTGACACCTCAAATAAATTGTGAGTAATTTTTTTGATTATTATATAAGTTGCCCGCAAAGTTACTCACTTTTTAAAGCACCTCACGTTACCCACAGATGACAAAAAACCCCGTAAACACTGGTTTTACGGGGTTTAAATTGCTAACTATGGGTAGTAGAAGTCTATATGTTGGTGCCCAGGGCCGGACAATGGTGGTTTGTTTGATTGTATTGAATATATTGATTGTATTGATTAGGAGCCCTGTTTTTGTGGGTTTGGGCGGATGGGTTATGTATTGCTAATCAATACAATCAATACAATCAAGCCAATCCAACGTATAATTTACGCCAAATTTACGCCAAGGGGAAATCGTGGGGACGATAAGGAAGGTTGGGGATAGGTGGCGCGTAGAGGTTCGGCGCGATGGGTTTTATCGCTCTGGCAATTACGATAACAAGACTGATGCCAAGGCGGCCGAGTTCCGGTTCGAGTCCGAATATCAAATTAAGCGCGACAAGGGTTTCGAGCCACATGCGCTCGGTGAGGCTGTTGTAAAATATATTCGTGAGGAATCGAACAAGAAGCGCGGCCATCGCTGGGAGGAATTACGCGCCAAAGCATTCTTGCGCGACTATCCTGAATTATGCGCCAAGGCTATGCACTCCATCAGCATTGACGACATGAAAGATTGGGCGCACTCACGCCTTGCGCAAACCAACCAAACCACAGGCGCGAGCCTATCAACATCGACTGTAAATCGCGAACTTAATTTGCTCTCTGCAATATGGGAAGTCGCCGTGAGCAAATGGCGGTGGACGGACGTGAACCTCATCCGTAAAGTCGAGCGACCCAAAGACCCGCCACCGCGTGACCGCAGAATCAGTGATGACGAGATTAAACAAATTTTGGATGAATTAAACCGCACCAAATCTCGCTCTGCGCCAAAGAGCCGCGCATTGGCACGGATGTTCCTGCTCGCGATTGAAACGGCGATGCGTTTGGGCGAGTTATGTACACTCACATCAGAGCAAATCCACCTTGAGCAGAATTATCTACGCTTGCTCAAAACCAAAAACGGCGATGCGCGTGATGTGCCTCTGTCATCGGCGGCCAAACAATATTTGATTGAACAAATGGAATTAAAACACGAGCCGATATTCAATCTTGACTCTGGCACTGCCAGTAGAATGTTCGCGGTGGCAATTAAAAATACAGGTCTCAAAGACCTACACTTCCACGACACGCGGCACGAGGCGATTACTCGGCTCGCTCGTAAAGTTGATGTATTGGATTTGGCTCGGATGGTTGGTCATCGTGATATAAACTCGCTTCGCGTTTATTACAACGCAACAGCCAGTGAGATTGCCTCGCGATTGGGCTAAATCTCAAACTGGCGCACAGGCTCTGATTGTTTGGTCTGCTGGCGTTTATATTCGTCAACATCCGACTGCTCGATGATGTAGGTTTTGCGCAATGACTTTGGGTTTTTGGGAATGAGTGTGATGCCCCACGCATCCGCGTGGCGCAACAAAAGTGATACGCTCACACCCAACTCTCTCGCCGCTTCAGACGTACTCAGCCGCATCATACGCCCCCGTCAAAATCCGCCATGCGACCGCTGCCTCGAGCGGAACCTGACCGTTGCCAATGGCTTTAAGTCTGTCCATCCGAGCGGCCACCCCATCAGCCACTCGACCCAGTCGGGGTTCAGTCGCCCATTTTTTATGTAAAATTTATTCATGATCACCTCAAAACGTCACGCAAGCGGTCAATACCGCCGCGCTGACCCAGTAACCAAACTTGCGCCAATCGCCGTGCGTGGCATACACCACGCCAGCCGCCACATCCAACACAATTAAAACCGTTGGGAATAATTTTGGATTCATGATGCCACCGCCAATCGACCATGATGCGCTTGCTGGTTTTGGATGTGAATCATAATTTCGCAATCCTTGGCAATGCTGGCAACGGTCAATGCGGGCATCCGCATGAGTTTGTTGCGCAGATTGATTAACTGACCGTGCGCACGCTCAAATGTTTTTTGCGGTAAAAGCACACCGTTTTTCAGTGCATCAATTTCGTCTCTGATTTGTTGGCTTAACATACCCACCTCCTATCGCGCAAAGACCCAGCACTTCACCGTAGCAGGTCGTTTATCCGCGTGAGAGTGCAGGTTGTAACGCTTATTGATGGATGACCCAACGGTCTTTACGTCCACGAACCTATGACGGCGGCTGGTGCGCAATACATCTCGCAGATCAGCCAAGAGAGGTATTCTGATTTTTCGCTCGTTTGCCACCGCCTCGAAATGCCGCAGGTTTATGGCAATGAGTTGAGAGTCCATGCTGTGGTCAATCACGTTGTAATCCTCAGATTGAGACTCCAGATATTCAATGATTTCCCAAAACTCTTGGACAATTGGGTGGTCTGCATCGAGTGCTGATTCGCGCTCAACTGCCATTTCTGCGACCGACTCATAAACTCGCTCGCTCATCTCCTGAGTCAACTCAGGAAACACATTGCGCATCGCGTCCCAGCACGCGAGGATTTGTGCATGGTTCTTGATCACGCGCACATTGCGCAGGTTATCGAACGACTCGAGCAACTTCACGTGCTCAAACTGTCTATCAATGATGGTCTGCATCGCTGCCGCTTCGGCTTGCACCGCTTTGAGCGCGAAGCCACTGACCATACCTGAATCCATCCGAGTGAGCGCGTATGCTGCGCGTTGGGTATCGGGTGAAAGGTTCTTTTTCTCAAAGTAAATGTGGACTATCCGCTCAAGCACCGCCTTGCTTGCCTTGACCACTGCATTCTGACTGATGACGATTGAGCCTCTGAATGGTGGCTCGTAGGTGCTGTTGCCGATGTTTTTTTGACCCGTTGAGTAGGGGATGCCACCGTTGTAGGCGGTCTTTAATTCATCCCAATCGAATTTCCCGAACTTGCTCGCATCCTCGGTGCGGTCTGACTCGAGGAAAACGGTTGGCATGTTTGAATACTGAATCAAGTTTCTACGGCGCGACACAACAGAAGCCTTGTTCGGGTCAAACCCCTCGTAACGGTCGCGGCCGCACAGTCGCCACAAAAACGATATCAGCGTAGATTTACCCGTACCAGGTTCGCCCACCATCTCAAGAAATGGGAAAGACTCCTGCTGTGCGCGGATTTGCTCTGCGAACAAAGAACCGAACCAAAACGCTAAAGCCACCAAACCCTGTGCACCGAACGCTTGATAAATCAGTTTAAAAAAAGAGCGGTCAAAGTCGCTTAAATCAGTGTTGATTTTCAGTCCTTGATTTGACAGGGTCTTGATTGATTGTCGACCTACCTCAAAGAAGTCCTCGCTATTTAATTTATGTACGCGCCCATCCTTAACCGCCACATCGCCGAATATATACATTCCATTCTCTGCGCTATAACCGATGTAGTCGATGGTGTCCACGGATTTCAGTTCGCGCATTTGGCGTTTGATGTACGCATCTAACTGCTGAGTCGTGCCTGTGAACAGTCCACCATTTGCCACCAATAGGCGTTTTTTGAACTCCGCCGCACTGGCTATTTGTGCATTGGTGAACGCCAATTTATAAGGCTTTGCACGTGGGAATTCGACATTAAAATAAAACCAATGCTCGTCCGTGGTTTGGTTCGATTGCTTGTACAAAATCGTTGGCACGCAAGTCGAGATATTCGACACGATCGGCATCGGCTCAGATTTGCCATTGTCTTTGAGTTCCCACCAGTAGAGCTCATCACGAAACTCAAGCACAAAGCGAGTCGCGCCGTAACGCTCATAAATCAATTGACCTTTCTCATCCTTAGAGTTCGCGATGAGTAACGCCCCCTCAAACTTCGCCTTGTTCAACTCCGTGTCATTGAGCGATTTACGAATTAGAAAATCATTCCAATCCTGCTTATGCGTAGCCCCCATGCTTGGCAATTGCGCGGCGGTACACTCCCAACCGTCCGCACGCGCACGCTCGATGTGCTTGTGCGTGAATTTACGACCTGCCGCATCCGAGTCCAAAGCCCACACCAGTGTTGGGCGAGGTGTACCGTTTTCCAAACATTGCTGTGCCAATTCTTTGAGCGACACATCAGGATAAGAGCCACTGGACATCGTACTCACAGCCGTTTTACCCACGTGCATCAACGAAATGGCGTTGATAATCCCCTCAGTGAGCCAAATCTCAGCACCACGCGGTGCTGATAGATTAGCAAACTCGCCCGATGGCGCACACCACCAGTAACCACGATAAGCAGAGAGCGTCCCCTTGCGCGAACCAAAGCGCGCAGGCTCATCAATAAACCGCTCAAAAGTCGCGCCGTTTGGCAGGGTGAATTTAACCGTGCTTGTCCAAAAATCATGCTCCCGGTCATGGTGCGCACCTTGGGTGTACCACCCCTTAATTAACTTCGCATCAAAACCGCGCCCAAGCGTAAGGTACGCATCTGCGCTGGCGTGTGGGTTGGTTTCAGTTTTTGGATAATCGCGCGTCCAGTGATTGAATAACTCAGGAAAAAGATCTTTGACGTGGTGCTCGGCGCCGCAATTTTTCTCGCGTGCACATTTAATCACCCAAGGGGATTCCTCGAACGAGTAAGCTTCTTTCTTGCCACAGGTTGGGCATTTAATTGCCCGCAGGAATTTCCCCTGTGGTTTGTAGCCATACTGCATCTGTATGGATGCGAGTACCCGTTGTTTTAAATCTTCCCTCATTGCTATCCTCGATTTTTAAACTGTTTTTTCTGTCTGGTCTATTGGTAAGGACACCACATCCTTAATCTCGACAAAGGCTTTGTACACTGCTTGGCAGCTTGGATTTGCGCACTTTAGATACCGCTCCTGGAGTTTCCTGTCCAGGTAACGCGTCATGGTGGTCGCCATCTTTGCCCCACAATGGGGGCAATTAAAACCGTATCGTCTGCCGAGCATATAATCCTTATTTAGGTAATTTCGGCGTGGACGGGTGACACTCACCCATACCCTGCCGAGCGCACCTGCAATGCGTACCGACTTCGCTCATCGTGCCGAGTGCGTCAAGATACCGAGCACTGACCGCAACGAAGCCGACCGCACTAAGAAGCGCATCCAACTTCTCAAGTGGGACACCTGCCCCACCCGATAAAAACCGCGACACGGATGAGGCATCCCAGCCTGTCGCGTCCTTGACATCATTCGCTGACTTTGGATTGCTCAGAGCCTCGCGCACTGCCATCTGTAAAAAAGACATCTAATACCTCGCTTTCATTCACACCTGAATAAATGCCTGCACCTCACTCTCGAGGAAAAGTCGGTGCAGGGCTAACCGTTTAAAACATTGGCTTTCGGTGGTTTCTACCGGGTCGCTCGACCAGCGAGGTGTCTTGTACCTGACACTTGTTGGCGGGTTGCAGGGCTGTTGTGAATGACCGAAAACACAAAACCCACCGCCAAAAACGATAAAATTTCTAAACTGATTTCAAATCACCGTTATTGAGCACACCTTTAAACGCGGGTGCGTAATGACCCTGATCCGCCGTACCGTTTTGCACTGATTCGGGCGCAGACGGCGTGAGCGTGTCCAATACTTCAGCCACTTTGCGCAATGGCTCTGTGCGGATGTGCGCGTTCTCAAGATTGATTTTTGCGTGCGCCACTGCTTGGCGTTGCGCTTCGATTAAATTCTCATTCATTGTCTTTATCCTTGTTATTGGACTGCAAAGCCAGTCAGACGCGCACTCAGCGTGTCATCGTGGGATAGTTGATAGTTGATCCGCGCATCAGACACCCTAATGCCGCTCGCATCGCAAGTGGCGAACGTGCGGTCTATTGCTTCATCCGAATTGCTCAGGCTGTCGATGCACATCAGCACAAACCGCTCAGCAAACGCGAGCGCAAACGCCAAAGACATTTTTGTCGAAGCGGTAAACGTAGCGAAATCCTGCGCAACGCATGGTGCGACAGAGGCACGCTCAATCCATCGCTCCGCGCACCCAGTATCAAGTAGGGCATTGCCCATGGATGCGGTGGCGAGTTTGTCCTGATTTATATGCACGCTCAGGTTTGACTGCACACCGTAGGCATTCTCTACAACGATATTTGTGACGATATTCATTGCGCACCTCGTGCAGAAGTTGCGCGGATGAGGTCGGCTTGGGCTTGCATCTCCTCACGGTAGGCGGTTTGTTGCTCGACCGATGGGCGCGATGGGTAAAACGCTGTGGCAGCATTGCGCTCGTCCGATGCCGCGTTGTCATCCGAGCAGCTCGCATACAGCGCAATCAAAACAATCAGGACCAGCCATACCAACCACAACTTGGGTTGGGTATGCTGGTCTTCGTTTGGGTTATATGGGTAGTTCATTTTTGCTCCTCTCAATTGCACACAATTTAATTTGTGTGCGGTTGGGTTTGAATACAGTTTTAATTTGGGAAGTGAACAGGATTTAACTTATGAGGGTCGATTCCAGTCTTTTTTGACAAACTCATCACGCGTGCTGGCGGCACATAACCACGCTTTATCCACGCCTGAACTGACTGGTATTTAACGTTATTCATCAAAGCAAATGATTGAATGCCACCAATGCTTGATATGTATTTTTGTAATTCATCCATTTTAAAACGTCGCTTTATACAGTTTTTAGTTGTGTGAACTATAAAGCAAATTACATAGCAATGCAAATTTTTTTACTTATTTTTTCGCACAGTTTAAAACTGTATAATTTATACAACAAGGAGAACATATGAAAACCTTTGGACAACGATTGCGGACAGCTATTAAGAACCGCGACATTACACAAGCAAACCTTGTTGAAAAACTTGACATCTCAGGGCAAACACTTCAGCAGTGGTTGCGTGATGACAACTACCCAAGCATCCCAAACTTATTAAACCTATCCGAAGAGTTGGATACGTCGCCTGCATGGTTGCTCTTTGGCACAGGCGATGAGCAACGAACGGATATTGTCGAAATCCCTGAATACGATGTGAAATTCAGCGGCGGCAATGGCAATTTGATTTTTGAAGAGATGGAACCATCACGCTCGGCATACTATCGTCGTGAGTGGTTTGTAAAGCATGGCATTAACCCTGCGGATTGCATTCGTGGGCGCGTGAAAGGCGACTCTATGGTTGGCACGTTATGGGATGACGACATTGTTCTTATCCATCGCGGCGAGACAGAGATATACGATGGTCGTGTGTATGCCATCCGCATAGGTCACAACTTGAGGGTTAAACGTCTGCAGCTGAAAACAGACGGAACCGTTAAGTTGATCAGTGACAATGATTCTTTTGATGATGAGATCGTACCAATGGATGATGATTTTCAAGTGATTGGGCGCGTTCGCGATAAATCAGGTCGAGGTGGGTTGTGATGAAAGACGCTATAGGAATGATTGCTTTTGTGTTGTTGTTGTGTAGTCCGTTGCCGATGGCTGTGTGGCTCGCCAAACCATCGCTTATCAAAACAAAGGGCGGAATACTTCAACGCAAGCAGATTGCGATGATTTACTTGCTGTTTGCCCTTGGTTTTGTGATGTTAATGCTTTTTGCTGCCTTGGGCGGGATTTCCTCTTTCGTCTCTATTGCCTTAGCCTTTTTGCTGTTCTCTGTGGGGTTGGCTAAGACTAAAGAATACATAAAACTTGCAACCACACCACCACCATCCATTGCCACAACAGCGCCCATGCCCACCCAAACGGATGCGAAAGATTTGGAGTTGCATCAATTACGCTCCCAATTAAACAGCGAGCAAATGCGTGCAGATTCGCTATCTGAACAGTTGGCTCTTCAAACCAAAGATGCCGAGCCACCAACAAAAAAAACCAGCGGGTTAGGACGCGAACGGTTGACCGAGATTATCATGGCCATCATCGCCGATGATGCGGTGAGCATTGATGAAGTGACCTACCTTATTCGTTGGATTGAGGATAAACAGGTTTTAAAAGACGGCAAAGCTAAACGACTATACGACATTCTCACTCAATACGCGGCAGATGGTGAGTTGTCTGAAACTGAAGAGGCGGATTTACTTGAGCGTTTTTATAAGTGGACAGGCCTCAAAAGAAAAGCCGACACGCCAAAAACTGAACCAACCATTGAAGTAAGTCCAACAACCAATTGGGCTGGGATGACGGTTGCGTTTGATTATGTGGCCGCAACAGGGGAGTCCTCGCATCGGCGCGTCAAAGTTTCAACAGATAAGGCGGGAAAAATATTTGGCTATTGCCACACAAGGTCTGCCATGCGATCGTTTCTGAAAGATAGGATGTCGCAAGTTGTTGACATTGATTCTGGTGAACTTTTGCAAGATTGATATATTGTGGACATCAAACTCGCAGACACCAAAACAATTAAAGAGATAGCCAATGTTCTGTTCTATCCAATGACAGGCATTGCGGCTATGGTTTTGTTTAATCCATCGTTGCATTGGGATATAGATCCTGCTGGGTTGGTGTTATCCGATTATCAATTGTTCCTTCGGTTTATTCTGACCTTCGCCTTTGTTTCAGGGATCAGTTGCTTTTTCGTTTTTGGCTTTGGTGTGGCAATCACTTATTTTTTGATTGATGTTGGCTGGACTAAACTCATCAGACTGGTCGGGTGGTTCTTAATTTCCCTTGGGTTATTGGGTTTGTTTGCTATTCCGCTGTTCCCACCGCTGGCATACTTGCCTCAAATCATCTATGCAACTTTGCTGGTGTGGGGGGTACACTATGTTTCTGTTTATGAAAAAATTTGAAAGATTATAATAAAACGGGGCAATCGCCCCGTTTCTTTATGCCACCGACACACTCAACTCTTTACCCAACGCCTTGAGCGCGGATGCTACGGTGTCAATCTTGGTCGCATGATGCAGATTGGTCATGCGGTTGACCTCTTGGCGAGTTGTGCCGAGTTTGCGCGCCAAATCAACGGGCTTCACTTTCTGAGCCACCATTTCATTGAGCAATAGAACCTTGCTTGCCATGCTGACAGGTAACTCAATCGCGTACTCGCCATCTTCGCCTTTGCTTGGTGTGGGCACTTGGCGCATATCTTCAAAATAAAACTCCATTGCAGTTTCAAGCGCATCTTGTGCCATATCCAATGCTTCCTCAACTGTGCTACCAAAAGTGATTGCTTCAGGTATATCACGGAATGTCACTGTAAATTGACCGTCATCGGGCGTGATTTGTGCAAAGTATTTCATTTTAGATCTCTTTTTTGATATTCACGTTTCGTATAGGCGCGATAATAGAACCATAATGCCAATCGAAACCTTGTGAAGAACTATAACCATGTGGCATAGTCTTGACCGATAAATCTATAAGCGCGATATCAACGATTTGGTTTTTTAAAAGGGTGCCGCGATTGCGGCTCCCCCCTAAATCAACCCAAGCTGCTTTTTTATCGCATTCACCGTGCCAGTTGGTAATTCTGCTGACGGGTGACGCGGCAAGGTGCTTTGCTTATCATTGAGGTAAACTTTTGTATGTTTAGAACCCTCTTTGAAAGTTGCCCCTTGAGCAGCGAGCCATCGTTTAAACTCGCTTACTTTCATCATCGTTCCTTAATTTGTTACGATGGTGAAATTGTAAACAATAAAGTTTACCTTGTCAACAAAATAGATTACAAAAACAAAAGTTTTCTAATTATTTTCATTGTGTGGTTTTTTGTCACTCTTCCAGCACATCAAACTCCCCCATCAACACGGATTCAAACTGCAATGACGTTTGTAGCCCTTGTGTGGTTAGGGTGTGGGTGATTTCTTTGATGAGCCACAGTCGCTCGCTGATGACGGGCTTTATCCCTGTGATGCTCGCAGGGGCTTCGCAGATGAGGCTCATATCGCCACGGGCGAGGGTGTAGCTGAACTCTGCCACGCCTCGCTGCATACGCTTCCACTCCGCGATGGCGGCGCGTGTGGCACTCTCTTTGCTCTGATATACGTGGCGCAGGACTTTGGTGTTTTCTTTGTCGCCCTCGAGGACTTCGCCTGACTTGGTCGTTTTGGATTTGGTTGGGGCTTTGGCTGTGCGTTTTTTGCAATGCACGTTTTTTGTTTTGCCCGCACCCTTGTCGTGCCATTTGGCGGTCACGCCTGTGTATTGGTCGGTGTCGTCAACGCCGAAGTCATGGCTATCGCCCGATGCGCGGGTGATGATGACGGGGGGGATATCCATGCCTGATGCCGTTGCGCCTGCGCCCTTGGTGATGAATATCAATGTGCCGTTCTTGATGGCGCACAGCGCGTCATAATCCTGCGCGAGTTTGGTGATGAAACTGATGTCCGACTCATGGCTCTGGTCGATGTGATCGATGGGGGCTTGTCCGAGCCTGTCTGTGATTTTTAGTTTCAGTTCATGCTCTTTTGCCACGGTTTGCAATATCGCACCCACCGTGGTTTTGTGAAATGAGCGTTCTTTTTTGACGGTAAGTGCACCGCCGAAGTTCACCGCGCGGGCGCGTATGGTGAGCACATCGGGTGTACCGCTGTGGCGAATGGACTGCACCTTGAATAAGCCCTTGTCCACCATGCCTGTGTGCGCCCACCCTGCCTTAAAGGTGATGTCCGCGCCACGGCTGGGGAATTCAAGCGCGCCGTCATGGTCTGACAGCGCGATTTCGAGCTCGTCCGCCTCCAGCCCTCGGTGGTCGGTGAGTGAGATGCTGATGAGTCGGTCGCTGATGATGGGGTTGAGCAGTACGCCATCCACGCGCAACTCATAGACAGGCATCCAATGGGCGAGGTTGCTGATGTCCATGTGCGCCTCAGATGAACGTGAGTAGGTAGTCGGTGACCTCACCGAGCAGGCTGAAGTCATCTGTTTTTTTGATTGTCATGCTGAAATCAATCTGCCGTGCCTGACCATTCGCGAATGTGAGCGTGCGCGTGGTCGATAGGTCTGTGATGATCCACAGCCCCTCATACATGCCATTGCCCCGTATTAGCGGCCACGCCGCACCTGTGTCTGCCATGTAGCGTAGCATATCTATGGTGAGCATACCCCCCGTCAATTCGGGGAATAGCGTGCCTGATAGGGTCTTGGTTGCTTCGTCCTTGCCTGTGAACTGATAGGCAGGGCGTTTGCCAACCCGTGGATTGGACGGATGCCGCCATGACTCGCTGTCCTGCTCTGACTGAAACGGGATGGTGGAGGTGGTAAAGATGAATAATCCGAGGCTCATCAGCATGATTTAATCCCTGTCCAAATAAGATGCTTTGGCTCGCATTTTTTGTTGACGATGGAGGTTGTCCATCTCGCGCCGCACCTCGCGCCCGATGTCCTCAGCACTCATGCCTGGTTGGGCGTTGATGGTGATATTTACCCCACCCATATTGAAGTCGCCAGAGCGCGTGGCGCGATTGGTCTGAGCCAATGAGTGTGTACCCTGCCGTGGTTGTCCTGCATAGCCTGCGAACGCCATTTGTGGCGTGCCTGCTGCGGTGATGCGTTTGGCGATTTTGGACGCAAGCGCGATGGCTTTGCCGCTGGTTTTGTCCATCCCCATGTGCAAGCCGCCCATGATGCCACCGCCGATTTTTGCAAAGACCTTGGAGGGAGAGTTGATGCCTAAAACACTTTTCACCCCATCGGGAAGGGATGCAACCGCATCCATCAGCCACGATTTGACCGAAGCCCATTTGGATTTTAGTCCGTTCCAAAGTCCGCTGATGATGTCCGCGCCAATACTGACGAAGCGTCCACCCAAACCAACCATGTAGCTGATAACCGCGCTCCAAACTTTTATATAAAACTGCACAATCGGATTGCTCAAAATCGCACGGATCACGGATTTTATGCCGTTGATTACGGATGATTTAATACGCGCCCATGCGTTTGAAATATACGCAGAGGCTTTATCCCACACCCCCTTGATAAATGGTGCAATTTTGCCCCAGTTGCGATAGATTAAATAAGCAGCGATAGCAATCGCGGTGATGATGAGGATGATTGGATTCGCCATCAAGAATCGCGACGCCATCATAACGCCACGAACAATGCTCATCATCGATCGCCCGATGAGTCCGCCGAGTTTTCCTATCAGTCCACCCATCCGCATCACTACCGATCCAAGTTTACTTGCTAAACTCGACATTATTTTGGCAGCAGATGACGCGAATTTTCCGAACCAACCCCCTGCTTTGGTTAACCAACCTCCCAAACTTTTCAGCCTCACAATAAACTTGGTAATCCCACCAGCAGCCTTAAACTCACCAAACAATTTGTATGCTTTCCACACCTTCGCAAACGGACTCAAAACGAACCCAGCCGCCAAAGCAGTCGCGCCAAAGGCAATGGACAGCCCTGTGAGCGCGAGCACGGTGCGTCCTATCCATTTTGTCATGGTTGGATGGTCTTTCATCCACGCGCCTGTGCGCTCGGATAGTTTGCCCATCTTGTCCGCCAAGCCCTTGAGGTCACCCCCCATAGATTCGCCAAATCCTGCGAGGGCATTCATGAATGTGCCTTTTGCCGCATCCCAGATATTTGCCAAGGTGCTCAGTTGCTTGTTTACACGGGTTTGCAAATCGGCTTGTTTCTCCATGTCGGCTTGGACTTTTTTGTAACCATCGACACCGCCATCGATCATAACGCCCAAAGCCTGCATGGTTTCTGCATCATTGCCAAAATACGCACTGATAACATTTGCCCGCGCCTCATCGGACAAGCCCTTGAGTTTTTCCAATTCTTTATAGGCGTTCTCAAGCCCTGCGAAGTTGCCATTTTTATCATTGAAATTCAGGGCTTGCACGCCTGCGGCTTTGGCTGCATCTTGACCTTTGGAATTGGTGTTGGCTTGAACCGCCAGACGGATGACTTTTTGGAATGCGTTGCCTGCCGACTCACCCGCCATACCCATTTTATTTGCCTGTATCAGCAGCGGAGCAAGGGCTTTGGCGGCCGCGTCGCCTTCCATCCGTAGGACGCGCAACGCTGGAGTCATTTTGCTGTACCCAGCCAGCATTGCGTCCGAGGTTACGCCCAGATTAAAACCCTTTTGGATGGTGTCCATCACTCCCATCATCTCGCTGTCGGTGGCTTTGAGTGCGCCTTTCATTTTCGCGGCGAATACGGCCGCTTCCTCAGTCGGCATTTTGAGCGATACGGCAAGATAGGCTGCTGACTCGCCCACGCCTGCGAGCACCGACTTGGCATCGATGCCGTTGCGTTGCAGGGCGGTCATCATGTTTTGAAAGTCCGCAGTCGTACCAGGCAAGCGATTGCCCAACTTTTGCGCGAGTTGGTTCACTTGCTCAAACTCTGCCTGCACTTGCCCACCCGCACCCATCATCGACACTTTGAGCTGCATTGCTGCATCCTCAGCATCTGCGAATGCTTTGATTGGTGCAGACAGTCCTGCTGCCATCACGCCGCCTGTGATGACGGCTTGCGTGCCTGCGGATTTCATCGCGCTTGAGTAGCCTTGCATCTTGCTCGAGGCTTCGGTAATGCGCTTGACATCACCAGCACGCTGCGCGTGTCGCTCGAGTGCTTTGGTCTGAGCGTCGATGCTTTGGGTAGTGGCTGTGATTTTGGCTTTGAGGGCTTGCTCCTCTTTGCCCAATTTTCCTGTATCAATGCCCGCTTCTTTGAGGGATGCGGACAAACGGGATTGTTTGGCAATCAGGGCGGACTCTTGTTCAATGAGTTCTCTGTGCGCGCGTGCCGCTTCTCGCGCCGCAATCTTGAGTTTGGTGGTTGGTTTTTCGGCATTAATTAATGCCTGCTGTGCGCGCTCGGCTGAGCCTGCCGCTGCCGCCAATTTATCTTTAAGCTGTTTTAACTCGACATTGGTGTGCTGTAGATCATTGATTTTGAGGCGAGCACCTTCTAATCCTTTAAGCTCGCGTCTTGCTTCGCCCAATTCAGTCGCAAGTTTTTTGCTCGCGACTTTCATCGCATCCAGCGGTGCAGTCACTTTATCGATGGCGGCGAGCAGTAATTCGACTTTGAGTTGGGCGGACATGTTTTATTCTTCGGTTTCGGGTGCGGCGTTGATGGTGTTGTGGAACTCAAGCGCGAGGCTGTGTTCGATAGCGAGTTCGGCAAGCGTAAGGGCGTGAACCTCTGCGCGTGACCAGTGGAATATTCCCCACAGGTCACGGCAGGCTGTGTCCACGTCTATGCCTGCGTATCCACCAAAAAACCCACAAGCACTCCTTGAATCGTGACGATGTTGCTCATGCTGGTGTCTTTGATGTGATTGGGCGTAATTACAGGCGTGGCGATGCGTGGCACGAGTGTGGCGATGCTGTCCACGTCGCCTTGCAGTACTTCGATAATTTTCAACCCGCGCAAATCGCCACCCGTGGGCTGGCGCAGGTCTAATTCGGTGACTTCTGTCTCGCCGATTTTGATGGGTTGGTTGAGCGTTACTTTTGCCATGATGTGTCCTTAAAAAATAGTTCTGCTTAAAAAAGCCACCCATCCGTTATGGGTAGGGTGGCAAGTACTTCGAGGGAGAAACTGACTTTACAAACCTGCCGCCGAGCGTGCCTGCTCAAGGCGGTCAATGCCATCAACCATAAACATCGGTTTGGTTACGTCAATCTCGACCTTGGTTTTGCCGTTAATCATGACTTTGATATAACTGATGTGGGTTTTCATTTTGGTCTCGCCCACCTCACCTGTTTTAGCATCTGGGGTGTCCCAAGTGTGGCGACCACGCATGATGACCTCGTAGGCATCGGTCGTACCCTGCTCTTGGTCTTCGTACGCGCCCATAAAGTGGAGGGTAGAGCCGTTATGAATAGGCGTACCGTAACTTGCCAACGTGTCACCAATCGCCATCCCTGCAAATGTGGTCTCACAGGTTAGAGCCTCGCCGCCTGTATCCACAAACATAGGGGAGTCAAATCCGCCTGCGCGGTATTCTTCGAACTTGCGTTTAAAGTCAGGCAATTTGCAGGTTTTGGCGATGCCGTGGGTGGATTTTGCGTCCACGAATGCTTGAAATAATTTAATGACTTTGGGTGAGGTGTTCTTTGCCATTGTTTGTCCTTGTTGGGTTGGTCAATGTGAGCCGTGGCTTACACTTCGGTCATGAGTTGGTTGATAAGGTCGAGCAAATACTCACCCGTTTGAATCTGCGTCAAGCCGATTTTCTCCATCGGCGGACGTGGGGTGTATTTGTATTTGAAGTAGATTTGACCTGCCATGAGGTTCTCGACCGTATTGCGGTCAGAGAATACCGCCTCGCCACCGAGCAAGTCGCCACCAGGGCGGCTCATGTCTTTGAGTTTGGCATCCATTTTGGCGATGATGGCCTTGGCTTCGCCCACGCTCATGCCGCTGTCCACGTGCTCAAAAACACCTTCGGCCATCGTGTCTTTGAGGATTTGCGCGGTGCGGGTGTAGACCTCGAAGCAAAAGCGTGAATCAGATGAAGTGGTGCGGTTGCCCCAAAAGCGATAGCCTTTGTTGCGGATGCAGACAGTGACTTCTTTGCTGTTAAGATAGTCAGCGTCCGTTGATGTGTCCTGCAAATCCCACGAAATCGGCAGGGTCAAGCCTGTGACCGCTGGAATTGGCAAATTCGATAGTGAGCGTGAGAAGCCTTGTGTTTGGTCAATCAATGCTCGCATACCCAATGCAACGGCGGCCGCTTCGATGGTGTCTGCGCCCACTTTAAAATCACCAAAAATTGGCATGTATTCACGCGCCCCAAAGTTCTGACGCCATGCGACTGCGGCTTCTTTGGTGGTGGCATTTGCACCGCCATATACAAATCCGTTAATCGAGATTTTTTGTGCCAAGGCAATCAATGCGCTCGTGACTGTGAGCGAGTCCAAACCAGGTGCGCCCAGAATTCGGGGCTTTAAATCGAACAAGGTTTTGGCATTGAGCAATGCCTGAATGCCTGTTTTTGTGCCATCCTCGAGCGTGGTGCCGACGACATTGCCGTCTTGCTCCGTTTGTGTGGTGCTCGATGCAACCCGCACGATCATCATTGGTGCGCGCACGATCTGAGTGATAATATTTAACACACGATAACCCGTGCCTGTTGTACCGATTTTGCCGAGCAGGCTCGAGCCATCGGTGGTGAACACGATTTTATTCAGTGGAAAAGTGCTGGCGTCTGCATCGTCTGCGGTGAACGCAAATGCGATGACATTGGACGCGGCGGTTGGCATCTGTGGGTAGCCCGATGGTTGCTCATCGGTACTCACGCCGTGGTGGTAGATTTCGGGCATAGTGACTCTCTCCTGTGTGTGATGAGGTCATCATGCCTTTGTGCTTGTGGTGTGGCAATGCATGGGTGTTTGTCAGCCAAGGCTGGCAAACACAGGGGGATTTAGGGTTTGGTTTGGGTCGCGCCGTTATTCCTGCGCTGTGCGTCTGTGCGTTTTTGCCAATCATCTCGGCACTCTGCATCGCAGAAATTCCCTTGCGCCTGGGTGATTGGTTCGGTGCAGTTGTAGCACTCGCCTGTGTGCGGCAGTGGTCGATTCTGCGCCCTTGCGTGTGCGACGTAAGCATCGGTCAACTGCGCTGCCAAGTCGTTTGCGTTATCAATCACATCACTGCTCATCGTCCCACCCAACTCAACAAAATACCCAATGCGACATACGCCAAACACACCGCCACAATGCACAAAACCATCAATATCCAATCCAACCAAGTCATTACCTCACCCCCGTGCGCAAATGCTCTACCACGTCGATGAGTGCATTCAGTTGGATAGCTTGCTTATCTGCGCGCTCTGCTTCGCCGACAAAAAACTCGACAGCCGCGTCAGATAATTCGGCTCGGCTCTCTGTAGCCACGCTGACGGTATTTGGTTGAGTGCTGCTGCCGTTGCCTGAGACGATGGGGCTGGTGCAATCGGCTGGGATTGACAGGCGGACAGAGCCAGACCTATGGCCATCGACCATGCGAGCTGCATCGTTTTTGAGTGTGTTGATTTGTGCATCGTAATCCTCCTTGGTTTGTGCCACGATAGCGAGACCACGCTCGGTCTCATCCTTGATGGCCTGTTTTTTCTGCGCTTCAAATTCGGCGGTGAGTGTGGCGGTGGTGCGCGCCACCGCGTCATCCACACGCGCATGGTGCCAGTGCGCAGCACCGTACAGAGCCGCACCTGCAGCGATGGCGTACCATGTGTATCGGCTGCCGAATAGGCGCGCCAAAAACTGTTTAATGATTATGAGCGTCATGTCGTCCACCCTTGCGGCAATTTACCGCCAAACAACGACGGCTTGATTTTTGCAAAAAAATTAGCGTTCATTTCCGCTCCTGTTCGGCTCTGCAAAAGTTTTTTGTGCCACATTGCCACCGACAAACATACCTGTTACGCCAAGGCTTACGACAACCCAGTTTTCCTCGCCCATGAACCCAAACAGCACCAAAATAAACGACAAGATGACCACAGCCACCGAAAAAACAAACTTTCGACCGCCTAAGTTTGCGCAAAAATTATTCATCGCATTTGCCCTCATTTTTTGATGGGAAAATCCAATCTTTCCAAGCCTGAATTGCTTTGGGTACGTTAATCAAAATAACAGTCAGCCCAACCGTTATTGTCACAAGCAAACCAAAGACACGAATATGCGCTTCGTTGGCCGTAATGCCAGCCCACAGACCACCTGTAACCGCCAGTAAACCTGTCTTAGGCAAATACCAATCGGTGGTTGTGGCAATGCTGTAAACGTGCTTTATAAAGTGCATTTTTTATCCTTTGTTTTTTTAAAAATCCGCTTCGGCATACATACTCTGGAACCACATTGACCGAGACACAGCGTCAATCGTGCCGAGTACAGCCACAGGGCGCATCCCCGTCATAAGCGCGGGTAGCGTGTCTGTAGCAACGCCCGTAGCCCTGTCGCCAGTGGTCACATTCTCAACTTCCCACGTCACACGGTCAGCCCCAGCGGGCGAAAAAATCGAAAACGTATATTGATGTCCCGCGACAAAGGCTAAGCCTGTATCCGCGAGCGTCTCTGTTGTGTTGTTGCATGTCGAAAAATGCCAATTGGTATGTTGCACGCCATCGAAATTATGCACCCGCCGAAACCCCACACCCTGCTCGCCTACCAAGACAGCATCTGCGTCAGTTAAATATCGCGCTGCATACGCCGCCGTCATGCCAACAAAAATGCGCGAGCCTGTCGATGCTGCCGTACCGTCGTAGGACGCATCTGGGAAACCTACGCGGGCGAAAAAATGGAATCCGCCCGATGAGCCTGCGGCCGCGCGATAAAATGACCAAACATCTGTCCAAATATAAACTGCTTTAACAGTCGCCGAAGTTTTGTAAACTGTACCTACGCCTAAATTGGCCTTAGGAGTCCACGATGAAGCAGTGGATGACCGTACAGTGCAACCATAACCGAGCGCACTACCGCCACCATTGCTGGTGATGACTTGACAATAGTTGCGTCCCAAGTGCGGTTGGTAAACGGTTGAAATACCGCTCGCGCCTTTTTGAGCAAGCATCGCTCGACCACCAAGGCTTTTGGCATAGACGCTCAAATGCCCACTTTGCGGCGAGGCGGGCTCATCGACTGTCGTCAAGTCCAACACATCAGGCATTGAGCCTGAGCCGCCACTCGAAATGCTTAAATCACCTAAGCCAAGCAAAGACTGCCCATTGATGGTTTTGATGTTTTGCCCAGCCACGAGCGCATCCTGCTTGCCTGTCAGCAGAGCCTTAATATCCGCGCCAACGGCTTGAATAAGCTCAATAATTCGTTGGGATAACGTCATAATCAAGACTTAGCGGCGTTGTACGCCGAAATCAAATCCACATCAGGATTGCCAATGCCGATGTTGGTACAGGCTTGCAATTGTTGCGCCACGCTTAAATTCTGCGCCTCGTCAAAACGCACGCGGTTGTTTATCGCCGTAGCCAATGCAGCGGCTGCTGATTGGTCTGCTTCTAATTGCGCCGCGACTTCAGCAAATGTATCGAGCGCATCGCCCGCACCTGCGCGAAGCTCATTGCGCAGGTCGTTTATGGCCACAGATATGGCAGCATCTACTGCGCCTTGGTTCGAGCCGTTGTTGGCCATGCTATACACTTCAGCGATGGCGGCGACGAGGTTGTTTTTCGCCGTGGTTGGCAAGTTTGCCAACACACCCGCTGCATCGCGTAAAGCCTTAATGTCTGCGCCGATTGCGGCTGCTAAACTGTTTAAGCGTTGTTCTAAAGTCGCCATTTTTATCCTCTTGAAATTAAATAAATTGCCAGTGGGTCCGCGTCGAAGTTATCGCCTGCACCAGCCCCTCTGAGCGCACGCACTACATCGACATAACGCTCAAAACCATCATTGACAAACCCAAGCGTGACTGGTGATTGCGCCTGCAAAGTGATACGGCCTGCCACAGCCTGCGCTTCATTTTTGAGTGCACGCGCTTGTGGTTTGAATACCAATTTAATAGGCTCATTCATACCCGCTCGACCAAATCAAAATGCGTGATACTCGACGGCAAACGCTTGGCGATGCCTTGCTCGATGTAATCGAGTTGCACGTTGTGCCGACCCGACTCCATCCCCGATGTCTGCTCCGCGCTCAATGATGCGAGCCACTGACCATCGACTTGAGCCATAGCAAACTCGATGCGTTTGCCGCGCGGACTCTGGGCGTACATTCGCACATCGCCAAACACCAAACCAGTGGGCGGGATGATGGCGACATCGATGTCGAAGCCTTTGTACATCACATCACAAGTCATTTTTCCCCCGAAATTCAGGTGGCAATTGCAGATTGTCGCGCTCACTCAAATACGCATCGCGGCAATGATGGCGGTCAAAAAACAGTCCATTGATAATGGTGGCGCAGACACGCCACCGCCAACCAAACAAGCCCGCATCGTGCCGCTCGCTCATTCGATAGGCTCGGCTGCTCATCGTCTCATCTGCATAGCCACCAAACAACACATTGACCAGCTGGTCAAGCGCGAGTAGGAGTTGCCAAATAAAAAATCGAATCATCACGCACCTGCAAATTCAAACACAGGGATGCGCTCAACGGCTTGCGTCGGCGTGAGCATGGGTACTTCGCCTGCTTTGACTTGCGCCATGTATTGATTGGCTTGCGCCCAGATACCTGCTTCCCACGCACCGAATGCCTGCGCGAGCGGCTGAAAGGCATTGGCAAAACCAGCGTATAGCATCACCGCGTTGCCGCCACTAAAACCCAAGCCAATAGCCACAGCGTCAATGTGTGTTTGCAACGCATGTTTGACATCGTTTACAGCGTTGATGATGGCTTGCTTTTGCGCATGAGCATCAATAATTGTTTGACGTTCGACATTGAGCACCCACTTTCCTGCCTTCGTATCCCAATCGTGAGCGACTGAAGGCGCGACGCTGACCGATACCCCATCGTCTGCAATTCGGTACGCCAACCCTTGGCTACGAGCGTGTAAGACCGCATCGTAGGCCTGCTCCGATACGTCCATCAGGTCGATGGGTAAATCAGTATAAGCATCCAGCATATCGGCTGGGAAAAACGCCTCAAGTGTAGGGCTGTATTTATATTTCATTTCGTTTTCCTTTAATATCCAATGGCAATCCACGTTCCTGTGCGGATTTCTGAGTCCACAGTACCTTTTTGCACCGTCATGCCTGTTTTGGTTTTGTTAATAGTGCCAATTTGGTCTATAGCGGCATTGTCGACATTAACGATGCCGTGCAAACACAAGGATGGGAATGCAATCGGGAAAGTCACGGGCATGTTAGACCCATTTGCCGCAGCCAAACTGAATGTCCCCCACTGCATAATCATGCCGCCTTCGAAACGTTGGTAGCCAGAGGCTGTTTTAACATTGGTAAACGATGCTACAGCGGCACGTGTGGTATCGGTCGGGTGGACGTGGTCGGCGCGGGCGTAGCGTTTGCTCGAGCCCACCGCTGCTGTGCCGTCGGCAATCGGCGCAGTGGACGCGGCTTGGCTGGTCACGAAGGCAGTGGTCGCGACTTGGGTAGTTGAGGTGTCCACCGCCGCAGTCGGTGCGGTGGATACGCCCGTCAATGCGATGGACTCAAAATCGTTAAAGCCGTCATAAACGTTAGAGCCATCTGTGTACACAAGGTTGCGTTTCCCTTGCGCGACGGTCACGCCAGTGCCTGACGCGAGTTTGACGGTTACTGTGTACGCGCCTGACGTGGCGTTGTAGATTGCCCATAGACGCTTGACGGTCGCTGGTAAAACCACAGTTAAATTGCTGGTGAGTGTGCCAGTGACGGCAATAATCGGATTCGAGGCTTCGGAGTTCGTGAGTGTGACCGTGCCACCTGTTTGCCCTGATTTGAGCAAGTAACCGCCTACAGCCGATTGC
>JAJTAZ010000025.1 GCA_021287185.1 Burkholderiales bacterium | reverse complement strand
CACAAGCACACCGAGGTCGCATTGAAAAATCCTGTGGTACTGTCCAAAAACGCCGCACGCACCGAGTTGTCATGCGCGAATACCTCATACTCAATGGTCAAACCACCGACAAAAGGCGCGCTGTGCCAACTGTGCTGCGAGGTTGGCGACAGTTCAATGGATTCGCCGAAATCGTTGAACGCGCGCAACCACACGATGTGCCGCGCAAATTCGCGCAGCATATAACTGCCTGCAATCCAATTGGGCATGAAGACCTGCACGCCGTTCTCGAAGTCACCTGAAATACTCAGACGTACTGAAAAAATATGACGATGGGTGTCGGGTGTGAGGCTGTAATGTACGGTATATTGTGAATGACTGGACATAATCAAAGACTTGGGTTGAACGGCGACATTTTACCGCGAGACGCATGCATGCGTTACAATACCTGCGTCATTTTACATAGGAGGCAGCATGGAATACCAAAACATTTTAGTCGAAACAATCGACAAGGTCGGTCGCATTACCTTAAATCGTCCCGCGCAATTGAACGCGCTTAACGACGCATTGATGGATGAATTGGCACACGCTTTGCAAGCACTCGATGCCGATGCGGCCATCGGTGCGATTGTCCTCACGGGTTCAGAAAAAGCCTTTGCCGCAGGCGCGGACATCAAGGCAATGGCGGCGTTGAATTTTGAGGCTGCTTATAGTCAAAACTTCATCACGCGCAATTGGGATGCGGTGGCGCGCATACGCAAACCGATTGTTGCCGCAGTATCGGGTTTTGCGCTGGGTGGCGGTTGTGAGTTGGCAATGGCGTGCGATACGATTATTGCTGCGGACAGCGCACAGTTTGGACAGCCTGAAATCAAACTCGGCGTGATACCTGGGGCGGGCGGCACGCAACGTTTCACGCGCGCAGTTGGTAAAGCCAAAGCGATGGACATGGTGCTCACAGGACGCATGATGGGCGCGGAAGAAGCCGAGCGTTCGGGCTTGGTGGCGCGCGTTGTGCCCGCCGATGCTTTGCAAGACGAGGCTCTGAAAATGGCGCAAGCCATAGCGGGCTATGGTAAATTGGCAGTGATGAGCGCGAAAGAAGCGGTCAATCAAGCGTTTGAAGCGCCTTTGGCCAGTGGTTTGCTGTTTGAACGGCGGGCATTTCACAGTCTGTTTTCAACCGACGACCAAAAAGAAGGCATGGCGGCGTTTATTGAAAAACGCAAACCTGCGTTCAAATAATACCGCGAACAAAAGGCAAGCCGAAATGCTTGCCTTGTTTTTAGGGAGTTTAGGGAGCCAAACGCGCAATCCGCCAACTGCCATCGTCCTGCTTTTGATAGGCGATGCGGTCGTGCAAGCGCGATGCGCGTCCTTGCCAAAACTCAAAATAATGGGGCTCTAAAATATAGCCGCCCCAGTGCTCTGGGCGTGGTGGCGATGTGCCATATTTGAGTGCATTGCTTGCCATGTTCTTGACCAAAACCATGCGGTTGCTGATTTCTTGGCTTTGCGGTGAACTCCACGCGCCCAATTGACTGCTCACGGGACGACTGTAGAAATACGCATCGGATTCTGCGGCATCCACTTTTTTGACCACGCCTTCGATGCGTACTTGGCGTTGCAGGGGTTGCCAAAAAAACAGTAGGCTGGCTTGGGGATTGCTCGCCAAGTCTCGTCCTTTGGTACTGTCGTAATTGGTGAACCACACAAAGCCATCGGCGCGCACTTCTTTGATGAGCACCACACGAGCATGGGGTTGATGCTGCGCATCGACAGTCGCCAGC
Organism: Burkholderiales bacterium; assembly: GCA_021287185.1. GTDB lineage: Bacteria > Pseudomonadota > Gammaproteobacteria > Burkholderiales > Burkholderiaceae > CTSOIL-112. The sequence goes on along the minus strand of JAJTAZ010000025.1, from coordinate 50,737 downwards.
ACCATCGCATTGGGTTCAGGCACTTCAGATTTTTGCGCTTGCAAAAACCAATCCTCAAATTGTAAAAAGGGCTGGGCGTGCGCATCGCGCTCGTTCAGTTCTGCGTTGGTGTACTCTTGCCGCAGGGCGGATAAATCCAACATGATGGTATCCTAAGGGTAAGGGTGAAATGGGTTGCGTAAACAGTTACAATGTCGGCTGTTTTCAATCGTGAAATCATACCATGTGGGCATGATTGTCCCAAGTGAATATCTGTCAATATGAATACAAATACCGAACGCCGCTTTGCAGGGCTCAATCGTTTATACGGTGACTCAGCCACAGAAAAACTTGCGCAAGCCCATGTGTGTGTGGTTGGTGTGGGTGGGGTTGGTTCGTGGGCGGTTGAAGCACTGGCACGTTGTGGCGTGGGTACTTTGACCTTAATTGATGCCGATCACGTGGTTGAATCGAATGTCAATCGACAAGTTCAAGCCCTCACAGACACTTTGGGTAAAGCCAAAACCACGGCATTGCGTGAACGCATTACTCAAATTAACCCCAGTTGCATTGTGCATGAAGTTGATGATTTTATTGCCGAAGATACCTTGGAGTTGATACCCGCAACCGCCGATGTGGTGCTTGACTGTACCGACCAAGTCCGTGCGAAATTGGCAATGATTGTGTTTTGTAAACGGCGTGGTCAAAAATTACTCACGTGTGGTGCGGCAGGTGGAAAAATGGATGCCACACGCATCATACAAGCCGACATTGCCTTTGCGGTACAAGACCCCATACTGGCAAAAATTCGGCAGAAATTGCGACAAGTGCAAAAAAACGCAGTGGGTGCGTCAGAACGAAAAAATACCAAGATTCAGAAAATGCACGTTCCTGTGTTGTATTCAAATGAAGCCATACGCTATCCAAAGGTAGATGCGGATATTTGCGTTAATTCCCAACCCAGTGTGCAAGGACTTAACTGTGCAGGGTTTGGTTCATCCGTTATGGTGACCGCGAGTTTTGGAATGGTTGCGGCGCAGTGGGCTGTTTCCTGTGTACTTGAATAGAGAATAATGTTGTTAATTTACCAAAAAACGCTATTTATACATGCTGTACTTTTGAATGATGTTCATGTAAAATTCCCGCAACGAATATTGAAACATAGGAGTACATCATGTGGTGGATGTCTAAGTTAAGAAAAAAACCATTGCATCATCAAAATGGCTTTACACTTTTGGAGCTTTTGATGGTGATTGCCGTGATTGGAATTTTGGCCAGCATTGCGGTACCACGCTTTCAAAACGCAACCGAAAAAGCCAAATTTACCGAGGTCATCAATTCTGTTGGCCCTTACAAAACAGCCGTTGAAATGTGTATCATCAATAAGGGAGCGGAAACTGATTGTAATGCGGGTAGCAATGGTATTCCTGAAGGATTCACTAATGGAAAGGGTAAGGCGGCGAGCGTCTCTGTGGTCGCGGGGAAAATCACCGCGACAGGCAGTCAAGATGAGTTTGGCACGGCTCCTTTGCGTGCAAATACAGGTTCAAATTCGGGTGCAGATACAGGCTCAGGCACAGAGACCAACCCAGTGGTCACTGGGGTCACTTATGAGTTGACTCCTACGGTTACGGTCGGCAATGGCATTTCGTGGGCTGTGGGTGGGTCGTGCCAAAATAAAAAATTGTGTGATTGATTGAGCGGTGCATTATAGGAATCACAAAAGCCACCTTTAAGGTGGCTTTTGATTTTGCAGACTACAGGCTTAATTCGGCATAAATCGGTGCGTGGTCTGAACGCTCACGCCATACAGATCCTGCTTTAATGTGTGCCTCTTGTATGGTCAATCCACGGACATACAATCGATCCAATTTAAACCAAGGGGCAAGGCTGGGGAAGGTACGACCCACTTGCTGGTCATGCTCGCCCCAATCGTTGTCTATCCATCTTTTTTTCAGCGGTTGTGAAAATTTATGGGTAAGCTGGCGAATGCGCCCGTGTGAATGGCGCCTTTGTCCATATTGCACGCTTTCGATGGCATCTTTCAGATGCAATTCTCGAGACAACAATTGATGGACATGTAAATTCCAATCATTAAAATCGCCCGCAACCAATAAAGGCCTATTCATTGGCACGTGTTCGCGCACATGACGGATAAGTGCGTGGGCTTGGCGGACGCGCGATACTTTGAACAATCCAAAATGCGCACAAATTACGTGAATTTCGCCATGTTCGGGATGTTGTACGGTCGCATGCAAAATTCCCCGTTGTTCCAAACGGTGGTCAGAGACATCAATATTTGACCATTTTTGAATCGGGTGTTTGGACAAAATGGCATTGCCGTGGTTGCCATGCTGGTACACCGCGTTGGCGCCATAAGCAATGTAGGGATAATCTTGTCCTTGTAGTGCCAGCACTTGCGAATGACCGTGGTGCTCGATGGAGTGCTGACTGCGTTTGGTGTTGATGTCTTGTACTTCTTGCAAACAAACGATGTCGGCATTCAGTTCGTGTAAACCTTGCTTCACAGCCGATAGGTGACACCCTCGAATGATGGAATGCGCTTTATGGATGTTGTAAGTCGTGACGGTAATCATGTGTGGTCTATCCAGCATTCAAAATAACGTTATGAATTGATGCGTGCGCGCACCTGTGCCACTTGTGTACACAGGCGTTCGCTTTCGCTCAAGGTACGTAAGGTGGCACGGTTCATTAAATCCGCATCAACAAACAACAAGCCTTGATACTTGAGTGCAGACACATCATGCCAACTGTACCACTCATCCAGTGAGTGATCGGGCTGAGCTTGGTTCGTGGCGGTGATGATGAGTGCGGGATTGCGTTTGAGCACATCCTCCACATTCACAGTGGGCGCGCTGATGGGTAAATCGCCGAATATATTGCGTGCACCGCAGCGTGCCAGCGCATCTGACACCCAACTTTCGTGATTGAGCGTCATTAAGGGTTGACTCCACACTTGGTAGAACGCAGGCAATATGGGCGTGGGTGCTTGAGCGAGAACGGGGATGTGGGTATAAGCGTTTGCAATGATGGGCGCGGCGATGGTTTGATTGCCCGCCATTTGCGACAAGCGCATCAGTGACATGGGAATGTCCGCTAATGTATTGATTTTTTGGAAAAAAATTGGAATGTTTAATTGTTTGAGTACGCTCAACTGCGCAGGTGACTGTCCGCCATACCATGCCACCACCACATCGGGTTTGAGTTTCAGGATTGCCTCTAAATCGATGGACTGATGGTCACTGACGATGGGAATGTGTTTGGCTGATAGCGGATAGTCGGAGTAGCTACTGACCCCAACGACGCGCTCACCCAAGCCGATGGCAAATAGGTTTTCGGTAATTGCAGGGGACAGCGATATGATGCGTTGGACAGGTTGGGCAAATTGCAGCGTTTGCCCCGTATCGTCTGAGACAGTGATGCCTTGAGCCTGAGCAAGTCCTGAACTTAGAAAAAACAGTACAAGGTGGGCAAAAAATTGGATTTTTCCCATCCGATGAAATGATTTGAATAAAGTCCTAAAACTCACGGTTTATTGCCCTGTGGCTTGGGTGTCAATACTGACTTTTTCCAAACCCGCACCTTGGCTGGCCAAGAGCAATTGTGCCACTTTGGCGTAAGGGATGTTTTTATCGGCACGAATCAGTACGGTGGTTTGGGCATCTTTTTCAGCGAGGGCTTTTAAAGTGGCCAATAATTCGGCTTCTTTAACCTGCGTTGTGCCCACAAAATATTGCCCTTGGGCATTGACCGCAAGCACCACAGGTGGGCTTTTTGCTTGATTGGACGCGGCTTTGGAATTGGCGGTTTTGACCTTGACCGATTGGGTCATCAGTGGGGCGGCCATAATGAATATCACCAGCAGTACCAACATCACGTCCACCATCGGCGTGATGTTGATGTCTGAGAGTACCGCGTGTTTTTTACGTGAGCCGCCTGTCGAAAAAGCCATGATTATTGTCCTTTACGTTCAGCACATATAGTCACCAAATCGTGTGCAAAAGCGTCAATTTCAGCGGATTGGGTTTGGTTCTTGCGGCTGAAAAAATTGTAGGCAAACAAGGCTGGCAAAGCCACTGCCAAACCAAATGCGGTCATAATCAAGGCTTCACCCACAGGCCCAATGATGGCATTGATGTCCATTTGACCATCGGCAGCCACCGTGGTCAGTGTGCGATAAATACCCCAAACCGTACCGAGTAACCCGACAAAAGGCGCACTGGAAGCGACAGTTGCCAACAGAGTTAAGCCTTGATCTAAGGCATGTTCGGATTGGCGTACAGCGCTGGAGAGTTTGCGTTCCAAAGTGGATTTGTCGGCGGCGTTTTTAGCGGCAATTGCCAGTGGTGTCACCAAGTTTTCACGGTCGAGTGTTTGCATGGTGGGAATTTGCGTCTCTGAATCCATGTTGTCCCAAAAACGCTCAATTGCCGTACCCAGATGGCGCATACGCACCACCATCATGGCGCGTAGGGCGATGACGCCCCAACTGAGTATGGACATAATTAACAAAACAATTGCCACAAAATGAGCAAAGCCATCGCCTTGTTGCCAGAAATGCTGTAGGTTAAATGAGTTCATAAAATCACGTTCAGTTTGGTAAATGGATGAATGGGTAAAATTTTAATCTATTTGCGGCAGTCATAAGGCCAGCTAAAGTGAATTTGATCAGGCGCGGGTTTTTGTGTCGCGTCCATTGCAGGCGTAAAGCGCGCTTTGGTGAAATTTTGCACAATGCGCTGATTGATGAGCGGGTGGGGTGCGGGTTCTATCAGTACCACTTTGCCTACTTTCCCTTGCGCGTCAATGTCAGCGGTCAGAAACACATTGCCGTGCAGTTTGGCTGTGCGCGCGTCTTTGGGGCAACTGATTTGTATGACTTTGTTGAGCGGTTGGGCACGTGTTACCAAGGCAGGTGGGAGTTGAGCAATGCGCCGCTGCGCGGCTACCTTGGCTTCCTGTTCTGCGCGCGCGAATTCTTCTGGATGCAGTGTGCGATTAACAGACAGCACCACATTTTTCCACGCATCCACCATATCTGCACGGGTTGGAAAATGCAATGGCTGCGGAAACCACAGCAACAAAATCACAATTCCGTGCAACAACGCACTGTTCAGCCAAAATACCCAGTTTTTAAACCACATGTTAAATTGTTTTTAAACCCAAGACATCTTGCATATCAAACAAGCCAGTTTGTTTGTGTGCATTCAGAAATAGTGCCGCGCGTATTGCGCCTGTGGCGTAGGTTTGGCGTGAAGACGATTTGTGGGTAATCTCGATGCGTTCACCCGCGCCCGCAAATAAAACCGTATGGTCACCAATCACGTCGCCACCGCGTATGGTCGAAAAGCCGATGGTTTGTTCATCACGAATACCTGTGATGCCTTCACGACCATAAACAGCACATTGCTTTAAGTCTCGCCCCAAAACCTCTGCCACCACTTCCCCCATTTTGAGCGCAGTGCCTGACGGCGCGTCCACTTTGTTGCGGTGATGGGTTTCAATGATTTCGATGTCGTAGCCTTGATTGAGGATTTTGGCGGCAAGCTCAAGTATTTTAAATGTGGCGTTAACACCAATGCCCATATTTGGAGAAAACACGATGCCTGTCTGTTTGGCTGCTTGCGCGATGCGTGCTTTACCCGCATCATCAAATCCCGTTGTACCAATCACCACATTCACTCCTGCTTGGGCGCACAGTGGTAAGTATTCTAAAGTGGCTTCGGGACGTGTGAAATCAATCACGCAATCCGCGCCTTGAATGGCTGCAGCAAAATCAGACACAATTGGCACGCCCGTGGTCTGACCTAAAAAATCCCCTGCGTCTTTGCCGATAAAGGGACTTTGTGCCGAATCAACGGCACCATATAAAGTAATTTGTGGGTTGGACAGCGCGGTTTCAATCAACATGCGTCCCATGCGTCCCGACGCACCTGTTATGACTAATTTCATTGCTAACTCAGTAGAGAGATTTGATTTATTCAGAAAAAATTACGGTGTGACTTTGGCACGTTCGACTTTGGTCACAATACCGTTGGTGAACCATACGGTCACGCGTTCTTGTTCTGCTTTATGGTATTGCTCATCCAAACGATAGATGTAGTCCCAACGGTCTTTGTGAAAGATGTCTTGTAGCATGGGTGTGCCGAGGATATTGGCAACATCGGTTTTGCTCATGCCTTCACGAATCATATCGCCACGATTTAAATCAATGACATTGCCTTGTTGAATAGGCATGCGATAAGGAACGTTTACACACGCGCTCAGTCCCAAAATCATAGTGGCGATTAAACTGATGTGGGTCATTTTATGTTTCATGTTGATTCCTGTATTGTCTGTGTTAAATGACATGAATGGTATTTCGTGCCAAGGCAATTGAATTCATGTAAGATTAACATAAATTAACTCAGCGTTGTCTGTAAGTGGGTCGGCGCGAGTAAATAATTGTATCTCATGGCATTTCAACAGACGAATGTGAACCGATGATGAGTAACTCTCAAGAATTAAAAAGCAGTGGCTTAAAAGTCACTTTACCACGGTTGAAAATTTTAGAATTGTTTCAAAGCACAATGGCGGGTGACCAACGCCATTTGAGTGCAGAGGATGTTTATCGGTTGTTGCTCAATGAGGACATGGATGTGGGTTTGGCCACCGTTTATCGCGTGCTCACACAGTTTGAACAGGCAGGCTTATTGATTCGACGCAATTTTGAGGCAGGCAAAGCATTGTACGAACTCAACGGTGGTGAGCCTCATGACCATATGTTGTGCTTGACCTGCGGCAAGGTGATTGAGTTCAACGATGCCAACTTACAAGCGCGGCAGAATGAAATTGCCGAACACTATCAGTTTGTAATTCAAGAGCGCGCGATGACGCTGTACGGTGTGTGTCAGGATTGTCAAAGCAAACAAAAATAATTCAATCACAATACATCGTTTTTCACAGTAACCATGCTTTTACCCACCGATTTAGAGACAGCCCGCCGATTATCGGTCGCGCCGATGTTGGACTGGACGGATCGGCATTGCCGCTACTTCCATCGCCTGCTGTCAAAAAATGTTTTGCTTTATACCGAGATGGTCAATGTCAATGCCATCTTGCATGGTGACGCGCATCGGCATTTGGATTTTAATGCTGCGGAGCATCCCATTGTCTTGCAGTTGGGTGGCTCAGAGCCCGATTTACTCGCCCGTTGTGCCAAAATTGCGAAAAACTGGGGCTACGATGAGGTTAACATCAATTGTGGGTGCCCATCGGAACGTGTACAAAGCGGGGCGTTTGGCGCGTGTTTAATGCACGAACCACACTTGGTTGCCGATGCTGTGAAAGCCATGCGCGATGCGGCGGACATTGAAGTATCGGTCAAGCACCGTATTGGCTTGGATAAAAACCAAGATTATGATTTTGTCCGTGATTTTGTCGGTGTTTTGGCTCAGGCAGGCGTGCGTGTGTTTGTGGTGCACGCGCGCAATGCTTGGCTCAAAGGCTTGAGCCCGAAAGAAAATCGTGACATTCCCCCGTTGCGTTATGAGGTGGTGCATCGCTTGAAACAAGATTTTCCTGATTTACACATCAGTCTGAACGGTGGTATCAAAGATTATTCAACGATTGAGCAAGCCTTGAATTATGTTGATGGCGCGATGGTGGGGCGATGGTTTTATCATGAACCGTTTGTGCTGGCTCAAGCAGATGCACGGATTTTTGGCAATGACCACACACTTGAGGTCTCACGTGAATCTGTGCTCGAACAACTGGTTGAATATGCACAGTCGCAAATTGAGCAGGGCGTGCCACTGCGCAATATGACGCGTCACTGGTTGAATTTATTTCATGGTGTTGCGGGCGCGCGACGCTGGCGTGCACAGTTATCTGATGCGCAACTACTCAAAAAAAACGATGCGCATTTGTTGCTGTGCAATCTGCCACGTGATTTTTCAGAGGTAGGCGATGAGTGAACAGGCGCCTTTCAAAAATTACATGACTCCTCAAGGGTATGCTCGTCTTAAAGCAGAGTTATTGCAATTGCTGGATGTGGAGCGACCTGAGGTGGTCAACATCGTTTCTTGGGCGGCAAAAAATGGCGACCGCTCTGAAAATGGCGATTATCTGTACGGCAAAAGACGTTTGCGTGAAATTGATCGACGCACACGTTTTTTGAGCAAATCATTGGAAAGTGCCGTCGTTGTTGATCCTGCGGCGCAGCCCCATGATGGGCAAGTGTTTTTTGGCGCAACAGTGACCTATTGGCGAGAGGATGCTCAAATGGAGCAAACCATCAGCATCGTTGGGCGTGATGAGATTGATACTGAGAAAAATTACGTCAGTTGGATGAGCCCGATTGCACGCGCCTTGTTAAAAAAAAGGGAAGGGGATGAGGTTCGACTGCAAACGCCGAAAGGGGTTGAAGTGATTGAAATCGTTGAAGTGGTTTATAAAGAGTTGGATTAAATGAATTCTTTGCATCCACTTAAGGTGGTTTATAAAACTTAAAAAATCAATTTGGCTCGTTTGCGAGATTGTGCAAATTATCAAACTTTGTCCACATTCGCATATTTTTCTTTATAAAACCAATAAAACTCTTTGATATATAAGAAAATTATCGTAAAATTGGAACAACTCAATCGAAACGCATTTAAATATGCGAGATGGTGGCACTTAATAGCAATAAATATCGGGATATTCTCCCGTGGGTAAAATAGATTCGACAAGTGAGGTGTTTTATGAAAAAAATGACTAAAATTGGCTTGGCGGGCATTGTCTCCACCTTGGTTTTTGCAGTACCCGCAATGGCCAAAACACCTGCTAAACCAGCGGCAAAACCAACTGTAAAAGCGGTCGCGGCGAAAACCTCAGCAAAAGCCTCTGACAAAACGGCGGCTAAAGCAACCACGAAAACAGCTGCTAAAGTCGATAAATCAGCCAAAATGCAAGCCAGTAGCAAAAAAGTTGTGAAAGGTTCTGCGGCTGAAAAAATGCAAAAAAACCAAACCAAACTGGCTTCACACATAAAAAACGGTCAATCGATTAAGGTTCAAAAGGCCGTTATTAAATCGGATTCAGTTAAGCCAGCGCGCAGTATTGTTAAGGTTTCTTATAAACCCGCTACGGTGGTGGTTAAACCCAAAGAGGTTGAACGTAGTGCACCAGTGATGCCACGCGTTTCGGCATCGTATGGTCGTCAGTTTGGCTTGAATCAGGCTTACGATCCAGTTGGATTACGCGCCAGTGTGGCTTTGGTGGTCGATCAAAATAGTTGGACAACTTTGTACGAAAAAAATGTGCAAACCGCTTTGCCAATTGCCTCTATCACCAAATTGATGACTGCGATGGTGACTTTGGACGCAGGTTTGGATATGAATGAATACATCACTATTACCGATGAGGATGCGGCACATTATCGCCACTCGCGTTTGACAGCGGGCACCACTTTGACGCGTCACGATGTGATGTTACTGGCGTTGATGTCTTCAGAAAACCGTGCAGCATACGCATTGGGACGCACTTATCCAGGTGGCATGGGGGCGTTTATTCAAGCCATGAATGCCAAAGCAGCGATGCTCAATATGTATTCTGCTCAGTTTGTCGACCCAAGTGGTTTATCTCCTTCCAATCAGGCCAGTGCAATGGACTTGGCCAAAATGGTCAATGCCGCAACCCAATACAAAACCATACGTGAGTTGTCCACCAATGACAGCGCGTATGTGTACACGGCAGATGGTAACTATAAAAAATATGTTAATAGCAATCGTTTGATTACGCGTAACATGGGCTGGGACATTGGTTTACAAAAAACTGGGACTTTGAGTGCCGCAGGTAAATGCTTGGTATTGCAGACGCGCATCAACGGCACACCCAAAATCATGGTGTTTTTAGACTCCCGTTCTGCTGACTCAAGGGTCACCGATGCGGTTAAATTAAAAGACTGGATTGAGTCGGGCGGTAACTCTTCGCTTGCCAATAGCGGTTTTGCCAATGGCAGTTGATTGTCTAAAGCGTTTACAAAAGCCTTCGCTTGCGAAGGCTTTTTTGTGTCTTTTTCTGTTGTACTTGCACAATAGGATAGAATGAGAACATGCGTAAGAATAATTCATCCATGGTAAAAACACAAAGTCCATCTCGTCAATCTGAGCCACTAAATCAAAGCGGAGAGCCAGCGGTGCAAGCACGGTCGCGCTTAAAGTGTGATTCGCACAAGCCGACTCGAGTGCGTCCAAATGAACCCAAGACCCCAATCACGCCTGAGCAAATCTTGGCATTGCAGGCCAAAATACAGTTCCCTGATACTTTGCCCGTATCATTGGAAAAAGACGCGATTTGTGACTTGATTGCCAACAATCAAGTGGTGATTATTTGTGGTGAAACAGGCTCAGGTAAAACCACGCAATTGCCCAAAATGTGCTTGAGTTTAGGACGTGGAATAGGTGCTGGCGGGCGTGGGTTAATCGGTCACACGCAACCTCGGCGACTGGCTGCGACCAGCACCGCCAAACGCATTGCCGAAGAGCTCAATTCTGAACTCGGGCAGATTGTCGGTTATAAAATCCGCTTTGCCGACAAATTGCAAAAAAGTGCGTCGATTAAACTGATGACCGATGGGATTTTGCTGGCAGAGACGCAAACCGACCGACTGCTGCGTCAGTACGACACGATTATCATTGATGAGGCGCACGAACGCAGTTTAAACATTGATTTTTTACTGGGCTATCTCAAGGAAATTTTGCCCAAGCGCCCTGATTTAAAAATCATCATCACCTCAGCAACCATAGACGCGAATCGCTTTGCCGAGCACTTTTCCACCAATGGCAAACCTGCACCGATTATCAATGTGACAGGGCGCACCTATCCTGTGGAGGTGCGTTATCGCCCAATACAAGCGACTGAAAACGACAAAGAACGCGACTTGTACGATGGGATTGTTGATGCGGTGGATGAGTTGGCACGCGAGCAGGGCAATGGCGATGTGCTGGTGTTTCTGCCAGGGGAACGCGAAATTCGTGAGGCTGCTGAGCATTTGCGCAAACACCATCCTGCGCACACTGAGATTTTACCTTTGTTTGCGCGTTTGTCGCCTGCGGAGCAGGAGCGAATTTTTAAACATTCAAACGCACGGCGCATCGTGCTCGCGACCAATGTGGCGGAAACTTCTTTGACCGTTCCTGGGATTCGCTACGTAGTGGATTCAGGTTTAGCGCGTGTCAAACGTTATTCATATCGCCAAAAAGTCGAGCAATTGCAGATTGAACCAATTTCAAAAGCCGCTGCAAATCAACGTGCAGGGCGATGCGGTCGTGTGGCAGCGGGTGTGTGCATTCGCTTGTACGACGAACAGGATTTTCACAATCGAAGTGACTTTACCGATCCAGAGATTCTGCGCTCGTCTTTAGCGAATGTGATTTTGCGCATGAAAGCCTTGGGTTTGACGCAAATTGAGCAGTTTCCATTTGTGCAAGCACCGCCTGCCAAAGCGATTGGCGATGGTTATCATTTATTACAGGAATTGGGCGCGTTTGATACGCAAAACAACTTGACCAACGTCGGACGTGCATTGGCAAAACTGCCGATTGATCCGCGGGTCTCGCGCATGATATTGGCGGCACGCGATATGGGAGCATTGCGCGAAGTGCTCATCATTGCGGCGGCACTTTCGGTGCAAGATGTGCGTGACCGTCCACAAGAAGCGCGCCAGCAAGCCGATGCGGCACACATCAAATTTGCCGACCCCCAATCTGAGTTTTTGAGTTATTTGAAAATTTGGCAGTGGTTTGAACAAGCCGTTGCACATAAAAAATCCAATCGCCAGTTGCAAGAATTGTGCCGTGCAAATTTTCTCAATCACCTGAGATTGCGCGAGTGGCGCGATGTCCACAGTCAATTGCGCACCCAGGTATTGGAGCAGGGGTGGCGTGAGAATCAAACCGAGCCGACCTATGAGCAGTTGCACTGCGCTTTGCTCACGGGTTTGCTGGGTAATGTGGGTTTCAAAAATGAAGCCAAACCGCTACCGAACGCCACCGCACAGCAACAAGCCCATCAAGCCAAACTCGGTCAACGGGCGCAATTTTACACGGGGGCGCGTGGCATTCAATTTTATTTGTGGCCAGGTAGCAGCGTGAGTAAAAAGAATGCCTCTTGGGTCATGGCTGGAGAATTGGTTGAAACCTCGCGTCTGTTCGCACGTACGATTGCGAAAATCGAGGTCAAATGGTTGGAGCAAATCGCACCACATTTGTTGAATAAAACGTACTCTGAGCCGCGTTGGCGTAAAAAGTCAGGGCAGGTGCAGGCGGATGAACGCGCAACGCTATATGGTCTGGTGGTGTACAGTGCACGTCCTGTGAGTTACGCACGCATCAACCCAATCGAGGCCCGCGAGATTTTTATTCGCGATGGTGTGGCGCAACACGAAATAGAGGGGCGTTTTCCGTTCATTGCGCACAATACCCAGCTCATTCATCAAATTGAAAAATTAGAGCATAAATCGCGCCGCCAAGATGTGTTGGTCGATGATGAGCTCATCGTTGCATTCTATGATTCAGTCATTCCGAAGGATATTTGTGATGTGCGTGCTTTACAAAAATGGCACGATACCCTGATTAAAACCGAACCGAAAAAGTTGTATCTATCGCGCGAAGAGCTCATGCGCCACGAAGCCGCAGGCGTGACCAGCGAGGTTTTTCCGAAAGCCATGAATATTGGCGGTGTGGATTGTGCGCTGACCTATCATTTCGAACCTGGTTCGCATCGCGATGGCGTGACCTTGGCGGTGCCCGTGACGGTGCTTAATTTTGTTTCGCAAACTGAAACGGAATGGCTGGTTGCTGGCATGATTAAAGAAAAAGTGCAGGCACTGCTCAAATCTTTGCCGCAAAAGTTGCGCCGCCATTGCGTGCCTTTGCCAGAATTCACACAGGAGTTCATAGATTGGGCGAATGCGGAGCGTAAAACAGGGCAAGTGCCTTTGGTGGACACCATCATTGAGTATGTGCGTTTGAAAACCATGCAACAGCTCAAAACCAGCGACTTTAAACTCGAAACCCTGTCGCCACACTCGTTTATGAATTTTAAGCTGCTGGATGAATATGGACGACAGATTGAGATGAGTCGCAATTTGACCTTACTGCGCCAGCACTTTGGACAGCAAGCGCGGGCGAGTTTTCAAAATACGGTGCAAGACAACTTACAACAGGTCAAACAACAGACTCAGCAAGCCGAAGTATCGGATGATAAATCATTGGACACTCAGGCAAACAGCGCACCCACAGTGCCAAACTCGAAAATCGTGACATGGACTTTTGGGCAACTGCCCGAATTGATGAGTTTACAAAAAGGCAAACAAACTTTATTCGGTTATCCTGCGTTACAAGACATGGGCGAGTATTGTGAATTGTCGGTGTGGGACGATGAGGTGCAGGCGCGAGTGGTGCATGATCAAGGCATTTTGCGTTTGGCGCGCATCGCACTGAAAGACAATCTCAAACATTTGGAAAAAAATATTCCTGACGCCACGCAAATGGGTATGTTGTATGTGGGTTTGACGGGCGGTACTTTAGAACACGTCAAAGCCGATATCCTCACGGTGAGCCTGCGTCGAGCCTGCCAACTGGATGATGCCAAGCAGCAACCGACCGATGAAGCGAGTTTCAATGCCATGATTGCACATGCAAAGACGCGCTTGGGGCTGATTGTGCAAGAGGTGGGGCGTTTGGTATTGCAGATATTGACCGAATGGCAAAATGCGCAAAAAAAATTGAATGGCATCAAAGTTCACGTCAATCAATACAAAGACATCAGCGAGCAAATCGCGCAACTGACCCAAAAAGGCTTTATTGAGCGCACTGCGTATGCACAATTGAGTCACTATCCGCGCTATTTTAAAGCGATTATTATGCGCTGCGACAAACTCAAAGGTGGGATTGAGCGCGACAGTCAATTGATGCGCGATATGCTGCCTTTACAATTGAATTGGCAACGTGAATACAATGCGCAACGTGCACAAGGCGAACACAGTGTGGATGTGCGGTTGATGGAGTTCCGATGGTTATTGGAGGAGTTGCGTGTGGGTTTGTTTGCACAGGAATTGCGCACACCGATGCCTGTCTCGGTCAAACGGTTGTATAAAATTTGGGAAGCGATGGGCTGGTAAACGCGGAACCATTGCACCCGTGCCATAATGATAAAAATTTACCAGAGGATATTATGAAAAGTGTTATTCAAGCATTGAGGCGTGCATTGGGTTTGATGTTGACACCGCGGGTGTGGTTGCTGATTTGGAAACCGACTTTATTTTCAGTCGTACTCGGCTTGGTTCTTGTGTTTACGGTGGGAATGGTTTGGGGCGATGAAATTAAAGCGGTTGCGCTGGATGCGCGCAATTGGGTGGACGGTCAGTGGTCAGGCGACAATTGGTGGGAATCGCTCATTACAGTGGTCATGGGTTTTATGGCGTTTATGCTCACCGCTGTTTTATTTGTGGTGCTCACAGTCGTTTGGGCGATGATTTTTATCAGCGTGTTTGGTATGAGCCACATCAACCATTTGGTCGCCAGCAAATTTTTTCCCAATATGCAAAGAACAGGCGGCTTGAGCACCGCTCAGTCCATTTGGCACACGCTCAAGTGGACGTTGTGGTTTGCTGTGTTTTGGTTGGTCTCGGTACCCGCATACATACTGGCGGGTTTGGGCGCTCTGATACAGGGCGGGGTGATTGCGCGCTACAACCAAAAAGTATTTACTTTTGATGCTTTGGCCGACCATGCGACGCATGAAGAGTTTGCAGCCATTGCTGAGCAGCACAATTTCAATTTGTTCGTGCTCGGTGCAGTGGTGACTTTTTTGGGGGCGTTGCCAACTTTTGTGTGGGTGGGTTCGGTCATTGGCGCGGTGTTGTTGCCGATTACAGCGATACTGTCCATATTGACCTTTACCGCTTTGTTTACATTTTGTGGTTTGGCGTACAGTTGCTATTGCCTACAGGCATTGGATGATTTGAGGGCTAAGGTCTCAGGTCAGTCCATCGAGGTGGTTTAATGGTTTTTGAGGGGTGGCAGTCCACATTGGGTTGAATTCATCCGACATTTCACTCATCAGAGAAATTATCGGGTACGCTTTGAACTCAATTCATCATCCATCTCACCCACAAACAGGCTCGTTATGTACGCACAAGACGAAAAACTCGCAAATAATTCCTACTATACCGCCACAGCCCAACCCCTACCCGAACAGCCCAGATTACAAGGTCATGTGCAAGCCGATGTTTGCGTGATTGGCGCGGGTTTGGCGGGTTTATCTGCTGCCTTAGAATTGGCCAATGCTGGATTTAAGGTGGCATTGATAGAAGGCAAACGCGTTGCATGGGGCGCATCGGGGCGCAATGGTGGGCAGGCCATTGCGGGTTATGCCTGCGGTGAGGAGCCATTTGAGAAACAATTGTCATTGGCAGAGGCCAAAACGGCGTTCAACCTCACTCTTGAAGGTTTGGACTTGATGCGTGAACGCATCAAAAAATACGACATTGATTGTGATTGGGTGGATGGTTATATGACCGCCAGTGTCAAGCCCAAATCTTCGGCAGGTTTGCTTGAATGGGCCGACCGCATGGCTCAAGTGTACGACTACCCACATTTGCAAAAAATCAGTGCGCAGGAAATGCCTGAGTGGGTTGCATCCAAACGCTACCATGTCGGGGTGTTGGATAAAAACTCAGCGCATTTGCATCCGCTTAAATATGCTTTGGGGTTGGCGCGTGCGTGTTTGGATGCAGGTGTGGAAATTTTTGAAAACAGCATCGTCACCGACATTCAATACACCGACCCTGCCATTGTGAAAACGGCACATGGTCAGGTTAAAGCAAATTTTGTGGTATTGGCGGGCAATGTATATATTGAGGAACTCGCGCCCAAAATCGCCAAACGCATTATGCCGGTGGGCACCTACATCATTGCCACGGAACAATTGCCACATGATTTGGCAAATAGCCTGATTAAAAATCGCATTGCGGTTTGTGACAATAATTTTGTGCTCGACTATTTTCGTGTGACCCGTGATGACCGTATGTTGTTTGGTGGGCGTGTCAGCTATTCGGGCATTACACCGCCCAACTTGCCCGTGGCGATGCGTAAAACCATGTTGCGCGCTTTCCCACAACTGGAGTCTGCTAAAGTGGAATACTGTTGGGGTGGTTTTGTGGATGTCACGGTCAACCGTGCCCCTGATTTCGGTCGATTGGCGGCGAATGTTTATTACCTACAAGGGTTTTCTGGACATGGCCTGATACTGACAGGCATCGCAGGCAAACTCGCCGCTGAAGCCGTGTGCGGTCAAGCGCAGCGGTTTGATTTATTTACCAAATTACGTCACTTGCCTTTTGTAGGTGGGAAATACTTGCGTACACCCGCGCAGGTGTTGGGTATGGCATATTACCGATTGCGAGACTATTTGTAAAAAATACTTGATAATTAAGGATTTAGCGCGTATAATTCGCGGATTGTTGAAAGGGCGTGACCGTCCACAGATGAAGTTTTGAGGGTGTTTGGAGCATCTTAACTTGATTGGGTTACGCAGTTCTTTGGGTTTAAAAGGATGGGCACCATGCGTGGATGCCCATTTTTTATTGTGTTTTTGGATGGTCTGAAATGAATTTAGAGCAATTAATCGAGCAAACCGCTGTCGGTTTGGGTTATGAGCTGGTCGATTTTGAACGTGCCACGAATGGCTTGTTGCGCGTGTTCATTGATGAAGCGACTCATACGCGCGAAATCACAGTAGAAGATTGCGAAGTGCTCTCGCGTCAATTGACCTATCTGTTTGAGGTGGAAAACATCAATTACGAACGCTTGGAGGTTTCTTCCCCAGGTATGGATCGTCCGTTGAAAAAATTAGCGGATTTTGAGCGTTTCGCGGGTAGTTTGGTCAATGTGCGCTTGAAGTTACCCTTGCATTTGTCTGCAAATGACACGGCAGGGCGTAAGAATTTTACGGGAACCTTGCAGGCGGTCAATACAGACGCTCCTGAGGGTGAACAGTTGAGTATGGTTTTTGAACATGAGGGTGCTGAGCAAGTTTTGGCATTTGGTTTATCGGATGTAGATAAGGCGCGTTTGGTGCCTGTTTATAATTTCAAAGGGAAGCAGAAATGAATCGTGATGTATTGCAATTGGTCGATGTTTTGGCGCGTGAGAAAAACGTTGATTTAGAAATCGTATTCGGCGCGTTGGAAGCAGCATTGGCTTCAGCGGCAAAGCGTCGCTTTGAAGAGGACGGTGTGGACTTGCGTGTGGCGATTGATCGCGACACAGGTGAGTACAAAACCTACCGCCGTTGGTTGGTTGTGCCTGACGAAGCGGGCTTGCAAGAGCCTGACCGAGAAATTCTTGAGTGGGAAGCCAAAGAAGACATCCCTGACATTCAAGTGGGCGAGTTCATTGAAGAAGAAGTTGAGTCGGTTGAAATCGGTCGTATTGGTGCACAAACTGCCAAACAAGTGATTTTGCAGCGTATCCGTGATGCCGAGCGTGACGCGCTCTTGCAAGAGTATTTGGCGCGTGGCGATAAAATTATGATGGGTACGGTCAAACGGGTTGACCGCGTACAAGCGATTATCGAATCGGGTCGTGTTGAAGCGATTTTGCCACGCGATCAAATGTTGCCGCGTGAAAATTTGCGCTCGGGTGACCGTGTGCGTGCATACATCGCACAGGTGGATGAGACACAAAAAGGTGCACGCCAATTGCAACTTTCGCGCACCTGTCCAGAGTTCTTGATGGAATTGTTCACACAAGAAGTGCCTGAGATAGAACAAGGCAACTTGCAACTCAAAGGTGCGGCGCGCGATCCAGGTGTGCGTGCAAAGGTTGCTGTGCATGCGGTAGATCAACGCATTGATCCAGTGGGCACTTGTGTCGGTGTACGTGGTTCACGTGTCACTGCGGTGCGCAATGAATTGGGCGGAGAAGCCATTGACATCGTGATTTGGGATGAGTCACCTGCACAATACGTTATGAATGCCTTGAGTCCTGCTGTGGTTACGTCCATTGTGGTCGATGAAGACGCACACGCGATGGATGTGGTTGTGGATGATGACAATTTAGCGATTGCCATTGGTCGCAACGGTCAAAACGTGCGCTTGGCGAGCCAACTCACAGGTTGGCAAATCAATGTTATGAGTCAATCGGATTCTGCTGAAAAACACGAAAAAGAATCGCGTGCACTGCTCAATTTGTTTACTGAAAAATTAGACGTGGACGAAGAAGTTGCTGAAATTTTGATTGAAGAGGGTTTCACAAGCTTGGAAGAAGTCGCCTACGTACCTGTTTCAGAAATGCTTGAAATTGATGCCTTTGATGAAGAAATCGTTGAGGAGTTGCGCAACCGTGCGCGTGCGGCGATTTTGACAGAGGCCATATCACAAGAAGAAAAAGCAGGCGCGGTACAAGACTTATTCAGCGTTGAAGGTATGACCACCGCATTGGCAGCGCAACTGTCGGATCACCAAATCACCACACGCGATGAATTGGCGGATTTGGCAGTGGATGAATTGATGGAGATGAGCAGTCTAAAAGAAGCCGATGCCAAAGCCATCATCATGAAGGCGCGTGAACACTGGTTTGCTGAGTAATACCATGAGTGAACCGACCATGTAATATTTAAATATAGCAATACAGGTGATGTCGATACCCCGTATCGCATCACAAAACTGAGGAAATACCTATGACTGAAATGACCGTGGCTTCATTTGCGCAAGAGTTAAAAATGCCTGTGGATGTGCTCATTGAGCAACTTAAGGCTGCTGGCGTAAATAAAGCGTCTGCCAACGATGAGATAACAGAGGCCGATAAAGCCAAGTTGCTCGCATCGTTGCAACGCGCGCATGGCTCAAATGATGGGGCGACTAAAAAAATCTCCATTACCAAAAAATCAACCAGCGAAATTCGCCAAGCGGACGCAACGGGCAAAACACGCACGGTGCAGGTGGAAGTGAAGAAAAAGCGTACTTTTGTGGCACGTGATCCATTATTGGATGTGGGCAGTGCGTCACAAGCCCCTGTAGCAGAACCCGCGCCGATTGCCGAGCCAGCGAAAACTACTCCCGTGATTGACGAAGCAGAAATCGCCAAACGCGAAGCAGAACTGTTGCGTGCCAAAGAATTGCTGGCGCGCCAAGAAGCCGATGCCAAAGCCCGTGCGCAAGCGAAAGCCGAAGCCAAAACGGTTGTGCCAACTGTCGATGCGGATGTTGAACCAGCCACTGAAACCGTTGTGGTAGAACCCAAAGAAGCTGAGGTCACATCGAAAAAAGCCGCTGTCAAAACAGCAGAAGCCAAACCAACCGCCAAGGTAGAAAACAAAGCCGAAGACAAGGCACGTGCTCGTGCGGATAAAGCACTTGAGAAAGCCAAACAAGATGCAGCGGAAGCACAGGCGGCTTTGGATAAAGCCCGTGCTGAGCGTGAAGCGCAGAATTTAGAAAACGCTGAGCGTGAACGCCGTCGTCGCGAGGCTCAACTCGAGGCGGAAAAACTCAATTCGTGGAAATCAGAGCCCGCCAAAAAATTGGTGGCACACAAACCTGAAGGCACGTTGCACAAACCAGTGAAACCTGAAGGTGAGGTCAAAAAACCTGTGGCGGGTGCGACAACTGCCAAACCCACCAACGATACCACGCCTTCAAGCCCAGCAGGCAAAGGCAAAAAAGGTGTTTCTGGTAAAGATCAAAATGACGGCGGGCGTGGACGCGGTGGTTTAAAAACCCGTGGTGCTGTGGGCGATGACCGCGGCTGGCGTGCGGGCAAAGGCAAAGGTAAAAACCGTCATCAAGCCGATTCAGATCAAGGTGGTTTTGTCGCGCCGACTGAACCGATTGTGCAAGAAGTGCATGTACCTGAAACCATTTCAGTAGCAGACTTGGCACACAAAATGTCGATTAAAGCCTCTGAAGTGATTAAAGTGTTGATGGGCATGGGACAGATGGTGACGATTAATCAGGTGCTTGACCAAGACACAGCGATGATTTTGGTTGAGGAATTGGGTCACAAAGCATTCGCGGCGAAATTGGACGATCCCGATGCCTTCCTTGATGAAGCCATGGAACAGGTTGAGTATGAACTCTTCCCACGCGCACCTGTGGTGACCGTGATGGGACACGTGGATCATGGTAAAACCTCGTTGCTCGATGCGATTCGCCGTGCGCGTGTGGCTTCGGGTGAGGCAGGTGGGATTACCCAGCACATTGGTGCGTATCACGTCAAAACGGCGCGTGGCATGATTACCTTCCTCGATACCCCAGGTCACGAAGCGTTTACGGCGATGCGTGCCCGTGGCGCGGCAGCGACGGACATAGTGATTTTGGTGGTGGCCGCCGATGATGGTGTGATGCCGCAGACCAAAGAAGCCATTGCCCATGCGAAGGCTGCGGGTGTACCCATGGTGGTGGCAATCAATAAAATTGACAAACCCGATGCTAATCCAGAGCGTGTAACCAATGAATTGGTTGCCGAGGACGTGATTCCAGAAGCATACGGTGGCGATGTGCCGTTTGTTGAAATTTCAGCCAAACAAAACTTAAACATCGATAGTTTGCTCGAAAACGTATTGTTGCAAGCCGAAATTTTAGAACTCAAAGCCCCTGTGGATGCGCCTGCCAAAGGTTTGGTGATTGAAGCCAAATTGGACAAAGGTAAGGGTGCGGTTGCTACCATTTTGGTACAAAGTGGTACGCTGAAAAAAGGTGACAACATTTTGGTCGGCAGTGTGTATGGTCGCGTGCGCGCGATGACCGATGAGGATGGCAAAGCCATCACTGAGGCGGGTCCATCGATTCCTGTTGAAGTACAAGGTTTATCGGACGTTCCTGCAGCAGGTGAAGAGGTCATGGTGCTGGCCGATGAGCGTAAAGCACGTGAAATCGCTTTGTTCCGTCAAGGCAAATTCCGCGATGTGAAGTTGGCGAAACAACAAGCAGCGAAACTTGAAAATATGTTTGAGCAAATGACTGCGGGTGATGTGAAAAACCTCACCCTCATCATCAAAGCCGACGTACAAGGTTCTCAAGAAGCCTTAAGTCAATCGTTGTTAAAACTTTCAACCGATGAAGTCAAAGTACAAGTCGTACACGCGGGTGTGGGTGGTATTTCTGAGTCGGACATCAACTTGGCCAGCGCATCGAATGCCGTGATTTTAGGCTTTAACACGCGCGCGGATGCATCGGCACGAAAACTGGCCGAGCACTTGGGCGTGGACATTCGTTACTATAATGTGATTTACGATGCAGTGGACGAAGTGAAAGCCGCAATGACGGGCATGTTGACCCCAGACAAGAAAGAAGAAATCCTTGGTTTGGTTGAAATTCGTCAGGTATTCCGCGCAACCAAAATTGGTACGATTGCGGGTTGTATGGTGCTTGAAGGTATGGTCAAACGTGGCGCTATGGTACGTATTTTGCGCAACAACGTGGTGATTCATACGGGTGAATTGGACACACTCAAACGCTTTAAAGATGATGTGAAAGAAGTTAAAGAAGGCTTTGAGTGTGGTCTGTCGATTAAAAACTTTACAGACATTGCCGAAGGCGATCAAATTGAAGTATTTGAAGTCAAAGAGGTTGCTCGAACGCTGTAACAACAACTTAAACAATACCGTATATGAAGTACGGGCGGGTGAATGAGCCCGCCCAATGATTAAAAGAAGATTCACAATGGCAAAAAAAGCCCCGACCGAGCGCACACGACGAATTTCTGAACAAATTCGCCGCGATGTGTCGATATTGATTCAGCGCGAATTGCGCGACCCACGCATCGGCATGGTGACCATACAGGACGTGCAACTCACGCCCGATTATGCTCATGCAAAGTTGTATTTCACTGTGATGGGTGCAGAGCCTGAATTGGCGCAAAAAGCATTGAATGAAGCAGCGGGTTTTTTACGCAATGCTTTATTTAAAATGTTGCAAATACATACAGTGCCGACTTTGCACTTTGCGTATGACAACACTGAGGCAAAAGCAGCTGATTTATCTTTGCTGATTACGCAGGCGAACGCGAGTCGTGCGGTGGATTTTGAAGAAGATGAGTAAGGCTCGTCAATTTGGCCTGTCTGTGTGGATTGCTGCGCGGTGAATCTGCTCGCAATGACGATACCATTTGCGTGAAACATTGAAATACATTTTGGATACAACTAAAAAAATTCGCAAACCCAGACGTGCTATTAACGGCGTTTTGCTTTTGAATAAACCGCGTGGTATGTCCAGCACCCAAGCCTTGGGACGAGCAAAGTGGCTCATCGGTGCGGAAAAAGCAGGGCATACAGGCACGCTCGACCCACTCGCAGATGGCTTGTTGCCCTTGTGTTTTGGTCACGCGACCAAATTGGCGCATGATTTGTTGGATGCGGATAAAACCTATGTCGCGGGCATCGTGTTGGGTCAGTCCACCAGCACGGGTGATATGGAAGGCGAGGTAACGTTCAGCAGTGATGCGGTCATCCGCGAGCAACAATGGCATGCCATACTGCCACAATTTTTAGGTGAAATTGAACAAGTGCCACCGATGTACTCGGCACTGAAAAAGGATGGCAAACCCCTGTATGAGTTGGCTCGTACAGGGATAGAAGTAGAACGCAAAGCACGGCGCATCACCATCGTGTCGTTGGAGACCCTGAGTTTTGAGTACCCGAATGTTGTACTCAAAGTGCGTTGCTCCAAAGGCACGTACATCCGCACATTGGCGGAGGACATGGGCAAAGCCTTGGGCGTGGGTGCACATCTGAGTTCGTTAAAACGCGTGGGCGTGGGCGAATTGGACATTGCCAACGCCATGACTTTGGAAGAGTTAGAAGCAGTACCTGAGGAAGAGCGTGCGGGTGTGTTGTTGCCCTTAGATGCGCTGCTGCAAAACTGCCCCGCGCTGCATTTGTCGCAAACTGAAGCAAAACGCTTTATCCAAGGGCAACGTTTGAAAATAGATATGGCGGATGCACAGATGGTACGGGTGTATTGGAGTAACGGTGGAAATGAAAGTTTAATCGGCTTGGCGGGCGTGTCGAAAAACACCTTGTCACCGCAAAAAGTATTGATGACGGCATTGCCGTCGGCATGCAGTAAATGAAGTAATAGTGATTTTAATTAAAGAAAGTAGATTATGAAACAACAACGCGCACTGCGCAACGTCGCGATTATCGCCCACGTTGACCACGGTAAAACCACATTAGTTGACCAATTATTGCGTCAATCGGGCACTTTCCGCGAGAACGAAAAGGTCGATGAACGCGTCATGGATAGCAATGATATTGAGAAAGAGCGTGGCATTACGATTTTATCGAAAAACTGTGCGGTGGAGTACGATGGCACCCATGTGAACATCGTCGATACCCCAGGTCACGCCGACTTTGGCGGTGAAGTTGAGCGTGTTTTGTCGATGGTCGATGGCGTGTTGTTGCTCGTGGATGCGGTTGAAGGCCCAATGCCGCAAACGCGTTTCGTAACGCGCAAGGCTTTGGCACTTGGCTTGAAACCAATTGTAGTGATTAACAAAATTGACCGCCCTGGTTCGCGCCCTGATTGGGTGATTAACGAGACTTTTGAGTTGTTTGATAAATTGGGTGCTACGGATGAACAACTGGATTTTCCAGTGGTGTATGCATCGGCTTTGAATGGCTATGCGTCTTTGAACGATGCTGACCGCGAAGGCACGATGGATCCACTGTTCCAAGCGATTTTAAAATACGTACCGACGCGCGAAGCAGACCCTGATTTGCCATTCCAAATGCAAGTGACTTCTTTGGATTACTCGAGTTATGTGGGTAAAATCGCGATTGGTCGTATTGCGCGTGGACGCGTTAAATCGGGGCAAACCGTGGTGTTTATGAATGGCCCTGAAGGTCAAGTCAACACGGGTAAAATCAACCAAGTGCAAAAGTTCCAAGGTTTGGATCGGGTGCTGGTGGATGAAGCCGAGGCAGGCGATATTGTATTGATTAATGGGATTGAAGATTTGGACATTGGCGCGACAGTGTGTGCGCCTGACGCGCCAGAACCATTGCCGATGTTGTCGGTGGATGAGCCGACTTTGACGATGAACTTTATGGTCAATACTTCGCCACTCGCAGGGCGTGAAGGTAAGTTTGTCACCAGTCGTCAAATTCGTGACCGTTTGGATAAAGAGCTCAAACACAATGTGGCTTTGCGTGTCAAAGAAACCGATGACGATACGGTGTTTGAAGTCTCGGGGCGTGGTGAATTGCATTTGACGATTTTGATTGAAAACATGCGTCGCGAAGGCTTTGAACTGGGCGTATCGCGTCCGCGTGTGGTGTTCAAAGAAATTGATGGCGTGAAGTGCGAGCCGTATGAAATGTTGACCGTGGATGTCGAAGAAGGCAACCAAGGCGCGATTATGGAAGAACTCGGTCGCCGCCGTGGTGATTTGCAAGACATGCAACCCGATGGCAAAGGACGTGTGCGCTTAGAGTACCGTATTCCTGCGCGCGGTTTGATTGGTTTCCAAGGTGATTTCATGACCATGACGCGCGGCACGGGCTTGATGAGCCACGTGTTTGATGCGTATGAGCCTGTCGATGCCAAAGCCGAAATGCCCAAACGCCGCAATGGTGTATTGATTTCCCAAGAGGACGGTGCGGCAGTGGCGTATGCTTTGTGGAAATTGCAAGACCGCGGCAAGATGTTTGTCGAGCACAACACGCCGTTGTACGAAGGCATGATTATCGGTATTCACTCGCGTGACAATGATTTGGTGGTCAATCCTGTCAAGGGCAAGCAATTGACCAATGTGCGTGCATCGGGTACAGATGAAGCCGTGCGCCTCGTGCCACCGATTCAGATGTCATTGGAATACGCGGTGGAATTCATTGAGGATGATGAGTTGGTTGAGGTCACGCCGAAATCAATCCGCCTGCGCAAGCGTTATTTGACAGAGAACGAGCGCAAACGCATGGCGCGTGAGGCGTAAAATGTGATGAGAGCGTGTGAAAAAGGCGAACTGGATGTTCGCCTTTTTTATGTTAGTTAGTCTAGAGCGTGTTTAGAGATAACAAATTTTACATGCCAGTAAATGCTGAATGTCGATAAAGCCATTCCGGATAATATGTGGCGACTAAGGCAACCACGGCACCACTTAAAAACCCTTCGCCCCAACCCAATAAAATCGGGCTGGCCCAAAGCATTTGGTTGCCTTCTAAGGAAATGAAATGAAACATCCCCCCGATAAGGGTTAAATTAATCAGCATCGCCAGCATCATACCGATGGCGGCGGCAAAAAAGCCGCGTACAAATATGTAAATAAACAACCGATGCGGTAGCCATTTTTTGAATAAGTAATGCAGTAGCGCCACGGTTGATAGCGGAATGACTGAGGCGAGCAGGTATTGCATGCCCCAAATCCAAGGTGAGGTATGCAGGATGATACTGGTGATCAACGTGGTACAAGCCAATGCCAACAGTGCCAATGGTGCACCCAGTATCAGCAGTGCGACGTTCGCACCAATTAGGTGAATGTATAGGTTGTCCATGACTTGTGCTTTAATCAGCCACAGACAGACCATAACAAAACTAATGAATAGCCAATGACTTAGCCGCGTGCTGTCTTGAAAATCTTTACGTTGCACAGCAATAGAGAGTGCACCTAAGGCGATGCCCAAAGCGATTGCACTGAGAATAATCCACACAAATGCAGGCCAGTATTGTAGTGGATGAGCCAATATAAACATCGTGATGTATCGTTCGGGAGGGGTTGAGGTAAAAAATTTCGATAAAAAATGCCCGAACATTTCTGTTCAGGCATTTTAGCAAATACGTAAGAATTACGCTTCGCGAATGTTAGAAGCCTGCTTGCCTTTAGGGCCGTCAGTGACTTCAAATGTCACGCGCTGTTCTTCTTTGAGTGTTTTGTATCCGTCCATCTCGATTGAAGAGAAGTGTGCGAACAAATCTTCGCCACCACCATCAGGAGTAATGAAACCAAAACCCTTGCTATTGTTAAACCATTTTACTGTACCGGTAGCCATAACCCAGCCATCCTTTTTTCTAAAACAAAAAAATTTATTCTCGCTTATTTTTTAAGAAAACTCTTAATCGTAAACCTTGAGAATCACTTACTGCGCATGTGATTACCATACGCATGTTGTGATTGTTGACCCTTTTATAGCCCTTGTCAAGCGATAACGTTGATTTTGTACAATTCACCCACAAATATTGAACAAAACAGGCATTCGATGCGAATTTTACGCAGGTTTTGGTCTTAAATGACAAGGGTTTGCGGCATAGTCTTAAAACACAGGCTCTGCGTCAATATGAGTTTTCAGGTAATATGCACGCGTGATGGATTGGAATGAAATGGATTGGATTGCATGAATGGGTAATCGAAAATCAACGAAATTAGACCAAGGGGCGTTGGCGCAGTTGGAGCGAAAACAGATGGCCAATCCACCGCCTATGTATTCGGTGTGGTTGCTCAACGATGATTACACGCCCATGGAGTTTGTGGTGGAAGTGTTACAAAAATATTTTGATAAAAGCCCAAGTGAAGCGGAGCTTATTATGCTGACGGTTCATACCGCAGGGCGTGCTGTATGTGGTCAATATCCGCGTGATGTCGCGGAAACAAAAGTAGCGCGCGTGACGCATTTTTCGCGTGAGCATGGGCATCCATTGCAATGCGTGTTGGAGGGAATATGATTGCTCAAGATTTAGAAGTGACTTTGCATTTGGCATTTGTCGAAGCGCGTAAAGCACGCCACGAAGATTTGACTTTAGAGCATTTACTTTATGCTTTGCTCGATAACCCAACCGTGATTGAGTTGCTCAATGCGGTTGATGCCGATATTCGTTTGCTTAAAACCGATTTGCAACGTTTTTTGGCAGAGAACATTGTTGCCAAGTCAGGCGAGGATGAGGTTGATACTCAACCGACCATTGGCTTTCAGCGCGTGATGCAGCGTGCAATTATGCATGTGCAATCAACGGGCAATGATAAAAAAGAAGTCTCAGGTGTTGAGGTGTTGGTTGCAATGTTTGGCGAAAAAGATTCACACGCCGTGTATTTTCTGCGCAAACAAGGCATTGAGCGGGTCGATTTGACGCAATACTTATCGCATGGCATTCGCAAAAGTGGCAAGCCCGAGTTTACAGGATTGGGGCAATCGGCTTCTGGTTCGCGAACAGAAGAGTCGAGCAGTACTTCTGAAAAGAGTGAACCCAAACCCCCGACGGCTTTAGATAAGTACACCACCGATTTAAATCAATTGGCGCAATCAGGTCGCTTGGATCCACTGATTGGTCGAGAAGCAGAAGTGATGCGTGCAGTTCAGGTGCTCTCGCGCCGACGCAAAAACAACCCAGTTTTGGTCGGTGAGGCGGGCGTGGGTAAAACAGCGATTGCTGAAGGCTTGGCGTGGAAAATTGTTCGCAATGAAGTGCCTGAAGTGTTGGCGCAATCCCATATTTATTCGCTTGACATGGGCGCGTTGATGGCGGGTACCAAATACCGAGGTGATTTTGAACAGCGTCTCAAAGAAGTTTTGCATGAATTGGAAATAAAATCCAATGCAATTTTGTTTATTGATGAAATCCACATGCTCATCGGCGCGGGTGCAACGGGTGGCGGATCTATGGATGCGAGCAATCTGATTAAGCCTGCATTGTCCAATGGTACTTTGCGTTGCATTGGTGCGACCACGTTTGAAGAATACCGTCGGGTATTTGAAAAAGACACCGCATTGGCACGTCGTTTCCATAAAATCGATGTGGTTGAACCTTCTGTGGCGCAGACGATTGATATTCTCAAAGGCTTAAAGCCGCAGTTTGAAAGTCATCATCAAGTCAAATATGCCCCATCGGCGATTATTGCTGCGGCGGAATTGTCAGCCAAATACATGAACGAGCGATTTTTGCCCGACAAAGCGATTGACTTAATGGATGAAGCAGGTGCGGCGCAGCGTGTCTTGCCAGCGGAACAACGCAAGAAAAAAATCACCAAAATTGAAATTGAAGAATTGATTGCAAAAATCGCACGAATCCCACCGAAAACGGTCAGCACGGATGCGCGCGCCAAATTGAAGTATCTTGAACGCGATTTGAAAAACACTGTATTTGGGCAAAACAAAGCCATCGAAGCGGTGTCTTCCGCCATCAAAATGACCCGCGCAGGCTTGGGTAATGGCGACAAACCAATTGGCTCGTTTTTATTCACGGGACCAACAGGTGTGGGTAAAACAGAGTTGGCGCGTCAACTGGCGTTCACGCTCGGGATTGATTTGATTCGCTTTGATATGTCTGAGTACATGGAGCGTCATGCGGTCAGTCGGCTGATTGGCGCGCCACCGGGTTATGTCGGCTTTGAGCAGGGTGGTTTGTTGACCGATGCAGTGACCAAAAAGCCGCACGCGGTGTTGCTGTTGGACGAGATTGAAAAAGCGCATCCAGAGATATTCAATATTCTGTTGCAAGTCATGGATCATGGCAGTTTGACCGACAACAATGGACGTGTCGCTGATTTTCGCAACGTCATATTGATTATGACCACCAATGCGGGTGCACGTGCCACGCAGTCACACGCTTTGGGTTTCGCAAAATCCACGGTGTCGCAAGATAATTCTGAGGAAATCAAACGCGCATTTAACCCAGAATTTCGCAATCGTTTGGATGCGATTGTGCAGTTCGCCGCATTGGATGAAGACATTGTCTTGCGCGTGGTGGATAAATTCCTCATGCAGCTTGAAGAGCAATTGCACGAGAAAAAAGTGGACATTACCTTTACCAGCGGGCTGCGCAAACATTTGGCCAAAGATGGTTTTGACCCATTGATGGGCGCGCGCCCGATGGCGCGGATGATACAAGACACCATTCGCAAGGCCTTGGCAGATGAACTGCTGTTTGGCAAACTCAAAAATGGCGGAGCGGTGCGTGCGGACTACTCGGATTCTGAGCAAAAAGTGGTGTTTGATGTTCAATCGCCGCGTAAAAAAGAAACCGAGAAAGTTGATGCGTTGGTGTAAAATGAACTGTCTAAATCACACAGAAGGATACTATGAATACTGGAGTACAGTTAGATAACGCGACGATTGGGGCGAGCCAACAAATTCACTATGCAGAGTTTTGGAAACGGGCTGTGGCGATGGTGATTGACACTTTGGTGTTTCTCCCGCTGATTGGTTATGTGGGTAGAGAGCCTACGATTTATCAAGAGGTATCGGGTACAGGCGCGATATTGGCACTGTTTTTTGTCGCATTGGTGTGGCTGTATTATGCGGGTATGGAAAGTTCGAGCAGCCAAGCCACGATTGGTAAAATGCTGATGGGCATCAAAGTAACCGATATGGCTGGTCATCGCATCAGTTTTGCGCGTGCATCGGGGCGGTTTTTTGGTAAAGCCCTGTCAAAACTCATTGTCTATATCGGTTTTATCATGGCGGCATTTACTGAGAAAAAACAGGGTTTGCACGATATTTTGGCAAAAACGTTGGTGGTGAATAAATAAGATTCATGACTTCAAATGATTGACGTGTTTACCATTGGATTAACCGCTTTGAAAAAAGCGGTTTTTTTAATCTTTGCCCTTGAAAAGCATACAAACGCCTCTATTTAGAACTCAAGGCGCGCTGCAATCAGCAATTCAAACAGCGCAACGAAAAAATTCACAGCATAGAATGGAGAAGTAAGATGGGAAAAATCATTGGTATTGACTTGGGTACAACCAACTCATGTGTATCGGTCATGGAAGGCAACACACCTAAAGTGATTGAAAATGCAGAAGGCGCACGCACCACGCCGTCAATCATTGCGTATCAAGAAGATGGTGAAATTTTAGTTGGGGCGGCAGCAAAACGCCAAGCCGTAACCAATCCAAAAAACACCTTGTTTGCGATTAAACGCTTGATTGGTCGTCGTTTCGAGGACAAAGAAGTACAAAAAGACATTGAGCAAATGCCGTTTGAAATCATCAAGGCGGACAATGGCGACGCTTGGGTCAAAGTACGTGACCAAAAATTGGCTGCACCGCAAATTTCTGCTGAAGTTTTGCGCAAAATGAAAAAAACCGCTGAAGACTACTTGGGCGAGCCTGTCACCGAGGCGGTGATTACCGTGCCTGCGTATTTTAATGATGCGCAACGCCAAGCGACCAAGGATGCGGGGCGCATTGCGGGTTTGGATGTTAAACGCATCATCAATGAACCAACGGCGGCGGCATTGGCGTTTGGTTTGGACAAAAAAGAAGGCGGTGATCGCAAAATCGCGGTGTATGACTTGGGTGGCGGTACGTTTGACGTGTCGATTATTGAAATCGCGGATGTGGATGGCGAAAAACAATTTGAAGTGTTGGCAACCAACGGTGATACTTTCCTCGGTGGTGAGGACTTTGACCAACGCATCATTACCTATTTGATTGATGAGTTCAAAAAAGAGCAGGGCGTGGACTTGTCCAAAGATGTACTGGCTTTGCAACGCCTTAAGGAAGCGGCTGAGAAAGCGAAAATCGAATTGTCATCAGCAGCGCAAACCGAAATCAATTTGCCTTACATCACCGCAGACGCGAGCGGTCCAAAACACATGGCGTTGAAAATCACTCGTGCGAAACTCGAAGCATTGGTGGATGACTTGGTGGCACGCACGATTGAACCATGTCGTGTGGCTTTGAAAGATGCGGGTTTGAAAGTTTCTGACATTGACGACGTGATTTTGGTCGGTGGTCAAACACGTATGCCTAAGGTACAAGAACAGGTTAAAGAGTTCTTCGGTAAAGAAGCGCGTAAAGACATCAACCCTGATGAAGCGGTGGCTGTTGGTGCGGCGATTCAAGGTCAAGTCTTGGGCGGCGGTCGTACCGATGTGTTGTTGTTGGATGTGACGCCATTGTCTCTCGGTATCGAGACCATGGGTGGTGTGATGACCAAGATGATTAACAAAAATACCACGATTCCAACCAAGTTCTCGCAAGTGTATTCAACTGCTGAGGACAACCAACCTGCGGTCACCGTTAAGGTGTACCAAGGCGAGCGTGAAATGGCTGCGCACAATAAATTATTGGGCGAGTTCAATTTGGAAGGTATTCCACCTGCACCACGTGGTGTGCCGCAAATTGAAGTGACTTTTGACATTGATGCCAATGGTATTTTGCACGTCAATGCCAAAGACAAAGGCACGGGCAAAGAGAACAAAATTGTGATTAAAGCAAGTTCTGGTTTGTCTGATGAGGAAATTCAACAAATGATTAAAGATGCTGAGTTGAATGCCGAAGAAGACAAAAAAGCCCGTGAATTGGTCGAAGCAAAAAATGCTGCCGATGCTTTGGTTCACTCAACCAAAAAATCATTGGAAGAGTATGGTGATAAGGTTGGCGCGGATGAAAAAGCGCAGATTGAAACCGCTCTGAAAGCCTTGGAAGAAGTGATTCCGACGGGGACTAAGGAAGACATCGAAGCGAAAACTGAAGAGTTGGGCAAAGTATCGCAAAAACTGGGTGAAGCCATGTACGCTGATATGCAAGCCAAAGCACAAGCTGAGGCGGGTGGCGCGACCAGTGGCGGTGCCAGTGATGAGCCACAACCAGCCGATGTGGTCGATGCAGATTTTAAAGAAGTCAAAAAAGACGAGTAATCGTTTAGAAAGGTGGGTTTGATACCCACCTTTTTTATTCTGTATTTCTTTGTATCTGATGGCAAAAAAATTCCCGCTAAATCCAACGCACCCTGAGCGCATTTGCTGGGGGTGTGAGCGTTATTGTCCTGTGGATGACATTGCTTGTGGCAATGGTTCTGACCGAACGCAGCATCCCATTGAGATTTTTGGTGAGGGTTGGGAGCAATGGTTGCTTGATGATGAGAATAAAGCGGATAAAGAGCACACAGCTCTTGCTGATAAAAAATCTGATAAATGAACAAAACGGGCTGAAATCATTTCAGCCCATTTTTTGTTGGCTTAAAAAACTTTTAAGTCAAACCCCTTGTTTCGATAACTCAAATACCCCCAACGATGCGGCGCATTGTCCAAATCCCAATCGGGGAGTACCCAGCGCGTCAGCCCATCATGGTTGTGCTGGGCTGGACGGTGAGTGTGTCCATGAACCATGCTGTTGACTGAGTATTTGAGTTGCCAGTTTTTCACAGCCGAATCAGGTACATCCTGTTCAATCATGCGTTGTTTGCGCAAGTGTTCGGGCGTGGACAGCCAACGTTGGCGGGATTTTTCGCGCAAATGTTGCACCAGCTTGACGCGCCAGTTCAAGGGCATTTTGAGTAGTGCGCCTTTGACCCAAGGGTGTGCGTAAAAACGGCGTTGGCGTTGATAGACCACATCGTCAGTACACAGCAAGTCGCCGTGGCTGATGAGGACGCGCTGTTCAGGCAATTCAATCAGACTTGGGTCTGGCAATAGCGTCATGCCTGCGCGTTGGCAAAATGCCTGTTCAATTGCAACGTCGCGATTGCCACGCATGAAAAACACCGCTGTATCCTTTGTATTTAAATCTTGAATGGCGTAAATCACACGCATGGCAGCAGGGTTGAGGTCTGCGGCATCATCACCGACCCAGTACTCAAACAAGTCGCCGATGATAAAAAGTGCATCGTATTGCACCGCAACGGTCGTGCAAAAATATTCAAATTGCGCCAAGGTGTGCGGTAAATGCTCTGATAGGTGTAAATCTGAAATGGCGCACCACCCACGCTGCGCGTGTTTTAAATCCAGTACAGGTGGCGTGGTGCGATGGGGTTTCATTTAAACCAATTCTGCTTTTTCGATGATGACATCTTCAACAGGCACATCTTGGTGAAAGCCTGAGCGCGATGTTTTGACTTTCTCAATCGCATCCACTACGTCAAAACCGTCAACCACTGCCCCAAACACCGCATAGCCCCAGCCACTTGGAGTGGGTGAAGTGAAGTTTAAAAAGTCATTGTCGGTCGCGTTGATGAAAAACTGCGCCGTTGCCGAATGTGGATCGCTGGTGCGTGCCATGGCAATGGTGTATTTATTGTTTTTCAGTCCATTGTCCGCTTCGTTGGTAATCGGTGCGTTGAGCGATTTTGATTTTTCTTTCATACCGACGAGGTGGCCACCGCCTTGAATCATGAAGTTTTTAATCACGCGGTGAAAAATCGTGCCATCGTAGTGACCTGCTTTGACATATTCGATGAAATTGGCAACGGTTTTGGGGGCTTTTTCAGCGTTCAATTCAATCACGATGACGCCGTGATTGGTGGTCAGTTGTACTTTTGACATAGCAATCCTGTGGTTGGTTAAAATAAGGGTGCAATTATAGTACAATGACGCTCCATTTTGTATTCGTCCTTAAATAGAAGCCATTATGCTGCACATTTATAACACCTATTCGCGTCAAAAAGAAGTTTTCAAACCGCTTAATCCCCATCAAGTTCGTATGTACGTCTGTGGTATGACGGTGTATGACTACTGTCATTTGGGGCACGCGCGCGTCATGGTGGTGTTTGATATGGTGCAACGCTGGTTGCGCGCATCGAATTATGAGGTCAATTATGTGCGCAATATCACCGATATTGATGACAAAATCATCAAACGCGCGCTTGAAAACGGCGAATCCATTCGCGCGTTGACCGACCGATTCATTGCCGCCATGCACGAAGATGCCGATGCGCTCGGCATCGAGCGACCGACACACGAGCCGCGCGCGACTGAATACGTCGAGCAAATGCTGGAGATGATTGAACAGTTGGAGTCCAAAGGCTTGGCGTATCAAGCGGACAATGGCGATGTCAATTACGCCGTGCGCAACTTTAAAAACTACGGTCGCCTGTCGGGTAAATCTTTGGACGAATTGCGTGCGGGCGAACGCGTGGCGGTTGCCACAGAAAAACGCGACCCGTTGGATTTTGTGCTGTGGAAATCCGCCAAAGTTGATGAGCCTGCCGACACCAAGTGGCAGTCCAAATGGGGCGTGGGTCGCCCAGGTTGGCATATTGAGTGTTCTGCCATGTCCAAAGCCTTATTGGGTGAGCAATTTGATATTCATGGTGGGGGCGCGGATTTACAGTTTCCACACCACGAAAACGAAATTGCCCAATCCGAAGGCGCGTTGTGCGGTGGCGAAGGTTGTGGCTGTGATGAAGCGTACAAACCGAAGGGTTTTGTGCGTTACTGGATGCACAATGGCTTCATTCGTGTGGACAATGAAAAAATGAGCAAATCGCTGGGTAATTTTTTCACCATCCGCGACGTGCTCAAACAATACGATGCCGAAGTGGTGCGCTTTTTCATCTTGCGCGCGCAATACCGCAGCCCGCTGAATTACTCAAATGAGCATTTAAACGATGCGCGTGCGGCGTTGACACGCTTATACACCGCGCTCAAAGATTTTTCGGATGTGCAACCCAATGCGCAAATAGACTGGGGAACATCGTATGCCGCGCAGTTTAAAGCCGCGATGGACGATGACTTTAACACCGCAGTCGCAGTATCGGTGCTGTTTGATTTGGCAAGCGAAATCAATAAATCTGCGGATGTTGCACTGGCACGCGAACTCAAATCCTTGGCGGGTGTTTTGGGCTTGTTGCAACGCGACTCGAATGAATTTTTACGCGCGACAGTCGGCGAGGGTGAAGCGGTGGATGTGGCGAAAATTGAAGCCCTGATTGAGCAACGCAAAGTTGCCAAAGCCAATAAAGACTTCGCTCAAGCCGATGCGATTCGCGCGCAACTGTTGGACATGGGGATTGTGATTGAGGACAAAGCAGGTGGCGTGGTGGATTGGCGCAAAGCTTGAGCGTTTTTCAGTTTAAAAATTGGGGGGCATTGCCCCCCAATTTTTTATCCAATAGTTGAGTGAATCAATCTTCCTCTTGCAATTCGAATTGACTGGCCAATTGTTGCTGAATATGCGCAGGCACAGCGGCATAGCGCGCAAATTCGATGCTGTAACTGCCTTGTCCACCCGTCAATGATTTAAGACGTGACTGATAATCGGCAATTTCTGAGAGCGGCACTTCACCTGAGAGCGATGCCATATCATGACTTTTTTCGCCTGTGCCCGTGACATGACCGCGTCGGCCCGATAAATCCCCCGCCAAATCACCAATATGGCTTTGTGGAATGGCGATTTCGATGTTCACAATCGGTTCCAACACAATCGGCTTGGCATTGCGTATGGCTTGAATGGTGGCTTTTTTAGCAGCGGATACAAACGCAATTTCTTTGCCGTCCACGGGGTGGGTTTTGCCATCGTATACTGTGACTTTGACATCCTCAACTGGATAACCTGCCACAATGCCATCTGCCAGTGCTTGACGCACGCCTTTTTCGACCGCAGGCATGAATACCCCTGGTATGACACCGCCCTTGATGGCGTCGATAAACTCAAAACCTTCGCCACGACCTTTGGGTTCGACACGTAAATGTACTTCGCCAAATTGTCCTGAACCGCCCGATTGTTTTTTGTGACGACACATGCCCTCGGCGGGGGCGGTGATGGTTTCTCGATACGGAATCATCGGCGGTTTGGTATCGACTTCAAGTTTGTATTGATTTGCCATTTTCGCCAGTTTGGATTTGAGGTGCATTTCACCCAAACCACGAATCACGGTTTCGTTGGAACTTGGATGACGCTCGATGATGAATGTGGGGTCTTCCATCGCCAGTTTGGCCAAAACCTCAAATAGTCGTTGTTCATCACCTTTTTTGCGGGTTTCAACTGCCAACCCAGCCATGGGTTTGGGAAATGCCAAAGGTGTCAGATGAATGTGGTCTTCATCGTGTGAATCGTGCAATACGCTGTCAAATTCGATGTCATCGACTTTAGCAATCGCGCCAATGTCACCCGCGACCAATTCATCGACTTCAACCGTGTTTTTGCCTTGTAATTGATACAGGTGTGCCACTTTGAAAGGGCGTTTGGAGTCGCCCACGAACAACTGCATGTCTTTTTTGAGCGTGCCTTGATGCACGCGGAACACACTGATTTTGCCCATATACGGGTCGGCGATGATTTTAAATACATGCGCCAAAACATGTTTGTCAGCAGCAGGCTCGGCATTAAACGGCTCGGTTTGATTGCCGAGTTCACCTTTATAAAATGGTGGTGGATTGGTCTCCAAAGGATTAGGTGCCAAAGATGCCAGCACGTGAAGCAGTTCTTTCGCGCCCGCACCTGTTTTCGCGGAGGTGAATACAATCGGAATGAGGTGACCTTCGCGCAAGGCTTTTTCAAATGGCACGTGTAAATCTGCGGCACTTGGGTCTGCGCCATCTTCGAGGTATTGAGCCAGTAAATTCTCATCTTCTTCAATAATTTGGTCAATCAAAGCGCGGTGGGCATTGGCAACCGATTCAAAATCGGCATCGCCAGCATCGTGCCCGTCGTTTTCCAGCACTTCAACCACATCTGCGCCACTGTGCGCGGGTAAATCCAAGA
Organism: Burkholderiales bacterium; assembly: GCA_021287185.1. Taxonomy (GTDB): domain Bacteria; phylum Pseudomonadota; class Gammaproteobacteria; order Burkholderiales; family Burkholderiaceae; genus CTSOIL-112. The sequence continues at coordinate 14,357 of JAJTAZ010000025.1, read as the reverse complement.
CCATGCACTGTTTGCCAAAGGTATCGCGAATTTCATTAATCAGTGCTGGTAGATTAATATTTTCAGCATCAATTTTATTGATGACAATCATGCGCGCCAGTTTGCGCTCGGTCGCATACTGCATCATGCGCTCGGTCATCAATTCAATGCCTGTTTGTGCGTTGATGACGATGAGGGCGGTGTCCACACCCGCCAGTGCAGCAATGGATGTGCCCGAAAAATCAGGGAAACCTGCGGTGTCAATCAGGTGAATATGCGTGTCTTCATATGCAAAATTCACAACCGCAGAGGTGAGCGAGTGTCCAGCTTCTTTTTCAGCTGGGTCAAAATCACAAGCAGTAGTACCGCGTTCGATGCTGCCTTTGCTGGGAATTGTGCCAGTAGCAAACAATAGCGCTTCCGCTAAACTCGTCTTACCTACTGCGCCGTGACCGACCAGAGCAACCGAACGAATGGCTTGGGTGGTGTATCGTGACATCATCTTCTCCATGTTATATTGACAAAAACTGACAAAAAACTGGGTTTCACAAAATGTTTTCAGTATTTTTAGTTGTGAATGAATAGTGTCACTATACGCCGTTCAACAGGGCTTTACAATTCAGGGAAAGCAAAAATAAAAGGGCAAACCATGATTGGGTTTGCCCTTTTTATGTTCAAGCAATCAGCCAATGGCTGATTAGCATTTTGTGGTTTTGATAAAATCGGGTAAAGGTGGATAACCATCCGACAGCGACAACACTTCATAACCCGTCGGTGTGACCAAAATCGTGTGCTCCCATTGAGCCGATAAACTGCGGTCTTTGGTTTTGACCGTCCAACCGTCTGACATCGTGCGCAAATCGCGTTTGCCTGCGTTAATCATCGGCTCGATGGTGAAAATCATGCCTGCTTTGAGTTTTAACCCCGTGCCTTTGACACCATAGTGTAGCACCTGTGGTTCTTCGTGGAATACTTTACCGATGCCGTGTCCACAATACTCACGCACCACGGACATGCCATTTGCATTGGCGTGTGCCGAAATTGCAGCGCCGATGTCACCAAGGGTCGCGCCTTCTTTGACTTGCGCGATGCCGAGCCACATACATTCATAGGTCACAGCACACAGTCGTTTGGCTGCAATCGAGCCTTCGCCAACGATAAACATACGACTGGTGTCGCCAAAATAACCTGCGGGCGTGATGACGGTGATGTCAATGTTGAGAATATCACCGTCTTTGAGAAATTTGTCATCATCAGGCACGCCATGGCAAATCACATCATTCAAGGAGATACAGCAAGATTTTGGATAAGGTGGATAACCTGGTGGCTGATAACCCAGTGTGGCTGATACTGTGCCTTGTACATTGACCATATAGTCATTAATCATACGGTCAAGCTCGCCCGTAGAAATGCCTGTGCGGATGTGGGGTTCAATGAAGTCCAAAACTTCAGAGGCAAACTTGCACGCCACACGCATGTGGGCAATGTCGGTTTCGGTTTTGATGGTAACAGGCATGATTTTCTTTATAAAAGCGCACAAATATTAACTGCGAACCAACTCAAGGGTCTGCCTTGTGCTTTGGTATGAATTAGTCTATAATTATAAACGATCTTGAATCTGCGTGCAGAGAATGTTGGATGCGGGTTGGGATCGGTGATATTCGTCACAAATAGCGCGTACGGGCGTATCGGGTGCAATTTCACAGACTGTGATTGCCAACCGCTCGTATGTTAGATGATAACCCTGATAAATGTTAGGTATTAAATTATGTTAGTTACAATGCGTGAAATGCTCGAAGCGGGCTGTCACTTTGGTCACCAAACTCGTTTTTGGAATCCTAAAATGGCTCCATTCATTTACGGGCACCGTAATAAAATTCACATCATCAACCTCGAAAAAACTGTGGTGATGTACAACGATGCAGCTGAATTTGTTAAAAAATTAGCAGCACGTCGTGGCACTATTTTATTTGTTGGCACAAAACGTGCAGCGCGTGAAATCATGGCTGAAGAAGCAACACGTGCAGGTATGCCTTATGTGAACCAACGTTGGTTGGGTGGTACTTTGACCAATTTCAAAACCATCAAAACCTCAATCAAACGCCTGAAAGATATGGAAGCCATGGTTGAATCAGGCGATGTTGAAAAATTGACCAAAAAAGAAGCTTTGTTGTTCTCTCGTGAAATCGAAAAATTAAACAAATCCATCGGTGGTATCAAGGATATGAACGGTATCCCTGATGCGATTTTCTGCGTGGACATTGGCTATCACAAAGGCGCTTTGTTGGAAGCGAAAAACTTGGGTATTCCAGTGATTTCTGTGGTGGATACCAACCACAGCCCAGAAGGTGTTGATTTTGTAATTCCAGGTAACGATGACTCGGCCCGTGCAGTGCGTTTGTATGCACGCGGTATGGCGGATGCGGTATTGCAAGGTCGCGCGAATGCGGTCAATGAAGTGGTTGAAGCAGTTCAAGAAGCGGCTTCTACTGAAGAATTCGTAGAAGTTGCAGAGGGCGAGCAAGCCTAAGTTTATCAACCCATGACGGTTGACAAAGCAAGGGGCGATGTGGTTTTTCGCCCCTTTTTTAAAGATTTTTGTCATGTGATGGCTGTAACATCATGTGATGTTTCAAATAAAGGATAGAAAATGACAACAATTACTGCTGGTATGGTGGCTGAGTTGCGTGGTAAAACCGACGCGCCAATGATGGAATGTAAGAAAGCTTTGACTGAAGCGGCGGGTGATATGGCCAAAGCGGAAGAAATCTTACGTGTAAAATTGGGCAGCAAAGCAGGTAAAGCGGCCTCGCGCGTTGCGGCTGAAGGTGTGGTTGCGGTGTATGTCAATGGCACAACGGGCGCGATCGTTGAAGTCAACTCTGAAACTGACTTCGTTGCGAAAAATGATGATTTTCTCGCATTGGCAAATGGTTCGGCTAAACTGGTGGCTGAGCAAAACCCAGCGGACATAGCCGCATTGGGCGCGTTGGATTTGAATGGCAAATCGGTCGAGCAAACCCGCGCTGACCTCATCGGTAAAATCGGTGAAAACATGAGCATCCGTCGTTTCAAACGTTTTGCTTCGGACAACAACCTTGCTTACTACTTGCATGGCGCAAAAATTGGTGTGGTGGTTGAATACAAAGGTGACGAAAATGCGGCCAAAGACGTGGCAATGCACATTGCTGCGATGAAGCCTGTGGCTTTGTCTGCGAATGATGTGCCTGCTGAATTGATTGAAACAGAGCGTTCAGTGGCCAAAGCCAAAGCCATGGAACAAGGTAAACCTGCCGAAATCGCTGAAAAAATGGTCGAAGGTTCGGTACAAAAATACTTGAAAGAAGTGTCTTTGTTGAACCAATCGTTTGTTAAAAATGACAAGCAAACGGTTGAGCAAATGCTCAAAGAGAAAAACACTGTGGTGGCTGGCTTTACCATGTTTGTGGTGGGTGAAGGCATCGAGAAAAAAGTCGATGACTTCGCCGCAGAGGTTGCGGCGCAAGTGGCTGCAGCATCTCAAGCGTAACGCTACACAAAAAGCGGGCATTGCCCGCTTTTTTTTGAACTTAAAACTGATGCGCACATTGTAATGATATTTACAAACTTATAATTACTTAGAAAAGGAAAAATCATGTCAGGATATAAACGCGTTTTACTCAAATTATCAGGCGAGGCCCTTATGGGCGATGATGCATTTGGTATCAATCGCGCCACCATCGAGAGCATGGTCGCACAAATCAAAGCAGTGGTCGATACCGGTGTGCAAATGGCAGTGGTGATTGGCGGTGGCAATATTTTCCGTGGTATGGCGGGCGGTGCAGCGGGGATGGATCGTGCAACTGCGGATTATATGGGGATGCTCGCAACCATTATGAATGCGCTGGCCCTGCAAGATGCGATGAAACATGCAGGTTTAGAAGCACGCGTACAATCGGCTTTGCGTATTGACCAAGTGGTGGAACCCTATATTCGCCCACGGGCAATGCGCCATTTGGATGAGGGTAAAATTGTGATTTTTGCGGCAGGTACAGGCAATCCATTTTTCACCACCGATACTGCTGCGGCTTTGCGCGGTGTAGAAATTGGCGCGGAAATCGTACTCAAAGCGACCAAAGTGGACGGTATTTATACGGCTGATCCGAAAAAAGACCCAAGCGCCACACGCTATAGCCAGATTTCCTTTGATGAAGCCATCAGTAAAAATTTAGGTGTGATGGATGCGACTGCATTTGCCTTGTGCCGTGACCAAAAAATGCCGATTAAAGTATTCTCGATTTTTAAAGAAGGCGGTTTGATGCGCGTGGTTAAAGGTGAAGATGAAGGCACTTTGGTTCACGTTTGATCCAACCCATGGGCTACAGATATTCAATCATTGCATTGACTGGGTATATGTTTTTCAAGCCTTAATTCAGCATAAAAGGGCGCAACCGATGCGCCCTTGTTTTATAATAACACATTAAATTTCCCCTTATTTTATTCATACTGGAATCCTATGAAGTACATCTCAACCCGTGGCTACGCATCAAGTGAGCAGTTTTGTGATATTTTATTGGGTGGCTTGGCTCCCGATGGTGGTTTGTATTTACCTGAGCATTACCCGCAAATTTCCAAAGAAGAATTGGCGTCCATGCGTCATCTGTCGTATGCTGAACTGGCATTTGCGATGTTCAATAAATTTGTCAACGACATCGCGCCTGAAGAACTTGCACCTTTGGTGAGTAAAACTTATGCGCCACAGGTGTTTATCAATGCGCGACCCAGTCAATGGATTGAAGACATCACACCACTGACGGTGTTGGGGCAAGAGAAAAACACGACTTTAAGTTTGCTGGGTTTGTCGAATGGGCCGACTTTGGCATTTAAAGACATGGCGATGCAGTTGCTCGGTAATTTGTTTGAATACGTATTGCACAAACGCGGTCAGACGCTCAATATCCTCGGTGCGACTTCGGGCGATACAGGCAGTGCGGCTGAGTATGCCATGCGCGGCAAGCAGGGCGTGAAAGTGTTTATGCTCACGCCCAAAGGCAAAATGAGCCCATTCCAAACCGCGCAAATGTACAGTTTGCAGGATGAAAACATTTTCAATATCGCCATTGATGGCGTTTTTGATGATGCGCAAGACATCGTTAAAGCAGTCTCGAACGACCATGCGTATAAAGCCGAACACCACATTGGTACGGTTAATTCCATTAACTGGGCGCGCGTGATGGCGCAGGTGGTGTATTACTTCAAAGGGTATTTTGCAGCAACCCAATCAAACGATGAAAAGGTCTCATTCACCGTGCCATCAGGGAATTTTGGTAATGTGTGTGCAGGGCATATCGCGCGTCAAATGGGTTTGCCGATTGAAAAATTGGTGGTTGCAACCAATGAAAACAACGTCTTAGACGAGTTTTTCAAAACAGGCGTGTACCGTGTACGCGGTGCGAACGATACGCACCACACCTCCAGCCCATCAATGGATATTTCTAAAGCCTCGAATTTTGAGCGTTTTATGTTTGACCTCATGGGGCGCGATGCAGAGAAAACTCGTCAACTGTTCAAACAGGTTGAGCAAACGGGGCAATTTGATATTTCGGATACCCCTGAGTTTGCCAAGATTCGTGAACAATATGGGTTCGTCTCTGGTTCGAGCACGCACAATCAACGCTTGCTCGCCATCCGCGAAGTGTATCAAGATTACAAACAAATCATTGACCCACACACCGCCGATGGCGTGTATGTGGCATTCCAGTATTTGGAAGCAGGCGTGCCGATGGTGGTGCTTGAAACGGCACAGGCGGCGAAATTTGAAGCAACGATTGAGGAAGCGTTGGGCATTAAACCGCCGCGCCCAGATTCGAGCAAAGGGATTGAGTCCTTGCCACAACGGGTTTTTGATTTACCGAACTCAGTGGATGCCATCAAGCAATTTATTCACCAACATGCTTGAAATTGATGATTAAGTCTATATTTACTATGGATAGGCTGGGCTATAAAAGTATGGCTTTTACCCAGCATTTTCGTATAACCAATTGAGTCAATTATGAACGAGCAAGTGAAAAATACCCAAGAAATCAAAGATGAAGTGGTACAAGAGACGCAAGAGAACACCATTGAGCATGAAGAAACTGTTTTGACAGAAGATTTGGTTGAAGGCTCATCGATTGCCGATGACGATGCAACTGAAAATCAATTGAGTGCTTTGGAGCAAGAAAATGCACGTCTAAAAGATCAATTGTTGCGTACGGTGGCAGAGATGGACAATGTGCGCCGTCGTGCTGCGGAGGACGTGAGCAAAGCGCATAAATTTTCTATTGAGAAATTTGCCGAGAGTTTAGTGCCTGTGCAAGACAGTTTGGAAAAAGCCTTACAAGATGATTCAGGCGATATGGCGACTTTACGCGAAGGTGTGGAGTTGACCTTCAAACAACTCGTTGCTGCCTTGGAAAAAAACGGTGTGGTTGAATTGAATCCCAAAGGCGAGAAATTTGACCCTCATTTTCACCAAGCCATTTCTATGGTGCCTTCAGATTTAGAGTCGGGTTTGGTGGTGGATGTGTTACAAAAAGGCTTTAAGATTGCCGATCGCGTGCTCCGTCCAGCGTTGGTGATTGTTGCGCAATAATCAGTCATGGAAATTGAGTGGTTTTATCATACAAAACGGGCTATAATGCCGCGTTAAATTTTTTAGCGTGCAGGTTGTCAGGTATGCTCGTTAAAACAAAGACTTATATTCAACTTCAAAATTCACAAAGGTAATTACTGTTATGAAAACAGCTCAAGAACTCCGCGCAGGTAACGTATTCATGGTTGATGGCGTGGCAAAAGTGGTGTTGAAAACTGAGTACAGCCGTTCAGGTCGCTCGGGTTCAATCATCAAAATGAAAATGAAAGATTTATTGACGGGCGCAGGCTCTGAGGTGGTGTATCGCGCGGACGATAAATTCGATGTGCTGGTATTGGATAAAAAATCAGTGACTTATTCATATTTTGCCGATCCAATGTATGTGTTCATGGATGATGAATACAACCAGTATGAAATCGAGGCGGACAGTATGGGTGACGTACTCAATTACCTCGAAGATGGTATGCGTTGTGATGTGGTGTTTTACCAAGACCGTCCAATCTCTGTTGAGCCAGACACCATCATTGTGCGTGAAGTGACTTACACAGAACCAGCGGTTAAAGGTGATACTTCATCAGGCAAAGTCTTGAAAACAGCTAAAATTTCGACAGGTCATGAAATTCAAGTGCCTTTGTTTGTCGATACAGGTGACAAGATTGAAATCGATACGCGTACCAATGAATACCGTAACCGTGTGAAGTAATTTAGAGCCGTTTGATTTAAAAAAGCGCGACTACTTTTAGTCGCGCTTTTATTTTGTGAAATTTTACTTTTACTGTTTTATGGTTTCTCAATGGTTAATCCATGTTGGGTCAAATCGCTCAGGCCACCCAAATTCACAACGCGGTTATACCCCATGCCCTTAAGCGTGTCAAAGGCGATGCCTGAACGTCGTCCTGAGCGACAGTACAAATAAATGGTTTGGTTCTTATCAGGTGCAATGGTCAAGATGGTTTGGGCAATGCTGTCATAGGGGGCGAGAACAGCGTTGCTCACATGTCCTGAGCGGTACTCATCAGGCGTACGCACATCCAATAACACCGCTTGGCGCGCTGTCAACTGGGCGTTGATTTGCGTGGCATCAACCGATGCTCGTGGATCGGTTTGTTTGCAAGCGACCAATGAAAGGACGCAGATTAAAATACATAAAATTTTTTTCATGGTGTTTGGGATGTAAAAAAAGCCGATGGATATCAGCCTTGAGATTCAGTAGAGGGTGGTAAATCAACCACCTGAAGTTTATTGTTTTCCGCAAATTCTAAGAAAAAACGATAGGCCTCTGGTTTGATTTGCTCCAGCGCGTGGTGCACAATGACGGACTTCACACCATCAAACAAGGTTGGACGGACATATTCTGAATAAGTGATGTGGTTGTATCCTTGCTGATCGCGCTCAAAGCAACGCATCACACCGCACAGCCGCTCTGCCCAATCACTTGGACGAAACGCTTTGCCAGCGGTGGTCAGCCCTTTGATAATAATGCCGTCTTCTAATGTACTCATATCTGGATTGTCTCTGTAGATGTTTGAATGCGCTTTTAGTACACCGATTTTAACGTATTTTGTGCCGATTCTAAAGTATTCATCAGCAGCATGGTAATCGTCATGGGACCCACGCCACCCGGTACTGGGGTAATCGCGCCTGCAACTTTTTTGACCGACTCAAAGTCAACATCACCACAAAGCTTGCCTTCTGCATTGCGGTTCATACCTACGTCAATGACGGTTGCACCAGGTCGAACCATGTCGCCAGTCAATACTTTTTCGCGCCCCACAGCAACCACAATGATGTCTGCATTGCGCGTATGCGATGCCAAATCGCGAGTTTTCGAGTTGCAGATGGTTACTGTTGCGCCCGCTTGCAAAAGCATCATCGCCATGGGTTTGCCAACAATATTCGATGCACCGATGACCACAGCGTTTGCGCCCCAAGGTGAAATTTTGTGGTATTCCAGCATTTTCATCACGCCATACGGTGTGCAGGCGCGCAAACGTGGTTGCCCAGTCATGAGTGCGCCCGCATTCATCAGGTGAAAACCATCAACGTCTTTTTCAGGAGCAATGGCTTCAAGCACTGCGTGTTCGTTAATGTGTTTGGGTAATGGCAATTGCACCAAGATGCCGTGAATGTTGGGATCAGCGTTGAGTTCTTCGATGCGCGCGAGTAATTTGACTTCGGACAAATCCGCAGGATAACGGTCTAACACCGAGTGCATACCGACATTTTCGCAACCTTTGACTTTATTGCGTACGTACACTTGCGACGCAGGGTTTTCACCGACCAAAATCACGGCCAATCCTGGGCGCACACCTCGCTCTATCAATTGCATGACTTGCGTTTTGATTTCGGCTTGGGTGGCGGTGGCGATGGCTTTGCCGTCGATGATGGTTGCACTCATTGCAGTCCTCTGTCTGATAATCCAATGGGCGCAATTATACCACTTACCCAATGGGTTGGCTATTTTTACAAGTGTGCAAATGGCACAAGCAGGGTGCAATTTGAATCATGATTTTTCACTATCCAGTACAATGCTTGCCACAGACAAATTTTGAAAACGACATGCGACAATATTCATTCAACTTTTTATTTACTTTCTTGGGTGCGATGCTCAGTGGTCATTCGTTTGCGCAAAGCGCAGATGCGATTAACATTGCTGCCCCTGAAATTGTTGTTTCGAGTCCGATTGATCATTCGGTGTCCCAAAATGATTTTTTAAATGCCTTAAGTCAAGATATTGCGCGTTCAAATGTGTCTTTTTACGCTCAAGCAATTGGCGCGTCTGAGCCCATTGTCGCTATCAATGCCAACCGTACGCAAAATCCTGCCTCGGTGATTAAATTGGTGACTACCTTTGCAGCGTTGAAAAAGTTCGGTGCCAATTATCGTTGGCAAACGAGTTTATTGGCACAAGAGCCCATTAATGCACAGGGGCAACTCAATTCACCTTTGCTGCTTAAAGGCTCGGGCGATCCTCAATTGGTGATTGAACGCTTGGACGATTTGGTGCAGCAACTCAAGCACGCTGGTCTGAAACAATTGAATGCGCCCTTGTTCATTGACCGAAATGCTTTTGCCTATGAGGCGCAAAACCCAGCCGAGTTTGATGGCGAGCCAGCCATGCCCTACAATGCTTTGCCTGATGCAGCTTTAATGAATTACCACGCTTTGAGTTTTTCTTTTGACCCCGAGCATCAGCAAGTGCGTATGGTGCCGTGGTTGGATGGATTTGACTTGAGCAATCATGTGCGTTTTATTGAAGGGGCTTGCCCTGCGAACGGTTGGAAAAGCACAATCAATTTGGGTGTGTCTGGGTATTCGGCATCGCTCAGTGGTACTTATTATTCAGGCTGTGGTGCGCAACAGTGGCATGTGCATGCCTATCAACTCTCTGCCAATCAATATGCCCAAGGTGTATTGGGTGCATTGTTTAAAGGGCACACGGGTTTGGAATCTTCCAGTTGCGGTGTGGAGCGTTTTTGGGATCAATTGTTTCAGCGCTGGCACGATTGCTTTGCTCCCATCATTGCATGGTCTGAGCCGCAAGCCATGGATGCGGTTTCCAGTTCGCGCACCTCAAACAAACTTGATACCGATGAATCATGGCGTGTGTTGGCAACGGTGCAGTCACCACCGTTGTCAGCGATGATTAAAGACATGAATTTTTACAGCAACAATGTCATGGCGCGGCAAATTTATTTGAATTTATCGGTACAACCCCATCAAGCCGCAAATTTGTCAAGCAGTGCTCAAGAGGTTCATCATATTTTAAAAGCTGCGGGTTTGAACGATGACGGCGTCCAAATGGGCAACGGCTCTGGGTTGTCCAATGAAACACGCATCAGCCCACGTCAACTGGCGCAGGTATTGATTCAGGCCAATCAGATGCCTGAGTTTGTTGATAGTTTGCCGCGCATTGGTATGGAAGGCACAGTAAAAAAACGCCTCACCGACACGGATATGGTGGGGCGCGGGCACATAAAAACAGGTTCTCTCAATAATGTGCGGGCAATAGCGGGGTATATCGATGGTAAAAGTGGTACACGTTATGTTGTGGTTTCCCTCATCAATGATGCCAACGCGCAATCCGAATCGGGTAAACGTGCACATGATTTGTTTATGCGTTGGGTGGGCGAACATTAAGCAGTAAACATCTCAAATCAGCTGAAAATTTCTTTAGCGCAATTGAAAAAACACCTCATAGTTAATGGTAATGAGGTGTTTTTTCGTACAGCGTTGTTGAAGCAACTGATTTACGGCATGGGTACAAATGCAATGCGTCGGTTTTGCTGGCGACCTTCAGGCGTGTCGTTGCTGGCAATGGGTTGTGACTCACCATAGCCTTTGGCGGTCATGCGTTCACTGGCCACGCCTTTTCGAGTCAAATAAGCAACCACAGATTTGGCGCGTGATTCTGACAGTGCTTGGTTTGCGGCGTCACTGCCTTGAGCATCGGTGTGACCTGCAACTTCAAATTTGCCTTCTTTCAAGCATTCTGACACGGCGTCCAGTTGGCTCGCACCTTTGGTTGTGAGTTTGGCACTGCCTGTGTCAAACTCAACCACCATTTTGAGTGTATCTGCGCATGCGGCATTTTTTGCCATGCTGGTCTGTGCGGTTGGTGCAGTGGTGCTCGGTGCGGGTGGGGCAACAGATGTTGTGCTCGCGGCAATTGTTGGCACGGCCACAGCAGTGGTGGCCTCAACAGGTTTTTGAGTCATACAGCCGCGCAACAACAGGAAAGCCAAAATAGCGGCAACCAGCCAACGCAACCAAGTGCACCAACAGGGACGCTTGCATTGGCAACCGTTTGAATTGTGGTTCATAGCGTTTCTCCTTGTGTTTGATGAGGGCGAGCGGGTTAAACGCGCACGCCGCCTTTTAACTCTTCGGTCAAACGCTCAAACCCTGCGCGGTCGCCTTTGGCAATCAGGGCAGCTTGTTCGGGCCAAGTGCCTGGGTTCATCATTTGTAAACCCGCAGCGTTTAAAACTTCCTCCAGTTTAGCAACGGGGGTGACAGCCAACTCATGAAATTGATAAATGCCTGCTGCATGTAGAATTTCTTCAACTTTAGGGCCAATGCCTTCAATAACTTTTAAGTCGTCTTTACCATTGACTTGGAATAAACCACTGGGCACTGGCGCAGCTGCTTTTGTTGTTTCGCTGACAAAATGAGAAGGTGCTGTGTTTTCTGAGGCAGGGGCGTTGGTGCAGCAACCGCCTTTATTCGATCCAGAACAAGAGCCATTTTTGCAGCACTCGCAAGTGCACTGGCATTTACAAAAAAATGCGGTGAGTATCCAGTGAATCACCCAACCGATGAGTAAGCCCAACGTTAACCACCAAAACTTATCCATGATAAACCCCTTATGTTGAACAACTTTTGAACAATTTCAAGTAAAAAACGGTTACTTTACGAGCATCAGTCGCTGGCGATGATGAGTAGATGCGTCTTGCGACAGCTGCTGTAGATGCCAAATGGATTAAATTTGACGATAATCTACTGACATCAGCGCTCAATCTACGCCAAGTTCTTCGTTTGCGCAAGCGCAAGGGGTAATTTTGTGTATGGTCAGCTCAATGCACTGCGGAGGCGTTCTATGGTGGCGGTTTGTCCTAAAATATAGATGACTGTATCCAATGATGGGCTATTGGTTTGTCCGAGCAAAATGGCGCGCAAGGGTTTGCCAAGAGCGGGCATTTTTAAACCGTGCTCTGTCAAGGTGTTTTGTAACAACTCATGGATGGCTGTCTTGTCCCAAGCAATGGTCTGGAGTTTTTCTGTGAAGTCACGCAAGGCAGGGCGGTTGGCATCGTTGACGTGCTCGTTGATGAGGTCAAGATTGGCAGTGTATGGTAAGAAAAATTCTTCTATTGCATCTTCGATTTGTACCAAAGTATCGGCGCGCGATTTAAATAACTCAATCCAAGCGGAAAGCGTTGCTGTATCAATCGGATACGCATGATCGTAATTGTCCAAACGTTTTTGTAACCGTGTTTGTATCAGAGCAGTCAACTCGGCTTGTGGTTTGGCATTGATGTAATGATTGTTGAGCCAATTGAGTTTTTTCGGATCCCACTGCGCAGGTGAGTTGGATAAATAGGTTAAATCAAACCACTCAACAAATTGCTTACGGCTAAAGACCTCATCATCACCATGCCCCCAGCCCAAGCGTGCCAGATAATTGCACATGGTCTCTGGCAAATAGCCCGAACGCTCATAATCCATTACAGCGGTTGAATTGGTGCGTTTGGACAATTTTTTACCGTCGGGTCCCAAAATCATCGGCACGTGACCATACTGTGGCAAAGGTGCGTTCAACGCTTTGAGAATATTGATTTGCTTGGGGGTATTGCCCACATGGTCATCGCCGCGAATCACGTGCGTGATGCCCATATCCCAATCATCCACCACCACACAGAAATTATAAGTGGGTGTGCCGTCGGCGCGCGCAATAATTAAATCATCGAGTTCGGCATTACTGATGGAAATTTCACCTTTGATGACATCTTGCCAAGTCACTGCACCTTCAGTGGGATTCTTAAAACGCACCACAGGTTGAACACCTTCGGGGATGTTGGGCAGGGTTTTGCCCGCTTCGGGCCGCCACAAACCATTGTATCGGGTACGCTCGCCACGTGCTTCTTGCTCAGTTCGCATCTGTTCGAGTTCTTCACGTGAGCAGTAACAGTGGTACGCTGTACCGTTGGCCAACATCTGCGCAATCACCTCGCGGTAGCGATCCATGCGCTGCATTTGATAATAAGGGCCATCGTCATGGGTCAAATCCAACCAAGCCATGGCATTTAAAATTTCCGCCACATTTTCGGGGGTTGAGCGTTCCACGTCCGTATCCTCAATCCGCAAAACAAATGTGCCACCAAAATGTTTGGCCAAAGCCCAACTGTATAAAGCCGTACGTGCGCCGCCAATGTGCAGTGCGCCTGTGGGACTGGGGGCAAAACGAGTGCGGATGGGCGTTGAGGTGTTCATAAAATGCTTTCGGTAAAGGGTCGGTAGAAAGGCGACATTATAAGGGTAGGTAGAACACGGCGCAAACAAAACGGCCGCTCGCAACAAATACGCCAATGAATAGCCCAAATGTAAAACTTGCGCTTTTATCAGATTGCTGTAAGTCGATTCACGTACAATTGGCACTCCATAAAACACAGTTTCCTAAAAGCTCCAGTCACATCATGACCTTTTTTCTTACTCTGAAATTAGAAGACGAAACCGCCACAGCAGAATTGGCGAGGAAGGTGTCACGCCAATTACAGGCAGGAGACGTGGTGTTCTTATCGGGTGACTTGGGTGCGGGTAAGACCACGTTCACGCGCCATCTGATTAGCGCATTTGGTTTAAATACCAAGGTCAAAAGTCCAACCTATACCTTGCTGGAAACTTATGATTTACCTGAGACTGCGCCTGCTAAAACGTTGCATCATTTTGATTTGTATCGACTGACCGATCCGCGCGAATGGTATTCAGCAGGTTTTGACGAAAGCATCAATGATGCCGCCATCATTGTTATTGAATGGGCAGAAAAAGCCGAAGGCGCCTTGCCCAAACCTGACTGGCGCATTCACCTAACGCACGATGAACCCAAAGACATTGAGGATGATAATACTCAAACTGAGCCCTGTGCGTATTTTGATGTGGCGCGCTTTGTGGTGATTGAGGCGGTGAGTGAACGAGCGGGTAAACGGATTGGTGCATTGAAAGCACTTTAAGGCATTGCGGATTCGTCAGTCAATCCAATCTGATG
>JAJTAZ010000016.1 GCA_021287185.1 Burkholderiales bacterium | reverse complement strand
CTGTGGATGCTATCTGCGTGGTGTTTGTGCCGTCGATGGCGGTGGGGACAGTTGGCGTGCCTGTCAACGCAGGTGACGCCAGCGGCGCGCGGGAGGTATCCGTTGGATGAACATGGTCGGCGCGAGCGTAGCGTTTGCTCGTGCCCACCGCTGCTGTGCCGTCGGCAATCGGCGCAGTGGACGCGGCTTGGCTGGTTACGAAGGCAGTGGTCGCGACTTGAGTTGTTGAGGTGTCTACCGCTGCCGTTGGAGCAGTCGGTGCACCCGTCAATGCTGGCGAGGCAAGCGGTGCGTACCCAAGCAAATCAACCGCTGATTTAACTTCGGCTTTCGTCAGGTAACAAGTCTCCCAAATGGTTGGGTTGCTGGTTGGGTTTTTATTCGCGTTGGCTGCGAGTGATTTATACACCACGCCAGATACTTGAACGTAGTCGCCAACAGAATAAGACAGGGTACTATCCCAATCGCAGACGCCACGGCGGCGTAGATATTGTGTGCGTTCTGCTATATTCTCGATGACGGTATTCCACTCGCTTGAAATTATTTTAGATCCTGTTGCAATGCCTTTGAGTGTTTGCCACACGGGGGATACTTTATCGGTGATGTCTTTAAGTGCCATGTTTTGTCCTAATTAAGTACTGCATCAAATGTGTAGTCAGAGTCATAAGCGAAGTCCGCGTCAAATACAACTATCGCGGTGCCCCAAACAATAGCTGTTAGGTGGCAACGAGCTGGGGCAACACGCTGGACAGCATCAATAATCCAGCGCGCAACGGTATCTGTAACCTGCGTCTTGAGGATGATGGCGTATTTAGCCCAGCCGTCTCCATCATCGTCGTACATGCTCAAGCCATCGTCCCAGTCTGTGTCGCCATCAAAATACACCTCTCCAACGCGCTCTACGATCTCTGCGTCGCCTTGCCCAATATTGCGCAACACTTCACGCATTGCCCAGAGTGTGCCTTTGCGTGCTTGTATGCTGTGGGCGCGGGCGAGTTGCTCGCGTTTTTCGGCATCCGTCCACGAGATCTGCCAGTTGTCCGCGCTGCGCGCATAAGCCATTGCGTCAAGCAATCTGGTATCGATTGCCAACGCATCGTTTAGCCCCTCAATGACCGTCGGCACAGGTTGTGCGTCATAGGCATAGACCAACGCGCGCTCAAGCGTGGTTGAGCCGCTTGGCAACACAGTGTGTAATGTACGTGGATGAGGGCGTACAGAATAAGTTAGCGCGCTCATAGAGCCACCTCAGCGTGAGTCACAGTCACAGAGGCGCAGCGGCGAGCGGTTGACAAATCCGTAATCAAATCGGAGGCTGGCGCGGTCAAAGAGATGTTTTGCACACCAAGAACCATCGCCGCAGCAATAAGACCCGCTCGGGTGATGTCATGCCCTATTCTGCGGTGCGACTCGCAATACGCCTGCACACTGGTTTTTGCGCGAGCAATTGCATCGGTGATGTCGGTTTCGGGATAAGTCACAATGGACATCGTGACCGTGTAGGCGTTGATGGTGGCTGCCTGAGTCGTCACAGCGTCACACAAAGGTCGCACCGTGTCAGCAGATAGTTTGGTTTGCACCGCATCAATCAGTGCTGCCGAAGCAACTCCGTCGTTGCTATAACTCATCACGCAGACCAAAACCTGCCCAGGAATCGGCGACTGCACCGACGCATCCCGCACATCCCCATCGGCACTGAGTGCGTGAAACAGATACGAGCCAGCACTGCCTGCTGTGGTGTAGCCCTCATTTGTCAATACCAATCGCGCTCGATAGGCGTCGTCTGACTCCATCACCGCTTCAGTCGGTGGTGTGGTGGTGTCATCGGCAGGCACGATGACCAGCCGAGGACATTTAAAATCAGGGTTAGCACCGAGGTGGTCAAGCCACTCGCCTGTGGCGTATGCGACAAGGTTGTTTTTGATTTGTGCTTGGTAGTCCTTAATATCCATCCACCGACGATACGCGCAAGCCTCAAGCACGATGTAGGCTGGGTCGGCTTCGTGGGCGATGTAGGATTGCCCAGTTTTCTCGACACAAAAGTTATTCACGTCCGCAATCATCTCGGCAAGGATAGTCTCGTAATTACGGTCTGCCAGGAATTCTGGAAACGGCAGTTTGGATAAGTCAACGGCTGAGAGCGTTGAGGCGGTGGAGGTGGATAGGTCGAAGGTGCTCATCGTCCCACTCCGTTTTGTACAAATGGATAATCAATGGTGTGCAATGTGCCATTGATCCATCCTGACATAACCATCAAAACCGCGCCCTCGGTCACTCGAAAAACAACGCTTTTGACCGAAAATCTTGGCTCATGGCGCACAATCGCCAGCACAGCAGAGGCACGCACTTTGGCAAGGTGTATCTCATCGGTTGGCGCGTCAATCAATTCGGGGAGCAAGGAGAATAATGAGCGACGCATAATTCGCGTGCCACGTAATGTCCATAAAATTTTGAATATTGATTGGCGCACGTGGTCTGTGAGAGATAGCCATTGGCCAGTTGTGGCGTTCATCATGTGGGTGTCCCAGTATTAGAGCCACCACCCTGCACGCCTGAATGGGTGTGAGTGCTGCCGATATTTATGGAGTTGTTGGCGATGGTTCCGACCACATTAAAGTCACCATGAATGACAGATGATCCGCCACCCTCACCTGCACCATTAACCGCTAAACCACCACCAACGACGGTATTGGCAGACATTTTGGTGGTCGGAGCGTTGTTGTTAATCGTCGATGGGGATTGCAGCACAATCTCGCCACCTGCTTTGACGGTGAACGTTCCTGAAACCACAACCTCCATGTCTGACCCGTTATGGGTCACTGTGTCACCGTTTTTGAAGCGGACTTTGTAGCCTGCCTCGCCATTGTTTGGGCGTTTGTAGATACCTGTTGGTAATCCGCGTAAAAAAGTAGCGTTCTCAAGCACGCCACTCGGGGCGAGCAGGATGCCTTGCTCGCCAACGGATGGTGAGCACCAGTCAATCATCTGCCCAGAAAATACAGAGAGCCAAGACAACCAATCGGTCAGCACATCACCACGGCGCACGCGCACCAATTCGCGCTCGGTATCGACCTGCTCGACTGTGGCGTAGGATATGAGGTTTGCGATGGCTTGTTCGGTGTTCATAACCGACAGTGTGCGGTGGTGCTCACGCTGTGGCAATGTAGGGCTGTTTGTCAGTCCGCACTGGCAAACATGGCGCGCAAATTAGGCAATGCCTTGTATTTGTTCGATGAGTTTATCGATGATGAGTTTTTGGTCTGAGTCAGAGATGCCCAGCAATTGTCGCTCTGGATAACGGATGCGCAAGCGAGGTCGATTGCGCAACACATAATCCTCTTGTCCATAATGATGCACGTCGGCAATTTGCGCTGCGCTACCGCTAAACGACAGACTCAAACCGTCAGGTGAGCTGGTTTGACGGATGGATTTTGGCATTTTTTGAAACATCGCACGAGTTCGCCCACGCTTCGCACGCAGTTGGGTTTGTGGTTTCCGTGGCTCGAAGGCATCGCCGTCTGGGGTGATGTTTTGGCGAATGCGCTGAGCATTGATACGAGTCAGTTCTTTTGACAAACGCGAGAAAAAGACTCGACGCTGCACGGGTGATAAAACGGTCATCAGCCCGTCAATATAGCGGTCAAATTGCCAAAATTCGTTGCTCACGATTTCCCTGCCTGTTGGTTCAGCAGTGCCAACGCCTCATCCGACCACACTTCATTGACCACTTCGTCGAGCACTTCGACAAAACGTGCATCAACGAGGTTCACATCAAAGGGGGCGGGAAGGTGGCGCACGTTGTAGCAATCGGCATCGGTAGCACATACGCCATCGTTCAGCCGTGCTTGAACTGTCTCACGCAAAGTGACTTTGTACGATAGATCATATCGCTCATGGTCGATTATCTCAGCGTTTAATTTGATGGCATCGCGCGCAAGGTCGGCGTTTTGCATCACGTCTCGCTGATTATCGCGCATAAATTCGATAATCGCGAGCGTGGGCACATCGGGGTTGCCCACGTAATCGATAATGCCGATGGTGAGGGTGTATTGGTACTCAAAGTTCAGCGAGGCGTAGTTGGGTAAGATGCCCGAGTCTTCAATGAATGTGACCAATCGGTCAGGGTTGCCATGTAGGAACCCGACCCGATTTTTGAGGTGCTCACGCAGTTGCTGGGCTTTAAGCATGGTCTATGCCTTGGTGGTTTTGGTTTTTGGTGCAGTTGCGGCCACGGCGGTTTTCTCGACACCGTCGCTATACTTGGCGTAGTAGCGAGCGAGTTTTAGATCGTATTGATTGATTTTGTAACCTTTGCCATTGTATTGCAATGCCACTTGCGCCCAGTCACGGGCTTGCAGGGCTTTGAGCAAGGCAGGATTGGACTTGATGAATTGCACAAAGGCTTGTAATTGTTTACCCTCGCTCGAGCACATCTCAGCGTAAAAACTCTCGACATCGTCGTAACCACAGGCTTTAAAGTTAAAGCCCATTATTTGGAAGCGGCCGTATGATGCAGATTTGAGTGCGCTCTCGCGGTGGATGTGCCTGGCATTGGCCAAACGTGCATTCTCAGCGGTGCCGCCGATGTAACCACCTCGGTTCGGATTCACAAGGTTGGGATAACTGCGTGCGTATTGCTTGGCATCCAGCCCCGCATCACCCAGGAATTGGTACATTTTGTGGCGTTCAAACAAGCAAGTGACTTGCCCACCCGATGTAAACCCACCATTCGGAGCCTCGGTGCGAATAATGGCTTTGACCACCGCCACATCGACATCCAAAGCCTGAGCTGCCTCGCTGATGTCGGACTCAGTCAGGTATTTTGCATCGGTGTATTTGGCATTGAGCATCTGCCATGTGCGATCACCCACGACACCGTCGATCACGAGGTTGTTGTCGCGCTGGTATTTTTTCACCGCCTCCAGTGTGACTGCGCCAAAGTGCCCATCAACAGTGAGCGTCGCGCCTGTGTGGTTGAGGACTTGTTGTAACTCTTGGACATCGAGTCCGTTTTGTCCGTATTTAATCAGCATTGTTTATCCTTTCGGGTGTGTTGGGTGTGTTTAGTCCCACAGCGAGATGCTGGGGAGGATGGTTTGTGTGGTGGTAGGTTGTGTCTCAGGTATGCGGATGGCGGTGTATTCGGGCAGCACAGCTGGCAGTCGCGCTAATGTTGGATTGAGTGTCATAATCTCGTCGCGGCTGTCGTTGCGGCGCAGTCGATACAGCACGCAGTCCAAGGTCTCGCCTGCTTGGCTATAGACTGTGGTTGTGCCGTCGTTAATGCCTTGGCTCATATCAACTCCACGGTGGTGCGTGGTTTTCCCTGCAAGTCGCGCACTGCCCAGTGCCCATCGCGCATGAGTTGCTCGGCGTAGGTGGCGAGCTCATCGCCTCGGGTGCGCCCATCGAGCGTGCTGTCGTAGCCTGCCATGCTCTCTTGTACTGCGGCGGCGGCGTAGGCGTAGATGGCGCGTAGGTAGGTGTCGAATTGGTGGTCGGTGAGTGTGGCTGCGGTCTGTGTGGCTCGCCACTCGATTAGGTTGCCCTGCACTCGATTGACCGCGCCATCGACTGCGTGGCGCAGCCGTTGCTCGGTGACTTTGCCGTCAAGTCGCATGGTTTGGCGTAAGTCAACGAGGTTTATATTTGGGTAAAAAGTATCCACCGAGGTCAGTGTTTCGGGTACGTTGCGGGTTTGGGCTGAGTCGGTGATGTACATTTTTTATCCAAACGATTAAAGAGGAAGCGGTGGTCGGTGGGTCATCGTCAAGAGCCAAAAAAGTCATTGGTTTGACTCGCCACCGAGCCGCTTGGCGCGGGGAACGCTCGTTACTGCTGCTGTTCTTTTGCCTTGGCTGCGTCTGCAATGATTTTTTCAAGACGTTTGATTTCGGTACGCACACCCACGGCATCGTTGAGCGTGTCTGCGCGGCGCAGGTTCTCGACTGCTGGTGCGTATTGTTCGTGTGCTGCGTAGGTGAGGCCGACAAATTTATGCCACGTCGCGCGCGCCTTGTCGTCCATGTCTTGGTCTGATGTGAGGGTGTTAATCTCGTCAATCTGTGCCAACGCTTCGGCGGTGATTTCTGTGCCTGATTTGAGCATTTTGATGCCCACTTCTGCGAGCGTTTCTACGGTAAACGCCGATAATTTTCGTTTGATGCGCTCAGGCGTGCCGATGCCGTGCGTGTCCATGTAGGTGAATAATTCAATGGTTTTTGGTAAATCAAACGAGTCAACCACCCAGATGTAGAGTTCTTGGAGTAAGGTGGTGTCGTCCTCGGACAATCCGCCATCAGCACTCAATACGCCGTCCAAAAAACCTGCGTACATGGGTAAAAACTCTGCCTTCATCACCGCGCGGGTTTCGATGCTTTGGGTTGCGCCAATCGCGCGCTTGTGCTCGACCAGTTGCATGAGCAAGGTGGCATTGCTACTGAGCTGCTCGGTCGGTTGCGATTGCGCGGCGAGGGCTTTTTGGCGATGGAGTTGGGCTGGGGTGAGCATGGTCTGTCCTGTGTGTTTTAGGGTTTGATAAAAAGCGGAGGGTGTCCGCTTTTCAGTCATTCAGGTTGATTACGCGCCTGTTGGTGGGGTTGGTTTTTTCAGCGATACCAATGCGGCTTTGCCAAAATCCTCGACCACATACGCATCGTTTTGCGACTGGTAGGTTTCGACTTGGTCGCGTTTCGCGTTGTCCACAATGGTTTTGCGTGTAGAGGACTCCTGCGTGTAAATTGACAGGTTGTCAACGGATGTGATCAGGATTTCGTAATCAGGACACTCGTCCACCAAGACCAAGCCTTTCATGCCGAAGTGCAACTCGGACAACAAGCGTTGCGCGGCTTCCATATCTGTGGCGACACTCATGCGGTTGATGAGGTCAAAATACTTGAGCATCGCCGTTGTGGGCGAGCAAATCGACACGATGTCTGAGCTGGAGCGATACCACGGGTCGAGCAATGAACTGGCGGCATCCATCACCACCGCATCAAGGTTTTTGTACGCTTTGTCCGCGCCAAACTCGATATTGGTCATAACGCGCTCTGTTTTCGCACTCACTTTGGTCAACCAGCCAATGTTGATGTCTTCACCCATTGGGTTCGCAGCGCGGTCTGTGTCGGGCGCGGTCGATGCTTTGCCGTGGAAGCCGATGGTGAGTTTGTCAATCGCCATTTGTTGCACCAAGCGTTTTGACATGATTTTTTGGAACTCTGGGCGATGCGCCCACGAGTCCATCAATGCGTAGGGAATCGCCACGTCAAAATCGGTTTTTTTACAAAAATAACTATCAATGTTTTTCGCGTTGACGATGCTTTTTGCTTGGCGATCTTTGACCTTTGTATTGGTGCGACTTGCGTTGGGCGACACGGATAAGCCCAAGGACTCACCTTGCTGGGCGGATACCAGCAGCATGTTGATTTTTTGCAAAAAGCTTGCCGAGGCTTGGGTCTCGTCAACGATGCGCTGCTCAACTGACGGATCGACCGTGAATTGTTGTGTGACATCAGCAACGCCGTTGAGCGTGGCTTGGTCTGCTAAATATTCACTGAATTTTTTGCGTGTAAACTTGTTCATTTTTTCGTCCTTTGTGACTGTTGGCGGTGTGGGTTTGCGGTTGCTTCTTTGGCGGGCAGTTGGGTTAGTAATCGGCTTTGTGGTTTGTGTCGCCATCATTGCCACCCGTGGCAGGTGGACGCGCACTGTGATGGGGTTGCGGCTCTGTCATCGCTTGATCAAGTTTTTGGCTGAGCGCGTGCAGGTCTTTCGCTAATGCGAATTTGTTAGTGGTAAAGTGTTCGGTGACCGCTTGGGCGAATTCCCGCGCCGCACTGTCGAGTTGGGCTTTATCAAATGAGATTGATGGTGCGGTTGCTTTTTCGCCCGATTGACGCTCGGCTTCGGTATCGCCACCTTGCTCGGTGAATTTCCCAAACAATTTATTGAACGCTTTCGTGAAAATGCTTTCCAAACCTGCTACGGCTTTGGTTTCGGTTTCATCTTTTTTGCCTGCGCCATCTTCGGTGTCTTGCGTGGCGAACATATCGGCAAGGCTGATTTCCTCGCCCAAATACAATGCGCCCTTGCCAAAGATTCCTTTGCCAAAGGCTGAATTGGCTGAGAATTTGAATTTTTCCGTTCCCAAACTTGCAGGGCTGTCTGTCGCCCCTAATCCACCGAGGTATGCTTTGCCTGTCCCTGCGAAGTTCTCGACCACTTCAATCGATGGAAAAACCTTCTGGTCGGCTTTGTTCATATTTTTGAACTTGTCATTTGGCTCAATGGCAGCATACAAAACCATCTTGCCATCATCGTCCTCTGATGCTTTGACCGCAGTCACATCGCCGCCACAGAAAAACGGCGACTCGGGCGACCAGCCGCGTTCATGCTCGACAAAAATTCGCGCAGGATAGACCGCAGGGTTGTAGGTGGAGGCGATGTCTGTAAGCCATTCACGTTTAATGAATCGTCCGTCTATCGTTTGGCCTTCTTTGGCAACTCGAAACATGGGGTGTCCTTTGCTTTGTGTGGTCGGTGTGGTGTTGTGTGGGTAAAACGAATACGGTCATACTGCAACGAGTACGCGTATTGGGCAATACGCCCGTGTTTGTCAGCCAAGGCTGGCAAACACGCACAGGTGCTGGCGGTGCGACTGCGCAGGTATGCTTGCACTCATGACACTGCACGCCTCCTCCATCGCCGCACCCATCGATCCAATCACGGATAAACGCCGTCTGGCTCGCTCGCTGTATTGGCAGGGCTGGTCTGTAATGGCGGTTGTTGAGTACATCGGGGAAAAATATCCAACCGTGGCAAGCTGGAAGCGGCGCGATGGTTGGGATGAGATGAGTCCACTCGACCGCACGGACAACGCGCTGGATGCCAGACTGCAACAATTGATTTATTTGCCCAACAAAGGCAACACCCATTACAAGGAGATTGACGCACTCACCCGTGCAATGGAGCGCACCGCGAAAACGCGCAAGTTCCTCAATGGGGGCAATCTGCGTCACCTCAGCGAGGGTGTGGACAATCGTATCAAGGCGGCCGCCGATGCGAAGCAGTGGGATATCACAGATGAGATGACCGATAAACTGCGCGAGGCGATACAGGATGAATGCGCTCCGTATCAGCTGCGCTGGTGGGCTGCTCGTGAGCACCGTTATCGCCTTCTGATTAAATCTCGTCAAATTGGTGCAACTTGGTTTTTTGCGCGTGAGGCTTTGCTCGAGGCGATGACCACAGGCAAGAATCAAATCTTCTTATCAGCCAGTAAAGCGCAGGCTCATATTTTCAAACGTTATATAGTGGCCTTTGCAAAAAGCACCATCGGCATTGACCTAAAAGGTGATCCGATTGTTTTGCCCAACGAGGCGCAGTTGATGTTCTTGGGCACTAATTCACGCACAGCTCAGGGGCACAATGGCGACGTGTATATGGATGAGTTTTTCTGGATTCCAAAATTCAAATTGTTCAACGACCTCGCAGGCGCGATGGCCTCGCATAAGCAGTTCAAGCACACTTATCTGTCCACGCCATCGTTTATTCAGCATGAGGCCTACCCGTTTTTCACCAACGAGAAGTGGGCGAAAAAAAACAAATTAGAGTTGGATGTTTCACACGCCACCCTGCGCGGTGGTCATGTGGGGCAGGATAAACGCTGGCGTGAGATTTGCTCGATTGATGATGCGCGTGAGGATGGCTGTGATTTGTTCGACTTCGAGGAGTTGCGCGATGAGGTGGACGATGATGTGTTTGA
This sequence comes from Burkholderiales bacterium, assembly GCA_021287185.1. Taxonomy (GTDB): domain Bacteria; phylum Pseudomonadota; class Gammaproteobacteria; order Burkholderiales; family Burkholderiaceae; genus CTSOIL-112. Next base: position 3,184 of record JAJTAZ010000016.1, on the reverse strand, counting down.
GAATCTGTATCTCTGTAAGTTCATGGACGATTCGCGCAGTGAGTTCCCAGTGGCCACTTTACTCGGCTGTTTGTGTGACTCATGGGAGGAGTGGACGGATTTCTCGCCATTTGCATCTCGCCCATTTTCCAACAAACCTGTCACCATCGGTTATGACCCAGCCCTGACTGGGGACAATGCTGGCGTGACGATTTTGGCGATGCCTGATAAAGAGTTCCCAGAGTTTCGACTCGCCGAAAAACATAAATGGCACGGCACAGTCACCGAACAAGCCAATCGGATGCGTGAGTTGGTGCGCCGATATAACGTGCAACACATCGGCATTGATGTGTCTGGCTTGGGCGCGACGGTCTTGCCATTGGTTAAAGAGTTTTTCCCGTCGGCTGTGGGCTATCGCTACACCCCCGATATGAAGTACCAGATGGTACTCAAAGCCAAGGATGTGATTGAGAAGAAACGATTGAAATTCGACCATCGCGACAAAGATGTGATTTCGGCGTTCAACTCGGTTCAACGACGCTTGACGGCCAGCGGCAATCAGGTCACTTTTGAAGCAACGCGCAAAGGCAACGATCACGCAGATATTGCTTGGGCAATCATGCACGCACTCATGGTCGAGCCGATGAGCGAAAACACACAAATCAACAAAGGTCACATGGAGATGTTATGAGTCAATTTATTTCACGAAAATCGCGCACAGTGCGCGGTCGTTCAGAGGGCAAAAATAGCGATGCCACCGCGTTCTCATTCGGGGAGCCAGAGTTGGTACAACGCTCTGAAATAATCAATATGCTGATGTGCGAGAGCAATGGTAAATGGTATGTGCCGCCTATTTCGCTACATGCTCTGAGCAAGGCATTCCGCTCGGCGGTCTATCACGAGTCGCCGATTCGCACCAAGGTGAATATATTGGTGAGTCTGTTCAACCCTCATAAGTTGTTGTCAGCGTCTGATTTCGAGCGTTTTATTTTGGATTATTTTGTTTTGGCAAATGGTTATTTGGAGCGCGTAAATAATCGACTCGGTGGTGTTTTGGCTCTGCGTCCGATGCCTGCGAAATTCATGCGCCGTGGGGTGAAGTTGGATATGTTTTATTTTCTAAAGCAAACCAGCAACAGCGATTGGCAGTGGGGTGATAGGGAAGCCATTGAGTACGCGCCCGATAATGTACTCCATCTGCTCAAGCCCGATATTGACCAAGAGATTTATGGCGTTCCTGAGTATTTGTCCGCTTTGCCTTCGGCTTGGTTGAACAACGAAGCCACTGTGTTTCGTCTGCGATATTACAGAAACGGCTCTCACGCTGGGGTGATTCTGTATCTGACAGACGCAACTCAAGACACCACCGATGTCGATGCCATAAAAACCGCAATGAAGCAAAGCAAAGGTCCGGGCAACTTTCGCAATCTGTTCATCTATGCGCCCAACGGAAAAAAGGATGGCTTGCAAGTGATTCCGATGTCAGAAATCGCCGCCAAAGATGAGTTTTTTAACATCAAAAACGTGACTCGTGATGACCTGCTCGCAGCGCACCGCGTGCCGCGTGAGTTGATGAGTGTTGCTCAGGAGGGCAAGAGCAGTGCTGGCGACTTGAACAAAATCGCCAAGGTGTTCTACGCCAACGAAATAACGCCCATAATCGCGCGTTTGGATGAGCTGAACAAAACGATCGGCGTGGATGTGTTTACGTTTAAAAAATATGTGATTGATGAGGATGCGCAGACTGCGCAACCGAATTAAAACTGCGGCGATGTGGTGGCACGCCAATGCCATCACAACAGTCGTTCATGATACACCATGAAAAACCCAAGGCCGCAGATACTCTCGAGAGTGCTGCGATTATAACCATTTTTGGAGTTTTTTATGTCAAAACCTATTATCCCGTGGATTGGTGGTAAACGCCGCCTCGCAGATAAATTGCTTCCTCTTTTCCCAGCGCATGAGTGCTACGTTGAATTATTCAGCGGTGGCGCGGCTTTGTTTTTCTTGCGCAAAATGCCAGCAAAAACTGAGGTGCTCAACGATGTCAATGGCGATTTGGTTAATTTGTATCGAGTGGTGCAACACCATTTGGAGGAGTTTGTTCATCAATTCAAATGGGCTTTGAGTTCGCGCAAAGTATTTGAGTGGATGCAGATGACGCGCGTTGAAACACTGACCGATATTCAAAGGGCGGCGCGTTTTTTCTATCTACAGCACCACGCGTTTGGCTGCAAGGTGCAAGGGCAATCATTTGGCACGGCAACCACTGCGCCAGCCATTAATTTGTTGAGGATTGAGGAGAATTTGTCCGCGGCGCACATTCGCATGAGCGGCGTTTATATTGAGCAATTAAACTGGCTTGATTGTTTTGAGCGTTACGATCGGGCGCACACTTTTTTCTACGCAGACCCACCTTACTGGCAAACTGAAGGTTATGGCGTACCGTTTGAACTGTCAGAGTATGAACAAATGGCACAGGTCATGAGAACCTGCAAAGGCAAGGTTATGGTCAGCATCAACGACCACCCAGACATTCGCCGCGTTTTTGCAGGCTTCCATACCCAGGAGTTGAATATTAAATACTCGGTTGGCAATGTACACGGTGAGCCTCAAGATTTTGGCGAACTGGTCATAACAAACTGGGATTGTAGCAATGAGGGCGGTTTGTTCTAACCACGCACAACAGCACACAACTCAACACAAATTAAATTGGTTGCCATTGAGCGACCATTTTTCACACCCAAATTCCGCCCTCGTTTCCCCGCCACGCCTGCGACCTAAATGTGCTGTTTTTATGCAAAGCAATTGAATTTATGCTTCGTTTGGTGTGTGGATTTTTAATCAAAGACACCCTTGTGGGAAAAGGTAAACAAAGTAAATTTAATTTTTAATTTATATAAGTGCTTGATTATAAATGTGTTTTGTTTGAATTTCATTGACTTTATAAAGGTAAACAAAGGTAAATCGGTTACTCTTTGAGCGTATGCCATTGTTTTTTATGGTTATTTAAAAACAATGTTTTACACAACCAAAGGTAAACTGTTTACCAATCATTTACCCTTTAGAAACCTTTGCACAACGCCACAAATAATTGCTGAGCAAAGAACGATTTCGAATTACCCAATTTCATTTTTCATAATTCGAAACAAAAAGGCTGTTTGTTGTTTGATTTACCCCTGAAACAGCCAAAATCAGGGGGAAA
>JAJTAZ010000020.1 GCA_021287185.1 Burkholderiales bacterium | reverse complement strand
CTCGCAGCACAGTTGGCACAGCGCGCCTTTTGTCGGTGGTTTGACCATTGAGTATGAGGTATTCGCGCATGACAACTCGGTGCGTGCGGCGTTTTTGGACAGTACCACAGGATTTTTCAATGCGACCTCGGTGTGCTTGTGCGTCCAAGAGTTGGCAGACCAAACACACGCACTGACACTGCATCCCCCAGTAACTGCGCAAAACTGGCAAGTCGCCACCCAACTCACACCCGCCGCCGATACGCCCGAGCGTGGTTTTGGTGAATATGCGGCCAAGAATTACGATGAATTGGCCGACTGCCCCGTGCGCATGGGTGCATTGACTTGGTTAACCTTTGAAGCCGAGCAGATTGCGCACACGGTCGCAATTTCAGGTGACGTGCCTCATCTGAATGCGGCACTGCTGATTGAGGACATGCGCGCCATTTGTACGGCACATTTGCAGTTATTTAATCCAACGGTGGACGACACGCCCACGCAACCACCTTTTACATCCTATTTGTTTTTAATGGATGCCCGCGCGACGGGGTATGGCGGTTTGGAACATCGCAACAGCACAGCATTGTTGACCACGCGCGAGGCTCTGCCCAACCATGAGGACAACAGCCGCACGCGGCGCAAAGCCTACACGGACTTACTCGGTTTAATCAGCCACGAGTATTTTCACACGTGGAATGTCAAACGCATCAAACCTGCTGCTTTTGTGCCGTATGACTTGAGCGCGCCGACCGACACCTCTTTGCTGTGGTTTTTTGAGGGCGTCACGTCCTACTACGATGATTTGATTTTGCACCGTACGGGTATCATTGATGAGGTACAGTACTTCAAAGTCTTGGAGCAACACATCCATCAGGTGATGCAACGCTCAGGCGCGCAGCAACAAACCGTCACGCAAGCGGGTTACTACGCGTGGTCAAAATACTACCAACCGACTGAAAACACACCCAATGCCCATGTGAGTTACTACACCAAAGGTGCGTTGATCGCGTTGTGTTTGGATTTATTCATCCGCCACAACAGCCAACACACCCAGAGTTTGGACAACGTGATGCGCCATCTGTGGCACACCTTTGGGCAAAAGTTTTACGATTTAAGTGCGGGTGAACGCCGTGGGGTTCGACTTGCCGCCATCCAACGAGCCATTGAGCGGTATGCTGGTGTCAATCCTTATTATTTATTGCAAGTGGCTTTATTCACCACCAAAGCCCTGCCTTTGAATGTACTGTGTTTGCCACACGGCTTACACCTCAAATACACGCGCCCGACCCAGCCTGAATTCGGCGCGAGTTTTAAAAAAATCGAGCAGGGTTGGTTGGTTGAACGGGTATTCACCAATGGGATGGCGCAGCGCGCGGGCTTGGCACCGCAAGATATTTTGATTGCCATCAATGGCCACGCCATCAGTGAGAAGCCCGATGACAGTCTGCGCGATTGGAAGCACACGCGCAGTCTAACCGCCCATTATTGGCGTGACGGTGTGCTACAGACCACCACGCTGAACAACACCATCACCCCCGCACAAATTGGCACGTATCGGTTGGAACGTACAGACCGTGCAACGCAATCGACTTGGCCGTTGGCCACGTCATAAATATTGTCATTGCGCGGCTCGAATGGTTTTGTCGAGACGTGGCAATCCATCTAAATTCACTGTGGTGACACGGCTTGGATTGCTTCGCTGGTGAAGCGTCGCTCGCAATGACGAGGTGCTGATTGAGGTGGTTGAAACAAACACACCGTCATTGCGAGCCTCGAATGGTTTTATCGAGGCGTGGCAATCCATCTGAGTGCGCTGTGGTGACGCAGTATGGATTGCTTCGCTGATGAAGCGTCGCTCGCAATGACGAGGTGCTGATTAAGGTGGCTGAAACAAACACACCGTCATTGCGAGCCTCGAGTGGTTTTGTCGAGGCGTGGCAATCCATCTGAGTTCACTGTGGTAACACGGCTTGGATTGCTTCGCTGGTAAAACATCGCTCGCAATGACCACGGATTTATTGGCGTAAGTACTCTATATTCAATCTCGATGAAAGATGAGTTGGTGCACACCATTTTTCGCGCTCGCCTCACCAACAAAGTAATAACCATCCTCGGCAAATTTTTTCAAACCTTCGGGCGTATCGATTTTGTGCTGGACGATGAAGCGCGCCATCGTGCCGCGGGCACGTTTGGCAAAAAAACTGATGATTTTGTAATGGCCTTTGCTCAAATCTTTAAACACGGGGGCCACCACAGGCACGCCCAACGCCGCTAAAGGCACAGCCTTGAAATACTCATCCGAAGCCAAATTGACGAGGATTTTGTGTTTGTGTTCACTCAATTCCGCATGGATATTTTTTGCCAAGGTGTTGCCCCAAAACGCGTATAAATCGGCGCCTTTGTTATTGGTGAGTTTGCTACCCATTTCCAAACGATAGGCTTGCATCAAATCCAGTGGACGCAGAATACCGTACAAGCCCGACAAAATTCGTATGCGGGTTTGCGCTTGTTTGAGTTCAGCCATGGTCAAAGTCTTTGCATCAAAGCCATCGTACACATCGCCATCAAACGCCAAAATCGCGGGTTTGCTGTTGTCCAATGTGAACTCAGGCGACCATTCATGGTTGCGCGCCACGTTCAACAAGGCCAATTTATCCGAAATTGACATCAAGTTGGCCAATTGCGGCACATCCAGTTGGCGCAATAGTCGATTGAGTTGTTTGGCTTGCGCAACAAACTGAGGTTGGGTGGCCATTTTGCCCACAGCCGCGGGCGTGGTGGTTGCAAAATCAAGACTTTTGGCAGGAGATAGAACTGTTAGCATAATGGGTAGTGATTAATAATTCGCACGTTGGACGACAGATAGACACTGTTGATAACGGCGGTTGACCGAATTGGCATACCACTCAGTGGTGAGGTTACGGGTGATTTTCTCACTTTTTAAACTGATTTTGGGCAGTTGTTGACTGAGTACTTTTTTGTACTTTTGTGCATACAATTGCGCCACGGTTTGATACGTGACGGTGCTTTCAAAATCCAAACTTTTTTCCAATGCCAAATCCTGTTGAATGGTCTGAGCGGTGATGTTGGGCATTTTTTTAGCCAACAATTGCATCACTGCATTTTGGGTTTCCGACACCGAATTGGGATTGTCGGCTTGATGCTCAATCAAGTCACCATCGGCATTCAACGGTTTACCCGTCAACTGACTAACCATGGTCTGAAAGCCCGCATTGCGACTGGCATAATGCCCCGCATTAAAATCCGCAAAGCGGTACAGCATATCGGTGTAATGCGTCGGATAATAAAACAAATGCGCCGTACCAAACAAGACCCCACCTTTGCGGGTGTACAAGGTTTCACGCATATTCATACTCGACTGTCCGAGCGAAGCAGCAACTTTACGGGCATAATCAATGGACACCTGCATGGAGCCGACGGTCGACACCACATCATCCACACTTTTGCCCATGTATTTGAGAATTGGGCTGGTATAGCGCGACTCAGTGAACTCAGTGTACCAATTGGATAAATCACGTTCGGTTTTAATCTGTTTGATTCCTTCGCGGAAAGTTTTGCCCGTACTCATGGCTTGGTCTAAACGCACTTCCAATGCCAGCCTCAAGGCCAAGTTACTGCCCATTTTTTTAATTTTGTTTGCTAATAATGTACTCAAACCTGCAACAGGTGGATCTTCCTTGTATCCGCTTTCCTGCTCAATCACCGCCATCACCGCACACATGGATTCATTGGTGCGTGGCATTTTGACATCATCCAAACTGGTCAAAATATCATCAATCCAACCTTTGGCATCTGCGTCACGCAGTGCGTGGGTTCTTTGAACCATCTTCACAAAGGTCGCTTCGGGTGCTATTGCTGGTGGCGCCACCGCCGTCGATGAAGTTCTATCGCATGCCGACAACGCCAACGTGCCGACCACTGCCAGCATCAGTGTTGTACCCAGTCGCTTATCATTTTGTCCGAGTAATTTGTGTAATAAATTCATTGTAGGACGCAACGTTTAAGTGATTAACTTTGGTGTTTGGGGCTTTGATAGGCGCGCCACAACAAAATCGCACCGAGTACAATCATCGGCAAGGACAAAATCTGCCCCATTGAAAAGCCTGCAAACAAGCCCAAAAAGTCATCGGGCTCGCGCGCAAATTCTGCCAAAAAGCGCAATACGCCATACCCCAGCAAAAAAACTGCTGAGACAGCCATCGTGGGACGGACTTTACGCGCATACCACCACAAGATGACAAACAACAAAACGCCCTCGCCGAGCAACTGATAAATCTGTGAGGGATGGCGTGGCAACATCGAATATTGACCAATTTGCTGCAACAACGCCGCACTGGCAGGGTGTTCATTCACATACAACGCATCCGCATCGGCCGCTTGCGGAAACAACATCAGCCATGAATACCCCGCATCCGACACACGCCCCCACAACTCACCGTTGATGAAATTGCCCAAACGTCCCGATGCCAGTCCCAAAGGCACCAACGGTGCGATAAAATCCGTGATTTGCCAAAAACCACGATTGGTTTTACGCGCATACCAAATCATCGCCACGAGCACACCCAAAAAACCGCCGTGGAAAGACATCCCACCCTGCCAGACCTTAAAAATATCCGCTGGATGGGCAAGAAATTCAGCAGGTTTATAAAACAGCACATAACCAATGCGCCCACCCAAAATCACCCCAAGCACACCATAAAATAAAATATCATCCAACTCCAGCGGTTTAAACCCCAATTCGGGCAAGGTTTTGGCGCGGTATTTACCGAGCAACAAAAACATTAAAAATGCCGCCAAATACGTCAGCCCATACCAGTGCACTGGCCAACCGCCCTCGCCGCCGATTGAAAATGCCACCGCGTCAAATTGCGGATGAATGAGTGCCATAATGATCCTTTGTTTTTTATCTATCAAATTCGAGTGTTTGCGGTAGAATGCGGTTTTGCATCGCAACGCCATTGTACCGATGTCAAACCAGTTTTTAACGCATTATTGAGGATTTTTTATGAAGCGAGTTTTCGTTGGTGCAAGCCTCATCGCCAGCAGTGTTTTATTTAGCACGCTAAGCCACGCAGATGGTTACCAAATTGCCAAAAACTACGATTGCTTAAAGTGCCACGAAGTCAATCAAGACAAAAAAGGCCCTTCCTTTCAATACATTGGTAACGCTTTTCGGGGACGCAGCGATGCGGTTGGACGCATTCAAAATCCGATTCGCAACGGCATTACACTGTACTATTTTTGGGAAAAAATGCCCGCCCACCCCAAAATGAGCCAAGCTGAGTTGGATGAACTCACGCAGTGGATACTCAAGCAATAAGTCACTGAAATCGTTGACTCGTCAACGCATCGGCACTTCATGCGTTATCGGTATTAAGATAGTGATACTGAAAATAATGATTCAATCATTCATTTCATAACATTTCATAAAAATTAGGACAGACGATGAGATTGCATTTAAAAATTTCGATTGGGGTCATGACCGCGCTGCTCGGAGTGTTGAGCGTCAGCCCAGCAATGGCGAGCCCGCAAATTGCCAAAGCCAATAAATGCTTTGAATGCCATTCCATTGACAAACGTATCATTGGCCCAACCATTCGTGAAATCTCGGACAAGTACAAAGATCAGGCAGGTGCCGAGTCGCGATTGGCCGATAAGGTTCGCAAAGGCTCGGTCGGTGTTTGGGGAACCACACCGATGCAGGCTTACCCCGACATGCCACAAAAAGACATTGAGGCCGTGGTTCGTTGGATGTTGGATCGCTGATTCGACATTTTCAATACTCCATACAAGCACAACGCACAATCAACCGATTGTGCGTTTTTGTATGTGTACAATAGCCATGAGGCCTGCGCTGTGGCACAATAGCGTCTGAAACAAGGACAATATGAACACTGCCTTTCCCCCGCCCACCACCCTATTTTGTGCACTGTGTGGCACAAAAGTCGAACATCGCATTCCAGCGGATGACGCACGCGTGCGTGCGGTGTGCCCAGCCTGTGGTCATATTCACTACGACAACCCAAAAATGGTGGTCGGAACCCTCCCCGTCTATCAAGGCAAAATTCTATTGTGCCAACGCGCCATTGAGCCAGGCGCAGGTAAGTGGACTTTGCCCGCAGGTTTTATGGAGTGCGGCGAGAGCACAATGCAGGGTGCATGGCGTGAAACGTTTGAAGAAGCCTGCGCTCAAGTGCATCTGATTGAACCTGTGTACCATATTGTGGACATTCCACACATCGCACAAACCCATTTGTTTTTCCGTGCTGAGTTGGAGCAACCCCAATTCGCTGCGGGTGACGAGACCTTACAAGCGCGCTTGTTTGCACCCGATGAAATTCCGTGGGAAGATTTGGTGTTTAGGAGTTCACACAGCGCGTTGCGCGCATGGATGGCCGACCTTGAGCATGGGGTGTTCCCAACGCGCCACGTCACACTTAAACCCTTGGTGGATTGAGCATGGCGCATTCTGCACAAACCGATTTGCCATTCAAAATCGTTCAGCATCCTTCTGAACTGCCGAGTCACAATGACATCAACCATGGCGCACCCCACAGCGACAGCCTATATGCTGTCGGCTTTGCCATTGATGCACAATGGGTCTATACCGCGTATCAACGGGGATTGTTTCCGTGGTACAGCGAGGGTGAACCCGTGCTGTGGCATTCACCCGACCCGCGCATGGTGTTGGCTTTAGATGATTTTAAACTTGCGCCCTCCTTGCATAAAAAACTCAAACAGTGGGCGCGCAAAAGCGAATTGGGTTATCGTGTCACCATCAACCGCTGCTTTGAACGCGTGATGCAGGCGTGCGCCGACGCGCCGCGTCATGGGCAAAGTGGCACATGGATTAACCCGCAATTGATGTCCGCCTACATCGATTTACACCACCAACACCACGCCATCAGTGTGGAAGTCTGGCAGCATGATGATTTAATCGCGGGTTTATATGGTGTGTTGATTGGAACCATGTTTTTCGGCGAGTCGATGTTTACCACGGTATCAGATGGCTCAAAAATCGCCTTGGCATGTTGGGTACACTACCTACAAGCGCATGGTGGGCAATGGATAGACTGTCAACAAGTTACCAAACATTTGGCGAGTTTGGGGGCAGCACCCATGGCGCGCGCCGCCTACTTTGACGGCAGTACGCGGCTGATGCGCGCGCCTGAACTGGATTGGCAGGCTATGTGCACCCAGAGTAATTTACTGGATGCTTTCGGTCACACGGTGGGTATCGCATGAAATCAGAGCACCAAAATTTTGTACAACTGCAGTTGTACCGCACGGGTGAATATCCGTGCCACTACCTACCCGACCGCGCCGCAACCTCAGAAGTGGTTGCACCGATGGACTGGGTCAATGACCGTAACTACAGCGCGCTCATCGATTTGGGATTTCGGCGCAGTGCACTGTACGTTTATCGTCCACGTTGCGACAATTGCCAAGCTTGCCAATCAATTCGGGTCGTGGTGGATGATTTTGCACCCACGCGCAGCCAACGCCGTTGTCTCAAACAATGGCAGCATTTGAACGCACGCGTCTTGGATTTAAACTACTCCTTGGAGCATTTTGATTTATACCGCCGTTACATCAGCGCGCGCCACGCAGATGGCGCGATGGCGAACGACACAGAAACGCAGTACCGACAGTTTTTCCTACAAAGCCCCGTGACCTCATTTATGGTGGAGTTTCGTGATGCCGATGGCATATTGCGTATGGTCAGCGTGATTGACCAAACCGTGCACGGCCTGTCCGCCATGTACACCTTTTTTGACCCAGAACCTAAGTTTTCGGGTTTGGGCACGTATGGTATATTGTGGCAAATTCAGACCGCGCGACGGTTTGCACTCAAATACGTGTATCTCGGCTACTGGATACACAACTCAGACAAAATGCAGTACAAACAACGGTTTCAACCTGCTGAGATTTTAATCAATGAACAGTGGACTGCCTTGAACCCATCCGATCCAAATGAACCTTAATTAACCAATATTAACCAACCCAAACCATCCCTATGTACAATATTTTTCGCAACATTGCCTTCGCCATGGACGCAGAACGCGCCCATCACCTGTCATTCAAACTGGCGCACAAAGCGCATGCCTTGGGCTTGATGCCCAAAGCGCGCATCCCTGCCACGCCCACCACGGTCATGGGCTTGACCTTTCCCAATCGCGTCGGTTTGGCTGCGGGTTTGGATAAAAATGGTGAGCACATTGATATACTGGCCAACATGGGCTTTGGCTTTATCGAAATCGGCACAGTCACCCCACGTCCACAAGATGGCAATCCGAAGCCGCGCCTGTTTCGCATCCCCGAACAACAAGCCATCATCAACCGCATGGGTTTTAACAACCTTGGCGTTGCCAATCTACTGCGCAATGTGGCACGCAGTCAGTTCGTACAAAACGGCGGCATCCTTGGCATCAACATCGGCAAAAACGCCACCACGCCCATCGAACGCGCGACTGAGGATTACTTGTCCGCACTGAGCGATGTCTATGCACACGCCTCCTACATCACGGTCAACATCTCCTCACCCAACACCAAGAACCTGCGCGATTTGCAAGCGCAAGACGCATTGGACGAGCTCCTATCCGCGCTCAAAACCCGCCAATCCGAATTGGCCAACACCCATGGTCGTTATGTACCCATGACCCTGAAAATCGCACCTGATTTGGATGAATCACAAATCCAATCCATCGCTGATTTACTCAAACTGCATCGATTTGATGCGGTGATTGCCACCAATACCACATTGGACAAAACCGCCACTCAAGCGTACAAACACGGCAACGAAGCAGGCGGACTTTCAGGCGCGCCTGTGCGCGAGAAGTCCACCCAAGTATTACACGCATTGAGCAAACTACTCAATGGCGAAGTGCCCATCATTGGCGTGGGCGGAATTATGTCAGGCAAAGACGCACAAGCGAAAATTGACGCAGGCGCGTCATTGGTTCAAGTGTACACAGGACTGATTTACCAAGGGCCTGATTTGGTCAAGGACTGCGCGCAGGCATTGGCACGCACCCGATAAAAGCGATGGACATGCGTGTCATCCAACCAAATGTACTAAATATACTAAAATATCATTGAGTTCATAGATTGAACTCAATCATTGATTAATTATTGACCAAGCACTGACTGAGTAAAGGAAAACGCACATGGACATCACCACCACACACAGCATTGAAGGCAAAACCATCACCCGTTACTGTGGTGTCGTTGCGGGCGAAGCGATTCTCGGTGCCAACCTATTCAAAGACCTATTTGCAGGCATCCGCGATTTGGTCGGTGGCCGCTCAGGCACCTACGAGCGTGAATTACAAAAAGCCCGTGACATTGCACTCAAAGAATTGGAAGAACGCGCACGCGACTTGGGCGCAAATGCCATTGTTGGTGTGGATTTAGACTACGAAGTGCTTGGACAAGGCAATGGCATGCTGATGGTGTCAGCCAGCGGCACTGCGGTGATTGTGCAATAAACCCAACGTTGCCTGAACGTTAAATCACGTTCTCGTATCCTAACGGTGTTGCTTGAGGATGCCGATTAGGACTCGGGAACGAACTTCAAAGCCGCGCCATTGATGCAATAGCGCAAGCCCGTGCTCGGCGGCCCATCGGGGAACACATGACCCAAATGCGCGCCGCAGGCATGGCAGACCACCTCAGTGCGTATCATGCCGTGCGTGGTATCACGGTGCTCGGCAACCGCCTCCTGCGCCACAGGCGCATCAAAACTCGGCCAACCGCAACCTGCGTTGAATTGATTGGTCGACTCAAATAAAGCCGCATCACACACCACGCAGTGGTATGCACCATCGTGCCAAGTTTCAGCAAACTCACTGGTGAACGGTCGCTCGGTGCCTTTTTCTTGGGTAACGCTGTAGGCGAGTGGCGAGAGTTTGTTGCGTAGGTCGTTGCTCATAATGTTCTCAATATCTGTCGTAGGAGTCATAAGCGGTAGCGAATCGCCGCGCCCTATGGGTTAATGGTTTTTGTTGGGCTTCTCACTAATCCACAATTTGATGATGCCTTTAACCACGACCACGCCTTGATTATCATAGGCATTCACAACCACATCCAAGTCCCCTGCTTGCCAGTCCTCGGGCTTGACCTCAGCAATACCTGTGATGTCACTGCCTGCCTTCGCCGTGTATTCTACGCTCATGCCTTTGGGTATCCAACGCAAATGATTGGGGATACTCACTTCTGCCAATGCACCCATTGCCATTTCCAACATATTGCAAATCGCGATGACATGTACCGTGCCGATGTGGTTTTGCACCGCATGGCGTTTTTTCATCACAAGTTTGGCGTAGTTCGGGCGCAATTCGACGATTTGCGCATTGCTCGCTCTGAAAAATGGGGCTTTATGCTGAATGACTTTGCTAAACAGCCATTTGCCAGCGGGTCGTTTTTCGAGTTTTTGCCAGTAGTGGAGAAGTTGTTGTGCTTGCATGAAATGATGTCCTTTTTATTTTTTTGTTGGTAAGTAGCGTTGAATTTTATCCTCAGACACAAAATTGTAGGGCGCAATAAGCGGGGTTTGCGCATTGCGCCGTATGTGCAAAAAAAGACGGGGGTAAATTCGCCACATACGGTGCAATACGTAAAAAAAAACACTTATTGCACCCTACGGGTTTCCGACTTACGGGTTTCAGCAAAGCGCAAAACTTCTAACTCCGCGACTCACCCTCATATCTTTAATTCCAAAATTTGTTGGATAGCCATTGTTTCTACCTGCCTCCAGTGAGGTAAAAAATGTCGGAGATACAGCACCGTTACCTCTGCATTAATACCTTGATCCACTAATGTAAATTCATGCAAACAAGTGCTATTTACATATCGCGGATTATCATTGCTACACACAATAATAGTTTTGGTATCTCCAAATTTATCTTGATAAATAAATACATCTTTAGCATAAGGATCCTTCCGATACGGTTGTTGTGTCACAGGGTCAATACCTTTAACAATATAAACAGTAAGCCCATATTCTGGCTTGAGTAAACGCTCATAATTATCAATTGGAAAACGTAAATCTGGCGTTTGGTATTGTTTAGTTCTATTATTGAGCCCAGCGGGTATAAAATATGTCCCAGAAAGTAGGCTAACACTCATCCACATAGTTGTACGGCTGTTTTTGTTCTGCTCGAATCGATCTTTCGACAATATTTCTGTAGATGGCACTGCACCATCTGGAAAGCGAATATCAAATCCAAAACTGGTAATCTTAGAATCATATGTCCGCTCTGGAAATTTAAATGTTTTCCATTTTTCAGCGTCCCAACCTGGATCGCCTTCATATTCAATCAATTCGGCCATATACCAAGGAATGCTGACCTTCACTCCGCCTAAATCACCAATTTTAGGTTGTCTTAAAACCGCCTCAGGTATTTCTTTTTTGCACGATGAAACACAAGCACTAAGACCTACCAAAGCAACAATACCAATCATTAAATATCGTCTAATCATCAATAAACACCTCTATATTGCATTGTAAAAACTGTGTGAAATGTGATTTCCACGGTGCTCGGTAAATGCTCAATTCTAAAAACCAACTTGACAATACATCTTCTGTTTTAGTGCTTATTTTGGTGGCTTACTTAGGCAAATTATGCTGATGTCTAAACTTAACTTCTATGTAATCTAAAATAATGCAAACCCATCACCCCCCAAACACCTCACCCAACACTTTCACACCCTCGCGGATTTTGTCTTCGGGCACAGTGACAAACGCCAGTCGCATGGTATTGCGCGCGGGTTCATTGGCATAGAACGGCACACCGGGGACATAGGCGACATTGCGCGCCAAGGCGGTTTTCAATATCGCTTCAGAATCCACCCCTGCTGGTAGTTGCAACCACAAAAACATTCCGCCCGCAGGCTGATTCCACGTCACGCTGCTTGGCATATACTGCTCCAACGCGCCGAGCATGGCTTGCGCCTGCGCATGATAGAGTTTGCGAATGTTCGGAATGTGCTCGTCTAAAAAGCCATCTTTCACCACCTCGTACACCGCGCGTTGCGTCAGTGTGGCAGTGTGCAAATCAGTCGCTTGCTTGACCTGCTCGAATTTGCGCGCAATTTCCACAGGCGCAACGATGTAGCCCAAGCGCAACCCAGGGGCGAGGATTTTTGAGAACGAGCCCATCTGTATCACGCGCTCAGGCATGCGCGAGAGCAAGGATGGCGGCGGCGCGGCGGTGTACCACAATTCGCCATAGGGGTCGTCCTCAACCACGAGTAAATTGTACTCACGCGCTTTCGCCACAAGGGCTTGACGGCGCGCTTCAGTCATCAGGCGACCCGTCGGATTTTGAAAATTCGGCAAAGCGTAGAGGAATTTCGCGCCCTGTGCTTGCTCGGCGGTCAGTTGTGCGGCATCCAAGCCCTCTTCGTCCGAAGCCACAGAAACAAACTCAGGGAAAAACAATTCAAACGCTTGCAACGCACCCAAATACGTCGGCGTTTCCACCAGCACTTTATCACCTTCGTTGATGAATACTTTGCCAATCAAGTCCAAGGCCTGCTGCGAGCCTGACACGATGATGACTTGGTCGGGCGTGATGGTTGCGCCGTGTTTTGATTTTTCGCTCGCCACCCATTCGCGCAGTGGCGCGTAGCCATCGGTGGTTGAGTATTGCAATGCCGCTTGCGGCGCATCATTCAGTACTTTTTCAAACGCGGCTTTGAGTTGAGGTACAGGAAAACTTGCATCGGACGGCAAACCGCCCGCAAATGAAATCACCTCAGGTCGGGCTGTGACTTTGAGGATTTCACGAATCACTGAACTTTTAATGGCGGTTGCGCGTTTTGAAAATAAGTTTTCGAATGACATAAAACACCTTTTATTTTAAGTAAATAATCACGAATTATTGACGATACTATAGACCATAAAAACAGTACAGTACCGATACAATTTTAAAAACACAGTTGAAACTGTATTGTTGGGCGCGGCAATACGGCACATCCATTTACAGCAAGGTGTTTTGTCCTTCGCTCGCTTTGGGTTCTTCTTCGCCCAAACCCAGCAACTGCACCGCCGCATCGCCCTCGATTTGCTCGACCCCGCTCAAGGCGCGGCTCATGGCGCGGGTGCGCACCTGTGCTGAATCAATTTCTTTAGCCGCCGACTCCAATTTGTTTTTGGTTTTCGCGAGCACGTCGCCAAATTTACCGAACTCGGTTTTGACCGCGCCCAACACCCGCCACACTTCAGACGCACGTTTTTCCATCGCCAATGTTCTAAAGCCCATGTGCAAACTATTAAGCAATGCGGTCAAAGTAGTCGGCCCTGAGACCACAATGCGATACTCACGTTGCAGTAAATCAAGCAGCCCCGCCTCGCGCGCCACTTCGGCATACAAGCCCTCAGTTGGCAAGAACATGACCGCGAAATCCGTGGTGTGCGGTGGGCTGATGTATTTATCGCTGATGGATTTGGCTTCGAGTTTGATTTGTGTAAACAATTCTTTACGTGCCGCATCAAATGCATCGGCATCCGCCGCATCCTGCGCGTTTTGCATCCGCTCGTACTGCTCTTTGGGGAATTTCGCATCTACGGGCAACCACACCACTTCGTCCGCATTGTCACTGCGCCCCGGCAGTTTGATGGCAAAATCAACCATCTCATTGCTGCTGGGTTTGACTTTGACGTTGGCAGCGTAGCGGTCGGGCGTAAAGACGTTTTCGAGCAAGTTCGCCAACTGCATCTCTCCCCAATTGCCACGGGTTTTAACGTTGGTCAACACACGCTGTAAATCACCCACGCCAACCGCAAGGGTTTGCATTTCGCCCAAACCGCGATGGACTTGCTCCAATCGTTCGGACACTTGTTTGAACGATTCGCCGAGGCGTTGCTCGAGCGTCGCATGGAGTTTTTCGTCCACAGTCACGCGCATCTGTTCTAATTTTTCCGAGTTTTTGGCTTCAATGCTCGACAAGCGTGTTTCAATATTCTCACGCATGTGGTTGAGCCTGCGCTCGGTGGTTTCGTTCAGCGTTTGTAGTTGTTGCACCAATTGCGTCGTGGTTTGGGTCAATTGCGCGAGCAAATGCTCACGGGCTGTTTGTGCCTCGGTGGTTTGGTTCTCGCGCAGGGCTTTGAGTTCATTGGTGGTCTGCGCCTGCGCGTGGTTGATGATTTGCCCCAATTCCATGCGTTGCTCACGCGCCAACGCGCCGCTGTGCTCGCGCAATGCCGACAGATGCTGTGTGCTTTGTTCAAAGGTTTTTTCAAAGCCCGCATCGACATCCTGCGTGACTTGGTGCAATTGTGTGAGTGACTGCTGTTGCAAGAGTTTTTGCTCCAGCAGATGAGCGCGTTGCTGCCCCGTGCGCACAAAGACAAACGCCACCAACGCCACAAGCAAGACGTTCAAAACAATCAACGCAATCAACAATATGTCTAAAGTTTGCGCACTCATTAAATATTTACCCCGTATTTTTGTGCGATTTCCTGAAGTTTGAGTGTGGTGGCATTGGGCACGCCTGTAATTTCAACGCCCACTTGGTTCGGCATACGCGCTTCGCCCTCCACCGCATCGGGTTGATTGCGCATCCATTCAGCGGTGCCGTAAAACGAAAGGATGAGTTTTTGGAACAGACTTTCCTCAACGCCAATCTCGCGCATCGCCTGCGCCATGCAGGCCACCCACTGGTCGCGCTCAGTCACACCGATTTTGAATGGCATGTGGCGCGCTTTCAAACGCGGATGTCCGTATTTTTCAATGTATAACTGCGGGCCACCGAGCCAGCCATTTAAAAAGTCGAATAATTTTTCGCGCGTCATGACGAGGTTTTCATGATGGGTCGCGCGTAAATCGGCGTATTTCGGTTCAATCTCCATCAAATCGTAAAATCGCGTCACCAACTCTTGAATGCGTGGCGCGCCGCCGATTTGCTCAAATGGGGTTGTTTGCGTTATTGGGTTCTCATCACTCATATTTGCACTAAAGCCTTGTTTGGGGTTACCACTCATGCGATTATAACGCTTTGCCACCCCACCCACTTTGAAAGATATTAAAAAATGTCTGCATTGTCCAACCTCACCATCGTTGATATGTCGCGCATCCTCGCGGGGCCATTCGCCACGCAAAACCTCGCCGATATGGGCGCAAACGTGATTAAAATCGAGCACCCAAAAGGCGACGACACCCGCCGTTGGGGGCCGCCATTTGTTGAGCGTGCTGACGGTACGACGAATGCCACCTATTACTTCTGTGCCAATCGCAACAAGACCAATGTCTTACTCGATTTCACCCTCGAAACTGACCGCGCACAGTTGATAGAATTGATTAAAACAGCCGATGTATTGGTTGAAAACTACAAAGTCGGTGGCCTGAAAAAATACGGCTTGGACTACACCAGCATTCAGCAAATCAACCCAAACATTATTTACTGTTCCATCACCGGCTTTGGGCAAAGCGGCCCGTACAAAGACCGTCCTGGCTACGATGCGCTGATTCAAGCGATGGGCGGCTTGATGAGCATCACGGGTGAGGCCGACGGCGCACCGCAAAAAGTCGGCGTGGCAGTGGTTGACCTGATGACCGCGCTGTACGCCACCACCGCCATCCTCGCTGCGGTCAACCATCGGCACATCACGGGGCAAGGGCAACACATCGACATCGCGCTGTTTGACGTACAAGCCGCCATGCTCGCCAACCAAGCCTCGGCTTACTTGATGTCGGGGCAAATCCCCATGCGCCAAGGCTCGTCCCACCCATCGATTGCACCCTATCAACCACTGAGGGTCAAAGACGGCTATATCATGCTCGCCATCGGCAACGATGCGCAGTTTGTACAATTTTGCCAGTCGGCTGGTTGCGCAGAGTTGGCAAGTGATGAATGCTTTACCACCAACAATGCACGCGTGGCGCACCGCACCGAGTTGGAAACCTTGTTGAGTCCGCACATGATGAGCAAAAGCATTGATGAATGGGTGACGCTCGGCGAACAATACGGCTTTCCTTGCGGGCCCATCAACACCATCGACCGCGTGTTCAACGATGCGCAATTGTTGTCACGAGACATGGTGGTGACCACTGAAGACGGTTATCGCTTGGTCGGTAATCCGATGAAATTTTCGGCGACACCGATAGAGGTATTTCAAACGCCGCCGAGTTTACGGAAACACAAGTAAGGCGCAATAAACGGTATTCGCGCATTGCACCCTACGGGTTGGAGTTGGCAACCCGCCATGGCGAAGCGAATCGCGGGTTACGAGTTATGCTGCATAGCGTAGCCCCGAACTCGCTTGAAACCCTTTGGCATCAAAAACACACCAGACGCACCCCCAGTCAAAGTGCTCTTGCCCAGAACTGAAACCACGAGCAAAAGTGTCGGAAAGAATCTTGCGTACAAACACTATCTCTGCATCAATGGCCTCGCGGGTAGGCTCCCCACTTTCCATTTCTGCATTTGGAAGCGCAACGTTCCAATGAATCTCCTCAAGTCTCCCAAGGTGAAAGCCAAGAGAGAAGCCGCAAGGATAGCCACCAAAGTTAACGCCCTGAAAAGCAAGCCATTCGTAACCATTCTTATGATCGATGGTCATGCGGTAGAAATTCGAGAGCGCCGAAGCAGCCAAATCTCTATCAAGGCTTCTTTGGATTGTGGTTCGACAGCCCTCGATGTGGAGCGAGCCGTCAATCGAGTTAAAGAGCAGCGAAGATGTCATTTCATGCGGCATAACGTAGGATATACAGTATATTTGACGCATATTCTGTCCCAAATTCGCCTTATATCCTGTTTTGTTTAAAATAAATGCTTTGAAAATAAAAAGATTTTTAAACCACCATATTGAATATGATACCTATTCACCGTGCTCAGAAAACCATTATTTATGTTCAAATCCTGCCAACATTGTGCACCCATTACGTAAAAAACTCAAATCAAACACCCTTCTTCGGTCGCCCACGCGGTGCAGGGCTAATGCGTCGTCCGATGGCTTGCTCGGTTTGCGCAATAAACGCTGCATCACCCAATGCCCAGCCTGTTTGTACCGCACGCTCTAACTCTGAACTGTATGCCAATGACAAGCCCTCACTCATGCGCTGCGCATAGGCAGATTGACGTTCAAATGGGGTGTTGCCGAGTTGCCAATATTGGCTGTGGTCACGGATGAATTCAGGATTGTGTTGTCCGAGGTGGCGCAAAGCCGAGGTATATTCGCTTTGTCCACCCAGTCCACTATCGAGCCAGACATAAGCGCGCACCACATACGGCGCGTCTTGTATGAACGCTGTGCGGTAACGCCCCTCCCACAAGGTCCCCGTGCGCTGATGGGTGCGGTTGATGTAGCGCACATAACGCCGCCCCAAGTCTTGCATCAGTTCGCCCAATGCCTGCTCGTTGTGCGCGGTCACGAGCAAATTGATTTGTGTCGGCAGGAGCGCGTAGGCGTGAATATCCACCGCGTGCACAGGCGCGATGGTGCGCGCGATGGATTGCCACTGCGCGTAGTCTTCTGGTTGAAAAAATACAGGCGCGTTGTTATTGCCACGCACTTGTACCAGTTGCGCGGTGTTCGGAATATAGACGCGTGCTTGGCGTGCCATGAACGTAAACCTTTTTTTGACGCTATTAAAAATTATTTTAAAATTCCTGTGCTGACCCGATCATTGCCCGACAGGTCTTGAATGGTGCGCACTTGGGTCAAACCTGCTTCGCTCAACAACCCACGCACCGATGCGCCTTGATTATACCCATGTTCAAAATACACCGCGCCATTCGTATGTAAGTAGCGCGCCACATCATGCAGTATGCGGCGGTAGTGTTGCAAACCATCCGCGCCATCGGTCAACGCACCCAGCGGCTCAAAACGCACATCGCCCTCAGACAAATGCGCGTCGTTCGCCTCGATATACGGCGGATTGCTGACCAGCACGTGAAATTTTAAGTGTTCATCGGCAGGCAATGCGCCCCACCAATCTCCCTCGAAAAATCGTACAGAGGTATTCAGTCGTTGTGCATTTTGACATGCCACCGCGAGTGCTTCGGCGGATACATCTGTGGCGCACACTTGCCAATTCGGTCGTTCCGCTGCCAGCGTGAGCGCAATCGCACCCGAACCTGTGCCCAAATCGACGAGTGAAATGCTTTCTGTCCCAAAATCTGCCAACACGGCTTCAATCAGCGTTTCGGTATCAGCACGGGGAATCAAAACATGGGGATTGACGGCAAATAGTCGTCCATAGAACTCACGCTCGCCGAGTATGTACGCCATCGGTTCACCCTTGATGCGCCGAGCGACCAAAGTTTGCCAATGCACTTGCTGCGCATCATTCAACACCTCAGTATCATGGGTCAAAAGTTGAACCCGCGAATAACCCGTCACGCATTGCATGAGCATACGCGCTTCCAATAATGGCAAAGCACAGGACTGCAATGCGTGAACGATGGTTTCTGCCATTGAACTGAATTATGCCAATGCTTGCCAAGTCGCCACCACCGTATCGGGGTTGAGCGAAATCGAAGAAATGCCCTCCTCCACCAGCCATTTGGCAAAGTCCAAATGATCCGAAGGCCCTTGACCACAGATGCCAACGTATTTATTCATACGCCGAGCCGTGCCAATCGCGCGTTGCAACATGAATTTGACCGCTGGGTCGCGCTCATCAAAATCTTTGGCAAGCAATTCCATACCCGAATCGCGGTCAAGCCCCAGCGTGAGTTGGGTCAAATCGTTCGAGCCAATCGAAAAACCGTCAAAGATATTTAAAAACTCTTCTGCCAAAATCGCGTTCGACGGCACTTCGCACATCATAATCACACGCAAACCATTGACACCTTGTACCAGTCCTTGTTTGGCGAGCAAATCAATCACCGCCTGTCCTTGCGCCACAGTACGTACGAACGGCACCATGATTTCGACATTGGTCAAGCCCATTTCATCACGCACGCGTTTAATCGCTTCGCACTCCATCGCAAAGGCAGGTGCAAAGTCCTCTGAAACATAACGCGCCGCACCACGGAAGCCGAGCATTGGGTTTTCTTCCTCAGGCTCATAACGCGAACCACCGATAAGTTTGCGGTATTCATTGGATTTAAAATCCGACAGACGCACGATGACGGGTTTGGGATAAAACGCCGCCGCAATCGTCGCCACACCCTCCACCACTTTATCCACATAAAACGCGCGTGGATTGGCATGACCGCGCGCCACCGATTCAACCGCTTTTTTCAGGTCGGCATCAATGTTCGGATACTGCAAAATGGCGGTCGGGTGCACGCCAATGTTGTTGTTAATCACGAACTCCAAGCGCGCCAAGCCCACGCCTGCATTCGGCAGTTGACAGAAATCAAACGCCAATTGCGGATTGCCGACGTTCATCATGATTTTTGTACCAATTTCAGGCAATGCGCCGCGTGAAACCTCAGTGACTTCAGTCTCAAGAATACCGTCGTAGATTTTACCTTCATCGCCCTCAGCGCAGGATACAGTCACCAGCGTACCGTCTTTGAGCACTTCTGTCGCATTGCCACAGCCCACCACAGCAGGCACGCCAAGTTCGCGCGCGATAATTGCCGCATGACAGGTGCGTCCACCACGATTGGTGACAATCGCCGCCGCACGCTTCATCACAGGTTCCCAGTTCGGGTCGGTCATGTCGGCCACGAGAATATCGCCCGCTTGTACGCGCTCCATTTCGGATGGGTCGTGAATCACACGCACCGCACCTGTACCAATCTTTTGCCCAATCGCCCGCCCCGTGGTCAGTACGGTGACGTTGGAACCTTTGGTTTTCAGGGCGAAACGTTGCTCGGCTTTGCCTTTGGCTTGACTTTTCACCGTCTCAGGGCGCGCTTGCAAAATATACAATTTTCCGTCCACGCCATCTTTGCCCCATTCGATGTCCATCGGGCGACCGTAATGCGCTTCAATAATCATCGCATAGCGCGCCAATTCAGACACGTCTTCATCATTGAGCGAGTAGCGATTGCGCATTTCCAAAGGCACATCCACTGTTTTCACGCGACCTTCTTCGCCCGCCTGCGTAAATTCCATCTTGATGAGTTTGCTACCCATCGCGCGGCGAATGATGGCGGGTTTGCCTTCTTTCAACGTTGGTTTGAACACATAAAACTCATCGGGATTGACCGCGCCCTGCACCACGGTTTCACCCAAACCATAACTCGAGGTGATGAACACCACTTGGTCAAAACCGCTCTCGGTATCCATGGTGAACATCACACCAGAGGCCGCCAAATCTGAGCGCACCATGCGTTGAACACCCGCAGACAGTGCCACTTCCGCATGGGTAAAGCCTTTGTGCACGCGATAAGCAATCGCGCGGTCGTTATACAATGAGGCAAAGACATGTTTGATTTTATCGAGCACATCTTCGATGCCTGAAACATTGAGGTA
The DNA here is from genome assembly GCA_021287185.1 of Burkholderiales bacterium. GTDB lineage: Bacteria > Pseudomonadota > Gammaproteobacteria > Burkholderiales > Burkholderiaceae > CTSOIL-112. The sequence goes on along the minus strand of JAJTAZ010000020.1, from coordinate 18,735 downwards.
ACTCTCTTGCTGCCCAGCAAACGACGCATCGGGCAAATCCTCAGCCGTCGCCGATGAGCGCACAGCGAACGACAAACCCACCGCATCGTTTTGGGTCAATTTTGCAAACTGCGCGCGAATGTCGGCTTCGAGTGCGGGTTGCAACGGCGCATCAATCACCCATGAGCGAATTTCTTCACCGACTTGAGCCAGTACACGCACATCATCGACATTCAAACCATCCAAACGTTTGGCAATGCGTTCCGTTAAATTGTTGTGGCGCAAAAAGTCACGAAATGCTTGCGCGGTCGTGGCAAAGCCCGTGGGCACGCGCACGCCAGCAGTGGCCAGTTGCGAAATCATTTCGCCCAATGAGGCGTTCTTACCACCGACAGTATCCACATCGGTATTGCGTAACTGTTCAAACGGTTGAACATTAAGGGTTGAGTTCATATCAAGCTCCAAAGTAAAATAAGTTAAAGCAATGAACACCATTCACTGTTTTAACGTATTTCGTACAGTCATATCCGCAACATTCTACCTTGAAATACTCGGGGCATTCTACCTGAGAGCAAACACAATTGTTTGGTGTTTTTCGCGCATTTTCGACGGATTTTTATCCTGCTAACGCGCATAAATCGGTACAATAACACATCCCAAATTCATCCATAAAACCATGCCCAACGCCCCACTGCCCCACACCCCCAACACCCGCGATTTGGTCGTGATTTCCGATGGTACGGGCATCACTGCTGAAAAATTCGCTCATTCCTTGCTCACGCAGTTTGACATCAGCACAAAAACCCACCGTTTGCCTTTTATTGACACAGTTGATAAAGCCCACGAGGCGGTGCAACGCATCAACGATTTGGCTTCACGTGCCGAGGAACAACCGCTGATTTTCACCACTTTGGTCAATCAAGAGTTGGGTGAAATCGTCAAAACCCGCGCGCGCGGCTTTCATATTGATTTATTCAACACCTTTATTGAACCCTTGGAAAATGAGTTAAATCTCAAATCCAATCACTCATCGAATAAGTTGTATCACAACGCTGACTCGCACCGCTATCGTGAGCGCATCGAGGCCATCAACTACACGCTGATGCATGATGATGGGCAAACCAATCATAACTTAATGCAAGCGGATGTTATTTTGGTTGGCGTATCTCGATGTGGAAAAACACCAACCAGCCTGTATTTGGCAATGCAGCACGGCATCAAAGCGGCGAACTACCCTCTGATTCCTGATGATTTTGAACGCAATTGTCTGCCCAGCGGTTTGGATGGTTTCCACAAAAAAATGTTTGGGCTGTCGATAGACCCGCAGCGTTTGTCTGAAATTCGCAATGAACGCCGCGCTGGGAGCAAATACGCTTCCATCGAAAATTGCCGCTACGAGGTCAACGAAGCAGAAAAACTCATGCGCCGTCATCAAGTGAGTTGGCTGTCCACCACGCACAAATCGATTGAAGAAATCGCCACCACCATACTGCAAGAATTGCAATTAGAAGACAAATTTTAAGCACGCCATCCATGAAAATCGTTATTCAACATCCTGAACACCTGTCCGAATCCACTGCGCACACCCTGCTCGAATCGTTCGCTGGCACACCTGTGCGCGTGAGCGAAAAAGCCTATGCGCTGCACCATACCTTGTTTACCCCCGCACAAAAACGCGTACTCATCGCCGCCGCACAGCCGCTGTCGATTGACGTGGCGTGTTTGGAGCGCGATGTGACTTGGGCGGATTTTAAAGTGCTGGCGATGGACATGGATTCCACACTGATTAACATCGAATGCATTGATGAAATCGCCGATTTGGCAGGTAAAAAATCTGAAGTCGCGAGCATCACCGAAGCCTCTATGCGCGGCGAAATCAAAGACTTTAACGAATCACTGATTCGCCGCATGGCGTTTTTCGCGGGTACACCGTTTGCTTTGCTCGACGATGTGTTGCGCGAACGCCTGCGCGTCAATGACGGCGCGCACGCGCTCATCCGTGCGGCGCAGGCGCACGGCGTGAAATGCGTTTTGGTTTCAGGTGGATTTACCTACTTTGCCGAGCAGGTGCAAAAAGAATTGAATTTGGACGCGATACACGCCAACACTTTAGAGATTGTCGATGGACGCATCACGGGTAAAGTCATCGGCGAAATTGTCAACGGCAATGTCAAGGCGCGCCTTGTGCGCGAGCATTGCGAGCAATTACATGTGGACACCTTGAGTGCAATTACCGTGGGTGATGGTTCAAACGATGTGCCGATGATGAACATCAGCGGACTGTCGGTCGCTTACCGCGCCAAACCGATGGTGCAAGAACGTGCCATGATGACTTTGAATTTTGTCGGATTGGATGGCTTGGCGGTGGTGTTGGGGGCGTAGGTTAACTGTACAGACCATAGCAAAAACATGTAGGGGCGCACCCGTGTGTGCGCCCTATTCGCAAAGCGCGGTGCATGCATAGGGCAAACACATGGGTTTGCCCCTACGCGAACATTCACTTTATCGTGCACGCGCCAACAAAACCGCCGCCACCAATATGAGCACACCACCGCACAAGTTCAAAGCGGTCAATCGCTCACCCAACAACACCCACGCCAAAACCACGGTGACCACAGGTTCTAAAGTCGAGAGCATGGAGGCATCGACTGCGCCGATGCGTTTAACCCCTTCAAAAAACGCCCATACGGCGACCACCGTACCTATTAACGCCAAACCAATGCTGCCCACCCAACCCATCTCAGAGTTAGGTAAACTCAAACCATGCCACGCACCGTACACGCCATAGACTACGGCCGCTGAGGTGATGATGACGGTTGAAGAAACGCGAATATCCGTGCCTTGGGTGACTTTTGCCCCAGCCATGATGTAAACAGCATAAATCACCGCAGCAAGGATGGCGAGCAATACGCCCGTCATTTGACCACCCGATTGGACATCAATCACCAGCAGTATGCCCAAGAGCGATAGAATCAATGCCCCAAGTTTTATTCGTGTAATGGGTTGTTTGAGCACGGCAAACGACAGGCCTGTCACCAAGGTTGGATAGAGGTACAGGAGCACCGCCACCAATCCCGCAGGCGCAAATTGCAAGGCAGTGAAATACGAAAACGACTGTCCTGCGTAACCCAATCCACCCATGAGCACCAGACCCAACAGGGTTTTGCCACGGGGTAAAGGGCTGTGTTTGTAGAGCAAAAAAACCCACATCAACACCGCTGCGATGCCAAAACGTAAAAACAATAAAGAAGTGGGTGTGACGCCTGAGCGGTACGCCATATTGGCAAAAAATGGCATCACACCAAATGCCGTTGCAGACAGGGCAATATACGCCATGCCGATGAGACGGTTTTTATATGGGTTCATTTCTACTTTTAACTTGTATTGATCGACAATTTTGGGCATACCGTCATTGCGAGCAGTTTGATCGCGAAGCAATTCAGCTGTATCAATCACTTTGACGTTGTATGGATTGCTTCGCTGGTGAATCATCGCTCGCAATGACGACAAACTCAAGCACGATTCAATCGCCGAAAAACGCCACGCACAAACCGCCAAAGCAAAACCATCAATATGATTGCGAGCACAACAAACACAGCCAAACCACCCAAAAATAGCAATGGATAATTGAGCATCGCCCACACACCGCCTGCGAACATGGCATCTTCAGCGGTTGACGCCGCCACATTGGTAAAGGGTTCTGGTGAGGTGTTGATGGCAGCACGCGTGCCTGCTTTGGCAAGATGCGTGCCCGCCGCGAGTGTACCGCCGAGCAAAGCGGTGGCTATTTGCATGGCAGAACCTTGATCACCCATGACCATACCCGCTAAGGCCGCACCTGCGGGAATGCGGATAAAGGTGTGGATGCTGTCCCACACCGAATCAAGCCAAGGAATTTTATCGGCGAAAAATTCAGTCAATAACAACAGCCCGCTGATACCCAATACCCACACGTTGCTCAAGACACTCAAATCACCCGGTAAGGTCACACCAGCAAATCTATCAAGCGCGCCCAAAGTGAATATCAACGCATACAAACGCAAACCGCTTGCCCAACCCAAGCCAGCTGCCAATGCCATAAGTGAAGGCATATTTAATGGCGCATTGCTCCAATTGAGTAGGGGTTCAAGGCTGCTACCAAGACTTTGGATGTCCATACCTATTCCCCCTCAAATTGAATTAAATTTGCGCACCAAAATTTGGGTCGCGTCTGTCGGCATTGCGCAATGCCAAATCGTCCGCTGATAGTTCTAAATCTTTACGCGACACGCCAAACCACATCGCCAAAGCCGCGGCGACAAATACCGACGAGTAAATACCGAACACAATCCCGATGGTCAATGCGAGGGCAAAGTAGTGCAATGTTGGACCACCGAACAGCAACATCGAAATCACCATGGTCTCAGTCATACCGTGGGTGATGATGGTACGGCTCATGGTGGATGTGATGGCATGATTCATAACTTGTGGCACAGTCATATTGCGCGTGCGGTTGTCACGGAACACTTCACGAATTCGGTCAAAAATCACCACCGATTCATTCACCGAATAGCCCAAAATTGCCAAAATCGCCGCCAAAACCGACAGTGAAAACTCCCACTGAAAAAACGCAAAAAAACCCAGAATAATCACCACGTCATGTAAATTCGCCAATATCCCTGCCAAAGCAAATTTCCATTCAAAGCGAAACGACAAGTAAATCACAATCCCAATCGACACAAACAACAAAGCCATCAACCCACTGGTGGCCAATTCCTGTCCAATTTGCGGGCCGACATATTCGTTGCGTTCCAAAGTCACATCGGGCGAAGCACTTTGTAAAGCTGTCATGACTTGTTTGGATTGCGCCTCACTGTTGATGTCTTTTTTCAGCGGCACTCGAATCATGACTTTATCGCTCGCGCCAAAGTTTTGCACCTGCGCATCAGCGTAGCCGATGCCTTCTAAACTTTTTCGAATGCTGTCTAAGTTCGCGGGCTGGTTGTATTTAACTTCCACCAAAGTACCACCCGTGAACTCAATGGAGAAGTGCAAACCTCTGTGGAACAGGAAAAAAACCGCCAAGAAAAAGGTGATCAGCGAAATCGCATTGAAAATCAGGGCGTGTTTCATAAAGCCAATATCGCGTTTGAATCTAAAAAATTCCATGATTATTTCTCCGCAGTATTGGTGTTATTGGTAGCAGGTGCTGTTTGATGCGCATCCGCACCGCGCCAGATTTGACCGATTGAAATCGATTGCAGACGTTGACGGCGACCATACCAAAGGTTTGAGAACCCACGCGCCACAAAGACTGCTGAAAACATTGAGGTGGCAATCCCAAAGCAATGCACAATCGCAAATCCGCGAATCGGGCCTGAGCCAAAAATCAACAACGCCACACCCGCAATCAAAGTGGTGATGTTCGAGTCCAAGATGGTTGCGAACGCCCGCTCATAACCCAGATGCATGGCCATGGATGGCGGCTGATCGTTGCGCAACTCTTCACGTATGCGCTCGTTAATCAATACATTTGAGTCAATTGCCATACCGAGGGTCAGTGCAACCGCAGCAATCCCAGGCAGGGTCATGGTCACACCAATGGCCGCCAAAATTCCCACGAGCAACAATAAGTTCACACCCAGTGCCAGTACCGAAAACAAACCAAATACACGGTAATAAATCAACATGAAAATCGACACGGCCGCGAAACCATAGACCAAAGATTTTAGACCTTTTTGAATATTTTCTTCACCCAGTGAAGGGCCAACGGTGGATTCCTGCGTGATGGTCATCGGTGCCGCCAGCGCACCTGAGCGCAAGAGCAACGCCAAATCCTCAGCCTCTTGCAAAGTTTTTGCACCTGTGATTTGGAAACTGTCACCGAACTCACCCTGAATGGTCGCCAGTGAAATTACCTCACCACGGCTCTTGCCATCGGGCTGCTGCTCGTACATCACGATGCCCATTTTCTTGCCAATGTTATCGTGGGTGGTTTGGCGCATGATTTTTCCGCTTTCGGGTTTTAAACCAACGCTCACTTGGGGGCGACCTTCTTGCCCCATTTCGCCACGCGCTTGCGCAAAGGCTTCCCCCGTAATCACCACTTGTTTTTTAAGCAAGGCTTTACCGCCGCCCTCGCTGCCCGCCATATCGAACTCAACCCCATTGAGCGGGTTGGTGGTTTCTTCCAAACGCACTTCCAAGGTCGCCGTGCGCCCGATTAGGCTTTTCGCACGCGCGGGATCCGACTCCCCAGGTAATTCAACCACAATTCGGTCAAACCCTTGTTGTTGGACGATTGGCTCGGACGCACCCATCGCATTGACACGATTGTGCAGAATTTCAATATTTTGTTTAATGGCTTGATTCTTAACTTCATTGATGGCCTGTTCGGTCAAACCAATTTTGAGTTGGTTACCAGTAGGTTCGATTGTATAACTCAATGCGCCTTGCTCACTGGCAATCACCGCGCGCGCTTGTTCCATGGTCGCGGGGGTATCAAAACTCAAAACAATTTGTTCACCTGATTTTTCAGTAACTGTTGGGATGATTTTTTTGTCTTTCAAACCCGCCACAAACCCTGTTTGCATGGCATCGAGTTTTTTCTGCACCGCTTCGGACATTTTCACTTCAAGCAAGAAATGCACACCGCCACGCAAGTCTAAACCCAGAGATACGGGTTTCGCACCGAGGGCACTCATCCAATCGGGCGCAGCCGACACCGTACTGTATGCCAGTGTATAAGCAGGGGCGTTGGCATCGGGATTGAGTGCGGTGTTGAGTACATCTTTAACTTTGGCCTGTGCGTCCACGCCATTGACACGCACTTTGACAGTACCCAAACCTTGAGCGGTTTTTTCAAAATACAAACCTGTGTAAGGGATGTTTTGGGTTTTGAGCACCTGTGCGATTTTGTCTTTCACATCTGCTTCGACTTTAACAGTCGCTTTGGCGGCAGACACTTGCACCGCTTGGGTCGTGCCAAAAAACGTTGGCACGGTGTAGAGCAGCCCCAACAACAATGCCACGCCGATGACCACATACTTCCACAAGGGATAACGATTCATACTTTACCTGCTTTGAGGTTAAAAAATGCGATATTTAAAGCGAAAACACGCACATTCATCGAACGTGCGTGCATTCAAACGAGGTTTATTGCATTACGGCTTAAACGTGCCTGAAGGCAAAATTGAATGCACTGAATTGCGTTGGAACACCAATTCAACACCTGAAGCCACTTCCAAAGTCACAAAATTGTCGTCCAATTTGGTGATACGCCCCACCAAACCACCGCCTGTGGTGACTTCGTCGCCCTTTTTCAAGGATGCCAACATCGCTTGCATTTCTTTTTGACGTTTCATTTGCGGACGAATCATCATGAAGTACGCGATACCAATCAATAAAATAAACGGCAAAAACGACATCAAACCCGCCATCGGATCGGTCGGGGCTGGGGTCTGTGCATAAGCATCGGTAATCAAAAACATGTCATTCTCCTAAAAATCATAAAAACAAAACATCAAAATATTCATCACATAAGTGGATGATTATACCATCAAATAATGACCATTCCGCCAATTTCAAGGTCATTCCACGCCACGCGCACGCTCGGCATAAAAGGTACGTACCACTTCGGGGAAACGTTCAGCATCCAAACCATCGCGCAAATCCTGCATCAACTGTAAGTAATAATGCAAATTGTGAATGGTATTGAGCTGCGCACCCAGCATCTCACCCATTTTGTGCAAATGGTGTAAATACGAGCGCGTGAAATTGCGACAGGTGTAGCAGGTGCAAGTTTCATCCAAAGGCTTCATATCTTGTTTGTAACGCGCATTTTTAATCTTGATGTCACCAAAACGCGTGAATAACCACCCATTGCGCGCATTGCGCGTCGGCATCACACAGTCAAACATATCAATACCCTGCGATACACCAAACACCAAATCCTCAGGCGTGCCCACGCCCATGAGATAGCGTGGTTTTTCTGTCGGCAATTGATGCCCGATGTGCTCCAAAATACGGTAAAACTCTTCCTTGGGCTCACCAACCGACAAACCGCCAATCGCCATGCCGTGAAACGACATATTCGCCAATTGTGCCAGTGAAGCCTGACGCAGGTTTTCATGCATCCCGCCTTGCACAATGCCGAACAACGCATTGGTATTTTCTTGGCGGTTAAATTCATCAATCGAACGTTGCGCCCAACGCAAGGACAATTCCATCGATTCGCGTGCGGTCGCTTCATCGGCTGGATACGGGGTGCATTCGTCGAATTGCATCACAATGTCGGAATTGAGCACGGTTTGGATTTGCATCGAAATTTCAGGCGTGAGGAATAATTTATCGCCATTGACAGGCGACTGAAAGGTCACGCCTTCCTCAGAAATCTTGCGCATGTCACCCAAACTGAACACCTGAAAACCACCCGAATCGGTGAGGATGGGTTTGTTCCAGTGCATGAACTGATGCAAACCGCCATGGGTGTTCATCACGTCCATCCCTGGACGCAACCACAGATGAAACGTATTGCCCAAAATAATTTGGGCGTTGATGTCCGACAACATATCAGGGGTCATGCCCTTGACCGCGCCATACGTGCCCACAGGCATAAAAATCGGCGTTTGTACCACGCCGTGATTGAGCGTCATCGTGCCACGACGCGCTTTGCCTGAAGTTTTGTGTAATTCAAATTTAAGCATGCTTACCTAATCATTTATTCTTTGGTGGGGGTATCGTCCACGATGCTCGTCCATCGCAAGCGCCATATCCATCAAGCCAGCCAATCCGTCACCGTGCTGGCAATACCCTGTGCATCCAAGCCCAAACGTGCATGCAGCAGAGCCACATCACCATGGTGAATGAATCGATCGGGCAAACCAACGTGTAATATTTTGGGCGTATAACCATTCGAAGAACACCATTCTGCCACCGCACTGCCTGCACCACCTGCAATACAGGAGTCCTCGATTGTCACAATGTGCGTGTGGGTTTTGAGCAATTCGTGCAACAAAGCCTCATCCAAAGGTTTGACCCAGCGCATATCAACCAATGTTGCATGGCTTTGCTCAGCCGCCAATTGTGCAGCGTGCAACATCGTACCAAACGCCAATATCGCCACTTTTTCACCGCGTTTAACCATATTGGCCTGACCAATCGGCAATGCGTCCAAAGTCTCAGGCACAGGCGCGCCAACACCTGCGCCACGTGGATAGCGCACAGCGGCGCAACCTTGATATTGATACGCACTGGTCAATAATGCGCGACACTCAGCCTCATCCGAGGGCGTGGCGATTAAAATATTCGGCACACAACGCAGATAGGCGATGTCGTACGCACCCGCGTGGGTCGCACCATCGGCACCGACCAAGCCCGCACGGTCAATTGCCAGTGTGACATCCAATTTTTGCAAGGCAATGTCGTGAATCACTTGATCATACGCACGCTGCAAAAACGTCGAGTAAATCGCCAAAACGGGTTTCATCCCATCGCACGCCATACCTGCTGCAAAGGTTGCTGCATGTTGCTCGGCAATGCCGACATCAAAATAGCGCGTGGGGAATTTTTGCTCAAACGCGACCAAGCCTGAGCCTTCACGCATGGCGGGTGTGACACCAACCAATTTGTCATCCGCCGCCGCCATATCGCAAATCCAGCGTCCAAATACTTCGGTGAAGGTTTGTTTTTTCGCACCGCTCACGCCACCCACAATGCCTTCGGACGGATTGAATTTAGAAGGACCGTGGTAGGAAATCGGATCTTCTTCGGCGTAGGCATAGCCCTGCCCTTTTTTGGTGACAATGTGCAAAAACTGCACGCCACCCAAATTTTTGATATTACTCAAGGTGGGAATCAAAGAATCCAAATCGTGTCCATCAATCGGCCCAATGTAGTTCAAACCGAATGATTCAAACATCGTTGCAGGCACAAACATGCCTTTGGTGTGCTCTTCAAACCGTTGCGCCAAATCAAACATCGCGGGGCGATTTTGCAGAACCTGCTTGAGTTTCGCACGCGCGCCCGTGACAAATTTACCCGTAAGAATTTTGGCCAAATGACGATTGAGTGCGCCGACAGGCGGTGAAATCGACATATCATTGTCGTTCAAAATCACCAATAAATTAATGCCCTCAGTCACACCCGCATTGTTCATCGCCTCAAACGCCATACCGCCTGTAAGCGCGCCATCGCCAATCACCGCAATGTGTTGACGCTCTTTCAAACCCAATTCGCGCGCCGCCACTGCCATACCCAACGCGGCTGAAATACTGGTCGATGAGTGCCCTGTACCAAAAGTATCGTATTCGGATTCACTGCGCTTGGGAAAGCCAGAAATACCGTCCAATTGGCGTAGCCCCGACATGGCTTCGCGTCGCCCTGTGAGGATTTTATGACCATAACTTTGATGCCCAACGTCCCAAACAATTTTATCCGTGGGGGTGTTAAATACATGGTGCAACGCCACGGTTAATTCAACCGTGCCTAAGTTTGAAGACAAATGTCCACCCGTTTGAGCAACCGAATGCAGGATAAATTCACGCAACTCGTCGGACAATTGTCCCAATTGCTCACGCGACAGTGTACGCAACTGCGCGGGACTGTCGATGTGCGGTAATAAAGGCTCAACAGGCGTTGGGTGTTCTGAATGCTGGGTCATGGTGGTTCTAATGTTTAAATTTTGATTAATTCGTTTTAATAAATTCGTTCGTGGCAGTAACTCGCCAAATCAGCCAAATGTTGCGTACCTTGCTGCTCTGCATTGGACATATTGCCCAAATGCGCCAACGCGCTGGTATAGAGTTTTTGCGCAAAACCGCGCGCGCCCTCAATCCCCATGGCTTGCACGTAGGTTGGCTTGTTGGCATCGGCATCCTTGCCTGCGGTTTTGCCCAAAGTAGCGGTGTCTTGCGAGGCATCTAAAATATCGTCCACCACCTGAAACAGCAAACCCAAATCATCGGCATAGCGCGACAAATACGTCGCATCGCGGGCATCCTGTGTTCCACACATCGCCCCCATCATCACACTGGCATGCAACAAAGCACCTGTTTTCAATGAGTGCATGATTTGCATGATGTCTGCCGATAATGGTTGTCCCACATGGTGGCAATCAATCGCTTGTCCGCCCGCCATACCCACAACACCTGAGGCATGTGCCAGCGTGCGAATCAATTGCAATTGCTGTGCCGCCGTCAGTCCCATCTGTGTCAAACGCTCAGAAGCCAACACGTCAAACGCCAAAGTTTGCAAGGCATCGCCTGCGAGCAAAGCCTGTGCCTGTCCATACTGAATGTGTACCGTCGGCTGACCACGGCGCAAATCATCATCGTCCATGCACGGTAAATCATCGTGTATCAAGGAGTAAGCGTGGATGTATTCGAGTGCCACCGCCACCTGCATCGCCACTTGTTGCGAACCACCAACCAAATGCGCTGCCGCCAAAACCGCCAAAGCGCGCACACGTTTACCACCATTCATCACACCATGACGCATCGCAGCAACCAATGGCGAGTTTTGCGCCACACTGTGCGTGGCATACGCGTCCAAGCCCTGAGCCAATGCAACTTCGATTTGCGGACGCACCACACTTGCCCAATCGTTAAACCGTTGCGCACTGATGCCAACGGTCGGAATATTCAATGCAGTCATGCCTCGTTCCATATCACTCATTCACATCCAATGGACGCACCATGTCCGCCTCAACAATTTTGACTTGTTCCTGCACCGCTTGCAACTGCGATTGGCAAAATTTAACCAAAAACGCGCCGCGCTGATACGCCTGCAACGAGGCTTCCAAAGGCATTTGACCGTTTTCCATAGAAGCAATCAACTGCTCCAGTTCGCGCATGGCGGTTTCAAAATTTTCAGGGGCTTTTTGTGCGTTTTTGGCATTCGCCATGTTTGACCTCAAATCGGTGCGCGAAAAGTCGCATTTTACGATAAATCCGCCTTGCCGATGCAACAATCCATCACTGACCGAGCTTTATCATCCTGTTAAAATACAACTTCAGATAAAATGTTTTCTTCACCACCCCATTAAACACAATATGAATCTGAAATCTTCACCCATCGAACCCCTCAAACAAATAGCCCTTGATGCGGGCAAGGTTGTCCGTGAAGGCTATTTTGCCAGCAAAAACATTACGCACAAAGGCACGGTGGATTTGGTCACGCAATACGATGTGGCCACCGAGCAATTCATCTTGCCGCGTTTGGCGCAGTTGTTTCCTGAGCACACTTTGGTGGGCGAAGAATCGCATCAGGGCAATTATGGTAATGTCTTTGAGCAAGCGATTTACATTGACCCGATTGATGGCACGACCAATTTTATCCACGGTGTGCCACATGTGGCGGTGTCCATCGGCGTGTACGAGCGCGGCATTGGTATGATGGGCGTGGTCTATAACCCCATTTTGGATGAACTATTTTGGGCGGTGGCAGGTGAAGGTGCGTATCTAACACTCAACAACACAACCACGCGACTACAGGTGAGCACGCAAAACGAATTGCAACAATCTTTGATTGCCACGGGGTTCCCATACAGCAAGGTCAATCAGGGCGAGGATTTTGAGTGGGTGCTCGCGAGTATGCGTCAAATCTTACCCAACTGCCGTGATATTCGCAGGCTGGGTTCGGCGGCTTTGGATTTATGCTATGTGGCACGCGGAACATTCGATGGCTACTACGAAATCGCGCTCAAACCGTGGGATTATGCCGCAGGCATATTGATTGCACAGGAGGCTGGCGCGCTCATTACCGATGTGTATGGCGCACCGATTGAATTTTCAAACAACAGCGTGATTGCCGCCAATTCGCAAATTCATGCACAGATTTTGCGCACCTTAAAAACTGTATAGACTCAATGCCCATCGGTCGCAGGCAACCAACTGCTGAGCACCACACCCGCCACGGCGCAGGCAAACGCCACCGTGTGGTACACCGTCCATGATTCGTGATACAGCACAACCCCAATCGCAGCGGCGGTCAAAGGCAAAGCCACTGTGAACACCCCTGCGCGATTGGCAGGCACATGGCGCAAGCCGTTGAACCACAGCCATGTCGCCCACACACTGGCGGCAAGCGCGTAAAAAACCATCAGCAACCAACCATTCCAACCAATTTGCGCCCATGCCACATCGGGTAGTTGAAACATCGCCAGCGGCGTGGTCAAAATCAAACCAAAGGTATTCATCGCCACCGCAATTTGCTTGGGACTGTAACCAGAAGTCAAATACTTCGCGCCGATGACGTAAAACGCCTCACACAACAACGCGCCAACCATAAATACATTGCCCAACCACGACTGCCCTGCTGAGTCTTTGTTTAAACTCAAACTCATCACACCCAAAACCGCCAATCCCACACTTGCCAAGCCGACACGGGTCAGATGCTCACGCAAGACCCAAGCCGAAACCAGCGCAATCACCGCAGGCAGCAAACTCATGATGATGCCTGCCGCCGTTGCCGAGGTGTTCGCCACACCAAACAACATACAAATGGTGAATAAAAAATTACCAAAAAATGACATACCAAACAATGCCCAGCGGTCATGTTTGGGTACAGAGTGAACTTTGCCACGCCATTCGCGCAACCACGGCCACATCACCACTGCCGCAATCAAAAAACGCACCCAAGCCAAAGCAAATGGCGGGAAATACTGTAGCAGACTTTTTGACAATGCCACATACGCGCCAACCAGCATCATTGAGGATGCCAAGGCCATGTACGCTGTGGATTTACGCCAATTTTGAGGGGATAAACGATGGTTCACAATCAATCTTACAGCCCCTCATCATCAGGAATTTGCGCGCCACCCATGCGGCGCAGGATGACATTTGCACGTCGTCCAAGATTGCGACTTTTGCGATTGGCATCGTAGAACTTCGGTGCGGGCAACATCACCGCGAGTTTCGCCGCTTGTTGCGCCGAGAGTTTATCGGCGTTCGTGCCGAAATAGTGCTGCGCCGCCGCTTGCGCACCAAATACGCCCTCGCCCCATTCAACCGAATTCAAATACAACTCAAAAATCTTGTCCTTGGGCAACATCATTTCCATCACATACGTCATGCCAATTTCATTGGCTTTGCGCAGGTACGAACGGTTGGACGAGAAAAACAGATTTTTGGTCAACTGCATTGAGATGGTCGAACCGCCCGCGATAATTTTACCCCGACGGGCGTTTTTCTTTTTCGCCACCTCAATCGCGTCCCAATCCACACCGTCATGCTCGACAAAACCCGCATCCTCAGAGGCCACCACGGCTTTTTTCAAATTGTCTGAAATATCGCCATACGCCATCCAATCGTGTTGCAATAAAAACTGTCCTTTGGCGGGAATCAAACGCATTTGCTCGTTTTTCATAAACGCAGAAAACGGCGCAAGCCCGACACCGTACAAAGCCAACCACAGCACACACCAAATTTGAAACGCCACGCCGATCAAAAAAAGCGAATACAGATACGGTTTAATCCAATAACGCCACATGCTCAAACACCTCGCTGTAATAGTGGCGCAGTATCGGGGACAATGCCATGCCAAATCTGAAAACTCGCCGCCGCTTGTTCGACCAACATCCCCCAACCGTCCGCGATGTGCGCGCCTTGCGTTTGCGCCCAAGTCATGAAACCCGTTTGTTTGCCATACATCATGTCGTAGGCGAGCGCATTTGAATTGAACAGTACTCCTTGTGGTTGTGTGAATTCATCACCCAAACCACTGGCTGTGGCGTTGATAACCACATCGTATGATTCTAAAGTTTCATCCGCCCACGCTTGCACACTCAACTCAATGCCTTGTGTGAGTTGGGCAAAATCGGTGTTTTGCGCAATCTGCGCGAGCCACGCGTGTGCTTTATCCAAACTGCGGTTTTTGACCACCACAACTGCTGGGTGTTCATTGAGAATCGGGCGCAACACCCCACGCGCCGCGCCGCCCGCGCCGAGCAACAACACTTTTTTACCAGCGAGTGGCGTGTTCAAGTTGTGTGTCACATCACGCACCAAACCCACACCATCGGTGTTATCGGCTGTGACCAACTCCTTACTAAAACTCAAGGTATTCGCCGCGCCCGCCCAAAGTACATCACTTGAACGTTTCGAGGCATAGGCAAACGCATCCAATTTAAACGGAACGGTGACATTGCATCCACACAAACCCTGCGCACGCAGTTCATCGACCGTCGCCGCAAAACTATCGACAGGCGCGAGCACGCGCTCATAACGCAATGGGATGCCACATTGCGCGGCAAACTGCGCGTGGATATCAGGCGATTTGCTGTGGGCGATTGGATTGCCAATCACGGCGTAGTATTTTAAATTTTCACTCATAACAACACACTCAAGGATCAATGCGCAACATTGTAGCGCAAGCGCGCGGGTTTTCTAAAAAAGAGTGAAGCCAAACACAACAACAATCCCATTAAACACACTCCCGCACCTTTAGTATCTATGAGACCAAACAATCTTTGCTTTTTTGAACACTTGGCAAAGGTAATTTTTTATTACCACACAAGCACGTGATTTTATGGTTTACATCGCTCATGTAGCGGCTTGGCTCAAAAATCAAACACTACCAAAGGTATAATATGAGTTGTACATCTGCACCTAAATGAACCAAAACCCACACATTTGGGGCCATATGACACACAAAAAAGAGGTATCGTGGTTACAACCAAGGAAAATCAAGTTCAAAATGAATCCATCTGAGAAAATCGCCATCAACCGAAAATACCTATCCCCAGAAATCAAAGCCATCCCTCGTGAGGACGTGCCTCAATACATGGAAGACGTCTATCACTGGGCATACCTCAATCCGCGCAATGTGGCATTGTTGGACAGAAATTTGGTCTTTAATGGTTTACTTTTTGGCAATGGGCAACGCATGATACGTGCCTATCTACAAGAGATTCAGGCAGGAATGCGCGTTTGGCAAGTGGCGCACGTTTACGGCGATGTGATTAATCAAGTAACTAAAAAATTGGGCACGACGGGTCAATTTGACCTCACCGATGTCACTGCCGCACAAATCGCACGCGCGCATGGGAAAATCGGACATTTGCCGCAAGCGAGCATTTTTCACAGCGATGCCGCCAATTGGCAAGGACGTGATTATGATGTGGCGTGCAGTTTTTTCCTGTTGCATGAAATTCCAGAGGACAAAAAACACGCGGTGGTTAATCGCATGACCCAAGCGATTAAACCCACTGGAAAATTGATATTCATCGATTACCATCGTCCGAAATTTTGGCAACCCATCGGTTGGATATTGCGCCTAATCAACATCAAAATCGAGCCATTTTCCAATGCACTGTGGCACAAAGAAATAGCTGAGTATGCCGATGATGCCAACGCATTTGATTGGCACAAGCGCACGATTTTTGGTGGGGTATATCAAATAGTGACAGCAATACGCAAAACATCGTTGTAGGAAACTAACGTGTTGCGTACATTTTTTTGACCACAATAATTAATTTTTGCTTAACAAATTTTTCATCAATTTGGTCTGTAAAAAATCAAAGGCGTAAAGTAAACACCACTCGAAAAAATTACAACCAATATAACTTATACCACACATTCAACCACTGTCAAATCAAGAACAAAGTAACACTTGGCTTGGCGAAACTTACCCTCACTTATTTTGATTTTCTAGAGTAACTATTTTCCATTTGAACGTGAACGCAAAAAAGCAAACGCGATATTTCATCGCGCTTGCTTCCTAAACCCCTGCAAAATTACGCCTACGAGGGCAAAAATCCACAAACAACTTATAGCACTGGTGTATGAACTTGATAAATCAAGCTGACATCAGCTAAGAGCATGCTGTTGCCGCTTTCAAGTACCGCTGTAGTTTGACCGTATTCAAATACCCCTTGTGTTGGGCTTTGAATATTACCATCACTCACAAGATTAATGGCCTGAATGCCCAACTCGGATAGAGTTTGGAATTCTCCTGCTTGTGTCACACCATCTTGATTGATGTCTTGCCATGCACCAAACTGACTAAATAACTCATCGTTTGCATCAAATACACTATCTCTATTGGTATCGAAGTTGAGTGCCAATGCTTGGAGGTCTGTGAGTCCACTACCACCAAGAGCATATTGGCTCTGGTGATGCATCATACCATCGCCATACTGATCCCACATAAGTATGCCATCACCGCTTCCAACCCATGCTGTAGCGTCTAACGTTCCATCCTCATTAACATCTGCAACGATATGAGTGTATTCAAGTTCACCATTACCATTAAGATCAAGGACAACCGGCGGCGTTGTTGCTTTGTTGCCATAGATGGTAATCTCTTGCGTTCTGGTCGCTGTTGCACCGAGGGCATCGGTAACCGTTATGTCATAACTGACCACAATAGTTTGACCTTTTGGAAGTGCCGCGAGTATTGGATTGGTCTCATTCGGATCAAATGCCCATTGACCCAAATTATTGATGGTAAAGGTACCATAATTTGGACTGCTCGCTGAAAGAACAGCCGTAAATGTATGGCTATCGCCAGCATCCACATCGTACCACTGGTAAGCTCCACTCGCAGTTGAATCAACACTGACAGAGTCATTATTATCCAGTGGATCGTCCGCTATCGTAAGAATCGTGATGGCAGGAACCGAGACATTGCCATCACGAGTTGACGAGTTACCATCTGGGTTATAGTCATCCATCAATTGCCACGTAATCTCCCGTGGCTCAAGATCTGGATTTTGCGCAGTATTATAGAATTTAAGCAGTTTGAGTGCCGCTTCATAACTTGCCTCAGAAGCGACACCACTCAAAGTAATCGTAATCACGCCTGCCACAGAAGCATCGGTCGTCGCTGTGATACCTGCAGGTAGCGCACCGTCTATAAAAATAACATCGCCACTTTTTGCATTGGTCAGCGTGATGGTCGCTTGCTGAAGATTGGTACTGGTGATATCGACAACATTAAGATCACTATCAGCGATAACGACTGCATTGCTTCCAGCAACGAAGTTTTGAGCGAAGTTGCCGCTATAGTCTCCTATAGCCACCCCAGAGCTCTCATTCATATCAAGATAAAGATACGGTACTGAAAGCAAATTGACCTTGGTAGAATCGGCTGCAAAGTCTCCAGGATTAGGAGCAGCAGTACCGACCACAGTAGCGGCTCCTGTGGAGGTGTTAAACTGATACACAGTCCCTGTAACATTATCAAATCCAAACACATTGCCATTGACATCTGCCATCATGGCAACAAATTGTGATGTTGTTCCAAGTGTTAATCCCGTATTACCCACTGCGGTTGCATTGGCTTGGTCTATAACATTGGTGGTTGGGTTATAAGTGTAGAGGGTTGTGACACCTGTGACATTATCGACCCTGACCATATAAAAAAGCCCATCAGCAGGATTGTATGTCATATCTGGCATCGAAAAATTATTTGGTAACCCAGTACCAGTCAGGTTCATCGCACCAGCAAATACAACTTGAGTTGGGTTATTGAGATCGACATAGCCATAGGATATCGGATAGGTAGTACCACTCACCACCTTGGTTCCTGTATTAACCCTAAACCAAAGTCTGCCTTGGGCATCCACATCTCCAGAGGTGATATTTTGAGCACCCCAATCAGCTTTATTGGCAGATGGATTTGTGATGCCCGCTGCTATGGTAATACCCCCTAAAAGGGCGGCATCTAAAAGTAGAATCAACACAAGTCCTGCGTTTAGTGCAGGACGCGTGAGTTTGTTAAAGCCATCATACGCGTTTGCGCTGGAGTGAATCCACCGAGCGACATATGAGGACGGTT
>JAJTAZ010000023.1 GCA_021287185.1 Burkholderiales bacterium | reverse complement strand
CGATGCGGTCAATGGCAGCCAGTTGTATGCGACCAATCAGCAAGTTGATCAAAATACGACCAATATTGCTAAAAACACCACTGATATTACCAATATCAACACGACTTTGGACAAAGGGTTGAACTTCAGTGCAGACAGTGGTACGACGGTCAATCGTAAACTCGGTGATACCGTGGCGATTACGGGTGATAGCAACATCATCACCACAACCACAGCAAATGGTGTTCAGGTCAAATTGTCTGACAATATTGATGTGAAGAATGTCAATGTGAGCCAAAGCATTACAGTGGCTGAAGGTGCAACTGTGAATATGGGTGGCAATGTTATCCAGAATGTGGGTGCTGGTGTCAATGGTACCGATGCGGTGAATGTCAATCAGTTGAATAGTGTTGCTTCGAACATCAATAATCGTATTAACAGCGTTGGGCATATCGCCAATGCAGGTGTGGCACAAGCGATTGCGACTGCGGGTTTGCCACAAGCGTATTTACCAGGCAAGAACATGATGGCGATAGCTGGTGGTACTTATGAAGGTGAAGCGGGTTATGCGATTGGTTTCTCTACCATTTCTGATAATGGCAAGTGGGTTATCAAGGCAACGGGTAGTGGTAACTCGCGTGGTAAATTCGGTGCTTCTATCGGTGCTGGTTATCAATGGTAATGTGGTGATTTCAAACAACCTGATGACTCAAATGGATGAATCAGGTTGCTTGATGTAAAAACATAAAAGGAAACAATAATTATGAACTTTCAAATGAATAAAAAAATCGTTGCATTGATCGCGACTGTGGTTACGTTAACTGGCTGTGCGGGTACTGCCGTGACAGAAAAAGGTACGACAGAGCAACCTGTGTGGCCCAAATGGGATTCGGTTACTTTTAATAACACCAAAGGTACATTCCCTGATTTACAAAGTTTGTCTCAGGTGCGTACAGGCATGACCAAGGATCAGTTGTATTATCTGTTGGGTCGCCCTCAATATAATGATGGCTGGCGACCTGTTGAGTGGAATTATTTGTTTCACTTCAACACCCCAGGGCAGGGTACAAATGACGTGACAACATGCCAATACAAAGTGCTTTTTGACAAGAACACATACGCACGCAGTTTTTATTGGAAAGCGGTAGATCCAGTGGATGGGGTGTGCCCGCCAACAGCCAAGAAACCTAAGCCAACGGCCAAGCGTTATACCTTGGGTGCAGATGCATTGTTCGCGTTTGGGCGTGGTAATTTGGTTGACCTCAATGCCAAGGGTAAGGAAGATTTGGATCGTTTGGCCGCGCAGTTGAAGCAGTTTGATCAGTTGAATTCGGTGAAGATTACGGGACACACCGATTATTTGGGGTCTGAAGCAGCCAATTTGCGTTTGTCTGAACAACGTGCGCAAACCGTGCGTCAGTATTTGCTGAGTAAAGGTTTGCCTGCCAGTAAAGTGATGGCCGTTGGTATGGGTGAGTCTCAACCTGTGACGCAGTGTGCCAATACCAAAAACCGAACTGAGTTGATTGCCTGCCTACAACCCAACCGCCGTGTTGAGGTCGAGGTCGATGGCTCGGGTGTCGTAAAATAAAGCTTGATAAGTCGTTTAAGCCAGTGTTTTAGTGATAAAAATCCCGCAGCTAACGTTGCGGGATTTTTATTGCGTCATATTGCGACATTGTCAAAGTTAAAAGGTTAGATGGTGTTTTTTAAATATCGTTCATGGTCGGGTTCTCGTGAATCGCGGCGAATAAATTATTTAAAAGAAGTCGCAAGCGTGCGGGTCTAATGGGTTTGTGTAACAACTGAATATTGGCTTTATTGGATTGATCAATTAAATCAATCGTTGTGTCGCCTGTAATCAAGATACAAATGGGTGGTTGTGCGGTCTGTAGGTTACATGCGGTTTTCAACAGCTCTAAACCATTTTCTTCTGACAAACCAAGGTGGTAATCCGATAAAACCAAATCGAAATACTCTCCTTCTTCAGCCATGGCCTCGGTGAGCATTTCAATCGATAGCACGATGGTCACTTTCATTCCCCATGACTCAAGCATTTGCGCCAAGTTATCTGCGGCTATTGCATCATCGTCCGCAACCATCACCTTTTTGTTGCATAGTGAATTGGCAAGTATCGGTGGGTCTGTTGCGAGTGCATTATGTGACTCTCCGATGGGAATTTCAATCGAGAATGTGCTGCCTTTTCCTTCTCGGGACACAACGGTCATCCGTGTTTTGAGTAATACCGCCATGCGTTCTGAAATGGCTAAGCCCAAGCCAACACCGCCCGTCACGCGTTCTTGAGCATACTCTAAGCGTTGATATTCGTTGAATATATGTTTTAATTTTTCAGTTGGGATACCAACCCCAGTGTCACAGACGCAAATTTTTACAGAGTTTCCCCGACGTTGCGCGCCGACCAAAATGCCGCCCTGTTCGGTGTAACGAATGGCATTGCTCACAAGGTTGCTCAGAATGCTGTAGAGCATACCATCGTCGGTGTGCACGCATACTTGGGTGGGTGTGATTTTAAGCTTCAGGTTTTTATTGGTCGCAAGACTTTGATATTCTATTCTTAAACGCTCAAATAACTGTTGCAACGGATGGATTTGGAATTTCGGTTTGATGACCCCAGAATCCAAACGCGATAGGTTAAGCATAGAGTCAAACGACTTACTTAAAGATTCAATCGCTTGATTTAAATGCAATAAACTGTTTTTCTTTTTGGGTTCTGCATCATGGCTTTCTCGTTGAAGATTGTTGGCGATTAAGGATAAGGCGTGCAATGGTTGGCGCAAATCGTGACTGGCTGCAGACAAATATCGCGCTTGCATCACATTGGCGTGCTCTAATTCTTGGTTTTTTTGTTTGAGTTGAAGCAATAAATCCAAATTATTATTTTTGGTTCGATAAAACACCATCATATTGCGGTGTTGAGTGACCAATAAGATGGCTTGGAACGCGAATAAAATGATCCAATAATAAAGATGATGATCATCAGAGGGCGAAAAAAAACGACCAACAGTATCGTACCAATCAGGACGATAAAGAATGTTAAAGCGATGACTCGGATAAAAGCCGAAAACTGATTGAATGCGAACGCTGCCACCATCCCTCCAGCAATAAATCCAAAAATTGCGAGGTCATCACTGTGCTGCAATAAATAAAACATGTAGGCTATCCACCAAATATAGCCGCATAAGATGAATAAAATAAAACACGAAATCAATTGGATTTTTGAATCAACCCACGCTCCTGTTTTAAGTAACTGATTAAAATGAATCCTATATATGTGAACAAAGACAGAGAAAACAACAATCGATGAAGCAAATAATACATGCGCACGTATCGTAAATGCCTCATACAGAAAAAACAAGGATACCGCGTATGTAATTAGATTAAGTATTAAAAAAGAAGTGACTCCGCGCACCGCCCAATCTGATAAAAACTCATACATTTCTTGCTTGATGGTCAAAAATTCGTACAGCCGTTCCCGTTTGATCGTTGTCTGCAAGTGTTGGATAAATGGAATATTCATGATTTTTGTCAACAAGTGGGTGTGAAACTCAAAATTGAGTTTAACTGTATTGGCGTAGAACTCAGTTTGAGGATGTATGAATAGAAGCCAATTCGTGTCTGCGCGTTTGATTATAGATTATTAAAAAGAAATTAACAATCTGGGGTTTTATTTCCTTGAGTTGAGTCGTGTATTTTCAACCCAAATAAGTGGTCGATTTTGCCTCATCGGATTGCTTCAACCACTGAAACTTGACGTGCGTTGGGCACAAAAAGCCTCGGTTAATGCTGGACTTTTTGTCGTTTTAGCGGTGTGTCTGTGCTATAATGTGCGACATTGAAATTTTCAATATCTTTTCATTTTTAACTTTGGAGCATGGCAACATGGCAATCGAACGCACTTTATCTATCATTAAACCTGATGCAGTCGCTAAAAACGTGATTGGTCAAATTTACACTCGCTTTGAAAATGCTGGCTTGAAAATCGTTGCGGCACAAATGAAACAATTGAGCCAAGCAGATGCTGAAGGCTTTTACGCAGTTCACAAAGAGCGTCCTTTCTTCAAAGATTTGGTTTCATTCATGATTTCAGGTCCTGTGATGATTCAGGCTTTGGAAGGCGAAAACGCAGTGGCGAAAAACCGTGAGTTGATGGGCGCGACCAATCCAAAAGAAGCCGCAGCGGGCACCATCCGTGCGGACTTTGCTGATTCAATTGATGCCAATGCAGTGCATGGCTCTGACAGCTTGGAAAACGCAGCGATTGAAATCAAATATTTTTTCGGTTGATTCGCGCGGTTAATTTTTTTGAACTGAACTGAATTCAATATTTGATGGCACCGACACATAGCGTGTGGGTGTATTCGATAAAGCGCGGCGCATGTTTTTGTTCGCGCTTTTCGTATTTTTACGATTTGAGATGTTTTGTATTTTTGAGCCACTATGACGACCAATTTACTCGACTTTGATGCCAAAGCCATGGCTGAGCATTTTGCCCAAATGGGTGAAAAGCCGTTTCGTGCGCGTCAAGTTTTGCGTTGGATTCATCATATGGGCGCGCAACATTTCGATGAGATGACCGATTTGGCCAAGTCTTTGCGCGCGCAGTTAGAAGCCTCATGCGTATTGCCATTGCCGACGATTTTATCCGACCATACCGCCAGTGACGGCACGCGCAAATGGCTGACCGATGTTGGTCAAGGCAATGCGGTGGAAACGGTGTACATTCCCGAAACCTCACGCGGTACGCTGTGCATCTCGTCGCAGGCAGGTTGTGCGGTCAATTGTCGTTTTTGCTCAACGGGGCATCAAGGTTTTAACCGCAATTTGACCACGGGCGAAATTATTAGCCAACTGTGGTGGGCGAACCATGCGCTTGGGGCAGACCCCAAAGGCAATCGTGTGATTACCAATGTGGTGATGATGGGCATGGGCGAGCCTTTGCTCAATTACAACGCGCTCGTGCCTGCATTGAATCTCATGCTGGATGACAACGCCTATGGTTTGTCGCGTCGTCGGGTCACGGTTTCGACTTCTGGGGTTGTGCCCATGATGGATCGATTGCGCGATGATTGTCCTGTGGCATTGGCAGTGTCCTTGCATGCGCCGACCGATGCTTTGCGCGATGAACTCGTGCCTTTGAATAAAAAATACCCCTTGCGTGAACTGATGGCAGCGTGTCAACGCTATTTGGTCAAAGCTCCGAGGGATTTTGTGACCTTTGAGTATGTCATGCTGCGTGGCGTGAACGACAGTGTGGCGCAGGCACACGAATTGGTGGCGCTGGTGCGTGATGTGCCGTGCAAATTCAACCTGATTCCATTCAACCCATTTCCAGAGTCTGGTTTAAAAGCCTCTTTGCGTGACCAAGTGCGTGCTTTTGGTGAGGTGTTGATTAACGCGGGCATCGTCACCACCATACGCAAAACCCGTGGAGAAGATATTGACGCGGCATGTGGACAACTGGCAGGACAGGTGCTGGATCGCACGCGTCGCAATGAACGCGCGGCCGAGCAGGTTCTAAAGTTTACACCGCGCCCAGCAAGCAGCAATGTCATTTCATTTGAACAAATGCAAGCGCAGATTGAGCAATTGGCGCAGCCCAATCAAGGTCAGGGAGGTGGGTCTTGAAACGCTTGACTGCGTTGTTGCTGAATGTGTTTCAGTCGATGAAATATGTGCTCATATTGTCGGTAGTTGTGCTGGTCGGTGGTTGTGGCAGTATGAGCAATCAGACCAATGTGGCACAAAATCAAGCGCGTGCGCACACCGAATTGGCGGCACGTTATTATCAAGTGGGGCAAGTGGCGGTGGCGGTACAAGAGGCGCAAACTGCATTGGCCAGCGATGGCAATTACGTGCCCGCACAGACTTTGTTGGCACTGATTTATGCCGAATTGCATCAAGATAAACTGGCCGATGCACATTTTGACCGTGCGCTCAAACTCAGTGAGGCGCAAGGTTTATCGACGACCGATTTGCGCAACAGTTATGCATGGTATTTGTGCCAGTCCGATCGTATGGAGCAGGGCTTGCAAGAGTTGTCTGTTGTCTTGAATGATCCTTTGTACAACAGCTTGGATAAAGCATTGGTCAATGCGGGCGTGTGCGCAGCGCGTGCAAACAAATTGGATATGGCGAAAACCTACATCAGTGCGGCGTTGGACATGAGCCCCAATTTTCCTGCGGCGGTGTTGTATCGCGCGCACATTGAGTTGAGTACCCAGCAATTAAAGCAGGCGCGTGTCGATACTCAGTTGGCACAAAAAATATTGGGTGAAACCCCCGAAGTGTTGTGGCTGATGACGCGCTTAGAGCGTACATCGGCGGGTGGTTTGGGCAATGCGTCTGAGCGACTGCTCAAAAATTTTCCAACCAGTGTTGAGGCCGCTTGGTTGCGGGCTCAACGATGGCAGTGGTTTTGATTGATTTGTTGGATTTGCAAAAATTAGTAAATACGGGTTATTGAAAAATGTGTAGGAAACAATGTTCTACGGGGGAAAAATAATGGGTAATGAAGTCCTAACAGAGGCGACACAAAACGTGGAAACACCCCAGTTGACTTTGGGGCAGTGGTTGATTCAAGCACGCCAAGCCAAAGGCCTCTCGGCGCAAGATGTCGCGTTACGCACCAACCGCTCAGTGGCGCAGATTTCTGAATTGGAAGCAGACAATTTGAGCAGTTTTGGTGCGCACGTGTTGTTGCGCGGGATGGTACGCCAATATACCAAGGTCGTGGGTGCGGATGAGTCACAGGCTTTGCGGTTGATTCCAAAAGAATTTCAAGCCACTCGTGAACTGGATGAATTGGGTTTTAAAGACAACCAAGCAATGGCTTCGAAAAATGTACGAATGAGCACACCTTGGATGTCGCGCATTGGGATGATTTTATTGACGATTTTGGTGTTGGCTTTATTGGCGTACTGGGTATTCGGCGCACGCATGTTCAAGGGTAAAGATGTGGTGCAAAAAATGACCACGGCCAACCAAATTCAAATTGCCAATCCGCCTGCTCCTACCAACACCGCGCCTGCTGTTGTGACCCCCAATCCTGAAACAACCGCCGCATCAAGTGTATCTGTGCCGCCTGTCACTGAGCAAACACCTGCACCTGCTGCGACCGATGCGACATTGGGCTTGAAATTCAAAGACGTGGTTTGGGTTGAAGTGAAAGATGCCAAAGGCACAGTACTGATTTCAGGTTTGCAGCCCGCCAATTCAGAGCAAAACCTCAAAGGGGAATTGCCTTTGTCGGTAAAAATAGGTGATGCAAATAAAGTTGAAATGATTTGGAAGGGGCAACCCTACGACTTATTGTCCGCGACTAAAGGTCGCGGTACGGTCGCAAAAATCGAGCGTTTGGAGTAACAAATGGGTGTACAGGTTGGCATACAAGTGCGCAACACCGCGCATGAAGTCGTCGTGCGCAATGGCGCACATCAAATCATCATCGGCGGCAATCACCCCGTGGTGGTGCAGTCGATGACCAATACCGATACCGCAGACGCGCTCGGTACGGCGTTGCAAGTCAAAGAACTGTCGATTGCAGGTTCAGAACTGGTGCGCATCACCGTCAACTCGCCCGAAGCAGCGGCAGCAGTGCCCTATATTCGTGAGCAATTGGATAAAATGGGTGTGCACACGCCGCTGGTGGGCGACTTTCACTACAACGGACACAAACTATTGAGTGAACATCCCGACTGCGCGCAAGCCTTGTCCAAATACCGCATCAACCCTGGGAATGTTGGCTCAGCGGCAACCCGCGATGACAAATTCGCGCAGATGATTGAAATTGCGGCGAAATACGACAAAGCGGTGCGCATTGGCGTGAACTGGGGCAGTCTTGACCAATCTGTGCTCGCGCGCATCATGGATGAGAACCATGCACGCGCCACACCGTGGACGGCGCAGCAAGTCATGGTGGAAGCACTGATTACCTCGGCACTCGAGTCGGCGCAGACTGCGCAGGACTTAGGATTGCCCGCCAATCGCATCGTCATCTCGTGCAAAGTCTCTGCAGTACAGGACTTGATTGCCACTTACAAAGCATTGGCAGGACGTTGCGATTACGCACTGCACCTTGGATTGACCGAAGCAGGTATGGGCAGCAAAGGCATCGTGGCTTCAACGGCGGCATTGGCAGTATTGCTCCAACAAGGTATTGGTGACACCATTCGCATCTCGCTCACACCAGAACCACACGGCAAACGTGAAAAAGAAGTCATCGTCGCACAAGAAATCCTGCAAACCATGGGCTTGCGTCAATTCACACCGCAAGTGATTGCTTGCCCAGGCTGTGGTCGCACCACCAGCACCGTGTTTCAAGAACTTGCCGCTGACATCCAAAACTACCTACGCGCGCAAATGCCTGTGTGGAAAGACCTGTATGCAGGGGTTGAGTCCATGAATGTCGCGGTCATGGGCTGTGTGGTCAATGGCCCGGGTGAGTCCAAACATGCCAACATCGGCATTTCACTGCCAGGTACGGGCGAAACCCCCGTTGCGCCAGTGTATGTTGATGGTGTGCGCACCGTCACGCTCAAAGGCGACAATATTGCGGTGGAATTTCAGGCGATTGTTGAACGATATGTGCAGGAAAAGTACAGGAAAATAGAGCCATTCGTGTGAATCAGGCGATATTTTATCTTGTTGGCTGTGTTATTAAAAAACGTTTGTATTAAGGATGAGTATTTTGTCATCCCATTTGTTTTGATTTTTTGTTTGAGAAAGGAAATAAAATGAAACACGCCAACAAGATTGGTCTATTTATCTTTTTAAACATGCTTGGTTTTAACGCCATTGCTCAATCAGCATCTGAAAACTTGGTGACGGAATTAACTGCATGCTCTCCCAGTTTCTTTTCCTACATTCACAAAAATGAAAAAATTTTGAGCAAGTATGCACCTGTGGAACAAAAAACTGATTTTTCGCACTTTAAAGTCAGGGACAGAACAGCACTGGGTGAAGCATCAACTGTTTTTTTTAGTAAGCCAGTGGCCATTAATGGCTTAAAGCTTCTTGGATATACGGACAGTGTAATGGATGGCACGGTATTAAATATAGGTATGTATTACTCTTGGGGGCTGATTGTTGAGGGTTCACCCCAAAAATTGAAAGATTCTCTAAAACAGATTAACTGGCAAAATCCAGAACCCAACATCTATATAGGAAATCCTCAGATGATTCGATCTGTAAAGAATTCTCTACAATGGGAAAATACTGATGAGATACTATCTGGAACGGTTCCTACACAAGGTACTGTTGAGAAGGTGTTAATTATTGAAAGTCAAACTCCAAATAAAAGCACGATAACTTGCAATATCCAAGGAAGTGTTACTGAAGAATTACTAAAACAAGAACGTCCTGATTTATGAAAAAAATGATGAAAAATATTTTTAATGTGTTTTTTACAATGGTTCTTATTGCTGGTACAGCGCTACCTACAGAAAGTATTGCTAAAGAAATTTCGTTGACGCCGCCAGCAAAAGGGCCAAAAAACTTTATAAGTACACCTGTGAAAAATTATTATATTGACATGGCATCTATTCATCTTCATCAAAATGGGAGCCGTGTTTTGGCTTACGATATGGTAACGAATTTGACTGAGGGATCTAATGAATTGTCATCGGATGCTAAATTATTTACTCAATCAATGAGAAGTCACAAATTACTTAACTGCGCAAGTGGGAAGCGTTCCGTAAATGGCATTACGGTATATAGTGAATTTTTTGGTTTAGGTCAAGAAATCACAAAAATTCCTCAGTCATTAAAGTGGGAGTTAGAAACCACGGTTTTTGATGAGTTGATATGCGCGCATAACAATCAGAATTTTAAAGGTAAATCCCCCGAAGAAGTTTTTGCAGAATTGGATGAACTGGTTGATAGATCTAAGTAACAATATAATTGGCGACTATGAAGGCATCATAGTCATGAATATAAATTAATAAAATATTAGAGAATTCTACTTTGGAATTCACTACTAAATCTCAATTCAATATATGAGCAACACAAAAACTGAAAAATACCAAGCCACTAAGTTACAAGCGGTAAAAGGCATGAACGACATTCTTCCTGATGACGCAGCGCGCTGGGAGGCGTTGGAAGAAATCCTGCGTGGCTGGCTGAAAAGTTATGGCTACCGCAATATGCGCGCGCCCGTATTAGAGCAAACTGCTTTGTTCGCACGCGGGATTGGCGATGTGACCGATATTGTTGAGAAAGAGATGTTTTGCTTCACCGATCGTCTGAACGGTGACGAGTTGACCATGCGTCCTGAGTTCACCGCAGGCGTGGTGCGTGCGGCGATTGAATCGAATCTGACCTACAACGGTGCGCAGCGTGTGTACAGCATGGGCCCTGTATTTCGCCACGAGCGGCCGCAAAAAGGGCGTTATCGTCAGTTTCATCAGTTGAGCGTTGAGGCACTCGGTTATGCGGGCGCGGACATGGACGCTGAGTTGATTACCATGTTGCGCGATTTGTGGGATGAGTTGGGTTTGAATGTGCGACTTGAAATCAATACGTTGGGTGTGGCGAATGAACGCATGGCGCACCGCGCGGCATTAATCGAATATTTTGAGCAAAATAAAGCGCAATTGGATGAAGAAGCACAACGCCGTTTGCACACCAATCCATTGCGGATTTTGGATACCAAAAATCCTGCGATGCAGGATTTGGTTGAGAACGCACCGAAGTTGATTGAGTTTTTGGGTGACGATTCACGCGCGCATTTTGAGCAAGTACAACGTTTGCTCGCAGATGTTGGTGTGTCGTTTACGGTCAATCCGCGTTTGGTGCGTGGTTTGGATTATTATTCGCACACGGTGTTTGAGTGGATTACCACCGATTTGGGTGCGCAAGGCACCATTTGTGGCGGTGGTCGCTACGATGGTTTGTTTGAGGTGTTGGGCGGCAAGCCCACGCCAGCGGTTGGCTTTGCGATTGGTTTGGAGCGTTTGTTGTTGCTCACGCAAGATGTTTTGAGCGCGCAAGTGGATGTCGGTTGTGATGTGTATGTGGTGCATCAAGGCGAATCTGCGTCACGTGTGGCATTTGGCGTGGCATCGCATTTGCGTCAAGTGGGTTTGAATGTGGTTTTGCACTGCGCGGGCGCGGAAGGTGTGGGCAGTTTTAAATCACAGATGAAAAAAGCCGATGCAGCGCAGGCGAGTTACGCCTTGATTATTGGTGAAGATGAAGTCAACAATGGCACTTTGACCATCAAGCATTTGCGTGGCAATCCCGATGAGCCACCGACACAGGTCACTGTACCATCGAGCGAAGCGGCCGATTGGTTGATGGGTGCGATTGCTGGGCAGTTTGAGTAATTAAAATCACACGTCATTGCGAGCGGTTTGACCGCGTGGCAATCCATGCGCAGTGACGAGATTGATTTTTTAGAGTATTGGAAATAAAAAGGGTTTAAATATGGCATACGATTTAGAAGAACAAGAGCAGATAGCGCAGTTGAAAGCATTTTGGCAGCAGTGGGGTAAACTCATTGTGGGTATTGTGTTGGTTGGGGTGCTTGCATTCGTTGGTTACAAGGGTTATGAGTGGTATCAAAAACGCCAAGTGGCGCAAGCACAGGCGGCATTCAGTGCATTCAATGGCACATTGGCGAAAAAAGGGGATGCCACTGCGCAACTCAATGGTTTGCAAAACAATTTTGCCAAAACCAATTATGCTTCGTTGGCGAGTTTGCAAATGGCCGCGGCACTGGCGGGTGAAGGCAAATTTGAGCAAGCGCAAGCGCCTTTGCAATGGGTCTTGCAACACGGTCAACTTGAAAATCAAGGTGCTGCGCGTTTGCATTTGGCCGATGTGTTGATGCAGTTGAATAAAAAAGACGAAGCTTTGAAAGTTTTGGACACACCAGTGGCACATTTTGATGCGGCGTTTGCCAATAAAAAAGCCGATATTTATTTGATGGGGCAAGATGCAGCCAAAGCGCGTGAAATTGTACAAAGCGCGTTGGATCAAGCGAAAAAAGCCACGCCTGTCGATGTGGTGGCGGTTGAAGCCTTGGAACAAAAATTGAAGTTTTTACCGTAATTTAGAAATTAAAAGCCGTCGTTGTGAGCAGATGGATACAGAAACATTCCATCCATTTGATACGGCATGAATTGCTTTGCTGGTGAAGCATCGCTCGCAATGACCGTGGAGTTGTAGTATCGCTCCTGACCCATAAGTGACAAAAATAGTTTAGGAACGGCATGAAGCCAGTAATCGCCTTAGTTGGCAGACCCAATGTGGGTAAATCCACTTTATTTAATCGTTTGACTCGTTCGCGTGATGCCATCGTGGCCGATTATGCGGGGCTCACCCGCGATCGCCACTATGGCGAGGGACGCATGGGTGAGCGTCCCTTTTTGGTGATTGACACGGGTGGTTTTGAACCTGTTGCCAAAGAGGGCATTTATCACGAAATGGCCAAGCAAACCCGTCAAGCGATTGTTGAATCGGATTTGGTGGTGTTTTTGGTCGATGGGCGCGCCGGTTTGAATGCGCACGATCAAATCATTGCAGATGATTTGCGCAAAACAGGTCGCCCCATCATTTTAGCGGTAAACAAATCAGAAGGCATGCGCCACGCCAGTGTGACGGCGGATTTTTATGGCTTGGGTTTGGGCGAGCCTGTGGTGATTTCCAGCGCGCATGGCGATGGCGTGCGTGAGTTACTCGAATATGCTTTGGAGCAAATTCCCGACTCCGACACAGTCGATGATTGGTTAGATACTTCAGATGCGCCTGATGATGACCCATTTGCCCATTTAAATGAACATGCTCAGGATGAGGCGATTGCGCGCTTGCTGGCATCCCCTGAGCAATCTGAGGATGAACACAAAGCCATCTCAAATATTCGCAGCCTCAAACCGATTAAAATTGCGGTGGTGGGTCGTCCGAATGTGGGCAAATCAACTTTGATCAACGCATTGGTGGGCGAGGAGCGTGTGATTGCTTTTGACATGCCTGGAACCACACGCGATGCGATTGAAATTGATTTTGAGCGCGATGGACAAAAATTCGTATTGATTGACACCGCAGGTTTGCGCAAGCGCGGCAAAGTGTTTGAGTCGATTGAAAAATTCTCGGTGGTCAAAACCCTGCAAGCGATTTCAGATTCGAATGTGGCGATACTGATGCTTGATGCCAATCAGGACATTTCTGAGCAAGATGCGCACGTGGCGGGCTTTATTCTTGAATCAGGGCGTGCGTTGGTGGTGGCGGTGAATAAATGGGACACGGTCAACGCCTATGAAAAAGACCGAGTGAAGGTTGATATCGTGCGCAAACTGATGTTCTTGGATTTTGCCAAATTCCACTTTACCAGCGCGCTCAAAGGGCAGGGGATTGATGCTTTGCTCAAATCAGTGTTAGAAGCCCACGCTGCGGCGTTTGCCAAATTGCCAACGCCAAAACTCACACGTGTATTGCAAGCGGCGATTGAACACCAAGCGCCGCCGCGCAAAGGACAAGGCTCAGCGCGTCCGAAACTGCGCTATGCGCATCAAGGTGGACAAAATCCGCCGATTATTGTGATTCATGGCAATTCTTTGGAAAATGTACCAAAAACCTATCAGCGTTATTTGGAAGGGCGTTTTAGAGAGGCGTTTAAATTGCAGGGCACTCCTTTGCGAATTGACTTTAAATCGAGCACCAATCCCTATTTAACTCGGGCGAATAAACGATAACCCATCAGTTGGATTGATTTAACTTGCGTTTTCTGATAAATAAAATCATATATAGATATTTTGTGTTAATATGTGCCAGTTGTTTCGGATGCGACCGAAATCAAAACAATAATTCTATAACTTTGCCCTGGAGAAAAAAATGATGAATAAAGGACAACTTTTACAAGACCCGTTCTTGAATGCCTTGCGCCGCGAACACGTGCCTGTCTCGATTTACCTCGTGAATGGGATTAAATTGCAGGGCAATATTGAGTCTTTTGACCAATATGTGGTGTTGTTACGCAATACAGTGACCCAAATGGTCTATAAACATGCGATTTCTACCATCGTTCCAGCACGTCCTGTGAACATTCAAGAAGTCCAAACAGCTGCTGAATAATCTGCGTTTGTGAATGTTTAGACCAACCCGCTCACCTGTCAGGGAGCGGGTTGATTGTTTTTAAAGAAAAGGAATACCTATGCGCGCCATCATCGTTGGCATTTATTTTGGTAAAGGCGATTTTGAGGCCTCGATGGAGGAGTTGCACCTGCTCGTGCAGTCGGATGGGGGACAAGTTGTTGGCGCGGTCACTGGCACGCGCAAAACGCCTGACGCAGCATTGTTCGCAGGGACGGGAAAGGTGGATGAAATCAAACTCGAAGTTCAAGCGCAAAACGCCGAAATTGTGGTGTTTAACCACAGTTTGTCTCCCGCGCAGCAGCGCAACCTTGAGGCCAAACTTGAAGTCCAAGTGATGGACAGAACGGGTTTGATTCTCGATATTTTTGCGCAAAGAGCGCAAAGTCATGAAGGTAAATTGCAGGTCGAAATGGCGCAACTCGAATACCACCAATCGCGCTTGGCAGGTCTGTGGACCCACTTGGAGCGTCAACGCGGTAAATCGGGCATGGGTGGTATGGGTGAGTCGCAGTTGGAAATTGACAAACGTTTGATTGGCGAGCGCATGAAGTACCTCAAGGCACAATTGGCAAAATTTGAAAAACAACACTTGACCCAACGCAACGCCCGTGCACGCAGCAATACACTCAATGTTTCCTTGGTGGGTTACACCAACGCGGGAAAATCGACCTTATTCAATCATTTGACCAGTGCACGCACCTACGCTGCCGATCAGTTGTTTGCGACACTGGATACCACCACACGCAAAGTATATATCGAAGGCGCGGGTCAAATCGTGGTGTCCGATACCGTGGGTTTTGTGCGCGAATTGCCGCATCAATTGGTCGCCGCGTTTCGCGCCACGCTTGAGGAAACCATTCATGCCGATGTGTTGTTCCACGTGGTGGATGCCGCAAGCACGGTTCGATTGGATCAAATTGATGAAGTGAATAAGGTGCTTAAAGAAATTGCCGCCGATAAAATTCATCAGGTCTTGATTTGGAACAAAATTGATTTATCTGGCCACGAACCCGCGATTGAGCGTGACGAACATGGACGCATTGCACGCATATTTGTCAGTGCAAAAACTGGCGCGGGCATGGATTTATTGCGCGAAGCCTTGGCTGAATTGGCTGGTGCGCACAAACCCGATTGGCAAAAACAACAAGAGCAACAGCAAAAAGATGAGTGGGCCGACGATCCAAGGTTTCGTGGTGTTTGATGGTGGCATGAGCCTGTAAAAAAGCGGACGATTTGTCCGCTTTTTTGATATGCGCGCTTCGATTACGGCGTGAGTATTTTTACCTCGTGAAACGCACTGGCTTGGTGTTCGGCATTTTGCGCGCCTTCTTTATCACCCATGCCATGCAAAGCTTGTGCCAAGCTCGAATACAGCATGGCGGATGGCGCAAGGCGAATCGCTTCTTCGAAGTGTTTTTTCGCTTGCCCCCAAAGTTCAGAACGCACGCACAGTTGCCCAGCAGTGGTGTGCAGTGCTGCGTCATTGTGTCCCTGCGCTTGCCACGCGTCACACATTTTGAGTTGTTCAGTGACTGAGTCGCTGGTCGCGGCACGCACGTAGTCAGGCAACAAATTGGGTCGCCAACGATAGCGCATGGATTCTTGGATGACGCGGCGCGCATCAGCGTAGGCCTCACGTTGGATAAAGGCCTGTACCAAGGTTTTCACAGCCTCATCGTCATCGCGCACATCATCGGGCATGTCTTTATAAAGTGTGCGCAGGTAATCGGCAGACAGACTTTCATCACTTGATAATCCTGAGATGGCACGTTTCATCCATTCGGATCTTTGCTCGGTGGTGATGGTGGTCTTGCGCTCAGTGGCCAGTTGTTTGACTTCGTGCCAGTTGTTGGATTGGGCTTGCGCTTGAATCAGCAGTTCTTTGTAGCGCAGACTGTGTTTGCGTAGATTGGGCGACACAGTATCCAGTAAAGTGAGCGCACGGGCGGTGTCGCCGTTGTCCAAAGCCATGTGCGTTTCTTGCAAAATTTTGGCATCGGCAAACTCAGGGTGTGTGTCCAATTGATTGAGCCATTCGCTGGCAATCGATTGATCGCCCCGTGCATGTGCGCTGGCTGCCCCCAACAATGCCGCCAATGCTGCAGCAGAGGGTTTGCGTGCGGCGATTTTTGCGGCTTTTTCAGCGTGGGCAAAGCGACCCTCTTGCAGTGCAATGGTGGCGGTTTGTAGTGCCGCCAAAGCACGCTGTTCGCGTTTGTCTTCGCGCCAACCTCTAAAACGACTGGGCAAGGCGACCATTCCGCGGTACAGCCGCCACAACCAAAAAAATAAAACAAAGATTAGCAATGAGATGAAGGCAAATACATAAATGCTCATCGAGATTTGCCATGAAAACCACTCAAATGATGCACTGCCTGGATAGTTGCGCATACCGTATGCCATCAAAGCAGCCACGGCAATCAATATCATCGTCCAAATGAGTTTGCGTATCATAATGCGGCTCCATTCGGTTTAACGGGAGTGGTTGTGTGTTCGCTTTGAGTTTGTGCTGCCAGTTGTGCGCGTGCTTGCATCAGTGCTTGCTGTACCGTGTTGAAATCAGGCGGGGTTGGGAAATTGCTCATCTCCATCCACGGTTTGAGGCTGTCTAAGGTGTACCCCTGTCCATAGGTTTGGATACTGGCATTGGCGGTGCGCAGTTGCGCTTGAGCACTTTGCCATTGACCACTGCGCGCCGCCCATTGTGCCGACATGAGGTTTGCCATAATCCCTTGCTTGACGATGGCTGCATTGGCGGCATCCAAAGCCGCATCTTGCGCCGTGTTCACCCGCTTAATGGCGAATATGGTTTTGAGTGTGGCGATGAAACGCGCCCACATCCCTGTCGGTGCGACTTCTTGAGTGGGTTCCTGAATCGTGCGAATGTGCAATTTATCTGCATCCACAATGGCCTGCTGCAAGGCGGCCAAATGCATTTGTGGATTGAGCGCGTGCCATGCTTGGATTTGCGCTTCGATTTGGGACAGTGCGCTCAGTGTGGAAAGTGTTGCGCTGTTGTTGAGTGCTTGTAATTGATTTTTAAGTGTCTGAATGGTTTGCAATGCGTTGGCAGTATCCCAGCGTTGATTGAAATCAAACTGCATGGCTTGCCATTGAGTTTGTGCATCCATGACTGAGAGCAAGGCATTGGTTGCAGCACTGTTTGTGATGACTGTTGGTGTTGTTGGTGCAGTGGATGCACTGGGCGAAACAGTGGATGCCATCGGTGAGGTTGGTGTGCCAATCTGTGCTGTTGATGGTGCGGGCGTGGGTGTTGTGCTGTTGTTCGGAGTTACGCTGGTGGCAGCCTCTGTTGGGGCAGCTGCTAAAGTAGGTGCTGTTGCATTGTTGCTGGCTGCGCTGGCAGTGGGCGAATTACTTTCTGTTGGGCTGGTATGGGCTGTTGCAGGCTCAACAGGGGTGGGGACTGTATTCTCCGTGCTGCTTTTTTGTAGCATGGGCGGTAAATAAGGATTGGCAAGCCCTCGTTGATACGCCACATAACTGGACGTGCCCAAGCCCGCTAAAATAACCAATAATGCCACGCTGAATTTAAACCCCGCTCCGCTGGATTGTTTTATTTCGGGAGAGGTTGGTGTCATGGTGTTGCTTGTGGGGACGGATTGTTGTTCAGTTGTGTTTGCCATGGCTCATCCTTTAACTCAAAATTGCGACCAAAAGTGTACGCAACGATGCGTACCATTGTAATCGAATGTGATGGTGAAGTGGGAAAATTAGACCTGTATCAGTCTGGAACAGCGGAAATGGTAGGGGCTTCAGAATCTGCCCACACGGGAATCCGTCGCGCTAAATCTGCGACCGAGCACAGCCGCACATCACTGAATCCATTTTTTTTGGCAAATGCCGCAATGCGTGGATGTATGGTCACGATGGTGTGTTGGTATAAGTTGGCTGGCAGGTGCTTTGAGTCAAATTGCGCCAACAAAGCACTGAGCCCCTCAATGCTGGTGATGACCATCAATCCAAGTTGAGTGTCAAACTGCTGAAATTGCGCCATCTGCTCGGCAGACCAAGCATTTATTTGACGTGTGTAACACGCCCAAATGTCACACGGTATGTCGACGGTTTGCGCCATTTGTCGCAGAACGTCGCGTCCCGTCTGCGCACGCACGATGAGTAGACGTTGTTTGGCAAGTCCAACGCTTGCTGTGATGGCGCGCCACAGCCCTTCGGAGTCTTGGCTGTCCTGTATATCAGGCGCGATGAATTGTGTGTGTATTGACCACAAAGATTTTAATGTCGCTAAAGTGCCCTGTCCCACCGTGCCCAACCATGTGTTTGGAGAAATACTTAATCCCAATCGCCGCATGTGTTCAAAAGCAAACTGCGCCGCGTGTTGGCTGACAAAAATCACGCCCGTGTACTCATGCCAGTGGTTTTGAATCTGAGCCTCATGTTCTGGGCGCGACGCAGGGTTTAACGCCAGCGTCGGTAGGTGCAAAATGCTCAGACCCGCTTGCTCCAATTGTGTTTGCAATTGCTGCGAGCAAGGTAGTGGGCGAGTGAGGAGAACTGCGCGCATTGTCAGTGGGTTACGGGGTAGGTTCGGGCGCAACCCAAGTGGTCAAGGCACTTAAAATTGCTTGCGCCCCTTGAGCATTCAAATCAGCCACCACTTGCGCGCCGATAAGTTCTGCATCTTTACGCGCGCCGCGTGCTTGTGCGTATAACACCTGAGAACCGTCAGGTAGGGCAATGCTGGCGCGCAACCAAACTTCATCATGCTCAATCACTGCATGAGCGGCCAGTGGCGTTTGGCAAGAGCCTCCGAGTGCACGTGAGACGGCACGCTCGGCTGCTGTACACGCGAAGGTATCTGCACACAGCAAGGGTTGTAAAATCGGCAATAAATCTGTGCGGTGTGCTGCAATCTCGATGCCCAGCGCACCTTGTCCAGCCGCAGGTAGGGCGTATTCAAGCGGAATCAACGAGCGCACACGCTCACCCAAACCCAAACGAATCACGCCCGCCGCAGCCAGTATCATTGCATCAAACTGTCCCTCATCGAGTTTGCGAAAACGTGTGTCGAGGTTGCCGCGCAGAGCAACGATTTTGATGTGAGGGAAACGCGCCTGAATTTGTGCGGAGCGGCGCAAACTGGATGTGCCAACCACTGCGCCTTGCGGCAAATCTTCCAAAGAGTGATAGGTGTTGGAGATAAACGCATCTTGGGCACGCTCACGCTCGGTCACGCAAGCAAGCGTGAAGCCTTCGGGTAAATTCATCGGTACATCTTTGAGTGAGTGGACCGCGATGTCCGCCGAGCCATCGTGCAAAGCGACTTCAAGTTCCTTGACAAACAAGCCTTTGCCGCCAATTTTAGACAAGCTTTGATCCAAAATTTGGTCACCACGTGTGGTGGTACCGAGAATGTTGACTTGCATTTGTGGATACAGTTCGGATAAGCGATCGCGAATATGATGCGCTTGCCACATCGCCAAACGTGATTCGCGGGTGACAATCGTTAAGGTGTTTGGAGTGGATGAGGCGAGTGAAGATGGGTTCATAAATTCTTTGTAATGGATGGCAGATGGTCAAAAATGGGAGACGTTTTGAGTCAATGGTTTAATCAGTCATTAACACCCCCGCTCGGCATTATGCCATCGTTTGTATCACAATCGGCTGTACCGACTCGGGCGCGCTGACGTCTGTGGAGGGTTGAGCCGCGACCGCATTGCTACGACGTTGGGCGATAATTGGACGCACCAATTGATCGGTTTCATCGCTGACACTCAGGTCTGGATGCGCGTTCCAAACCGGAGGCGGGATTTCTTCAAACGTATTGCGCAGACGTTTACCCCATTCACGATGAATCATTTGGAAGTAGGGGTTTTCATCGGTGATGCGGCTGAATTTGGTGACACGCAATGCGTCAAATTCATACACCAATAAATCCAAAGGCAAACCAACAGAAATATTACTTTGCAAGGTCGAATCCATGGATACCAAAGCACATTTGGCGGCATCGTCTAAACACAAATCTGTCGTAATCACACGGTCTAAAATCGGTTTGCCATACTTGGCTTCGCCAATTTGGAAAAATGGATTTTCAGCGGTGGCTTCGATGAAATTGCCTGCCGAGTACACTTGGAATAGTCGCATTTCCTCACCGCGAATTTGCCCGCCGACGATGAAACTGACGTTAAAGCTGACATCGAAGTCTTGCAGCGCTTTGGCATCGGCTTCGTATACATCACGAATGGCTTGACCGACCAATTGTGCGGCATCAAACATGTTTCTCACGTTCCAAAGGGAGGTATGGGTATCGCCCCCTTGCATTTGCAACCTTTGCACTACCGACTGGCTGATGGACAGATTTCCTGCGGTCATGAGCACGATGGTGCGCTCACCTGCAATTTCAAAGACGGTCATTTTGCGAAAGCGGTTGATTAAGTCAACCCCCGCATTGGTTCGGGTGTCGGACAGAAAGACCATACCTTGATTGAGTTTGATGGCGACGCAGTAAGTCATGGGTGAGTGCCTTTATGCAAAAATTGAATACTTAATCGAATAATTATAAGCGAATTGAATTGATTCATGTGGGTTGTTGTGACGCCTATCTACAACAAACTGCATCATTTTGTTGAGTACTGTATGGTGATAATGAGGTATGGATTGGGTGTCATTCGCGATCACTCAAATTAAAAAAGCCCACCAATATTGGCGGGCTTGTGGACATGCAATGTTTTAAAGGGACACGAAATAATTTTTTCCGTCTGTACCGATTGTCCCGTGTTTCCTCAAACTTATGGCTTCGCAGTGCGAACCGCTTCAGCTGCTTTATTTACAGTTGTTGTGGCTGCATTTTTAGTTGCATCGGCTGCTGCACCTGCTGCGTTTTTAGTCGCATCCACTGCAGTACCCGCTGCATTTTTGGTGGCATCCACTGCCGCACCTGCCGCGTTGGTGGTTGCGTTGGTTGCGGCACCTACGGCGTTGGTAGTGGCTGTTGCGGCCGCACCTGCCGCATTTTTGGTGGCATCTACTGCCGATTCGGCTTTTTTACTTCCACCGCAAGCGGCCAATACACCAGCAGACAACATCAAAGCTACGAGAACAGTTTTTTTCATCTTGGTTTTTCCTTATGAGGATTAAGTTATATCCATATATCAATATGTCAATCAATTTGACTTGGCAATTGTAGTCCCAAATTCAGTTTAAAGTGTGAATGGACAAATTTATTTTGTAACATTTTGTAACCAAAAACCTTAAACATGTGCACTTGGAAACAGATACTTTGCAACGATGATTTATGCGCAGTGCTGAAACCAACCCTGCTCGTACCAGTCGTGTAAGACGTCCCACAATTCAGAGTCCTTATCAATCGCTGATAGGGTTTGAGCAGAAAGTGATTTTTGATTGGCCAATTGCTGCAATATCTGTGCGTCTTCGCCATCGGCGATGAAGTGCTCACCATTGATGAATATCCAAGGGTCAGCGTACAACATTTTGCTTGCATACGCCAATTGCAAGCCTTGCTTTTTAACTCGCGTTTTAAATTGAGCGAGCGAGCAGGTTGCGGGCAAGTCAAAAAAGGTCGTGGGTTTGGGTTCGGACAAATAGCAGCCGATGCTCTCGGTCACCCATTCTTTGTCCCAACGCATTTCATCCAAACGTTTGGCGATGGTGTTAATCATCTCGGTTGGAATTTGCGCAGGTGTTTCTTGGTATTTGAGCTTGGGGTCAGCGTAGTGTCCGCTCAATTCCAAGTTGTCTTCGATAAACTGTAATAACGCCACGCCGAGTTCTTGAAAACTTGGGGTGCGAAAACCGATGGAATAAGTCATACAGTCGCCCTGCGCGATGCCATCGTGCGCCCATTGTGGTGGCAGGTAGAGCATGTCACCGGGTTCTAAAACCCATTCTTGCTCAGGTGTGAAATGCTGCAAAATGCGCACGGGTAGGTTCGGCTTGATGCTGCGGTCTTGCTCCTGTGAAATGCGCCAATGGCGTTTGCCATAACCTTGCAATAAAAACACATCATAGGCATCGTAGTGCGGGCCAACACCGCCGCCGTCGGTGGCAAAACTAATCATCAAATCATCCAAACGTACGTCGGGGATAAAACGAAACAAATTGATGAGTGCATGACCCAAAGGATGATGCAAATCAACGCCTTGGATGAGTGCCGTCCAGTGTTTTTGTT
This sequence comes from Burkholderiales bacterium, assembly GCA_021287185.1. Taxonomy (GTDB): domain Bacteria; phylum Pseudomonadota; class Gammaproteobacteria; order Burkholderiales; family Burkholderiaceae; genus CTSOIL-112. The sequence goes on along the minus strand of JAJTAZ010000023.1, from coordinate 44,484 downwards.
TGCGCGATGGAATGGTTTTTTTCTTGAGCGGACCCGATTGCAGCGACCAGCCTTTTTCTGCATCATCAATCACCAAGCGCGATTCAATATTTTCGTTTTGCAACGCAGCGATGGTGTCTTCGGGTTGGTAAAACGCCTGAAAATTCGGAATTGCTTGGCGGATTAACAAAGGTTTTTTGTGCCAGTATTCTTTGAGGAAGGTTTGTACCGACATACCGCCGAGTGGCACGGGCTGGCCGTTGAGCATGGGAAAATCGGTGGATGAAAAATCCCCCAATTGTTGCCAAAGTGGGGGAATGGTTTTGGTTTTTTTGGAACTCATGATGTGTGCCATGTAGGGGGTTAAAAAATTATTTTTGCGTGGATCTGAATTGCTCGGCAATCGCTTGAATCAATTGTTGTGCCAAAACGTCTTTGCGCATATTGGGTAGGGTTGTGATGCCCTCGGCAGAAACCAAACTCACTTGGTTGTACTCACTACCAAAAGTCGCGGGGCCTTGATTGGCAATCATCAACGGAATGTTCTTCTTAACACGTTTGGCTTGCGCGTATTCGATGATATGCTCGGATTCGGCGGCAAAACCCACGCAGTAGGGCGCATTGGGTAAATTGGCAATGGTTGCCAGAATATCGGGTGTTTGTACAAACTCTAAACTCGGCACATCATCGGCGTTGGCTTTCTTGATTTTTTGGTTGGCCACTTGAGCGACTCTCCAGTCGGCGACTGCTGCCACTGCGATGAAAATAGCTTGCCCTGCCAAATGATTTTGACAGGCTGAGAGCATCTCATCGGCGGATTGCACGTCTATGCGCGTCACGCCGTAAGGTGTGGACAAGGCAGTTTTACCCGAAATCAAGGTTACGCTCGCACCTGCGCACTGCGCTGCGTGCGCGAGGGCGTAGCCCATCTTGCCACTGGAATGATTGGTGATGCCGCGCACGGGGTCGATTGCTTCAAAGGTTGGACCAGCCGTAATGAGCACGCGTTTGCCTGCCAAACTTTGTGGGGTGAATAATTTTGGTAGCAATGACACAATCTCGGTAGGCTCGAGCATCCGTCCTGCACCGATTTCACCACAGGCTTGGTCGCCATGTGCGGGGCCGAAGACATGAATGCCGTCCTGAGTGATTTGCGCCAAGTTGCGTTGTGTGGCTGGGTTGTCCCACATCTGCACATTCATCGCGGGGGCAATCGCCAAAGGGCACGCGCCACGCTCACGCGCCAAAACCAAATTGCTGAGCAAGTCGTCTGAAACGCCATGCGCGATTTTCGCCATCACGTTCGCAGTACAGGGCGCAATCAGCATGGCATCGGCTTCGCGCGATAAATTGATGTGCGTGATGTTGCTGTCTGCACCCGCGCGATTGAGCCACAAACTGTCGTACGCAGGTTCGCCAGACAAGGTGGCGAAAGTCAGCGGTGTGACGAATTCTTTTGCGCCCTCGGTCATCACCACCGAGACGCGCGCGCCTTGCTTTTTCAGTAAGCGCACCAGTTCAGCGGATTTATAAACTGCGATGCCGCCAGTGATGCCGAGGATGATGTGTTTGCCGTTGAGCATGGTGCTTCAATTCGTTAAATGAGTGGAGAGAGCGGCGGATTGATGACATCATCAATTTGACGCGCCATCTGCTCAATGCGCTGTGTGGATTCCACCTGCGTGGTGTTGTGCATATTAAATTGCAGCAGTTCATTGGCAATTTGTAAAGCAGCAAATACCGCAATTTTATCGTGACCCGACATGCTCATTTGCTGGTAAATGGTGCTCATTTTTTTGTCCACCAAAGCCACTGCGGCGAGTAAAGTTGCCTTTTCATCGGGTGTGCACAGCAGGGTGTAATTGCGTCCGAGAATGCTGACGTTGAGGGTTTCTTTGGTGCTCATGCATGCTCCGAATCTGAATCTGCGGGCTTGGAAGCCTCTGCGTTTAATTGCTGGATGACTTTGTCAATGCGAGTTTGCGCTTGCGCCATACGCTCACGCAAGGCGGATTTTTCTTGTTCCAATTGCTCAACTTGAGTTCGCAATTGTTGATTGCTCAATTGCAACTGCCGAACATAGTCAAGCAGGGTTGCTAATTTGCTTTCTAAAAATTGGATGGATTTGAGCATGATGAATCGGAATAGAAAATAACGCTGTCAAAGGGTTACAGCAAGTTCCGCCCATTTTACTCGAAATACAAACAAAAGATGAGGGTGTGTCACGATAAATCGTAAAATTGAGTAAAGTTTGATTTTTAACCACAATTCGATTAGAGTGCTAAGGCTTTATGAGTGCCTCGATTCAATGTTGAGGTGAAACGGGAAAGGGAGATGCGAGTCGAATGTGTCTACACATTCATTCAATTTAGCCCTACTGCACCCGCAACGGTAAGTTTCTATGCGTGTTTTTGATTTATTAAATACGCCGAATGCTTGATAAACCACTGTGATGAAATTCGCTGTGCCATGCACAATCGGGTTCATGATGGGAAGGTCAAACAGGGGAAACCAGTCCGGAGACCGGCTTGTAAAGGAAAGTGTGCTAGCGAATGTGCTGGCTCAGTATCTATAAACCCTATGCCTTGCGGGTTGCTCGGCGAAGGACATCTATGTTAAAAAAAATCCCTCATTCAGGGCTGTCGGCGCGTGTGCACGCGACCTCTGCCCCCACTCGTACCCTCGTTTCATTATCCATTATCAGTGCAATGTCTGCATACGCTGTGCAAGTTTGGGCTCAAGAAAGCATAGCTCCTGATGCGGTGGTTTCTGCTGCACGTACCACTCAGGCGGTCACCGATGCGTTGCCTTCAACCACTGTCATTACCCGTTCGGATATTGAGTCTGCACCCGTGAATGACGTGGTGGGTTTGTTGCGTCAGCAGGTCGGGCTCAACATTCGTCAAAGTGGTGTGCACGGTGCGATGATTGGTATCAGCATTCGCGGCGGTGACGCGCAACACACCTTGGTTTTGGTTGATGGTGTGCCGTTGAATAATTTATCTGCAGGTTCGGCTTCGTTAGAGCAAATTCCGCTCGCCTTGGTTGAGCGCATTGAAATCGTGCGTGGCAATGTCTCCGCGCTGTATGGTTCGCAAGCAACGGGTGGTTTGATCCAGATTTTCACTCGAAAAACCGTTACTGGCAATACGGCTGACCTCACTGTTGGCGTGGGCAGCGAGGGACAGCGTCAATTGTCCGCCCAATTATCTATGGGTAACAATCAAGTGCAATGGACAGCGGGTGTGGCGCACGAGCAGGTCAAAGCCATCAGCGCGCAAAAAGGTGCTTTGGTCAACCCCGATGTGGATGGCTATCGCAATAACAGTGGCAATATCGGTGTGCGCATCACGCCCAATGACACCACTGAATTCGATGCGCGTTTTTTCCAAACCAACGGGCGCAACGACGATGACAGCGTTTATGGACCTGTTGATGGGATTGAATACAATAAAAATCGCACTCAAAACCTGACCTTATACGCGAATCATCAGTGGAACGAGCAATTCAGTAGTGCGCTCAACTTGTCGCAAATTTCTGATCGCTATGACTACACCAGCATTGCCTATGGCGTGAGCGATACCAGTCGCTATGAAACCAAAAACCAGCAAATTTCTTTGCAAAACCAATGGAACAGCCGTTTGGGCACATGGAATTTCGGTGCGTCGCACTTGCATCAGACGCTGGACAGCACGGTCGGTTTTTTGACGAAAAGTCGCAATACCGACAGCGCGTGGTTGGGTTATCAGTACGAGCAAAACCGCCATCATTTGCAAATCAATGGGCGATTTGACCGATTGTCTGATTTGAACAGTAAAAACTTTTTGACGGGAGCCATCAACTATGGCTACGACATTACCCCCACTTGGCGCGTGTTGGCGGGGTACAGCAATGGTTTTGCCGCCCCGAGTTTTAACCAACTGTATTACCCTCCGTATTGCTATGGGGGATACTGTTATGACAGCAGCAACCCCAATCTGAAAACCGAAAAGGCCAATTATGCCCAATTGGGTGTGCAATGGACGCAAGCACACTATGGCGCACGGGTGACCTACTTTGATACCCGTTATCGTGACAAAATTGCCAATGATGTCAACTACATTCCACAAAATATTGCCCGTGCACGCGCCAAAGGCGTGGAAGCGCACGCATGGTATGGCTTGAACGGATGGAATGTCGATGCGGGCGTGACTTACCAAGAAGTGCGTGACCGCGATACCCATGCTTTGCTAATACGCCAACCGCGTTGGACAAGCAACTTAAGTTTGGGTAAAACATGGCATCGCTGGCAAGGGCAAATTGACTGGCAAACCCGTAGCGATATGGGCGACAGTCCCAGTTACGGTAGTCGCGCGGCAGGCTACGGTGTGTTCAATACGGCTGTGCACTATCAACTCAATAAAGATGTGAAATTTGGTTTGACTGTGGGCAATGTGTTCAATCGTCAATACGAACCACTGGCAGGCTACAACGCCATGCCACGTAATTTCTTATTCTCGATCAATTACAAACCGAGCTGGTAAGTTGTGGTAAATCGCCCAATTACTCATGAGCAACCCAACACATTCTGAAAACCAAAGACAGCCCAAAGCCATGGCATGGCTTGGGGCTTCAGTGTTGTTTGCACTTGTCGTGGTGTGTTTGGCATTGAGCATTGGTGGTGCGTATCAATCATCTGGGATTTTTTGGCAACTGCGCTTACCTCGGGTGCTGGCGGCGTTCGGTGTGGGTGGTTTGTTGGCGTTGGCGGGTTTGTTGTTACAGGCTTTGCTGCGCAACCCACTGGCTGAACCCTATATGCTCGGTGCGGCCAGTGGTGCGTCTTTTGCTTTGCTCATCGGCACAGTCATGGGTTGGGCATGGTGGGCGTTGCAGGGTTTGGCATTTATTGGCGCGGTGGTAGTGTTGACCCTGATGTGGTGGTTGCTGCGGCGGTTCACACGTTTGGAGGGCGATATATCGATTGTGTTGCTGTTGGGGATTTTGCTCTCGGCTTTGCTCAATGCGGGTGTGAATGTATTGCTCTTGCTCATGCCTGAGCGTGCTTTGCGCGGCGCACTGTTTTGGATGATGGGTGATTTGGCAGGTGCGGGGCAGTATTATCTTGCGTGGTGCGGGGTGTGGTTGTGTTTGATTTTGGCTTTGCCTATGGCATCGAAAATGTCTGCATTGATGCGAGGTGCGCTGATGGCGCATGCCGTGGGCATTTCGGTGCAAAAAGTTCGTGTGCAATTGCTGCTGCTCGCAGGCTTGGCGACTGCGATTGCCGTCTCCGAAGCGGGTGCGGTCGGGTTTGTTGGTTTGGTTGTGCCACATTTCGTTAAATTATTCAGCGCACGCCGTGGCATCGGTATGCGCGGCGTGATGTTGCTGTGTGTGCTCTGGGGCGGGGTGTTGCTGGTGCTCGCCGATGGTTTGGCGCGCACATTAATTGCGCCGATGCAGTTGCCCGTTGGTGTGTTGACGATTGCGCTCGGCGCGCCGTTTTTGGCATGGCAATTGTTGGTTCGTTTGCGCGCCAGTCAGACGGGAGGGTTGGCATGAGCGCGGTTTTACAGTGCCGACAGTTGTCCGTGCTGGCTGGACAAAAAAAGTTGATTGTGCCATTTGATTGGCAGGTCAATGCAGGTGAGCGTTGGGCTGTGTTGGGGCAAAATGGCGTGGGTAAAACGGTATTGCTCCACGCGCTGTTGGGTGTGGATGCACGCTGTCGTCCAAATATTTATCTGAGTGGTGTACCACTGTCTGAACTCAGTGTGCAACGGCAAGCACAACAGCGCGTTTGGATTCCACAACGCTATGACGAACCATTCACAATCACAGTGACGCAAGCTTTGCGCAGTGTCGCGCCCGATGTGTCGATTGAGTACATACTCAACCAATTGGCGGTATTTGGCTTACGCAAACATGCGCAGGCATGGGTACACCAACTTTCAGGTGGTGAGCGTCAGCGTTTGACTTGGGCAATGGCTGCGGTGCGAATCACTGAAACAACGCGGTTGTGGCTGCTTGATGAGCCGTTTTCGGCACAAGACATTGCTTGGCAAAGGCGGTTGTTGCAATACTTGCGCGAACAAAAGCATGCGCTCATTGCCACAGTACATGATTTGAATCAAGTGCGTGCATTTGCCACGCATGTGTTGCTACTGGCTGATGGCAAAGTGTTGGCTCAGGGTGGGGTTCAGGATGTGATGTGCACCGCGCGATTGACTGAAGCCTTTGGCGTGGCTTTGCGGGTCAATGATGCGGGCTGGGTGTCGATCTGACTCAAGTGTAAGTGATAAGACTTACTCAAAAAATTGAGTGATTGACCCTATCTGGTATTGTATTGAAGTCTTGTTCGGCTTAAAGTACGGCAAAGCAGCAATCATTCATTAAACCCTCGGTTCACAATACATTCTATCCGTGGGTTGTTTGAATTTATGCCCCCACAATTTATTCACCACATAAAATCCGTTCAACCATGACCAAGATTGTTCAATCGATTGAAAGTGAAGCAACCCTTGATGGCGAGACCTCATTGCCTTTGATTCCGAAAATCATTCACATTGTTTGGGTGGGCGATGAGCGCAAGCGTCCTGACAATTGCATTCAAACGTGGCGGGTACACCACCCCGACTGGGAGATTAAGGTTTGGGGGAACGATTCTTTAAAAGACCATGCTTGGGTCAATGCCAAACACATACAAGCCATGTGGTTGCGCGAGTTAAATGGTGTGGCCGACATGATGCGTTGGGAGATTTTGTATCGAGAGGGTGGTTTTGCCGTGGATGCAGACAGCATTTGTCTGCGTCCACTCAACGAAGAATGGCTTAAATTGGAGGCGTTTGCTTGTTGGGAAAACGAGCAGGTTCGCCCTGGTTTGATTGCGGCAGGCTACTTCGCTTCGCGCCCCAATAATCCATTTATCGGGCAGATTATCATGGACATTTACAATGCACCGACCGTGACTCACGCGTTGGCGTGGAAAACTGTGGGGCCGCAACGTTTGACCGATACTTATAATCAACACGCATATCGTGGACTAACGATTTTTCCCAGCCACACTTTTATCCCAGAGCATTTCACAGGGGTACGCTACACGGGTGATGACTTGGTGTATGCCACGCAAGAATGGGCAACCACCAAGCGCGGCTATGATGTGCTGCATCAAAAAAAGATTCAATTGCCCACCGTCAAGGCATCAAACACATTGCAGCAGGATGTCGAAAAAGACTCAACGAAAGAAATGGCTGACGAGCAAGAACAGTCATCTGAACAAAAAGCAGTTACAAGCATAACCTCGCGACTTGAACAGCAACACGCAGCCTTTTTCGTGCAAAAGCAATTGGTACAGCGCAATTTGATTGGGCGTAGTCGGATTGAAGTGTTTGCAAATTTATGTCAGGGCAAGCGTGTGTTGCATGTCGGCTGTGCGGATTGGCCGATTACCAACCCCGACACTTCTTTACATTTGGGTTTGCAGAAATACTGTGCACAACTGGATGGTTTTGATATTCACGAAGAAGCCTTGGCGCAACTACGCCCATTTGCGCAAGGTGCGTTGTTTTCGCGTTTGGAGGACATCACGGCGCATTATGACTTGGTGTTGGTACCTGAAGTGATGGAGCATGTGCCCAATGTGCAAGAATTTTTGGCGCAAATGGATATAATCGACACCCAAAGGTACGTCATCACAGTACCTGACGCGTATTCGTGTTTTTCTGGGCATTTTGATTTTGTGGCAGACACAGAAACCTTTGTGGAAGTGGTGCACCCCGATCACAACTGTTGGTACACCCCTTACACGCTGAGCAATGTGATTCGCAAATACACCACTTGGCATTTGGAGGGCATGTGGTTTTTTAATCGTATGTCGCTCTTGGCCATCGTGAGCAAATCGCCTTCAGCAGTTCAGTAATTGTGTCAAACACTTACTTAGATGGTCATTGAAAACAAACGTGTTTCGGGTTGCTTGGCCCACAAACGCACATCAAACGCCATGGCGATGTTGCGCACAAACGGGCGACCTTGCTCGGTGACTTTTAAACCATTCGGTAAAATTTCGAGCAAACCATCGTCTTGCATGGGTTTGAGCAATTCAACGGCTTGTGGCAGTTGGGCAAACTGCATGGCAGGTTCAGACCAATCGGTGTGCATGCGGCACATGATATTGAGAATGTGCTGGCGGATGATTAAATCCTCAGCGGTGAGCAAATGCCCACGCATGAGTGGTAATTGTCCCGAATTAATACGCGCCAAATAATCCTCGAGTACTTTTTCGTTCTGCGCAAAGGCATACCAACTGTCCGAAATCGACGATACGCCCAAACTGAGCATCAAACGTGTGTTGGTCTCGGTATAACCCATGAAGTTGCGGTGCAGTCGACCTTCATTCATGGCTTGATACAGCGTATCATTGGGGCGAGCGAAATGATCCATGCCGACCTCAACATAACCCAATTCATCAAACATCTCTTTGCCCAGCTCATACAAAGCGCGTTTTTCAGGGCCGCTGGGTAAGTCCTCGTCGTTAAAGCCGCGTTGACCATTGCCCTTAATCCAAGGCACATGCGCATAGCTGTAAAAGGCCAAACGGTCGGGCGCGAGTTCGGCGGTTCTCGCAATCGTGTGGCGCATGGTGTCAAGGTTTTGATGCGGTAAGCCAAACACCAAATCGTGGCTAATCGATGTGTAACCAATGGCGCGTGCAGTTTCGGTCACGCGTGCAACATTTTCAAACGGTTGAATGCGGTTGATGGCTTTTTGAACTTTCGGGTCGTAATCCTGCACCCCAAAACTCACGCGGCGAAAACCCAAGTCGTACAGTGTTTGTAAATGTGCTTCGGTGGTGTTGTTTGGATGACCTTCAAAGCTGAATTCATGGTTGTCGGCGCGCTCGGCAAACTCAAACAATCCGTTGATCAATTGGGTCAAATGTTCGGGCGAGAAAAAAGTTGGCGTACCGCCACCCAAATGGATTTCGCGGATTTTAATGCGCTGCTCGGAAGATTTTGCCAATAAATCGACATACATCCGCCATTCTTTGAGTACCGCTGCGATGTAACCGCCTTCAACCTCATGTTTTTTGGTGATGCGGTGGTTGCAGGCGCAGAATGTGCACAGGCTTTCGCAGTAGGGCAGGTGGATGTACAGACTGATACCATCCCGTGCGTTGGTCGCGCTGAATGTGCGTTTGACGGTCTCAAGATAAGGTGTAACCGAGAAATCGGCTTCTTGCCAATACGGCACGGTCGGATAGCTGGTGTAACGCGGACCTGCGACATTGTATTTGTGAATGAGGTGTGGAGAAACTGACATACGAGGCATCCGAAAATAGGCGGTGCGCTATTGTAGTCCAAAAGCGTCTCTGTGTCTCATTGCACAAGACGATGACCGAACGATATGCATTGAAAATCTGTTGAAGAAACCACCGTTTTTTTAAATTTTTGCATTACAATACGGCAGTTTATCAATCTTTTTCATTTTTACTCATGCACGTACAATGCCCACTTCAAAATTGATTACCGAGAACGACGCAGTAGAGTTGCATCCGAAACAATTCGTACAATGGTTGCGTGATGTTGCACCGTATGTGCATACCTTTCACAATAAAACATTTGTGATTGCGTGCGCGGGTGAGTTGATTGAAAACGGTGGTTTAGAGGATTTGGTGTTTGACATCAGTCTGCTCAAAGCCATGGGCATGCGCATTGTGTTCATTCCTGGTGCGCGTCCGCAGATTGAAGCGCAATTGGCTTTGCGCCAGATTCCATCAGAGTTCGTTAATGGCATTCGTGTGACCAATGCGGCGACCCTCGAAGCGGTCAAAGAAGCCTGTGGCGCATTGCGTTTGTCGGTTGAAGCTGCGTTTAGCCAAGGTTTGCCCAACACGCCAATGGCAGGTTCGTCAATTCACGTGGTTTCGGGTAATTTTATCACTGCAAAACCTGTCGGTGTATTGGACGGTGTGGACTATCAACATGCAGGTGTGGTGCGTAAAGTCAACCGTGAGGCGATTGAGACCCAACTCAATGCAGGGCAAATTGTACTGCTGTCACCTTTGGGGTTTTCGCCCACAGGTGAGGTGTTTAATTTGCTCACACCTGATTTGGCCAGTGCGGTTGCCAGCCAAATCCACGCCGATAAGTTGATTATTCTCTCGCATGAAGATGTATTGGATGAGCATGGTGAACCCATACAGGCTTTGGATATTCGTCAGGCCGAAACCTTGGAAACCCATTTGCCCGTTGAGAATTTCTTGCGCCAATCACTCTCTGCAGCGTGTGATGCGGTCAATGCGGGTGTCCCGCGCGCACACATTGTCCCTGCGAAATTGGATGGCGGTGTGTTGCTTGAATTGTTCCAGCACGATGGTGTCGGCTGCATGATTACGCAGAACAGTTTAGAAAGTTTGCGTGAAGCAACCGCAGAGGATTTGGGTGGTATTTTGCAACTGATTGCACCATTGGAGCAGGATGGCACGCTGGTGCCACGAGGGCGAGAAAAATTAGAGGCAGAGTTGCCGTTTTTCAGCGTGCTTGAATATGATGGTATTATTTTAGGCTGTGCGGCTTTATATCCATTCAAAGAAGACCACATGGGCGAGATGGCGTGCTTTTCAATCGATCCATCCATGCAGGGTATGGGCTTGGGTGAACGCATGATGGCGCATATTGAAAATCGTGCGCGGCGCGAAGGCATGAAAGAATTGTTTGTGTTGACCACACGCACGGCACATTGGTTCATCAAGCGCGGCTTCATGCCAGCCACTGTCAACGATTTGCCCGACAATCGACAAAAAATATATAATTGGCAACGCAAGTCGCAAATTTTTATCAAAAAACTTTAAGGTTTAGAATATGACACGTATGGTTCAATGCGTCCGTTTGAACGCACAAGCAGAGGGTTTGGATTTTGCTCCTGTTCCAGGGGCTTTGGGACAAAAAATTTATGAAAACGTGTCCAAAGAGGGTTGGGCGCAATGGCTTAAGCATCAAACCATGTTGATTAACGAAAACCGCTTGTCCATGCTTGACCCACGCGCGCGTCAGTACTTGCTCAAGCAGTGTGAGGCGTTTTTCTTTGGTGATGGTGGCGATGTTGCTGCAGGCTTTGTGCCACCGTCGGCATAAGACAATATTTTTTAATCTTTCGCCAAGAGTAAAAGGGTTGACAGGGTCGGTTTGGGTCAGTACAATGCGGTCAATTGTCGTCTAACTTATTGTTTTTTCTTTGGGTTTTTCGAAAACCGAGTTAAAAATGTCGTCATTGGCAGGGTCTGTCCAGCAATGACGATTCAATGGATAGATTTTTATGATTTTAAAAAGATTTTTTAAATCTGCGACCGCGGCCGTGACTGCGCTGGCTTTGAGTTTGGGCAGTACCGTTGCGATGGCAGACGATGGTTTTGCGCAAAAATTATTGGGTAAAGCCATGCAATTGATTGGTGTGAAATACCGTTATGGTGGCACATCACCTGAAACAGGTTTGGATTGCAGTGGCTATGTGCAGTACGTGTTTAAAAATGCGGTTGGCGTGAGTTTACCGCGCACGGCATCTGAGCAGGCACACGTGGGTGATGTCGTGGGTACTTCAGATATGCTTCCTGGAGATATGGTATTTTTCAATACCCGTGGTTTTAGTAATTCACATGTGGGTATTTATGTTGGCAATGGCATGTTTGTGCACTCGCCCAATTCTCGCTCGCAAGTTCGTTTTGACACTTTGGACAGCGGCTATTGGAAAGCCCATTTCACCAGCGCGCGACGAATTTCTAAAGGCAATGCACCGCAAGCGATGTGACGTTTGGTGGTGTATTTAATCAACTAATTAGCAATAAAAAAGCCCAGTTTGATAACTGGGCTTTTTTATTGTTGTTGTTGGTGTGTCTGACGATTAGACATCGCCCAAAGCCATCAATTGCTCCGCTTGATATTCGGCAGCCAATGCGTGAAACATCTCGTCCAAATCACCGAGCATCATCGCATCAATTTTGTACCAAGTTAAATTCACGCGGTGGTCGGTGATTCGCCCTTGCGGAAAATTGTAGGTACGAATGCGCTCGGAGCGATCACCCGAACCGACCAAAGATTTACGTGTGGCCGCTTGTGAGGCATGTTGTGCTTGCAGTTGCGCATCTCGAATGCGTGTGACCAATACTTTCATGGCTTTGTCTTTGTTGCGGTGTTGCGAGCGATCGTCTTGGCATTCAACCACCGTACCAGTCGGAATGTGGGTGATGCGCACGGCAGAATCGGTTTTATTGATGTGTTGTCCACCTGCTCCTGAAGCACGGAAAGTGTCAACGCGCAAATCCGCGGGATTGATGATGACATCACCCACCTCGTCAGCTTCGGGCATTACCGCAACGGTGCAGGCCGATGTGTGGATGCGACCTTGGGCCTCGGTTTCGGGTACGCGTTGCACGCGGTGCCCACCCGATTCAAATTTCATGGTGGCATACACATCGGTGCCTGAGAGTTCGACAATCACCTCACGATAACCGCCTAAATCCGAGGGAGACTCGCTCATGATTTCCACGCGCCAACCTTGGCGTTCGGCGTAACGTGTGTACATGCGCAATAAATCTGCGGCGAACAAAGCCGATTCTTCGCCACCTGTACCCGCGCGAATTTCAAGGATGACGTTGCGGTTGTCGTTCTCATCTTTTGGAATCAGCATGGTACGCAATTGGGTTTGCAAGGCTTCCAATTGCGCTTTATTGGTTTGAATTTCTTCTTGGGCAAATTCTTTGAGTTCGGCATCAAGCAACATTTCTTGTGCGCTCTCAAGGTCTTTTTCGGTTTGTACATACTGTGAAAAAGTTTCCACCACAGGCGTGATTTCGGCGTGTTCACGTGTGAGTTTGCGATAGTTTTCCATGTCGTTGGTGACATCGGGTTGCTGAAGCAAATGATTGATTTCCAAGTGTCGCTCAACCAATTGGCTGAGTTTTTCGCGCATAGAAGGTTTCATAGGGCAGGTGTGTGAAAATGGTTGATGGATGAACAAAGCGTCATTGAGCAAGCTGTGCTTTACCTAAATCTAAAGCATCTTTAATTGCACGTGTAGAATCGTGCTAAAGCTCGTAGTCGTTCAACCAGTTTTTTGAGACCAACTGCCACGCGTTGCGCACAGATTCATCGGTGCTTTGTACGCCAACAGTCGGTTCATGCAGAAGTTTATTGGTCAGGCGTTGTGACAACTGTGCCATCAGTTCTTGAGTGTTTGATACGGACAGTTCTCCGCGTTCTGCCAAACCATTGAGCGAGCCCAAAACGCGCTCCAATTCTGCTTGGCGCACACGCTCGGCACGTGCACGCAGACTCAATACCTGAGGCATGTGGGCGCGGCGTTTTTGCTCGGCGGTAAAGTTGTGTACTTCACGCTCTACAATCAATTGCGCATCGGCCAGCGCGGCGGTTCGCTGTGCGCTGTTGTGCGCAACAATGCTGGATAAATCATCCACGGTGTACACATAGGCATCCGACAGTTGGCTGACGGCTGGTTCAATGTCGCGCGGTACGCCCAAATCGACCATGACCATTGGGCGTTTGCGTCGGGCTTTCAGTGCAGATTCGACCATGCCCAAACCGACAATTGGCAAGGTACTGGCGGTACACGTGACCACCACATCAAATCGATGCAGTTGTTCCTGTAATTCAGTCAAGCGAATCGCTTGTGAGTTGGGTGTGGGGTGTGCTTGCAGTAGTTCTTGCGCACGTTCCAACGAGCGATTGGCTACGGTCAAACTGCGCGGTTGCGCGCCGACAATGTGCGCGGCAACCACATCCATCATTTCGCCCGCACCGACCAATAACACATTCAAGTGATTGAAATCCTCAAACACCCGTTTGGCAAGTTTGACCGCAGCGGCGGCCATTGACACTGAATGCTCACCAATCGCCGTGTGGGTGCGCACATCTTTGGCGACAGCAAAACTCTTCTCAAACCATTGTTGCAACTGACTGCCCATCGTGCCTGCTTCGGATGCCAGACGCGCCGCTTGTTTCATTTGTCCGAGGATTTGTGGCTCACCCAAAACCATTGAGTTCATACCGCTGGCAACGGCAAAGGCGTGTGCGAGTGCGTCATTGTCTTGCAGTATATACATGTGTTCAGCCAACTCTTGCACAGGAACGCGGTGGTAATCTGCCAGCCATTGCATCACTGCAGATGCGTGTGCAATGGTTTGGTTGGGATTAAAGCCATACACCTCCATGCGGTTGCAGGTCGATAGTACGGCGATTTGGGGGGCTTTTTCAGGTTGGTGTGGGGATAAATTGGTTTGTAGTTGCGGCAAGGCATGCGACAACTCTGTCGGCGCAAAGGCAATCCGCTCGCGCAAGGTCAGCGGAGCGGTGGTGTGATTAAGACCTATAACAAACAACGACATGTATTTGGGTGCCAAAAATATCGGTCAAAAACCGATGAAAGGAATGAAGCGAGGCGCGAAAGTTGGTATTATACCTGCCAAACGCTGTCAGGGCTATGGGTAATGGTCGGGATGTGCCGATGTGCTGCCTCAACCACTTGATTTATTTAAATGGCTTTGACACCAATAAGGATATTGACATGTTTTTTCAACAAGAACTCTGGCTCGTGATTGTCGGATTGATAGTGGCGTATGTCGTGCGCAAATTCAACGGCAGTACGGTCGCATTCAAAAAAATCGCCTTGTGGGCCTGTGCCATGAGTTTGATTGTCGGTGAGTTGGGTATGGTGACGCAATTGTTTTTTCCATCCGATGTGATGGGTTTTTTGTTCACCACCTTGGCAGCACTGATTGCTTCTAAAATCGTGATTGGCGATAAAACCGCTGCCAATCAAAGTCGTCCAGCCCAGCAGCGTAGCCGCAAACGCAAAGCATAAAGAAACTTTTGTTCTCATTTTTACTTTTTATGAATATCCATAACCATTCAAGTCAAACCCCCACCGAATTCGAAGTCAAACAAGCATGGATTGATCAACCATTGCCTGATGTGGCACAAAATGAACGCACATTAGACAACCACAGTTTAGCCAAATTCAAAGACATTCTACGTTTTGCCAGCCAATATTGGGGTGGCGTGGGTGCATTGGTGGTGATGGCCATCTTGATTGTTGCCTTGATTTTTATCGTGACCAATGACACCTTATATGAGTGGGTGCGCAATTATGTGATTGCGAGTAACGAAGCTTTTCACAACAACCACTGGCTGAGTTTTTTCAAACGTGTCGGCGCGGTGTTGGCGTTGTTTGGATTGGTGTTTGTGTTGTATCAAGGCTTGTTGCGTTTCACCAAATTGGGCGCAGAGCGCATTCATGCGTGGGGTTTGGCCTTTTTGGTTTTGGCTTTGGCAACCATCAATGTGAAAATCGGTGTCGA
Source organism: Burkholderiales bacterium (assembly GCA_021287185.1). GTDB lineage: Bacteria > Pseudomonadota > Gammaproteobacteria > Burkholderiales > Burkholderiaceae > CTSOIL-112. The sequence continues at coordinate 29,156 of JAJTAZ010000023.1, read as the reverse complement.
ACTCATCAACTGGTCGGGTAATTTTTGGGAAGATGTCAAAAATAAAGATGTGCCAAAGTTCATTCCAGGGTTAATTTTATTCTCTCAACTGGCCTTTACGTCGATTATCGCGGGGACATACCGCACTTTCTTCAGCCAGTTGTTACAAATTCGCTGGCGCACATGGTTGACCGAAAACTATGCCACACGCTACTTCTCCGACAATCGCTTTTACCATTTGGAGCAAATTCATGGACAGGACAACCCTGATCAACGAATTGCCGAAGATTTAAATCGCTTTACCGAAATGGCGGTGGCACTGTTTTTTGGTTTTTATTTGGCGGCATTGTCGGTATATGAGTATTCCAAAGCCATGTTGAAATTGTCGGGTGATTTGGATACCACCGTGTTTGGATATGCGATACACATCCCGTTTTATATGTTTTGGACGGTGGTGCTGTACACCATTTTGGGTTCGTTGGCGATTCATTTGATTGGTCGGCGTTTGGTGAAAATCAATGTGCTGCGCGAACGCTACAATGCCGATTTTCGTTACCACTTGATTCGTGCACGCGAGTACGCTGAGGGCATTAGTTTTCTACAAGGTGAAGCACACCATTTGCGTGGTGCGCGGCATTTTTTCACCGTGATTCGTGCGAACTGGTATCACTATATGTGGCGAATTAAATACCTGAGTTTCGCGCAAAGCATCTATGGTCAAGCAGGAATTATTTTCCCAGTCATCGTTGCCGTGCCGCGTTATTTCTCGGGTGCAATTAACTTTGGTGGGGTGATGCAGGTGTTGCGCGCGTTTGGCGAACTGCGTGACGCGCTGTCGTGGTTTATTGACAACTACAGCACATGGGCAGAACTGCGCGGTTCATCAACGCGTATTTTTAACTTAGACAGTGACCTTCATCGTGTGGACACCGTGCAGGCAAAATCCGAACTGCGCGTGGTTGAAAACAATGTCGGCGGTGTCGCGCTGACCCACGCCATGCTCGCGCGGCCACAGAAGAACGCACAAGGGCAATTGCTCGGCATCCCGCAGGTGGTGGGTTTGGATTGGCAAATTTCGCTGGGCGAGCGTTGGTTGGTGACGGGTGCATCGGGTTCGGGTAAAAGTACGATTTTGCGCGCGATTGCTGATCTTTGGCCGTTTGGTGAAGGGCATATTGATGTGCCGACCAAAGGCAAAATGCTGTTTTTACCGCAACGCCCCTATATGCCTGTGGGCACTTTGCGTGAAGCCCTGTCTTACCCCGATGTACCGACACGATTCAATACCGCTGCGTATGAAGCCGCGCTGGACATGAGTCGATTGGCTCATCTGAAAACGCGCTTGGATGAGACGAACAACTGGGCGTGGTTGCTCTCAGGTGGTGAGCAGCAGCGTTTATCGTTTGCACGCTTGTTTTTGCAACGTCCGCAGTATGTGTTTTTAGACGAAGCGACCAGTGCGTTGGATGAAGAAAACGAGCTGGCTTTGTATCGCACGATGTTGGAGTTTTTACCCGAAATTACCTTGGTTAGCGTGTCGCACCATCCGCAGTTGCGCACATTCCATCAGCACAATTTACACCTTGAACCCAACGGAACAGGGAGCTTTAGAGCTGTCAAAAGTATTATTTAAGTAGAGACGATATGAACTACACCGACCTGCGCGATTTTATGGCGCAACTTGAGCAAATGGGCGAACTCAAACGCATTACCGCGCCCGTCTCGCCCGTCTTGGAAATGACCGAAATAGGCGATCGCACCTTGCGCGCGGGTGGGCCTGCACTGTTGTTTGAGAACGCTGTGCATCAGGACAAAAAATACACCATGCCTGTACTGGCTAATGTGTTTGGCACGACGCGTCGCGTTGCCCTTGGCATGGGCGCGGAGGATATTTCTGAGTTGCGCGCGATTGGACAACTGCTGGCCAACCTCAAAGAACCGCAGCCTCCCGCAGGTTTGAAAGAAATTGGCAAACTCGGCGAAATGGCCAAAGCGGTGTGGGACATGCGACCTAAAATTGAGAAACACGCTGCGGTGCACGAAGTCATCCTTGAAGGCGACGCGGTCGATTTAAACCAATTACCGATTCAACATTGTTGGCCAGGCGATGTTGCGCCTTTGATTACTTGGGGTTTGGTGGTGACCAAAGGGCCGAATAAACCAAGGCAAAACCTGGGCATTTATCGCCAACAGGTTTTGGGACGCAATAAACTCATCATGCGCTGGCTCGCGCATCGTGGCGGCGCGCTGGATTTTCGCGACCATTGTGCGGCGCATCCGAACACACCTTTTCCCATCAGTGTGGTGTTGGGCTGTGACCCAGCCACCATTTTGGGTGCGGTCACGCCTGTGCCCGATACCCTGAGTGAATACCAGTTTGCAGGTTTACTGCGTCACGGACGCACTGTGCTGACCCAATGCATCGGCAATGATTTGACTGTGCCTGCCAACGCAGAGATTGTTTTGGAGGGTGTGTTACATCCGAACGAGACCGCGCTCGAAGGTCCGTATGGCGACCACACAGGCTACTACAACGAGCAAGAAACCTTCCCTGTGTTTACGGTTGAGCGCATCACCATGCGCAAGAACCCGATTTACCACAGCACCTACACGGGAAAACCACCCGATGAACCTGCGGTTTTGGGTGTGGCGTTGAACGAAGTGTTTGTGCCATTGCTGCAAAAACAATTCCCCGAAATTGTTGATTTTTATCTGCCGCCCGAAGGTTGTTCGTACCGCATGGCGATTGTCTCGATTAAAAAACAATATGCAGGTCATGCCAAACGCGTGATGTTCGGCGTGTGGTCATTCTTGCGCCAATTCATGTACACGAAATACATCATCGTGGTTGATGACGACATCAACACCCGCGATTGGAATGAAGTCATCTGGGCGATTACCACGCGTATGGATCCAACGCGCGACACCACATTGGTGGACAACACACCGATTGATTACCTTGATTTTGCTTCGCCAGTATCGGGCTTGGGTTCAAAAATGGGCTTGGATGCGACCAATAAATGGGCGGGTGAAACCAACCGTGAGTGGGGTACACCGATTGTCATGGATGCGGCGGTGAAGAGCAAAGTCGATGCGATGTGGCAGGATTTGGGCTTGTAATTCAGTAATTAAAAATAAGTGTGGCTCACATGGGTTCACACCTCAGAAAAAAGTCATTATCCAATTATCCAATCATGCCCCATCAATTGCCTGATTCAAGTTCTCAACAACAATTTCGCCGTGGCGTTTCGGCGGGCTTGCTCGCAGGTGCGCTGTGGGGCTTGGTGTTTCTTTATCCACGGGTCACGCCAGAGTTCTCGCCGATGTCGCAAATGGTGTTGCGTTATATTTGCTACGGCTTGTTTGCGGCGGTTTTGTCGATGCGCGCTTTGCGTTTGGTGTGGTCACGGCTGACGCGAGACGACTGGCGCATGTTGGTGAAAATATCCTTGCAAGCAAATATTTTTTACTATGTGTGCTTGGCAACGGGGGTGAAATACGGTGGCATTGCACCGACCACCTTGATTATCGGGATGTTGCCCGTGACCATCGCTTTGGTCGGGGCACAGCACGATCACGCATCGCTGGGCTGGCGCAAATTGCTTGCACCAATGGCTTTGATGATATTGGGTATTGTGACGATTAGTTACGATTTGTTTGCGCACGCGAATCAAAATTTAAGCAGTACGCCGTCGCAACGGGCATTTGCTTTGTTGGCTGCCTTTGGCGCGCTGGTTTTATGGACGCTGGCGGCGGTCAATAACGCGCGTTATTTGCGCAGTCACAACGCGATTGAGCCGAAAACATGGTCGGATTTATGTGGTGTGACCACGGCGGTTTTGGCGGTCTTGATGCTCGGCGTGGGGCTGATGGTGGCGCAGTTTGCACCGAGCAGTATTTTTGCGATCAACACCGATGCCAATTTACCGTGGTTGAAATTTCTGCTGATTGGTGGCGTGGTGATTGCTTTTCTCGCTTCGTGGCTCGGTAATATCTTGTGGAATGTCGCCAGTCATTTACTGCCGATTAGCCTGTCGGGGCAGATGCTGATGTCGGAAACCCTGTTTTCACTGGTTTATGGATTTATGTACGATGCTCGGATGCCAAGGGTTTTAGAATGGCTGGCGATGGGTTTGGCATTATCGGGGGTGATTTGGGCGGTGCGCTTGCATTCGGTGGTGCGTGCGGATGAAGTGCTAACGCATTAATCCACACATCGTTTTGATGCGCTAAATGACTTTGTGATGAAATGGCTCGCAATGACGCACAAAAATGAACAACAGTTACAGGAAATAATATGAACCTCACCACATGGTGGCTATTCGTCACCGCTACTTTCTTGGTTTCCGCAGCACCTGGGCCGAACATGCTGCTCATCCTCAATCAAAGCGTGCGTTATGGTTTTCGCCGCTCAATTTCAGGGATGCTCGGTTGTTTGAGTGCTTTGCTCATCATGTTGTCGATTTCGGCGGCGGGCGTGGGCTTGGTGTTGATGAAATCGCCCGTGTTGTTCGATGTGTTGCGCTATTCGGGCGCGGCGTATTTGGTGTATCTCGGATATAAGGTTTGGACGGCACCTGTGCATGAAGTGGGTATGAGTGCCGATGAGGCTCGTGTCGAATCAAACTGGGCGTTGTATCGCACCGCATTTTTGACGGCGGCGAGCAATCCAAAAGCCCTGCTGTTTGCCGTGGCCTTTTTACCGCAATTCATTCATGCCAGCGCACCGCAATTGCCGCAAATCATCATCCTGTTGGCGACATTCAGCGTGGTCGAAATGCTGTGGTATTGTATTTATGCGATTGGTGGATTGACCTTGGCGAGTTACCTGCGCCAAGCACGCGTGCTCAAATGGTTTAACCGAGTGACGGGTGGTGCGTTTATTGCCTTTGCGGCAGTGATGGCATTGGTGAAAAAGGCGTGATGGTATTTTGTAGGTGCGATTATGCATAAACTGCTAATCACCCCTACGGACTAATCATTTATTTGACTCAATGCTTTGGTATGTCAGAGCACCATTTATCTCGAACTTTACCATCTTCTTCCGACCTAACTGAAACAAAAGGCGGACTAACATCAACTACAACGCCAGATTTATCGCATCCAAACAGACAGTCAATGTATACCTAACAAACCTTCCGACATACAAATGACCACATGGCGATTCTGAATGATTTGGATGTTTAGATTTTTTTGGCTTTGCCATCACCTGCGTGGATGTTACCAGAACTGTCAAGCCTAACAGGCTTGTCATTAAAGTGCGAATTATTAATTTCATGTTACCTCCAAATAAAATTTTGATAGGATTCATATATCCCAATTTGGGATTATCCTGAAATAGAATAACAATGTCAACAAGAAAACAACCATTTTGGTGAACTTGTTGAAAACCATCTACCACCCGCAATATGTCGCATTGATTGAATCGCTGATACAGGCGAGGAAAGCCTTATCGTTGACGCAGTTGCAATTGGCAACTATTTTGGGCAAACAGCAGTCTTATATTGCCAAGGTAGAAATTTGCGAGCGCAAATTGGATGTGTTGGAGTTTATCGAGTGGTGTCGTGCACTCGAGCAAGTGCCGAGCGATTTAATCAAGCAAATAGAGAATAATTAATACAGACGAGTGACGCGCTTGATTTACTTACAATTCGCGATAATGCGGAAAAATCACGGGAATCAGATGTTTGGGCATGGAGTAACGCGAAAAACAGCGCGAACTGGACGAGCCATGTACCAGATGCAGACACAGACCTGAAGTGTCGGGCATGGTGATGACCGAGCCGTCTGCGTGGATGATGGCTTTGACAAAATATTCGTCTTCACAAAAACTCACCGCTTCAAACGGATGGCGCAGTGCAATCTCGCGTCGATAGACGTATGAAAAACCATAAAACACAATAAAATCCGCGCCGATTTGCATTTTGTCATGAAACGTGATGTGCTCAATTTCTTCTTGGTTGAGCACGTAATGGTGTCCCGTTTTGGCGGTCAAATCCATGTAACCAAAAAAGTCTTGCTTGGGTGCGCGCAGGTAAAAAGCCGACAGTTTGATTAAATCGGCGCGATTGTTCACCAAGTGCCCAAGCAATGTACTGAGGTAATGCGGCGCGTAATGGTCATCGTCATCAAAGTGGGCAATGTGCTCGTACTGGGCTTGCTCGATGAGTTGGTTGCGTTTTTCACCAATGGTCAACGGTGTCGGACTGTGAATGTAGGTCACACGTGCATCATCACGTGCGGTGTTTTGCATCCATGCGTCTGCTTGTGGGCTGTCATCCAACACCAACCATTCCCAATCAATGTCGCGTTGATGGCACACGCATTGGTACAACAGAGGTAAATACGCGCTGCGGTGTGCGGTCGGTGTGATGATGGAGACGTTTGACATAGAATGGTTTTAAACCTTGGTGTTATTTGCGCCAGACCACGCGGTAATTGACCAAGACATCCGCGCTCAATAAGAACATCAACAACAAACCTTGAAACAACAAACTGACCGATTGCGGCAGGCTCATGGAAATTTGCAGTGCTTCGCCGCCGAGGGTGAGCAGTGCCATGAGCAACGCGCCGACGAGCACGCCGACGGGGTGCAGTCGTCCGAGGAATGCGACGATGATTGCGGTGAATCCGTATCCAGGTCGCCATGATTCTTGCAGTTGTCCGACAGGCCCTGCGACTTCGAGCGCGCCTGCCAAACCTGCCAAACCGCCACTGATGAGCAGCGCGAGCCAAATCAAGCGATTGGTTTTAAAACCCGCGTAGTTTGCGGCTTTGGGTGCGAGTCCAGCGACGGTCATTTGATAGCCGACAAACGAGCGTTTGGCAAACACCCACATCAGTGGCACGATGATGAGCAATAATAAAATACCGATGTGCAGTCGGGTGTTGGATAACGCAGGAATCCATGCGCCGAGCAACGGCAGGGTGGCATTTGCAGGGAACATTTGCGATTGTGGGAAGCCCGCGCCCATCGGGTCTTGCAGTGGTGCGGTGTTGTCCACTGTGCCCACCAGTAGGTATTGCAAGATGCTTTGCGCAACGTACACCAGCATCAGCGTGGTGAGGATTTCGTTGGCATTAAATTTCGTGCGCATCCATGCCGCCAAACCCGCCCAAACCATACCACCGAGTATGCCCGCAAATATCATGACGATGACCAACGCGCCTGAAGTGATACTGTTTTGTGCATAGACCATGGTCGCGGTGGCGAAGATGCCGCCCATGACCAATTGCCCCTCTGCGCCGATGTTCCACACCTGCGCGCGATAGGCGACCGCCAAACCCAAGCCAATCAAACACAGTGGCAAAGCTTTGAGCAGCCATTCTGATACGCCGTACAGCGAGGACAACGGATCAATGAAATAGGCTTTGAATGCGGTTTGTGGATCCACGCCGAGGGTCATGAATATCGCCAGTCCTGCCAACAGCGTGAGGATGACCACAATAAATGGCACGATGATTTGCATCTTGAATGACGGTTCGGCACGCGGGATGAGTTTGAAAGGAATGAGCATGGTGATTGAATGGTTGATGTGTTGTGTCGTTCGGTTTTTGTTTTATTTGTGATTGGTTATTTTTGCGCAGTTTGGATTGCTTCGCGGTCAAACCGCTCGCAATGACGGCATCCTACGCATCAGCACTTGTTTTCGCTTCAAACAAGCCCGACATCCAAACCCCAATCTGCTCAGGCGTGGTGTTCTCAATCGGGCAAATGGGTGACATGCGTCCGTGCGCAATCACGGCAATTTGGTCGGCAATTTCAAAAATTTCTTCGAGTTCTTCGGACAGCAGCACAATTGCCACGCCATCAGCGGCCAAATCGAGCAAGCGTTGGCGCAAAAATGCCGATGCACCCACATCCACACCCCAAGTGGGTTGCGCCACAATCATCAGTTTGGGCGCGAGTAAAATTTCTCGCCCCATGATGAATTTTTGCAAGTTGCCGCCCGATAAACTACTGGCCGCGCTGTGCGTGCCTTCGGCTTTGACTTGAAATTCATCAATACAGCGGCGCGCAAAGGCACGCATATTCTTGCGTTGCATCAGACCATGGCGCAACATCGAGAATTTCGGCGATTGATAGGCGGTGAGCAGGGCGTTTTCCGACAAACTCATCGCAGGCACTGCGCCTTTACCGAGGCGTTCCTCAGGTACGAAACACAAGCCGAGCCCCAAATTGCGCCGCTGCGCCGCGTCCAAATGCCCCGCGTTTTGTCCCATGATTTGCACCATATCCGAACGGCTGGCGCGTTTTTCGCCTGACAAAGCGGATAGAAACTCTGCTTGACCATTGCCCGACACGCCCGCGATACCGACGATTTCACCCGCGCGCACGGTCAGATTGACATCGGTCAAATCCACACCAAAGGGGTCATCCGTACCCATGGACAATTGGTTGATGTGCAGGCGTACTTCGCCGACCGTTTGATGCGCGTGTTTGTATTCGGGTAGGGCGCGTCCTATCATCAATTGGGCGAGGGTTTCGACCGTTTCGGATTTGGGTTTGCACGTACCCGAAACGGCACCTTGTCGCAAAACCGTTGCGCTGTCGCACAAAGATTGAATTTCATCGAGTTTGTGCGAGATGTATAAAATGCTGCACCCTTCGGCGGCGAGTTTTCGCAGGGTTTCAAACAGTTTTTCGACCGCTTGTGGCGTGAGCACCGAGGTCGGCTCGTCCATAATTAGAAGTTTGGGGTTTTGTAGCAGGCAACGCACAATTTCCACGCGTTGACGTTCACCGACCGATAAATCATGTACCAAACGTTGCGGTGCAATCGGCAAGCCGTAACGTTCTGAGACCTCAACAATTCGAGCTGACAGCGCGTTCATGGGGATTTTTTCATCCATCGCCAGTGCGATGTTTTCCACCACCGTTAGGGTTTCAAACAATGAAAAATGTTGAAACACCATGCCGATGCCGAGCGCACGCGCTTGCGCAGGCGATTTAATCTGTACGGGCTCGCCGTTCCAAAAGATTTGTCCTGCATCGGGCGTGGTCACGCCGTAAATCATTTTCATCAACGTGGATTTACCTGCGCCGTTTTCACCGAGTACCGCGTGTATTTCACCTGCATTGACGCTCAGGCTGACGTTGTCATTGGCACGCATATTGCCATAAATTTTAGTCATGCCCTGTAGCGTGAGGCGCGATGGGGTGTTGAGAGTGTCCATTTTAATGTGTGGATGAGGATTTTTGTTGGGGGATAAGTTTGCCAATTATCATGACCGAGACCAAGACCAAAGCACCGACCACAAGGCCTGTACTGGCGTCCATCAACATGGCCGATACACCTGTCAGCCAAGTCGGGACATTGTGCGCTACGACTTCATACAAGTGATGCAGACCAAAGGCGTGTGGTAAATTATGCGCGATAATCGAGCCACCGACCAAAAACATTGCCAGTGTGCCGACAAACGCCAATACCTTCATCAATACAGGCATGAGCCAGAGAAAAAATCGTCCCAACGCCTGTGCGGCAGTGCTTGTTTTGCGTGTGAGCCACAAACCGATATCATCCAGTTTGACAATTGCGCCAACGAAGCCATAAACCCCCACAGTCATAATCACTGAAATACCAATCAGCACCGAGAGTTGTTGCATCAAAGGCATGCTTTTAATAACACCCAAGGTGATGACGATGATTTCAGCGGACAGAACAAAATCCGTGCGTACCGCACCTTTAATTTTGTCTTTCTCAAATTGCACCATATCGACCGTTTCATCCTCAATCGCGTTGACCAATTCTTGATGGTGTTGCTGGTCTTCTTCGGCTTTATGCAGCCATTTGTGGGCAATTTTTTCGAACCCCTCAAAACACAAATACGCGCCACCAATCATCAGCAACACCGTGACCAACCAAGGCTGCCACGCGGCCAGTAGCAAAGCCAAAGGTACTAAAATTGCTTTGTTGATGATGGAGCCTTTGGCCACCGCCCAAACCACGGGTAATTCGCGGTCAGCATTGATTCCAGTCACTTGTTGGGCATTGAGGGCCAAATCATCACCAAGCACGCCTGCGGTTTTTTTGGCCGCGACTTTGGTCATGAGGCTGACATCGTCTAAAAGAGTCGCGATGTCATCAATAAGGGTGAGTAAACTTGCGCCTGCCATGTGAAAATCCTAAATGAACATTCAAACTGAGCATTCAAACGCATCACGATATTTGACATCGATTGTCCAATATCAAGAATGGTTTAAAAGTGTTTGTGTGGAGATGATTGAATCAAGGTGGCATTGTAACAAAATCAGACCACGGTCAACCGATAAATCGCTCAGGTATTATATCTGCACAAAGTGGCGTACAATGCCAATCAGTCACTGTTCAATTAAATGGAGAATTCAATGAACGCTTCAAAATTATTTAAACTCGCCTTGGGCTCAGCCCTTTTGGTCAGCGTGTCTGCGATGGCCGCAACCTTTGCCGAAGCCGACGTGAATGGTGACGGTAAATTGTCTTTGGACGAAACTCAAAAAGCGGGTTTGACCGACATGGCGAACAACTTTAAAGCCTTGGATTTGGACAAAGATGGCTTTTTATCCAAAGCCGAGTTGAAAGCCAACCGCTAAAAAGCAACCGTTAAAGACACCTTCATGTGTATACAGCCCTGCGTTTAAAAACGTGGGGCTTTTTTGTGGTGCACGCATCTCTTGTGCGTGCATTTTTTCGCCATAAAAAATTCATTTGCATTATTTCAATGTTTCAAGTATTATTGAAATATGAAAACACAAACCGCCGTCACCTCACTTTCCGCGCTTGCGCAAGAATCGCGCTTAAACGTATTTCGTCTGCTGATTCAAGCGGGCGCAGAGGGTTTGCCTGCGGGCAAAATCAGTGAACTGACTGGGATTGCGCCTTCGTCATTGTCTTTTCATTTGAAGGAATTAAACTACTCTGGCTGGGTCAGTAGTGAGAGTGTCGGGCGATTTGTGATTTATCGGGCAAATACGGAATTGATGCAGGATTTGATTGGTTTTTTAACTGAAAATTGTTGCGCGGGTGCGGACTGCGGTTTGTGACACGATTCTGTCATTTTTAGTTTGTATGATGAGTGCTTTTTAAAATAGGAGCAAGGGATGAGCAAGGTTTATAACGTTTTGGTGCTGTGCACAGGTAATTCGGCGCGCAGTGTGATGGCGGAAGGTTTGATTAATGTGATGGGCAAAGGACGATTTCGCGCCTACAGCGCGGGCAGCAAGCCCAGTGGTCGCGTGAACCCATTTGCGATTGAGCAGCTACAATTGATTGGCTACAACACCAGTGCATTGCGCAGTAAAAGTTGGGACGAATTCGCGCCGTCCATCAATCCTGACGCGCCACAAATGGATTTTGTATTCACGGTCTGCGACAACGCCGCTGGTGAGACCTGTCCGATTTGGTACGGCGCGCCGATGACCGCGCACTGGGGTTTTCCCGATCCTGGTATGACGGGGACAGATGCCGAAAAACGCGCAGATTTTGCCAAAGTGTTTCGTATGATTATGAATCGCGTGCATGTGTTTGTGAATTTGCCTTTGGAGATGTTGGACGCGAATGCGATTCGCCATGAGATTAAAACGATTGCCGATGTCACGGGTGAGGCTGATGAAGCGGTACAAAACCAATGGATTCAATCATGAGTGAACACAAGTCATTAACCCAATCTATGAGCGTGTTTGAACGTTATCTCAGTCTCTGGGTCGCGCTGTGCATCGTGGTCGGTGTGGTTTTGGGGCAACTCATGCCTGCTGTGTTTGAGCAATTGGGCGCGATGGAAGTCGCGCAGGTCAATTTGCCCGTCGGGTTGTTGATTTGGGTGATGATTATCCCGATGCTGATGAAGATTGATTTTTCGGCTTTGCATCAAGTCAAACAACATTGGCGCGGCATCGGCGTGACTTTGTTCATCAACTGGTTGGTCAAACCGTTTTCGATGGCCTTGCTCGGCTGGATATTTATTCGTCATGTGTTCGCGCCGTATTTGCCCGCCGAACAATTGGACAGTTACATCGCGGGATTGATTTTGCTCGCGGCCGCGCCATGTACCGCGATGGTGTTTGTCTGGAGCCGTCTGACCAACGGTGAGCCCTTGTTCACACTCTCGCAAGTCGCGCTCAATGACACGATTATGATATTTGCCTTTGCGCCGATTGTCGGTTTGTTGTTGGGACTCTCGGCGATTGTTGTGCCATGGGACACTTTGCTGATTTCGGTGGTTTTATACATCGTCGTTCCTGTCATCATCGCTCAAGTTTTGCGTAAAATTTTACTCAAAAAAGGTGAAGCCGCGTTCAAACAGACGATGGACAAAATGGGTACTTACTCAATTGTCGCACTGCTGTTGACCTTGGTGCTGTTGTTCGCATTTCAAGGCAAAGCGATTGTGGCGCAACCCTTGATTATCGCCATGCTCGCCGTGCCGATTCTTATCCAAGTGTTTTTCAACTCGGGATTGGCGTATTGGCTCAACCGCGCGGTCGGCGAAAAACACAATGTCGCCTGCCCATCGGCGTTGATTGGCGCGAGTAATTTTTTCGAGTTGGCGGTGGCGGCGGCGATTAGTTTGTTTGGCTTTCAATCAGGCGCGGCATTGGCAACTGTGGTCGGCGTATTGGTCGAAGTGCCTGTGATGCTGCTCGTGGTGCGCTGGGTCAATCGCTCGAAAAATTGGTATGAGCGTGGTGCGAGTTGAGTATGTGATTCAAGCCGTTGACATCCAATTCGGAAAACGTTTGGATTTCAGGCATGCCACGTATCCAAGTCATTTGCCGTTTCGCGAGTTGGCGCGTGGCGGCTTGACCTTTATCAATGAACGTATCGTAATTCACCGCACCCTCCAAAAATTCCCATGCCTGCCGATAGCCGACACAGCGCATTGAGGGCAAATCCACCGTTAAATCCCCACGTGCGCGCAAATGGCGCACCTCATCCAAAAAACCTTGCTCCATCATATTTAAAAATCGCTGATTGATGCGTTCATGCAGGAGCGAACGTGGTTCTGGAATCAAAGCGGTTAGGATGGGCTTGAATGGTAGCGTATGCTTGCGTTCATCCTCAGCCCACCACTGGCTCATGGGTTTACCCGAAATGCGATAAATCTCAATCGCACGGTTGATGCGCTGCGCATCGGTGGGCTTTAAGCGTTGTGCGGTGATGGGGTCAAACTGCGCCAGTTGCGCGTGTAGATGCGCCCAGCCATGCGCTTTCGCCTGCGCGTCAATTTCGGTGCGAATCTCAGGATTGCATTCGGGTAATTCAGTGAGTGGTTCAAGTAACGCTTTGACATACAGCATCGTCCCGCCGACCAACACGGGCAGATTGCCCCGCGTGTGAATCTCGTGAATCAAGCGCGTGGCATCGGCGGCGAACTGCGCCGCGCTGTACGCTTCGGTCGGCTCAATGATGTCAATCAAATGGTGCGGGCAAAGCGCGCGTTCAGCCAGTGTAGGCTTCGCCGTACCAATGTCCATACCGCGATACACCAAGGCCGAATCCACGCTGATGATTTCGATGTGGCGCGACTGTGCGAGTGCCAAAGCCAATGCGGTTTTACCTGAAGCGGTGGGGCCGAGAATAAACAACGCATTGGGCAGATGACTTGAATTGGCTGACATTGAGTTAATTTGTTGTGACGAAACGCTTGGATTAAAACAGGCTTACGGAAAAATGCTCAAGAATAAAAAAACCGCAAACAATACCAAATGCACCGCACCTTGCAATACCGTGGCACTGTTGCGAGAGACGGTCATGGTGGAAATGAGTAAGGTCAGAGCCAACAGTGCAATTTCTTTATATGGTAAACCCAATTCCAAAGGCAGGTGCATGGCAATTGAAATCACCGCCACCGCTGGAATGGTCAAACCAATGGTGGCCAATGCGGAACCCAAAGCCAAATTGAAACTGATTTGCATGCGGTTGCGCAGTGCGGCCTGCACTGCGGATACAGTTTCGGGTAGCAATACCAACAATGCAATTATGACCCCGACCACTGCAATCGGTGCTGAAATCGCAGCCACAGCCGATTCAATCGTTGGAGCCAATGTTTTTGCTAAACCCACCACAGCCACGAGAGACAGGAGCAAAAATACAGAACTGATAATCATCGCAAGATTGGACGGTTGTTCGATGCCGTATTCTTCGTGCTCTTGTGGTGTATCGTGATTTGGAGGTAAAAAATGCTCGCGATGCCGAATGGTCAGGACAAATACGAACACAATATACAACAGCAAAGAAACAACCCCAGCAAAAGCCAACTGGGTATTGCTCAATGTGGGCTCGGAAGTTGAAGAAGTGAATTTGGGTAGAACCAGTACCAAAGTACTTAAAACCGCCAAAACAGATAACATCGGTGTGGTGCCATCGACGCGAAAGATCAGTACCTTGTGTCGCCAAGCGCCCAAAAGCAAGCACAGACCGACCACGCCATTGCACACAATCATCACGGTTGCGAACACTGTGTCACGAGCCAAAGCGCTGGTGGCAGTACCGCCAGAGAGCATTAAGGTCACAATCAAAGACACCTCAATAATGGTCACAGCCAAAGCCAAAATCAATGTGCCAAACGGCTCACCCACCCGCAGGGCGATGACTTCCGCATGATGCACTGCGACCAATACCGCACTCAACAATGCGACGCACACCAAAAGGCCTGAAAAGAGAGACAAATTGCCACCACTGAACGCAAATAAAACGACCAGTGCGAACAACGGAATCAAAATCCCCCATGCTGGGGTCTCAAATACGGGTCTGCGAAAAAAATCAACCATCATTTTGGGCATCGTTTCATTGGATTAAACACGGATGTATTGTATCCGATAAATGTGACAGAACTTCGTCGCGTTTGATTTACACTTGTTGTCATCAGTTGATGACATTACAGCGACTCTAATACGCCCAAACTCGGTTCCGCTTGATTCAGAGTGTAAAAATGCAAACTCGGTGCGCCCAGTTGCACCAAGCGTTCGCACAGTTGTGCCACCACATCTTGACCAAAAGCTTTGATGGATTCGGCATCATCGCCAAAACTCGCGAGTTTAAGCAATACCCAACGGGGGATTTCCGCGCCGCAGGTCTCTGAGAATCGTGCGAGGCGGCTGTAGTTGGTAATCGGCATAATCCCTGGGATGATGGGGGCGTTCACGCCTTTGGCGCGCACATCCTCGACAAAGCGTGCGTAGGCATCGGCATTGTAAAAATATTGGGTAATCGCGGTGTTCGCGCCTGCTTGCATTTTATTGACAAAATGTTTGAGGTCGTCCTGTGGCGTGCGTGCCTGTGGGTGGTACTCAGGATAGGCCGCAACGCTGATGTGGAACCAGTCGCCACTGTGTTCGCGGATGAGTGCCACCAAGTCCGATGCGTGCGCGAGTTCGCCCATGCCACCCATACCTGAGGGCAAATCACCGCGCAGGGCAACGATGCGGTTCACGCCTTGCGCTTTGAGTTCATCGAGTATATTGAGTGTGTTTGCACGGGTCGCGCCAACGCACGATAAATGCGGTGCGGCTTCAAAGCCTTTTGAGCGAATATTGGCAACGGCGTTGAATGTGCCTGCCTGCGTTGAGCCGCCCGCGCCGTAGGTGACCGAAAAAAACTCAGGGTTGTGCGTGGCCAATTGTGTCACGGTGTGCATGAGTTTTTCTTCGCCCTCAGCAGTTTTCGGCGGGAAAAATTCGAAAGATACGGGAATGGATAAAGTCATGGTGTTTTAATTGTTGGGTTGAAACTGAGCAAACACGAAAAATTCGTGGTTGCCATCGGTGCCCGTAATCGGGCTGGCAAAATAGTCCAATACGGTTAAATTTTGCGCCACACAAGCTTGCAAAATATTGGCTTGTACTTCGGCGTAGCGCGCTGGGTCTTTGACGATACCTGCTTTGCTCAGCGCATCTGCATCCAACTCAAACTGCGGTTTGACCAGCATGAGGATGTGTCCGTTGGGTTTGAGTAGGCTGTCATCGTTGGTTGTGAAGATTGGCAAAACCTTGGTCAATGAGATGAACGATAAATCCGCGACAGCAAGGTCAAAAAACTGAGCAAACCCATGTGTGATGGGTGCTACGTTCTTATTCTCATCATTCAAATCCGCAAAACGCTCAGCCAGAGTCTCGGCATTCAAATAACGTGCGTTTAAGTTCTCAAACACCGTCAAACGTGGCTCGCCCTGCAAACGTGGGTGTAACTGGCCATGACCCACGTCCACACCGATGACACGCGCCGCATCATTTTGCAGCAAGCAATCGGCAAATCCGCCCGTGCTTGTACCCAAGTCCAATACGTTTAAGCCCGTGACAGAGAACTGCGTGTGTGCCAATGCGCCTGCGAGTTTCATGCCTGCGCGCGAGACGAATTTATCGGTGTCCGAATCGGCGACCTGTAAAGGTGTGGTTTCATCCAATTCGTATGAGGCTTTTTTGACGGTTTGCCAATCACGCCCATTGTGCCATGAGACGCGTCCATCACTCACCAAACGCTGCGCGTGCGCGCGCGATTCAGCAAGGTTTTGCGTCACAAGCACTTGGTCAATACGTGGCATGGTTATTTTTTATCATTGGCCAGCATACTGCTGACAGCCCAGTTGATTAAGCCATACACAATGGCAGCCCAAAACGCCGTACCGAAGGTGTCAATGTGAAAGCCTTTGACCAAAGAACTGACCAAAAATAGCAAGCCCGCGTTAATCAATAAAGTCACCAAACCCAAACTCAAGATTTGCAAGGGCAGGGTGAGCAGACTCACCACGGGTTTGATGAAGGTGTTGATTAAACCCAGCACCAGAGCGGCCATGAGCGCGGTCATCGGTTCGTTGATGGTAATGCCACTGAATAAATAAGGCAGTGCCATCAATGCAACTGTGGCAATTGCCCAGTGAATTAGCCAGCGTGTCATTTGAATACTCCTTGATATTATCTTGAATTTTGTGTTTTAGTATCTGTACCAAAACGATTATTACCAACAGTCCCCTTACTGAACAACAATATTAAAAATTGAATTTCACCAACAATGGGAATGAGTTGGAGTGCAAACCACCAACCAGATATGTCTAAATCATGAAGCCTACGTATTGATAAAGAAAAAGAGAATATGGCATAGAATACAAGGGCTATCAAACCAAAAATTGCTAAAATATCCTCCCCAATAAATCCCCTTAAAAAAGATAGAATTGTAAATAAAATTATTAAAACTGTGAGTATTACAATTTTACCAATCCAAAAATACCGACGTCTTAAACGTCCTTTGATAGAAAAATTTAATAGTTCTTTCATAGGAACTCCGATGTTTGGGTCGAGTGGTGGGTGAAAACAAATGTACCGCCCTCGTTTTTTAGTAACGATAATGGTCAGGCTTATAAGGTCCTTCGACCTTCACACCGATGTAGTCTGCTTGCTCTTGCGACAACACCGTCAGTTTCGCACCGATGCGCTCCAAATGCAAACGCGCAACTTTCTCATCCAAGTGCTTGGGCAATACATACACTTCGTTTTTGTACTGCTCGCCACGGGTGAACAATTCAATTTGTGCCAAAGTTTGATTGGTGAACGAATTGCTCATCACAAATGAAGGATGACCCGTTGCGCAACCGAGGTTAATCAAACGACCCTCGGCCAATAAAATAATGCGTTTGCCATCAGGGAAAATCACATGATCGACCTGCGGTTTGATGTTTTCCCATTGCAAATCTTTGATGCCTGCGATGTCAATTTCGTTGTCAAAGTGACCGATGTTGCAGACAATCGCTTGGTCACGCATGTTTGCCATGTGTGCGGCGGTGATGATGTCTTTATTGCCTGTGGTGGTGACAAAAATATCTGCTTGTCCAACCACGTCGTCCAAAGTCACCACGCGGTAGCCTTCCATCGCGGCTTGCAATGCGCAAATAGGGTCAATCTCGGTAATCATCACGGTCGCGCCCAAACCACGCAAAGACTGCGCTGAGCCTTTACCCACGTCGCCATAACCGCAGACCACCGCGACTTTACCCGCAATCATCACATCGGTGGCGCGTTTGATGCCGTCCACCAAAGACTCGCGGCAGCCGTACAAGTTATCAAATTTTGACTTGGTGACTGAGTCGTTGACGTTAATCGCAGGGAATGGCAATTCGCCACGTTTTTGCATTTCGTACAAACGTTTCACACCTGTGGTGGTCTCTTCGGTCACGCCTTGGATGGAATCGAGACGGGTTGAATACCACGCGCCGTCTTTTTGCAATTGCGCTTTAATCGCGGCAAATAAAATCGTTTCTTCTTCAGAAGTTGGTTTGTCCAAAACGCTTAAATCTTTTTCGGCTTTTGCACCGAGAATCAACAGCATGGTCGCATCGCCGCCATCGTCCAAAATCATATTGGCGTATTGACCGTTGCCCCAATCGAAAATTCGGTGGGTGAAATCCCAATAGTCTTGCAAAGACTCACCTTTGTAGGCAAACACAGGCGTGCCCGTGGCGACAATCGCAGCGGCAGCGTGGTCTTGGGTAGAAAAAATATTGCACGACACCCAGCGAACCTCTGCGCCCAAGGCTTGCAAAGTTTCGATGAGGGCGGCGGTTTGAATCGTCATGTGCAGTGAACCAGCGATGCGCGCGCCTTTGAGTGGTTTGCTGTCGCCATAATCGCGGCGCAAAGCCATTAAACCGGGCATTTCGGTTTCTGCGATGTTGAGTTCTTTACGACCCCAATCCGCCAAAGCGATGTCGGCGATGTGGGCGTTTTCGGTGATATAAGCCATTGTTCTGCTCCAAAAGTTGCAAGGGCAGTGGGCAATTCTGATGGTGTCAGGGGGTTGCTCACTCAAACCACTTGATTAAAAATTAAGGGTAAGTGAGCGTGGTTGATGCGGGATAAACCCGTTTGAAACCCACCAAGCCTGTCGGTCATTGAGTACCGATGCAACGCTCCTTGATGAGTGCGGCGGATTATAACACAAGGCTTTGATTGTGCACAAATGGGTGCTTTCGGTATTTTATTGGGCATTCGGTTAGAATGCTCAAACTATATTTTGATATTTTTTATTAAGTCGCCTCATGAATACTCAATTACCCAATATTTTATCTGCATTACACCAATCATCCAGCACCCTTTTGCCTGCATTGTTCATCGGTCACGGCAGTCCCATGCACGCGATTGAGGACACCGAGATTTCACGCGCTTGGCGTGCCATCGGAGCCGCTTTGCCGCGACTGAAAGCGATTTTGTGTGTTTCCGCGCACTGGATGACGCAGGGTGCAACGCATGTTCTCACCAACGCGCAGCCGCGCACGATTCATGATTTTGGCGGTTTTCCGCGTCAGTTGTTTGAGCAACAGTATCCCGCGCAAGGCGCACCTGAATTTGCTCAGCGCGTGCGTGAACTTGCGCCCGAGGTTTTGGCGGATGACACTTGGGGGCTGGATCACGGTGCTTGGGCATTTTTGTTGCACATGTATCCTGAGGCGGATGTGCCCGTGTTTCAGTTGAGCGTGGATGTGCGTAAATCACCTGCCGAGCATTTTGCCTTGGCGCAAAAACTCGCGGTGTTGCGTAGCGAGGGTGTAATGATTATCGGCAGTGGCAATGTGGTGCACAATTTACCTGCGGTACGCTGGCAAGACAATGCGCCTGCGTATGACTGGGCAGTGGCGTTTGATGCAACGGTGGCGGATGCGATTGTGCGCGCTGATGTATCCACTGTGGTGAATTTCTCGCAAATCGCCGATGCGAATTTGGCGCACCCAACAACTGAGCATTTGATTCCTTTGTTGTATGTGCTGGGCGTGTGGGACAGCGCGCGTGAGCAAGTGGGCTTTTTCAATGAGGTGCTGGAGCTGTCGAGTATGTCAATGCGCTCAATGGTGTTTTATTCATAACGACTGTGGTTTGTGGCGTGGGCGTGTGATTTTGTATCATGTTCGCCAATGGTTTTCCCCAAAAAGGTGCGTTTTTAGGAAATTTTTTTACTTAAACTTTGTGCTCACAGTAGGAAGTGGTATTTTTCAAAATGTGCCTTTTGTGTCGATTTGAGAGGCGTACAATGAAAACAGTATTGAACCCATCAACCAAGCACAAAGGGCTTTTATGCACATCATCCAAACCGATGTCGCCATCATCGGCGCAGGTGGCGCGGGATTGCGGGCAGCGATTGAAATCGCACGTACCTCGCCCGAAACCACCGTCACTCTGATTTCCAAAGTTTATCCCATGCGCTCGCACACAGTCGCCGCCGAAGGTGGCTCGGCGGGCGTGGTGCGTGAGGACGACTCGCTTGACTATCATTTTCACGACACGGTCTCGGGCGGTGATTGGCTGTGTGAGCAGGACGTGGTCGAGTATTTTGTCAACCATGCCACGCAGGAGATGATTCAACTCGAACATTGGGGCTGCCCGTGGTCACGCACACCTGAGGGCAAACCGAATGTGCGCCGCTTTGGTGGCATGAAAGTGCCGCGCACTTGGTTCGCCGCGGACAAAACGGGTTTTCACATCCTACACACTTTGTTTCAAACCTCATTGCAGTATCCGAGTATTCAGCGTTTGGATGAGCATTTTGCGCTGGACTTATTGGTCGCGGATGGGCAGTTGCAGGGTGTGCTGTGCTTGGCTTTGAAAAATGGCACGACCACGGCGGTGCAAGCCAAGTCCGTGATTATCGCCACAGGTGGCGCAGGGCGTGTGTATCTGTACAACACCAATGGTGGTATCGTCACGGGCGACGGCATGGCACTGGCGTATCGCCACGGCGTGCCGTTGCGCGACATGGAATTTGTGCAGTACCACCCCACGGGTTTACCTGGGTCGGGGATTTTAATGACTGAAGGCTGTCGCGGTGAGGGCGGGATTTTGGTCAACAAAGACGGCTATCGGTATTTGCAGGATTACGGTTTGGGCCCTGAAACCCCGATTGGTGAAGCGAAAAATAAATACATGGAACTCGGTCCGCGCGACCGACTCTCACAAGCTTTTTGGCACGAGCAACAAAAAGGCCGCACCGTCGACACACCGCGCGGCGACGTGGTATTCCTTGATTTGCGTCATTTGGGTGAAAAATACTTGCATGAACGTCTGCCGTTTATTTGTGAATTGGCAGAAAAATTCGTCGGTGTTGACCCTGTGACCGAGCCCATTCCTGTGCGTCCAACCGCGCATTACACCATGGGTGGGATAGAAACCGATGCACGCTGTCAAACGCGCATGGCGGGCTTGTTCGCAGTCGGTGAGTGCGCTTCGGTCGGCTTGCACGGCGCGAACCGTTTGGGTTCGAACTCATTGGCGGAGTTGTCGGTATTCGGTAAAGTCGCGGGCGAGGACGCGCTCAAAGTCGCGCAAAGCCGCAGTCATAGTTTGAGTACCGAACAAATTGCCGCATTGGCAGAACAAAGTTACGCGCCTTATGCCGCTTTGCTCAACAAAACCGATGGCACTGAATCACCTGCTGAAATTCGCCGCGAACTGGGTGCATTGATGGAGGAGGGCGTGGGGATTTTCCGCTCTGAGCAAACCACACAAAAAGCGATTGAGCAGATTGCGCAGCTCAAGCAGCGTTATCAAAACGTCAAAATCACCGACCACAGCACGAATTTCAACACCGATTGGTTGACCACGATTGAATTGGGGTTCTTGTTGGATGTGGCCGAGGCGATGGCGCATTCGGCGCACCAACGCAAAGAATCGCGTGGCTCACATCAACGGCTCGATATGCCTGAGCGTGACGATGTGAATTACCTCAAACACAGTTTGGCGTTTTATCAAGGCAGCGGCGCACCGAAAATTGATTACAGTGCCGTCACCATCACCAAATCTCAACCTGCGGTGCGGGCGTATGGCGCAGCAGCGGAGGCGAAATCATGAGCAAAACCATGAGTAAAATCATCACCATCGAAGTGTCGCGTTACCGTCCAGAAATTGACGCAAAACCGTGGTTGCAAAGTTTCCAAGTAGAGTGGACACAAGACATGTCGGTCTTGGACGCGCTCGCGCAAATCAAAGACGAGCAAGCCCCCGAATTGGCGTATCGCTGGTCGTGCCGTATGGAAGTGTGTGGTTCGTGCGGTATGGTCATCAATGGCGAGCCAAAATTGGCATGCTCAACCTTTGTGCGCGATTTTGCCGATTGCGACAAAATTACGGTTGAGCCGCTGAATCACTTTCCGATTGAAAAAGATTTGATTGTGGACATCGAGCCATTCATCGAAAAACTCAATGCGGTCAAACCTTATATCATCAAAGAAAAACCTGTGACCGAATTCACCGATGTGACGCAGGCGGCGTTGACCGCGCACACCCAAACCCCTGCCGAATTGGCGAAATTCAAGCAATACACCATGTGCATCAATTGTATGTTGTGTTATCAAGCCTGCCCGCAAGTGGCGATTAACGCTGAATTTTTAGGACCAGCGGCGAATGCTTTGGCGTTTCGTTACAACAATGACAGTCGAGACGAGGGCGCGGCACAACGCTTTGCGATTCAAAATTTAGACACGGGTGTTTGGCCATGTACCTTTGTCGGCTACTGCTCCGAAGTCTGTCCGAAAAACGTTGACCCAGCGGGCGCGATTCAGCAGACCAAGGCGCAAGGTGCGCCGTATTGGCTCAAATCGTTTTTCAACTCCGATGCTGATTCCGATGTTCATTCAGACAAACAAGGAGACCAATGATGCGCAAACCCTATCACAGTACTGAACCCGCGAATTGGTACATGGAAAAACCATTTTACAAACGCTATATGCTGCGTGAACTCACCTGCGTACCGATTGCGCTGTACGTGCTCAATCTGATGTCGGGCGTGGTCGCTTTGGCGGGCAGTTTGTTTGACTGGCAGGCGTGGGTACAGATGCAAAAAACCCCGTTGATGCTGTTGCTCGTATTGTTTTGTTTGATTGGCGCGGTATTTCACACCGTGACTTGGTTTGAAACCACGCCCAAAGTGATGAAAGTACAGCAAGGCGAGCAGTTCTTGCCTGAAAAATACATCTTGGGTGCGCATTGGGCGGTGTTCGGTTTGCTTGCGCTGATATTATTAATCATCACCATTGCGTGCGCATAAGGAGAAGGACATGGCTAAACCGAATAATTTAAAACCGATTTACTGGCTGTTGTTCGCCGCAGGCGGCATGATTGCTGCTTTGGTATTGCCTGCTTTGATG
Source organism: Burkholderiales bacterium (assembly GCA_021287185.1). Classification (GTDB taxonomy): domain Bacteria; phylum Pseudomonadota; class Gammaproteobacteria; order Burkholderiales; family Burkholderiaceae; genus CTSOIL-112. The sequence goes on along the minus strand of JAJTAZ010000023.1, from coordinate 6,077 downwards.
GTTATTTTGAGTTGGTTATTGCCGTTTGGTGTCATCGGCTCTGCGGATACATTTTATCAAACGGTCTCACCGTTGTTTCAAAATGGCTTGTTTTACTTGGTCGTGGTCGCGGTTTTGTTCGTGATGATGTGGCACACCGCCCACCGTTTTTACTATGTGTTGCACGACCTGCACATTCATGTGGGCATTAAAACGCGCTACGCTTTGTATGCGTTTGTGATTGTGTGTGGTTTGTGGACTTTGGTGGCGGGGTGGTAATCTGAACTCTTGAGTATGAAAAAACGCGGGCTGATACTCGCGTTTTTTTGTGGAATTATGTGCCGTCCTGAAATAGATTGATACATTTGAGATAGTTTCAGGAGGGTCATATGCAACCTTAAACCAAACACACCCAACGCGATAACAGTCATTCATATGTTATATGCTTAATCTATGACTTGTGGCGATTGCTGCCTTAGACCTTAGGACCGGATCAATGATATATTGAAGTAAGGTTCTTAATAGAGCAACTGCAAGAGATGGGTTATCCAATCGATTGGACTGCTCAATTGCGCAAAATCACATTTGTCTTTATAATGTGAGAAATTTGATGTATTTTATTAGTTATTTATAATTATATAATTTTTCGATTGTTGTTTATAATTTATATCCGTTTATTGAGGAGTTTAATTTGTACATTTTATATTTCCGAGGTAAAGATAGGTATAAGCGTGGTTTTAAAAAAAACGTGTTTTTGAGAATGATGGCGTTTTTGTGTTTGATGATGCAAATTGGCAGTGTGTCTGCAGATGTTTTGGACGAACTTATCGTTCAATCTATTCGTTCGTATCCTTCGATTAAGTCGAAAGAAATGGGACAGAAATCCGCGCAAACAGATGTGACGAGCGCAAAATTGGGTTTTTTGCCTACCGCATCGGTTTCATACGAGCCACGACGACTGACATACGGTGGGAGTGCTTATACTGCTGATGCAGCCAAAGATGCGTATACAGCTATCGTTGTGACACAACCCCTCTTTGGTGGGGGGTTGGTTTCCAATTATCGTCAAAGTAAAGCGAATCTAGGTGCCGCTGATTGGGCATTGCGCGAAGAAGCAGAGAATGTCGCCTTGCGCGTAATCAATGCGTATGTCAGTTGGTTTTTAGCAAATAAAAAAGTTCAAGCTGCGCAAGAAAGTGTGAATGAGCATAAGCATTTTGTCGATTTGATTACGCGCCGAGTTGAGGCTGGAGCATCGCCTACGACCGATCAAAATCTTGGGGTTTCTCGTCTGCTGCAAGCAAAATCCGAGTTAGCATCCTTTCTTTCGATGGAAGCAACCGCATTGACCACTTTAAATCAATTATTGGGTCGTCGTTTGACCAGTGAAGAATTGTTGCGTCAGCCCTTGGAAAATGAAAAAATGTCTTTTTCCGATGATGTGGTGATGCAGGCAATGTCTATCCATCCATCCATCAAACGTTTGGAATATGTTGCTGAGTCAATGAGACAAGCAAGTAAAGTACAGCGTGCTCAGGCTTTTCCTCAATTGGTTTTACGGGCGAAACGAGAATTTGGTAGTTTGACAGCGAGTAATGTTTCTCCGAGTACTACGATTGGTATAGCGGTCAGTTATACGACAGGCGCTGGGCTTTCGTCACTCTCAAAAGCCAGTGCCGCGTACAATCGTTATCAGGCGGCGATGATGGATGTAGAAGTCGCCAAACGCGACTTGATTGTTAAAGTGAATCAAGATGTGAGTGATTATATTTTTGCTAAAAATCGAATAGAGGGACTTGCGAAAAATGTTGAGCTGACAAAAACGGTTAGCCAATCATATGATCGTTTGTTTTTGGTGGGTAAAAAATCATGGTTAGATTTGATGAACACGGTTCGAGAGCGTAAGGATATTCAAATCAGTTTAGCGGATGCTCAGGCTCAAGTTTTAGCAACCAGTCGTCGTTTACGGATTTATACGCAAGGTTTGGATTTCGAAAGTTTGGGGTTATTCGCTGATGAAAGTTCTGATTTAAAGAGCTTCACTTCCACATCTTCTCTCAAATCAGATGAGCTCGACACTCAGCTCAAGGCTGCCAAAGATGTTGGCGACACATTGATTTCTAATGAGAAGGGAGTACCTAATACTCGGTTTGAGTCTGAACAAGGTATCACGGACTTAAAAACACCTGCTGTGGACAATGGTAATTGAGATTCAACTCAAAGTCAGTCTTTGCTCGTGTTCAAAGACGTACCAGTTGATATTTAGGTGTGATTTTTAGGCTGAGGACATTATGTTGTTTTGATACAATCAGTTCGTTAATTGTAGGAAATTGATGTTTTATGCTGTAAGCAAAAAGTCGAGAGTGCGAATTGCATTCTAAAAATACATGATAAATATTTTTGAATTGAGAATAAATGGTTAACCAAAAAGATTCGTTGATGTGGGCATTGGCCTATGTCGCAAGACTGCAAGGCGGTCAGGTTGATCGCCTGCGTTTGCATGATGTGGTGACATCGCGTTGTGCGGCGTTTGTAGATAGTTTGGGTAGCACCAATTATGACTGGCATTCTGTATTAGAGCGTGTGAGTCAAGAAATGGAGATTAAGCAAGCGCATGCTTCTGATCGTCCTGATCCTGCGCGATTGCCCGCGATTAGTTGGAATGAAACACATGGCTGGGTGATTGTCCGTGGAAAGGCAGCCTCGGGTTCGTGGAGCGTGTTGGATAGTTTGGGTAGCATGTATGAAGTACCAGCAGATCAAGATTTGGCCTGTGTGCGTTTGCAGTTTGCCCATGAACTTTTAAAAACCTCGGAGCAACCAGCCTACACGTTGTTTAAAAAAGTGTTTTATAGCCATATCAAACCACTGCGAGAAGCGGCATTTGCAACGGCTCTGATTAGTTTGGTGGCCTTAGGGGTCTCTCTATTTTCTATGCAAGTATATGACCGTGTGATTCCGACGCAGGGTTATCAGACTTTATGGGTTTTGACGATTGGGGTAATGTTATCGCTATTGTTTGATCTTTTGTTGAAGCATGTCCGTTCTGAATTGACCGAAGAAAGTGTGGTTAAAATGGACAGCAGCCTGTCGCGTGATATTTTTGCGCGATTGCTCAAGGTTCGTTTGGATCAACTTCCGCCGTCCTTGGGGTCTTTGTCTGCACAAATTCGCGGTTATGAAGGTGTACGCAGTTTCTTGTCATCCAGTACTTTGTATTTGTTGATTGAATTGCCTTTTGGCTTTTTCTTTATGCTGCTGATCATGATTATTGGTTCACCGTGGTTGGTTTTAATCCCGTTGTGTTTTTATATTATTGCTGTCATTCAAGGTTTAGCATCCATAAAAAAAATAGAGGCGTTCACCAGTCAAGGTATGGCGGTTGCGAATCAAAAAACAGGCTTGCTGGTTGAGGCCATTGAAGGTGCGGAAACCATCAAAGCAGGCGGAGGCTCATGGGGCATTTTGTCACGCTGGATTGATATTAACGAAGAGTCTATTCGTCATGACGTTGGTTTGCGTCAAGTGACCGAGAAAGGGACACACTTCACCATGTTTTTGCAGCAGGCGACTTACATCATGGTGATTGCGGTCGGGGCGTATTTGGTGACACAAGGCAATATGACGATGGGTGCCTTGATTGCATCGTCTATTTTGACTGGGCGTGCCACGGGACCTGCTGCCACTTTATATCAATTGATGGTGCGTTACGCAACTGCAAAAGCCGCTTTGAGCGGTTTAGAAAATCTGTATCGATTGGAGAGTGATAATCATCATGTTGAACGCCCAATTCAGTTAGAACGGATACGCGGAGGTTATTTTCTTGAGAATGTACAGTTCTCTTATCAAAATGCGCCCAATGGGTTCTCAATTCATCATTTGCTGATTAAGCCAGGTGAAAAAATAGGGGTTTTGGGGCCGATTGGCTCGGGCAAATCCACGTTACTGCGTTTATTAACTGGTATGTATCAGCCGCTGACAGGCAAAATACTACTGGATGGTATAGATATTGGTCAAATATCGCGGAGTTGGTTGTCTGAGCAGATTGGATATTTGCAACAAGAGCATCGCTTGTTCAATGGGACGTTAAGAGAGAACTTATTGATTGGCTCACTTGATCCAGGTGATGAAGTCATTCGCTCGGCTGCAGAAAAAACAGGGTTGCTGCAAGTTATTTCAAACCATCCAAAAGGTTTAGAGTTGCCGATTGCGGAAGGTGGTAAGGGTTTGTCTGGTGGACAAAAACAACTTGTTGCATTAACACGATTGTTGATTAGTAATCCTTCTGTGTGGTTGTTGGATGAGCCAACAGCCTCAATGGATCAACAAACCGCAGAAAGGTGTATGGCGACATTGAGAGAAGCGATTAAACCAGAGCATACCTTGGTGTTGGTTACACACAATCCTGTGTTACTTTCTTTTGTAGATCGTTTGGTCGTTATTGCCAATAACAAAGTGGTGATGGATGGGCCAAAACAAGAAGTTCTTGCCAACTTGCGCGCAACAGCAACGCCACCTAATAAAACAAAGGCACACAGTGCAAGCACTGCAACACCATTAACTCAAACAAGTACAGAAAAAACGAATGAGGCAGAAAAATGATGAAATGGTTAAAACAATTCTTTGGGTTATCTGCGGAGCAATCTACAAATAAGGCAAGATTAATCCTCAGGGTCTCAATTGTTGGTGCAGTGATTTTTTTTATTTGGGCGTATTTTAGTCAAATTGATCAAGTGGTTCACGCACAAGGGCAAGTAATCGCTGTCAATCGAACTCAGAGTGTACAAAGTGCAGATGGCGGTGTTTTATCTGAATTAAGGGTTAAAGAAGGAGATGCTGTTAAAAAAAATGATGTGGTTGCAGTATTGGAGAAAGGGCGTGCTGCAGCTGCGTTTGATGATGCATATGGCAAAGTCAGTGCTTTGCGCATGACCGTTGCGCGATTACAAGCTGAGGTGACGGGCAGTGCATTTTCAATCCCTCCAGAGTTAGAAGCGAAGTATCCAGACTTTGCTCAAGTGCAAAAGAATCTTTATATGCAGCGTCGTCAAACACTCAATCAACAAGTTGCCCAACTGAACGAGAGTAAGCGCATTGCCCAATCTGAATTGCAATTAAATCAACCATTGGAAAAATCAGGTGACGTGAGCCGTGCTGAAATTTTACGTCTAAAAAGGGCGGTCAATGAAATTGACATTCAAATCACCACCCTTAAAAATAAATACCTGCAAGATACCAGTGCTGAATGGAGTAAAGCGCGAGAGGAATTGAGTTCGCAAGAACAAACCTTGGCAGACAGACAGCAATTACTGGAACACACTGAGTTGTTAGCACCTGCTACTGGGGTTGTGAAAAATATTCGTATCACTACGTTGGGTGGTGTTGTTCGTCAGGGCGAAGAAATTCTACAAATTTTACCAACGGAAAGTGACTTGGTTGTTGAGGTTAAAATTAAACCCGCTGATATGGCATTTTTATATCAGGGGCTACCTGCTCGCGTTAAATTAGATGCCTATGATTACTCTATTTTTGGTGTAATGGATGGTGAGGTGATATACATCAGTCCTGATGCACTGACGGAAGACACCAAACAGGGTGAACAAATTTATTATCGTGCACGTGTTCGTATTGGTGAACGAGAATTTAAGGGTAAGTTAAGTGAGAAAATAGAAATTCGCCCAGGGATGACAGCGACAGTAGATGTGCTTTCAGGCCAAAGAAGTGTATTGTCCTATTTACTAAAACCTCTCAATAAAACATTGAGTGAATCTTTTTCTGAAAAGTAGTAAGTAGTGATAGCCACCCAATAAACTTTGTGCGAAAACAAGTCTAAAATTCAGTCAAATATGCCCACTGTTGTCTCATACGGATATGTTATCTCGTCATCTATGCGATATTTGAAGTGATAATAATGGAGTTCTGTATCGAACATTGGGCGCAATTGGCAAACCGACGGATGCAAACTCGGGCTCAACTTGCGCCTGATTCCCAACAAACGCCTTGACCGAGAAACACCGCAACCACTCGAAGTGCCCGACGCAATGGATGTGACGTGGTCAATCGACTTCACCCACGACAACCTCGAGGATGGGCGCAGC
>JAJTAZ010000017.1 GCA_021287185.1 Burkholderiales bacterium | reverse complement strand
CGATGCGGTCAATGGCAGCCAGTTGTATGCGACCAATCAGCAAGTTGATCAAAATACGACCAATATTGCTAAAAACACCACTGATATTACCAATATCAACACGACTTTGGACAAAGGGTTGAACTTCAGTGCAGACAGTGGCACGGCGGTCAATCGCAAGTTGGGCGACACTGTGGCGATTACTGGCGATAAAAACATCGTCACCACAACCACTGCCAATGGCGTTCAAATCAAGTTGTCTGACAACATTGATGTGAAGAATGTCAATGTGAGCCAAAGCATTACAGTGGCTGAAGGTGCAACTGTGAATATGGGTGGCAATGTGATTGAGAATGTCGCGGCTGGTGTGAAAGATACAGATGCGGTGAATGTCGGTCAACTCAAAAACGTGGCCAATCACATCAGCAATGTTGAAGACAAACTCTCAGGCGGTATTGCGGCTTCTGCGGCTTTGGCGGTGGTGACTCCAGTTGAACCTGGTACGTATCACTTGAGTGGTGGTACTGCGTATTACAACGGCGGTTATGGGGTTGGCTTTAACTTGTTGAAACGTTCAGATAATGGTCGCACAACGATGCATGCGGGTGTGGCTTGGGGTTCTGGTGGCGGCGGCGCATTGGTTCGCGTCGGTGCAGGCTTCTCGTTTGGCGGTAATTGATACAACCAATGCAATCAATGCACACGGTCTGTATTCACAGGTCGTGTGCAAGACACATGAACTTATTTTGAATTAAAGGATTAATTATGATAAACGTATACTCAAAGTGGGGTATGGTACTTGCATTGGTGGGGGCTACTTGCTCCATGCAGGTCTCGGCACAGGCGATTTCGTTTGATAACTCAGATACCCAAGATGTGGTGTTTCCAGACATGGATCGTGCGTGGTTAAAATCGGGCGCGATTATGGATCCGATGCACGTGCGCAGCATGGGCTTAGGGCTAACTAAGAATCAAGTACGCTCAATTATCCAGTACCCACATTTCTCAGATGGTTTGTTTGGTCCCAAACAGTGGGATTATATTTTTAACTTTAAGAAACCAGATGGCTCATATCTGACTTGCCAATACCAAGTGCATTTTGATGAGTACAATAAAACCAAAGGTACGTATTGGAACACACCCGAGTGCGCGCGTTTCGTGAATCCTGCGCAGAAGCAACCTGCTCACAATGTTTCACTGGGTGCCGATGGTTTGTTCGCTTTTGGTAAATCATCCTTAAATGATTTACAACCAGAGGGGCGTATGAAATTAGAGCGTTTGAGCCAACAAATTCGTAAAGGTTATAACTTGGAATCGATTGCCGTGACGGGTCATACCGATCGGATTGGTTCTGTGGCTTCAAACTTGATGTTGTCTCAAGCGCGTGCCAATACAGTCAAGGCTTACTTAGTGGCTCAGGGTGTGCCTGCCCACCTAATTACAGCAACAGGTGTGGGTTCCACACAACCTTTGGCCACTTGTAATGGACCTAAATCTGCTTCGGTGATTGCTTGTTTGCAACAGAATCGTCGGGTTGAGATTGCAATCAATGGTTCGGTCAAACAATAAGTGATTTGCTTAAACGCATTGCTTTTGCAGTGTGGACTTGAGCAATCAAACCACTTTAAAAATCCAACTGACTTTAATCAGTTGGATTTTTGTATTTTGATTGAAAATTGAGTCGATTTTTGATTACAGGCCGGTGCGGAGATGGTGATTATTCTTCACCCAAAAAGCCACCACTCTGATGTGTCCACAGCCGTGCGTACAAACCATTTTTATCCAATAATTCTGCGTGTGTGCCTTGCTCAATAATTCGTCCTTCATCCAATACAATCAGCCTGTCCATCGCGGCAATGGTTGATAAACGATGGGCGATGGCAATCACAGTTTTGCCTTGCATCAATTCGTACAAACTTTCTTGAATCACGCTTTCTACTTCCGAATCCAACGCGCTGGTCGCTTCGTCGAGTAACAGAATGGGTGCATCCTTGAGCATCACACGGGCAATCGCGATGCGTTGGCGTTGTCCGCCTGAGAGTTTGACCCCGCGCTCGCCGACATGCGCATCATAGCCTGTTCGTCCTTTCGCATCCGAGAGTGTGCTGATGAATTCGTGGGCTTGCGCACGTTGCGCGGCTTGTACCATCTGTGCATCGCTCGCATCGGGTTTGCCGTAGGTGATGTTGTCGCGCACCGAACGATGCAGCAGCGAAGTGTCTTGTGTCACCATGCCGATTTTTGCACGCAAAGAATTTTGGGTAACGCTACAAATGTCTTGCCCATCAATGCTGATGTGTCCACTGTTTAAATCATAAAAGCGCAACAGCAAATTCACAATCGTCGATTTGCCTGCACCTGAACGTCCGACTAAACCGATTTTTTCGCCCGATTGAATTGATAAATTCAAATGCTCTAATAAAGGTTTGTTCGCACCGTAGTTGAATTGCACATCTTTGAATTCAATCGCCCCGTGCGTGACTTGTAAAGGCTTGGCATTAGGCGCATCTAAAACCGTGTGCGGTTTGGACAAAGTGTTCATGCCGTCTTGCACCGTACCGATGTTCTCGAACAACTGCGCGGTCTCCCACATAATCCAGTGTGATAAACCATTTAAACGCAAGGTCATCGCGGTCGCTGCCGCGAGTGCGCCCACGCCGATTTCACCCTGTTGCCACAGCCACAAACCCAGTGCTGCCGTGCTGCCAATCAACAGCATATTGATGGCGTGGTTGGTGGTTTCCAATTGCGTGACCAAGCGCATCTGCGCATGAACCGTACCCATAAATTCACGCATGGCAGAGCGTGCATAGTCGGACTCACGTCGCCCGTGTGAGAACAATTTTACCGTGGCAATATTGCTGTACGCATCGGTGACGCGCCCTGACATCAACGAGCGCGCATCCGCCTGACGCTCGGCGGTGCTGCGCAAAAGCGGGATGAAGTGGCGCATCGCCAACACAAACAAGGTCATCCAAGCGATAAACGGAACCACCAACCAGCCATCAAAGCCGATTAAAATCACACCCATGGTCAAAAAATAAACCAACACATACACCAGCATGTCGGCAAAAATATGCACCGTATCACGCACTGCCAGCGCGGTTTGCATCACCTTCGCCGAGACCCGCCCCGCGAACTCATCTTGATAAAAGCCCAAACTTTGATTGAGCATCAAACGGTGAAAATTCCAACGCAAACGCATCGGAAAATTCCCCTGCAAAGTTTGAAACTTCACCGCCGAAGAAAAAAACACCCACAGCGGACTGATGGCAACTGCAATCAGCATCAGCACAATCGCGCTGCGCTTTTGCTCCCACAACTGCGCGGGGGATAAATGTGTGAGCCAATCCACCATCTGCCCCATCATTTGAAACAAATACGCCTCAAACGCGCCAATGCCTGCGGTCAAAAACATCAATAAAAAAATCCATGGGCGCAGACCCTGCGTGCAGGACAGGATAAACGGCAACAACCCCGCCTGTGGTGGTGTGGGGTCGGTGTCGGGGTAGGGATTGATGCGCGATTCGAACCAGTGAAAAATTGCGTTCATGGGCTTTATTATTGTGTATTTTAAAGCGTGATTTTACCCTGAATTGGGGTGGTGGGTTGGGATGGTCATTGCGAGCGCAACGCGACAATCCACAATACGCCAAATCAATACAACGTTAGTCGATGGATTGCCACGCTGCGCTCGCAATGACCAGTCAATTAATAGGTGGGCAAAACGTTCTATTTTGTTCTTTTTGTCTTGCACGTGCCATCGGTTCAAACTCAAACCTTCAACTTAGCAAATGCCTTCTCAGCCGCCACAATCGTTTGCATCATGTCTTCCTCGGTGTGTGCTGCCGACACAAACCCTGCTTCAAATGCCGAGGGTGCAAGGTACACGCCCTCATCGAGCATGGCGTGGAAAAATGCAGGGAATAGGTCGGTGCGTGATGCCATCATGTCGGCAAATGATTTCGGTGGGGTTTCAGCAAAAAATAAGCCAAACATCCCGCCCTGACAATCGGTGGAGAACGGCACGCCTGCGACTTTGGCGGCATACTCCAATCCGTTCATCAGCTGACGCGTGTGCTCATACAGTTTCTCATAGAACAATGGTTCAGAAATGATTTCTAACGTGGTCATGCCAGCAGCGACCGCGACGGGATTGCCCGACAATGTGCCTGCCTGATACACGCCACCGAGCGGAGCCATGTGCGCCATGATGTCGGCACGCCCGCCAAACGCCGCCACAGGCATACCGCCGCCGATGACTTTACCGAGTGTGGTGATGTCGGCTTGAACGCCATACACACCTTGCGCGCAGTGCAGTCCGACACGAAAGCCCGTCATCACTTCGTCGATAATCAAAACCGTACCGTGTTTCGTGCACAACTCGCGCAAGGTTTGCATGAATTCGGTTGAAGCGCGCACGAAGTTCATATTGCCTGCAATCGGCTCTAAAATCACACACGCCAGCGCGTCGCCTTTTTCTTTGAACAATGTCTGTAATGCTTCGACATCGTTGTACGGCAAAACCAGTGTGTCTTTGGACACGGCTTGTGGCACGCCTGCCGAGGATGGGTTGCCAAATGTGAGCAAACCCGAACCTGCTTTGACCAAGAGACTGTCGGAATGTCCGTGGTAACAGCCTTCAAATTTGACCAATAAATCGCGCCCCGTAAAACCACGGGCGAGGCGTATCGCACTCATGGTCGCTTCTGTGCCTGAAGACACGAGGCGCACCTGTTCGAGTTGCGGCAACATCGCGCAGAGTTTTTCGGCGATTTCAACTTCAGCGCGGGTCGGTGCGCCGTAGCCCAAACCTTTTTCGGCGGCTTCTTGTACGGCTTTGACCACGCGTGGGTTGGCGTGGCCGACAATAATCGGACCCCATGAACCGATGTAGTCGATGTATTGGGTGTCGTTTTCGTCCCAGAAATACGCGCCTTTGGCGTGTTTGATAAAGCGTGGCGTACCGCCAACGGAGCGGAATGCGCGCACGGGTGAGTTGACACCCCCAGGGGTGGTGATTTGGGCGCGGTCAAATAAGGCTTGGTTTTGGTCAGTCATGGTTGGGTCTTTCGAGTAGGGTGGGCAATGCCCACCGATATATTTCCAATTGGGGTTTTGAGTAGAGTGCGTATGTGCGTATGAATATTTAAAAAATTTGATGTTAATCGAGGGCAACAGTCGTGGGCAATGCCCACCCTACATTAAGCTGCCGTGTTATTGCAAAGTATTCGATGAAGGCGCAGGGCGTTTATTTGGCGTTTGCTCGATTTCTTCGGGCTCGTTTTCGGATTGGCGCGTCCAGTAAAAACGATCGGGAATTTTTTTACCCATGCCCATGCTGATGCCAAAGCGCAGGGTTTGCCATGTGTATTCGAGTGCTTCGCCGATGGCTTGTGGTGTCGGTTGTCCGTGGGCAATCAATGCGCTAATCGCCGCCGACAGCGTACTGTTTGCGCCCAGAAATGCGTCTTTCAGGCGCGGCGTGGTGTCGGTGCGCAGCAGTCCATCGGATGAAAACAGTTGGTGCACAACTTGGCTGTCGGGCGATCGGGCATCGGTGGCGAAGATGTACTCGCAACCCGTTGACAATAAAGCCTGTGCATGCGCATTGGCGAGCAATTGCGGGTGTTCTTGTTCAATCGACGAAAAGTCGTGCTTGACCTCTGCGAGTTGGCGCAATAGGTGACGTTGTGCCACCAATAAATTGGCGTTCGGCAATAATAAATCATGCGTGGCAGCTATGATTTCCTCAGAGCTGTTGGATTCGTCATCATCTGCGACCAAAATCGACGGCGCGAGAATCACGGGCACATCGGGATAGTCTGCCATGATTTCGGCAATCACGCGCACAATTTGCATGTCGGGCAACACGCCGATTTTAATTGCATGAACCACCGAATCCTCAAGCAAGGTGCGCGCTTGGTCATCTATCCAGTCGGCATCCAAGGGCACGACCGATTCCAAGCGTGAGAAATCTCCCGCCAGCAGTGCGGTGGCAACCGTAAATGCGCAGGTCTCTAAACTCGCGCAAGTGAGCGCGTCCGCAGCGATGCCCGCGCCGCCGGTGGGGTCGTGTGCATTAAAACTCAAAACGATGGGGTATGTCATGGCAAACCTTGCTAAAATAGAGTGGCGTAGAGGTATTTCCTACAGTGTCCATATTGTACCGCGCTACTTGGGCGTATGGTATCAGTCAACAGATTATTTTGAGGATGAAAATGAAAACTTGGATGTGTGTGGTGTGTGGTTTGATTTACGATGAAGAGCAAGGTTGGCCCGAAGAAGGCATTGCCCCAGGAACCCGTTGGGAAGATGTGCCGTCGGACTGGACCTGCCCTGAATGCGGTGCGAGCAAAGGCGATTTTGAAATGGTGGTGTTTTAATTCCCACCATGAATGAACATCGTGCGCCAGTGATTGAAGATTTGAGTTTGTTGTGCCCGAAATGTGGGCAGAGCAATCGTTGCGTGGTTGCTCAAGGCGGGAACATAGAAGATTGCTGGTGCACGCAGGTGACAATGAACGTGCGGGTTTTGGAGGGCGTGACCAATCAACGCTGCGTGTGCGCTGCGTGCGTGATATTAGCGGAATAAAAAATAGGCAGATTCTGCCCGTTTGAGGCTGTTGACAAAGTCCCTCCCCCAAGTGAGGGAGGAGTTGGGGGAGAGGGGATATTCGAGGTTTGTCAGTAATCTGAAATGGGCAGGCTTTGCCTGTTTTTGCGTTGAAACAACGGTTTTGATGGCTTTAACCAAGGACGCTCAACCCTGCTTGCAAATCCGTGATTAGGTCTTCCACACCCTCTAAACCAATCTGATAGCGCACCATCGACTGCTGAGCCACGGGGGTGACTGAGCGCACATGCGCCAAGTGGCTTGGATGCACAGGCAGAGCCAAAGATTCAAACCCGCCCCAACTGTAACCAATCCCAAATAAATCATACGACTCAACCATCGCGTTGATTTGCGCCACGCTGTATTGAGGTTTGAATGCGACGCTGAATAAGCCCGTCGAGCCAAGGAAATCGCGTTGCCACAAACCATGCTGAGGGTGCGATGGCAAGGCAGGGTGAAGCACATAATCGACTGCGTCTTGTGTTTCAAACCATTGCGCAATTTGCAGCGCATTGCGCTCATGCTCGCGCAAGCGGGTGGGCAGCGTGCGCAGACCACGCAATACCAGCGAAATATCCAACCCACCTGCGAATTGTCCTGTTTGATGGGCGGCGTTGCGCACTGATGAATAGGTGGCTTGATTGGCAATCACTGCACCCATAAGCACGTCCGAATGACCGCCAAGGTACTTGGTCACCGCCTGCACCACGATGTCCACACCATGCTCGAATGCTTTGAAATACAGCGGTGTTGCCCAAGTGTTGTCCAAGATGGTCACGATGTTGTGCGCTTTGGCAACTGCGGTAATGGCAGGCACGTCTTGAATTTCTAAGGTCAAAGACCCTGGCGACTCAAGGAAAATCACCCGTGTGTTCGGCTCAATCAATCCTGCTATGTCCTTGCCCAATAAAGGGTTATAGTAGGTGGTGCTCACACCAAAACGTTTGAGCAGATGTTCACATAAATCGCGCGTCGGGCTATAAACGGTGTCCACCATCAACACATGGTCACCTGCGGACAGTTGCGACAGCAGTGCGGTGGATAAGGCTGCCAATCCCGATGGACACAGATATGTACGATGCCCGCCTTCGAGTTCGGTTAAGGCCTCGCACAACATGCGAGAGGTTGGTGTGCCTTTGCGCCCGTAGGTGTAGGATTCTTGACCGCTTTCATACGCGTGGTGTGCAGCAGCCAAATCTGCCATGCGTTCATAAATAATGGTTGAACCTTGGTACATCGGCGGGTTCGCCATTTGAATCGTATCGCTGTGGCGGGCACTGGTTGTGCATAGGGTGTTGGTATTTTTTTTCATAAAAACAATGGGTTATATTGGCTAAGTGTGGGGCCGAGTATCAAAATGGCAATAAAATTCTATACCTGAGTAAATCTGTCGGAATTGTGTTAGAATTCGTTTTATCAAATAACCATCTTAACAAGGTGGTATTATCGAGCACAAAGTCATTGGCATTGTAACGAAAAACAGTTCTACCCGTTGTAGCAAGTTTGACGAGATGTTGAGCAGATACAGGAGAGATAAAATGAGATTAACCACCAAAGGACGTTTTGCCGTCACCGCTTTATTGGATGTGGCATTGAGCGAGGGTACTTCGCCCGTGAGTTTGTCAGCGGTGTCCGAGCGTCAAGATATTTCGCTGTCCTACTTAGAACAATTGTTTGGCAAATTGCGTCGATTTGGTCTGGTGACCAGCGTGCGTGGGCCAGGCGGTGGTTATAAACTGTCGCGTCCGATGTCGGAAATTTCGGTAGCAGACATCATTGTCGCCGTGGATGAGCCGATTGATGCGCGTCAATGTGAAGGTAAAGAGGACTGCAAAGGCGGTCAGCAGTGCATGACCCACCATCTGTGGATGGATTTGAATCGAAAAATGTTTCACTACCTCTCGTCGGTTTCGCTCGCTGATTTGGTCAAAGAACAAAATCAGCGCATGGAACTGCGCGAGGGTGCAAAGAAAGTCACCAAGAAAAAACTCATGCTGCAAACATTGCCCGCATGAGTGAGATAAACGTTTTAAGGAAAAACCATGAATACCACGACTAAAATGCCCATCTATATGGATTATTCGGCGACTACGCCCGTTGATCCACGTGTGGCAGAAAAAATGATTCCCTACATCACCGAGCATTTCGGTAACCCAGCGTCACGCTCGCACCCATACGGCTGGGAGGCTGAGGATGCGGTTGAAGAAGCACGCGGCCACATTGCCAATTTGGTCAATGCCGACCCACGTGAAATTGTGTTCACTTCGGGGGCGACTGAATCCAATAATTTGGCACTCAAAGGCATTGCGCAATTTTATGCTGAGCGCGGCAAACACATCATCACCGTTAAAACGGAACACAAGGCCATTCTCGATACCGCGCGTGAATTGGAGCGCATCGGTTTTGAAGTGACCTATTTGGATGTATTGGAAAATGGCTTGCTGGATTTAAATGTGCTCAAAGCCGCCTTGCGTCCCGACACGATTTTGGTCTCTGTCATGATGGTGAACAACGAAATCGGCGTGATTCAAGACATCGCGCAAATCGGCGAAATCTGTCGTGAACATGGCGCGTTTTTTCATGTGGATGCCGCGCAAGCAACGGGTAAAGTCGAGATTGATTTGAACGCGCTCAAAGTCGATTTGATGAGTTTTTCAGCACACAAAACCTATGGACCTAAAGGCATCGGCGCGTTGTACGTGCGCCGCAAACCGCGCGTGCGACTCGAAGCACAAATGCACGGCGGCGGACACGAGCGTGGCATGCGTTCGGGCACTTTGGCAACGCACCAAATTGTCGGCATGGGTGAAGCTTTCCGTTTGGCAAAACTTGAAATGGTTGAGGAAAATGCGCGGATTAAAGCCTTGCGTGACCGTCTGTGGGCTGGTTTGTCGGACATGGAAGAAGTGCATTTAAATGGCGATATGGAACGTCGCGTGCCGCATAATTTAAACGTCAGCTTCAACTTTGTTGAGGGTGAATCCTTGATGATGGCGATTAAAGATGTGGCGGTATCATCGGGTTCGGCGTGTACCTCAGCCTCGCTTGAACCATCGTATGTGCTGCGCGCGCTCGGTCGCTCGGACGAATTGGCGCACTCATCGATTCGCTTTACGGTTGGGCGTTTTACCACTGAAGCCGAAGTGGATAAAGTGATTGCGCTGATGCATGAGAAAATTGGCAAACTGCGTGAACTCTCGCCACTGTGGGAAATGTATCAGGATGGTGTGGATTTAAACACCGTGCAGTGGGCGGCGCATTGATTCGATTTTTATATTGTTTTTAACTTAAATTTTGTGCGGGTTTCCCGCTCAAAATTTCTAACTTTAAAATCAAAAAAAGTAGGTTTTTACTTTTTTTGAAGGAGAATGAAATGGCATACTCAGACAAACTCATGGATCACTATGAAAACCCACGCAATGTTGGCGCACTCGACAAAGCCGATGATTCTGTCGGCACAGGCATGGTCGGCGCACCTGCGTGTGGCGATGTGATGAAATTGCAAATCAAGGTCAACGAGCAAGGCATCATCGAAGATGCGAAGTTTAAAACCTATGGTTGTGGCTCGGCGATTGCCTCATCGTCACTCGTGACCGAGTGGGTCAAAGGCAAAACCGTAGATCAAGCCTTGGAAATCAAAAACTCGCAGATTGCCGAAGAACTGGCTTTGCCACCCGTGAAAATTCACTGCTCGATTTTGGCAGAGGACGCGATTAAGGCAGCGGTGGCGGATTACAAAGCCAAGCATCCAGCGTAAAATGATGCGTGTTTTTGTTCTACTGATGGTTGCGAGTGTGCCCGTTTGGGCGCATGCAGGGGTTTGGCAAAAGTGTGATTTAAGTCTTCGGGTGTTGGAGAAAACACAAAACCAAATTCACGCAAAGGTGTTGGCTGTCAAAGCCCAAAAAAATGTAGAATGCCCTCTTGTGGGTGATGACATTGTTTTCACCCCCAATAATAAAGATTGGCAATCGGAATTGCCACACAAGCGTTGGCCTCGTGTGGGTCAGAAGTGGACAGTGCGCTATCAGTATTTAGACGGCTATTGTAAGCACGATGGTAATGATGGACCCTGTCGTATCAAAGTCTATCCAAAATTAATTAGTTGGAGAGGTATATGTCAGTCACCATGACACAATCAGCGGCAACGCATGTACAAAATTTTTTAACCAAACGTGGCAAAGGTGTGGGCTTGCGCTTGGGTGTGAAAACCACGGGTTGCTCAGGCATGGCGTACAAACTCGAGTACGCCGATGCGATTGAGGCGGATGACCAAGTGTTTGAAACTTTGGGTGTGAAACTCATCATTGACCCGAAAAGCCTGCCGTATCTCGATGGCACGGAACTGGACTTCACGCGCGAAGGATTGAACGAAGGTTTTAAATTCAACAACCCAAATGTGAAGGACGAATGCGGTTGCGGTGAGTCGTTTACGGTATAAAGCCGACATTGCGAGGGAAGCGCACTGCTCCGAGTATTCACCGCGAAGCAATCCAGCGATGTTCAAATCATTGAAGTCGTATGGATTGCTTGGCAAAGAACGCTCGCAATGACGACTTTTCAAATAACCTAAATTTCTACGAATGAACATCCAACCCTTCCTCCTCATGCTCGCCTTGCTCGCAGGGCAATATGTTTTCGGACGTTATCCCTCGTTCGCGTTAATCCTTGCGCGCCCGATTGGTATGGTGGCGGTGGCGATATTTTTGCTGGGATTTTTACTCATGGCGTTTGGCGCGGTGGTTTTGCTGTGGCAAAAAACCACCATCCACCCAGGACACACCCCACAAAAACTCGTGACCCGTGGTCTGTTTGCACTCACTCGCAACCCGATTTACCTCGGGATGTTGCTCATCCTCACCACCATACCGCTGATGGCGACACAGCCGCGTTTATTTGTATTTACCCTTGTCTTTTTTCTGATTATGAATTTTTACGTCATACCGCGTGAGGAACGCATCATCCGTGCGGGTTTTGGTGCGAACTATGATGATTATTGTCAACGCACGCGCAGATGGTTCGGCACGCGCAGTGACGTGACCTGCTGTTAACTTCTGAATGTGTATGCAACAAAACTACTTTGAACTGTTCCAATTGCCCGTGTCATTTGATGTGGATGCCGAAAATCTGGCAAGCCGTCACCGTGCCATTATCGCGCGGGTGCATCCTGACCAATTTGCGCATAAAAGTGTGATGGAACAACGTGTTGCCTTGCAATGGGCGACTTTTGCCAATGAGGCTTTTGATACGCTCAAATCGCCGATTGCGCGTGCGCAGTATTTGCTCAAACTCAATGCGCCTGAGTTGGCGCAAGAGGGTGTACGTGTGAGCCTGCCACCTGAATTTTTGATGCAACAAATGCAGTGGCGCGAGGCTTTGGAAGAAGGCAATACGGCAGGTGTATTGGCAGAAGTCACGCAGGTGCAAACGGATAATCAGGTACAATTGCGGGATGCCTGTGTTCAGCAAGATTGGGCGAAGTTACAAGTGGTATTGGCACAAGCACAGTTTATTGAGAATTTTATAGCGCAATTGAAGTAAACAATCATAACGCAAGACAGACAGCAGATTTTTTCATCAAATACCCCTCTATGGCACTCCTTCAAATTTCCGAACCCAACGAATCCACCGCACCGCATCAACACCGTCACGCGGTGGGGATAGATTTGGGCACGACCAACTCATTGGTTGCCACGGTGCGCCACGGCTTTCCTGAAGTTGTGCGTGATGAGCAAGACCGTGCCTTGCTCCCATCTGTAGTTCATTACAACGCGACCATGACCACGGTGGGTGACGACGCCAAAGCCCAACAAACCAACGACCCGCGCAACACCATCGCATCGGTGAAACGCCTGATGGGACGCGGTTATGCGGATGCGCGCCAATTGCCTGATATTGGTTATGTGTTGGTCGATACCCCAGGTATGGTTGGGGTGCAGACTGCGCAGGGAGTTAAATCGCCCGTGCAGGTGTCGGCGGATATTTTGTCGGCTTTACACAAACGCGCCAAAGCCGCACTCGGTGATGAAATTACGGGCGCGGTGATTACCGTACCTGCGTATTTTGACGATGCGCAACGCCAAGCAACCAAAGATGCGGCGCAAATTGCTGGATTGAATGTGTTGCGCCTGCTCAATGAGCCAACTGCCGCCGCGATTGCCTACGGTTTGGATGACCCTGAGAAAAACAAAGAGGGTATTTTCGCAGTTTACGATTTGGGTGGCGGCACGTTTGACGTGTCAATTTTAAAGTTGACCAAGGGCGTTTTTGAAGTGCTCGCCACGCATGGCGATACTGCGCTCGGCGGTGATGATTTTGACCATCGGGTGTATTGTTGGATTTTGGAGCAGGCGCATTTGACCGCGCTCACTGCGGATTTATCGGCGCAGGATGTGAAGTTGCTGCAATCCAAAGCGCGCAGTGCCAAAGAAGCCTTAACCACCAAAGGTGTGACCTCGATTCGCGCGAGTTTATCCGATGGGCACGTGGTGAATCTGATGCTCAGTCAAGCACAGTTTTTCGAGATGAGCAAACACTTGGTGGACAAAACCTTGCGGGTTTTGGACGACGCATTGGCGCAGGCGAAATTATCGAGTGGCGATTTACAGGGCGTGGTGATGGTCGGCGGCGCAACGCGCATGTTGAATGTGCAACGTGCGGTCACGGCGCATGTGTCTTGCCCTGTGCTGAACGACTTAGACCCCGATCAGGTGGTCGCGCTGGGTGCAGCGATGCAGGCGAATTTACTCGCAGGCAATCGCACAGCGGACGATGATTGGCTGCTGCTGGATGTGATTCCGCTGTCCTTGGGCGTGGAAACCATGGGTGGTTTGACCGAAAAACTGATTCCACGCAACAGCACCTTGCCTGTGGCACGCGCGCAAGAATTCACAACATTCAAAGACGGGCAAACCGCGATGGCAATCCACGTGGTGCAAGGCGAGCGTGAATTGGTCAGCGAATGTCGCTCATTGGCCAAGTTTGAATTGCGTGGCATCCCGCCGATGGTCGCAGGTGCGGCGCGTGTGCGTGTGACCTATCAGGTCGATGCCGATGGCTTACTCACAGTATCGGCGCGTGAAATGAACAGCGGCGTGATGGCGGAAATCACCGTCAAACCTTCGTATGGCTTGACCGATGAGCAAATCGCGCAAATGTTGGTTGAGGGCAATGCCCATGCGGGCGCGGATATGCGTGCGCGGGCGTGGCGCGAAGTGGCGGTCGAGGCACAGCGCATGATTGAAGCGTTGAATTCCGCTTTTGCAGAGGATGGCGAGTTGCTCGATGAAAGCGAGCGCACGGCGCTACAACAGTACATGGGCACTGTGGCTACCTTGGTCGCACGGGATGAGGACATGCCCATCGCCGATTTGCGCGCGGCGTTTGACACATTGGCCAATGCCTCTGAAGAATTCGCAGCACGTCGTATGAATAAAGCAATCGGCAAGGCTTTGGCTGGGCAGTCGATTGATTCGTTGTGATAATGTGTGGGCGAGAATGCCCATCAGTGTGTCTGCGTCATTGCGAGCGACGCTTCACCAGCGTGGCAATCCATAGAGCGGCAATTGTGTTGGGTGTATATGGATTGCTTCGCCAATCAATCTGGCTCGCAATGACGAATGAAAAGTTGAAAACAAAATGACCAAAATCACTGTATTACCCCATGACGATATTTGCCCTGCAGGGAAAGAATTCACTGCACAAACAGGCGTGTCAATTTGCGATAATTTATTGCAAAACGGCGTAGAGATTGAGCACGCCTGCGAGAAAGTGTGTGCTTGCACGACTTGTCACGTGATTGTGCGACAGGGCTTGAATTCGCTGAATGAGATTGGCGACCAAGAAGAAGATTTACTCGACATGGCGTGGGGTTTGACCTCGCAGTCGCGCCTGTCGTGTCAGGCGATTGTTGCTGAAAAAGACCTTGTGATTGAATTGCCCAAATACACCCGTAATCATGCGAGTGAGGGCAATCATTAATATTAGTAAACCATACATGCCGCGTTAATTAGACCCAGTACAACTGAAATTCCTGCGCTAACTGTACCTATGGCTTGATTGTTATTGTCAATGTCTTGCTTTATTGTAGGAATGATTAGGCGTGTGCATAGGTGCGCAAGGTATTGCGTAATCAGACCAACCAAAGCCCAAATCACCATGTCTCGAAGAGTCACACTGTGTACGATAGCGCTGGATAGCGGTAACGCGTAACCCAATAAAGCACCTACCAATGCGGTTGCTGCAGAATGGTTTCCTGAACGTATCAATTTGATTTCTGAAAATGGTGTCAGGTGAATGTACACCATGATAAATAAGCCCAAACAAGCCAACGCGCCAAAAAGATAGGCTAAAAACCCAGGAAGCGTGCTTAAAATACTCATAATGTGTTCCTAAAAATAATGTGGTAAAAAATGACTTGAATCTTTTGTAATTGGCGAGATGTCTTCGCGAATACCAATGCCCGCAGTTTCGTTGCCAACAATCCATGAACCGATGACAGTCCAAGCATTTCCAAATTTTGGTAAAGGGTTTAATGTCTGATAAATCCATCCCTGCGGTGTTTCGCGAGCGAGTTCTTGTACGATTTTACCATCAGGGAAATGCAACTCAATGCCTGCGCCTTCTCGAGAGAACAAGGGCTTACGTGCATATCCCGTGTTGTTTATATTTGGCAACGTAGATAATGAAAAACTTGTAGGTAATAGATTCGGATGTTTGGGATATGCATTCCACAAGTGTGCTAAGAAAGCTTTATTGGACACAATCATTTTCCATGCAGGTTCAATCCATCGAATATTGGAATTGAATACGTGTTCAGCGAACTCATCGCGAACCATCCATTCCCATGGGTATAATTTAAATGCATGGCGTATAGCATTTCCGTTCACGTCTACAAAATAAGCGCCATCCCAACCGACGTCCTCCATGTTAAGCCAATCGCATCTAAAACCTGCCTGAATTGCCGTGTCTAGCAAATAGTCTAAGTGTACAGCATCTTCTTCTTGGGTATAAACCCCCATGAAGTGTAAAGGGTAATTTTCAGAAGTTTGAGTATCATGTATATGCCAATAATCTTTGATGACTTGCCATTGAGTAATTAATTTTTCGTGCAGACTGTTAAACTGATTTGCTTGTGGATGAGTATCCTGTATCCAACCCCATTGTGCTAGACTGGATTCGATTAAAGAAGTTGCCGTGTCTGCATTGTATTCTAATAATTTTGGTGCAGATATTCCGTCATATACCAAATCCATGCGCCCAATTAACGATGGCTCTCGAGTTTGCCACGACTTTTCGATATGTGATTGCCAATGCTGGTCAATGGCTAAAGTGGATAAATCCCCTCGGCGAATTAGGTCATCTACTACGTTCAAACACATATGGTGTAACTCTAAGGTTACATCGTCTAGTAAATCGATTTGTTGATCGGTGAAACGGTAGGCGAAATTTTCTTGCCAATACAGACCATCAATACTGTGAAAGCCAAAACCAATTTGTTCCATTTTTTCGCGCCAATCTGCGCGCGCAATTTGTGGTTCGCGAATCATTTTTGTTTCCTCAGCCGCCTCGAGAAAATCCGCGTCCAAACCCGCTGCGCGTAATGTTTGAGCCGCGAAAACTGGTCGTGGCAAATCGAGTGTGCCCTTCTGTTACTCGACCATCTTTGTGATAGGCACGTCCCTCATTGTCTACATCAGGCCCATACCATTTGCGAATGCGTATTGAGTTAGAACTGCTGGATTCATCTTTTTCCTCACAGTCAGTAGGTGTATTATTCCAGTCAGAGAGACACTCTTCCAAGGAGTTGTAAATAGGTCGTCGGGTATTAATGTTTTTTGCCGATGGCCAAAAAATTAAGCCTGCTACAGTCCCCACGACCAATACTTGCCATCCAATATCCATCCATTGGGATAGGGTTCTTTTTTTGGTTAGAAATTTCTTTGGATTTTGAGTCATTGTTTGCTCGCAAAAGTATGGTTTAAAACCCACTGGGCACGCGCCATTTGAGTTTGATGCTCGCCATGCGCAGCACAAACACCAAAGCACTGCCCAAGGCCAAACTCAAAATCGCTTGCACGTTCAAGTACATCAATATCAAATACAGCCAAGCCCCTGCAAATGCGCAGGTGGCGTACGGTTCTGAATCAATCAACAACAACGGCTTTTCATTACACAGCACATCGCGGATGACACCGCCAAAGGTTGCACCCATCACACCATACATCGAGGCGACAAAGTACGGCATTCCTGCGTCCAGCGCGACCGCAGTGCTGGTGATGGTGAATAAACTCAAGCCGAGCGCGTCTGCCACCAACATGGATTTGAGTGAAAACACGCGGCGCATAAAGTGCAAGGTTTTGCCTGCAATCAATGAAAATACAAACAGTGCGATGATGTATGCCTCATGCTCAACCCAAAAAAATGGGCGGCGATCAAGCATGATGTCGCGCAACGTCCCGCCACCAAATGCGGTGACAAAACCAATGATGAATACGCCAATCGGGTCAAACTTGTGTTGCTGTGCGCGAATGAATCCAGACACGCAAAAAGCAATAATGCCGATGGCTTCGATAAATGGGATGAGTTTGATGACAGTGGTGGGGAACATGATTGACCCAATCAAGCATGGTTACGTGGCTCGGCCACCAATTGCGCCATCATCTCAATGTGCGCGGGTTGGGTATTCAAACACGCAATGTAGTGGTAATCTTTTCCACCTGATTCAAGGAACACGGCTTTGAGTTGATGGGCAATTTCTTCCAGTGTTTCCAAACAGTCTGCTGCAAAACCAGGGCACATCACGTCCACGCGTTTTGTGCCTGTTTTAGCCAATTGCTCCAAAGTCGCTTGGGTGTAGGGCTCAATCCATTTTTGTTTACCAAAGCGTGATTGGTAGCTAATCAGCACCTGCTCGGTGCTCAGCCCCAAGGCTTGCGACAGTAAACGATGCGTGGCTTCGCATTGATTTTGATACGGGTCGCCTTTTTTGATGTTGCGTTCAGGCAAGCCGTGAAAACTCAGCAGTAATTTATCACCTGCGGCAAAATTGGGTTGACCATGGGCTTGCCAATACGCACGAACCGATTGCGCTAAAGCCGCGATATACATGGGGTGCGCGTGGTATTCTTGAATGGTATGTAGTCTGAATAATGGTTCGCTCCGTCGAGAATTACCACGTTGTTTGTGTATTTGATTGAGTGCACTGGCTATGGCATCAAATGCAGTTTCGGTGGTGGTACGCGAATATTGTGGATAAAGCGGCAACACGGTGACATCGGTCACACCGTCATTCGCCATGCGTTCGAGCACCGAGGCGATGGATGGGTTTTGGTAGCGCATTGCCCAATAGACAGCGGTATTGGTTGTTGCCAATCGCGCGCTCAACGCCTCGGCTTGCGCGAGCGTGATGGCTTTGAGCGGCGCGCCATTTTCGGGCGCGACATTTTTGTCCCAAATCATTTCGTACAAAGGCACGAGTTTTTTTGGGCGGATGCGCAAAATGATGCCACGTAAAATGGGTTGCCAAAGCAATTTGGGAATGTCCACCACGCGGCGGTCACTGAGAAATTCACCCAAATAACGCGCAATCGCAGGCGCGGTCGGCGCATCGGGCGAGCCAAGGTTGATGAGTAGGACAGCGTTTTTTTGAGTATTCATTTTAAGTAAAATTCTGCATGGCGCGTGAGAGGAGTTTGGCGGTCACATCGACCATGGGAATAACTTTTTCGTACGCCATGCGTGAAGGGCCAATCACGCCGAGCGTGCCCATTATTTGGTTGTTGGCAGCGTAGGGCGCGCAAATCAGCGACACGCCATCGTAGGGCAATACATCGGACTCACCACCGATAAAGACTTGGATGCCGCCTGCGGTGCGGGTGTGTTCTAGCAATTGCAGCAGGCGTGTTTTTTCGTCAAATAAATCAAAAGTCTGACGCAGACGTTGCATGTTGTTGGCAAATTCAGAGACATCGAGCAAATGACGCTCGCCTTTGACAATCAGTGCATCTTCATCCATGCTGGATTCGGATGTGCGTGCCACAGCTTGCTGCATTAAAACGTTGACATCATTTTGCAAATGTGCCAATTCATTCGCCAGTTGTGTGCGAATGTGTTCAAAAGTTTTGCCCGCAAAATGGCTGTTGAGGTAATTCGCCGCGTGATTGAGTTGGCTCGGTGTGTAGGCTTGTTCCAGTTGCAACAGGCGATTTTGCACATCACCCTCAGGCGTGACCATCACCACCAAAATCCGCGTTGGTGACAATTGTAAAAAGTCAATTTGCCCAAAGACCTGTGAGCGTTTGGGCGTGGCAATAATGCCTGCGAAATGCGAGAGTTGCGATAAAGTCTGCGCGGCTTGATTGGCCATGCGCGCTGGGGTGTCTGCCGAAAATCCCGATAAATCATGTGCCGACAAATCGGCCTCATCATTGGCTGTAAAGGCGTTTGCAGTCATCATCGCATCGACAAAAAAACGATAACCCGCAGGCGTGGGAATGCGTCCTGCTGAGGTATGCGGACTGGCGATTAAGCCCAATTGTTCCAATTCTGCCATCACGTTGCGCACAGTCGCTGATGAAATCGACAAACCTGAGTTTGCCATCAACGCCTGCGAGCCCACGGGGGTGCCTTGGGCAATGTATTGGTGAACCAATGTGGTCAACAGAATACTGGCGCGTTCGTCTAAATTCATGTTCGTGCGGTGTGGTGATGTGGTTGTAGAAAACACGGAACACCCCCTTCGGACTGCACTGGTTTGGGTGATTCGTGTTTCTTTAACAAAGATGCAGTATTGTAACCCACAGCAAAAACTTTAGGTGACTCGAACGAGTCGCTGAAAAAGCGGTGTCGTACAACTGGCATCCGTCCACACATTCATTTACAATGCGACCATGAACAAACCCACCCCACTCCCCACAAAAAATCCTGCCGATGTGCGCACGGTCGCCATTGTTGGGCGTACGCAGTCTGATAGTTCGCTTGACGCGCTGAAACGCGTCATTCATGCAGTCGTGGATTTGGGTAAGGCGGTGATTATTGAAGAGCAGACGCATGCGCATTTTCAGTTGCGCGACTATCCCAGCGCGAGCATTAAGGACATCGGTCAAGCGGCCGATGTGATGATTTCGGTTGGCGGGGATGGTACGATGTTGGGCAATGCGCGTCAGGTTGCGCCCTATGGTTTGCCAATTATTGGGGTCAATCAAGGACATTTGGGTTTTATCACCGACATTGCATTGGCAGATGTTGAGACGGCTTTGCGTGAAGTGCTGGCGAATAAGCAGTACACGGTTGAAAAGCGTGATTTGTTCATTGCCCAAGTGGTGCGTGAGGACGAAGTGGTGTTTGAAGGCTTGGCACTCAACGATGTTGTGGTGGCGCGGCGCAGTGTCGAAGGGATGCTGGACTTGAATGTGCGCGTGAATGAGCAATTTATGTATCGTCAACGTGCTGACTCCTTGATTATTGCCACAACCACAGGCTCTACTGCGTATTCATTGGCAGCAGGTGGGCCGATTTTACATCCACAGTTGGCGGGGATTACCCTCGTGCCCGTTGCACCCCAATCTCTGTCCAATCGCCCGATTGTGTTACCGAACACCTGTACGATTGAGATTGATATCGCGGGTAAACGTGAGGCGGCGGTGCACTGTGATTCACAGGTGTTCTCATACGCGCGTCAAGATGATCGATTGCGCATCGGATTGGCGCCGTTTTCTTCGATTTTTTGGCATCCCTTATCGTACAATTATTTTGCTACACTGCGCCAAAAACTCAATTGGCAGCTCAACCCATCGCGTCCTCTTTAATTTAAATTAACAAGACACCGCCATGCTCCAACGCCTGTCTCTTAGAAATTTTGTGATTGTCAAAGCCCTTGATTTAGAGATTGAGGCAGGCTTTACCGTGCTCACAGGGGAAACGGGTGCAGGTAAATCCATTTTGTTGGACGCGATTGGTTTGTTGCTTGGTGAGCGTTCGGATGCCCTGCTGGTGGGACAAAACGGCGACAAAGCCGATATTTCAGGTGAGTTTTCGCTGTCTAATGAAGTGCAATTGTGGCTGTCGGCTCAGGATTTGCTCGGTGAAGAGGATGTCTTGCTCATTCGCCGAATGATTGACAAGCAGGGCAAAAGCCGTGCATTTATCAACGGCATTGCCGTGACGCTGACGCAGTTGCGCGAACTGGCAGAACAACTCGTGCACATACACGGACAGCATGCACATCAGTTGCTGCTCAAGCCCACCGCGCAAAGAGACCTTTTGGACAACCATGCGCAATTGCACGAATTGCGCGAAGCAACCCGTGTGGCGTTTGCTGCGTGGCAACGCGTGCAGGCGGCGCGTGTCAAAGCCGAGACCGATATGGCACAAATTGGCGAGCGCATGGATGCTTTGCAGTGGCAGTTGGCGGGGCTCAATGAACTTGCGCCGCAGTCTGATGAGTGGGCAAATTTATCGCACGAGCACAGTCGATTGTCGCACGCCACGACCTTGTTGCAGGGCACAGCGCAAGCGGCAGACGCACTCACGCAGAGTGATGAATCGCTCGCCGATGGTCTGCGCACACAGATTTCCAATCTGTCTAATTTGGCACGGTTTGATGAGCGTTTGAATGAGGCGGTTGAATTGCTCGACTCTGCGCTCATCAACATCCAAGAAGCAGGACATACTCTGAATGGTTACACTTCACGCGCTGATTTGGACGAGGCACGTTGGGCGGAAATCGATGCGCGTGTCAGTTTATGGCACGAGCAGGCGCGCAAATTGAGGGTTGAGCCCGAAGAACTGCACGCACATTGGGTCAGTTTGCAAAACGAATGGGAACAATTACAGCACGGCATGGATATAGACGCGTTGACCGCGCAGGAAACGCAAGCATTGAGTGCGTTTACCCAATCGGCGCAAGCATTGAGCCAAGCGCGCAAAGCCGCTGCCAAAAAATTGGCGAGTGACGTGACCGCCAGTATGCAGACGCTCAATATGACGGGTGGGCGGTTTGACATCAGCGTCACCGAGGGCGCACCGTCGCAAAGTGGTATTGATGCAGTCGAGTTTAAGGTTGCGGGACACGCAGGCGTGGAGCCACAGGCTTTACATAAAGTCGCTTCAGGCGGCGAGTTGGCGCGCATCAGCCTCGCATTGTCGGTCATCACCAGCGCAGCCAATCCAGTGCCAACATTGATATTTGATGAAGTGGATTCGGGTATTGGTGGTGCAGTGGCTGAAGTGGTCGGTAAACTATTGGCTCAAATGGGTTCAACTCGCCAAGTGCTGTGCGTCACTCATTTGGCGCAGGTTGCGGCGCAGGGCATCCACCACTGGCGTGTGAGCAAAGCCACAGTCGATGGCGCGACTTATTCCACCATTGAGGTTTTGAATCAAGCGCAGCGTGTGGATGAAATCGCGCGAATGCTCGGTGGTGTGACGATTACCGACGCCACGCGCGAACATGCCTTGGAAATGTTGGGTCGATAGAAAACCACAGTTCATGCAACGTATTGATTTTGATTGCTTTTGTTTGAAAACTTGATTATAATTTCGCTTCTTTGCGTAATGGTGCGCGAAGGATATGAATTTTTTAAGGATTTTAAAATGTACGCAGTCATAAAAACTGGTGGCAAACAGTACCGTGTTGTCGCTGGCCAAAAATTGAAAATAGAACAGATCGCTGCTGACATTGGACAACAAATTACCTTGAACGAAGTTTTGGCTGTGGGTTCTGGCGAAGGCTTGGTTGTGGGTACACCGTTGGTGTCTGGTGCGTCTGTCGTTGCTAAAGTATTGTCTCAAGGTCGTCACGATAAAGTGCGTATTTTCAAAATGCGCCGTCGTAAACACTACCAAAAACGTCAAGGCCACCGCCAAAACTACACTGAAGTGTTGATTGAAACGGTGAATGCTTAATTTAAAATTAAGTATTGTTTAAAAATGATTGCCAAAGCACACCGTGCTTTGGGATTAACAGAAGGATGTCATCATGGCACATAAAAAAGGCGGCGGCTCTACGCGAAATGGTCGCGAATCAGAATCGAAACGATTGGGCGTGAAAATCTACGGTGGTGAGCACATTGTTCCAGGCAACATCATCGTGCGCCAACGCGGTACTGAGTTCCACCCAGGTGAAGGCGTGGGCATGGGCAAGGACCACACTTTGTTTGCCAAAGTGGAAGGCAAAGTACAATTTGCAGTGAAAGGCGCGCACAAGCGTCGTACTGTAAGCATCGTTTCTTAATTGATACGGTTCTAAGTACTGAACAACGCCGCAAATCATTTGCGGCGTTTTGTTTGGGCAAAGCGTGAGGGTGAGGTGGTGCGAGTCTCTCAAATATTTAACTTATTGAAGGGTTGAACAACCACGCGAGTGCACCATTAGGTGATGCCATTGTTAAGCTTTATGGATTGAATGATGGATGGTGTTTGTGTACTGCAAACAATTTCAAAGTCGCAAAGGTAAAGCCAAACATTGCCAGCGCAATGGTCGCATAGCCCCAATTGATATTCAAATGCTCGGTGACGTAGCCAATGATTAAGCCCGCCAATTGTGCGCCAATCAAAATGCCAAACATCAGCAGTGCAGAAAATTTTGCAGTGTCATGCGGTGCAAAATCGATGAGGTGATTGAGCAAAATTGGAAACACAATACCGATGCCAACACCTGCGAAAAAATTGATGGTCAGCACATAGGGCATCATCGTTGGGTTGGGAAACCACGCAATCAAGGCAAACATCACACAACCGACGATACTCAAGCGCACCAATCGTTGCTCGGTGCTTAAATGGCTGTGAACAAAGGTTTGCCATGCGCGTGCGAGCACCATACCTGCGGTAAACGCCAGCAAGCCCCAACGCGCATTATCCAGTGTAATCGCGCGACCTTGATGGGCGTAATTGACGAACCAATACGTGTGTCCCCATTCCACATAGCCGATTAATATCGCTGCCACCCAAGCCCAAATCGTCCAGCGCGAGGTGATGAGTTGCCAATAAGTATGTGACGCTCGTGTGGGATGCGCATCTGCGTTGGGCTGTCGGAGCAAATGAATTGCATCAATACTGGTGCGGATGATTGTGCGCGAGTAAGCCACGATGAGCGCGACCACGAGCAGGATGAACAAGGCATAGGGAACACGCCAACTCGGATAACCGCGCAATAAAAACACCACCCAAATCGGCGCGATGCTCGCACCCACGCTCCAACCCACATCGAGTAGGGCGAGCATGCGCGCACGAATCGCGCTGCTTAAATCCATGTGTCCTATCATCGTGTGGGACAGGGTCAGTAAAGCGGTCAGCATGATTTCGTAGCATAAAAAGCCCGCTGCCAAAGTGCTGAATTGGCTGCTGCTCACCAGCAGCACGATGGATGCCAGCATACCTGCCAAATAGGCATAGATTAAAACCAACGGGCGCACGCGATAGGCAATGTCGCCACCCAAGAACGCCCCCAGCGCGCTGCCGGAACTACCGATGAACACCAGCCAGCCGATGTGTTTCGCGCTTAGATGCAAATCATCGGACAGTTCGGTGGTGACATTACCCAATAAATTACCGAAAATGCCCGCACACAGCACGGTGAGCGTAATCACCCAAGCCAATGGCGGAATGTGTTTGATAAAAGCGCGCGTGTTCATTATTTGAATTTTTATGAAAGGTCGTATTTTACGCCGATGTGTGATTTTGTGCCCATGCGTGGTGATAATGCTGCGGATAATCTGAGGATATTCGCAGGTATCGCTTATAATACCGAACTTACACAGCAGAACCGCGCCATCAGGCGCAATTGGAATAAAAATGAAGTTTATAGACGAAGCAAAAATTGAAGTCATCGCAGGCAATGGTGGCAATGGTGTGGCGAGTTTGCGCCGCGAAAAGCACAAACCCAATGGCGGTCCTGACGGGGGTGATGGCGGGCGCGGTGGCAGTGTGTATGCGATTGCCGATGAAAACCTCAACACCTTGATTGATTTTCGTTTTACCAAAAAACACTTGGCACAAAATGGTGAAAAAGGCGGCAGCTCCGATTGCTACGGCGCGGGTGGCGATGACATCACGCTGAAAATGCCCGTGGGCACGATGATATTTGATGCCGAGTCAGGTGACTTATTGCATGATTTGACGCAGGTTGGGCAAACGGTGTTGTTGGCAAAAGGTGGCCAAGGCGGATTGGGTAATATTCATTTTAAATCTTCGGTCAACCGCACGCCACGTCAATGCACCCCTGGTACTGAGGGCGAACGTTTTGCTTTGCGCTTGGAACTCAAAGTGCTCGCGGATGTTGGGCTACTCGGTATGCCCAACGCGGGTAAATCAACCTTGATTAGCGCGGTGTCGAACGCACGTCCAAAAATTGCCGATTACCCGTTTACCACCTTGCATCCAAACCTCGGCGTGGTGCGCACGGGACCTGAGCGCAGTTTTGTGATTGCCGACATCCCCGGATTGATTGAGGGTGCGGCCGATGGCGTGGGCTTGGGCGTGCGCTTTCTGAAACACTTGGCGCGCACGCGGATTTTACTGCACTTGGTGGATTTGGCACCGTTTGATGAAAACGTCGATACGGTGCATGAAGCCCGTGCGATTGTTGAAGAATTGCGCAAGTATGATGAAGCCTTGGCAGATAAACCGCGTTGGTTGGTGCTCAATAAACTCGATATGATTGCCGAGGAAGAACGCGCCGACAAGGTCGCGCAATTCGTGCGCGATTATGGCTGGACGGGCAAGGTGTATCAAATTTCAGCGGCAACGCGTGAGGGCACTGAGGCTTTGATGTTGGACATTCAAAATTATATTGACCAAGTCAAATTGGCTGAGCAACGCGAGCGCGAAGAAGCCGAGCAAGCAGCGAAATTGGCCGAAACTTTGGCGCAAACATCTTTGCGCGCGCCTGAGTTGAAAACCCAGTTGAACACATCCAACGACAGTGTGGAGGGCGATGATGTCTGACGAGGTCATCCATCAAGTGATTAACCGTACCGAGGATTTAAACAAAATCGGTGGATTGCGCGCTGCCAGCCGCGTGGTCATCAAAGTCGGCTCCTCACTCGTGACCAACGAAGGGCGTGGCTTGGATGAGGCGGCGATTGCCAGTTGGGCGGCGCAGATTGCCGCCTTGCGCGCTTTGGGCAAAGAAGTGATTTTGGTCTCCAGTGGCGCGATTGCCGAGGGCATGAAACGCCTGAATTGGCACACTCGTCCATCCAATATTGACGAATTGCAGGCAGCGGCTGCGGTGGGGCAAATGGGCTTGGCGCAGGTGTATGAAACCCAATTTGCAAAACACCACATCGTCACCGCACAGATTCTACTCACCCACGAAGATTTGGCGGACAGAGCGCGTTATCTGAATGCGCGCTCAGCGATGTTCACATTACTCCAACTCGGTGTTGTACCGATTATCAACGAGAACGACACCGTGGTCACCGATGAAATCAAGGTGGGCGACAACGACACCCTCGGCGCGCTGGTGGCGAACTTGATTGAGGCCGATGTGTTGGTCATCTTGACCGACCAAGATGGCTTATTCACCGCCGACCCACGCAAAAATCCCAACGCGCAATTGATTCAAACCGCACCTGCGGGATTGGAAACATTGGAAAGCATGGCAGGTGGCGCAGGCAGCAGCATCGGCAAAGGTGGGATGCTGACCAAAGTGCTGGCGGCCAAACGCGCGATGAAAAGCGGTGCGAGCACCATCATCGCTAGCGGACGCGAAGCGCAGGTGTTGCCACGACTGGCAAATGGCGAGCGCATCGGCACCGAATTGATTGCCGACACACCGCTGCTCACCGCACGCCAACAATGGCTCGCAGACCACTTACAGATGCGTGGCAGCGTGACCCTCGATGCAGGCGCGGTCAAAGCCGTGCGCACAGGCGGTAAAAGCGTATTGCCGATTGGCGTGATTGCGGTGGACGGCAATTTCGAGCGTGGCGAAGTGATTGCCTGTTTGGACGAGCACGGCGTGGAAGTCGCGCGTGGCTTGAGTAATTACAGCAGTTCGGATACCCAGCGCATTGCGCGTCATGCCAGCAGTGAATTTGCTGAATTGCTGGGGCGTGATGCGGATGAGGCCGAGTTGGTGCATCGGAATAATTTGATTGTGGTGTAATATGTTCCGTCATCCAACGAAATTAAGAAAAACAAGATTTTTGAATGTTTATATGGTTAGCAATTACTATGCGCCCTCTTTTTACAATTCATGCAGGTGAGTTCCTTGTTGGTGAGTTTATCGAACACACTTACCCGAATCTGAATGTATGGATTCCATCCAAAGATACAGGGATAGACCTGCTCGTGACAAACGAAAAAAATACATCCTCAATTTCGCTTCAAGTGAAGTTGTCGCGTGACTACAAGGCATCCAACGCTATTACTGATTTTGACAAAAACCTTATCGCAGCAGGATGGTTGACGTTAAAACATGACAAGATAGCCAAATCCATGGCTGACTTTTGGGTTTTTGTGCTGATATCACATGAGCGGAATATGGAACCACAGTTTATAGTCATTCCGCCTTCTGAACTTTTAAAACGTCTCATGGCTATTCATGGTCAATCCAAGAACTATCACTTTTATCCATGGATTACAAAATCAAAGACCCAATCGAAGATTGCGTTAGATGGGCGTGGTTTGTTGAAGATGGATAAGAAAAATTTAGAAACTGGATTGTTAGATCTTGGGCAACGGGATTTGAGTGATTTTCTGAGCAACTGGAGCATGCTTGAAAATCTCAATTGATCATCATAGTACTAACCAACATTAACCCATATATTATTCAAAAAAATAAAGAATATGAGTTCCCAGAATCTAAAAATCACCTGGCAAGACGGACCCAACAGCACCGAGCGTGACGCGTTTTTTATGCGTCATGCTTTGCAATGTGCGCAGCAAGCCTACGATGCAGGCGAAGTGCCTGTGGGTGCGGTGGTGGTGCACCACAATCAAATCATTGCCACGGGGTTTAATCAGCCGATTTCTTTGAATGACCCCTCCGCGCATGCCGAGATGCAAGCCCTGCGTGCGGCAGGTGTGGCATTGCAAAATTATCGTTTGCCTGAGTGTGAGTTGTATGTGACTTTGGAGCCGTGTTTGATGTGTACGGGCGCGATGTTTCATGCACGGCTGACGCGCGTGGTCTATGGCGCGGCGGATTACAAGACGGGCGTGGCGGAATCGGTGATGAATGTGTATAGCAATGAACAGTTGAATCACCATATCAACCATCCCGTTGATGTGGTTGGTGGGGTTTTGGCGGATGAGGCGCGGGCGTTGCTGCAACAATTTTTCCAAGAACGCCGGGCTTTAAACAAGTCCTTGAATAAAGCCGATTGAGCACAATATATCGTTAGAGGTCAAAGCAGAGGAACTTTGCCGATACCGCTGGATTGCTTCGCAGTCAACTGCTCGCAATGACGGCATCGGTTGATTGAATGCAGTGACTGCGATTGACGAATGAATACTGATGAATGAACACTGAGGAGTGCCGCATGGAAAACCCACAAATCCCCGATTATTCAGATTCAAGTTTTTGGGACAAGGTCAAAAATTTCGCACTCAAAGCAGGTGGCGAGGTGATTGAAAAAGCCTTGCAACTATACTATGCCGCGCAAAGACCCGAAACGCCGAAATGGGCGAAAACCGTGATTTTCGGCGCGTTGGCGTATTTCATTTCACCTGTGGATGCGATTCCTGATGTGATTCCCGTAGCGGGCTTTAGCGATGATTTGGGTGCGTTGGCGGCAGCGATTGCTTTGGTGGCGATGTACATCACCGATGATGTGAAAGCCCAAGCCCACCAAAAATGGCTGACGTGGTTTGGTAAAAAAGATTAAAAATTCACACCACACCTTGGGCTTGTAATTGCGCCCATTCTTCATCGGTAAACAGCCGCGAGCGGGTGAGAAAGGCTTTGCCCGTTGCGCCTTCCAATGAAAATGTGCCACCGTGTCCATCGGTCACATCAATGATGAGCTGGGTGTGTTTCCAGTATTCGTACTGCGACGCGCTGATGTAAAACGGCACACCGCCAATATCCCCCAAATGCACGTCATACGCACCGATGGTTAAATCGGTCGGTAGATAGCAGTTGGCCGCGCTGTTGTCGCAACAACCGCCTGACTGATGAAACATGATTTCACCGTGCTCGGCTTTGAGTTGAACGATGAGTGCCAAGGCGGATTCTGTAGCGATGACGCGTTCGACCATGATGTGCTCCTGTGGTGACCCATGTGGGATGAATATGTCACCCCACATGGTTGAATCGGTCTTTATTTAAAAATTAGAAAAAGCCCAATTTTTCCTCAGTGTAACTCACCAACAGGTTTTTGGTTTGTTGGTAATGGTCGAGCATGACTTTGTGGGTTTCGCGTCCGATGCCCGATTCTTTGTAACCGCCAAACGCCGAGTGCGCTGGATAAGCGTGGTAGCAGTTGGTCCACACACGACCTGCTTTGATGGCGCGTCCCATGCGGTAGGCCACATTGCCATTGCGACTCCACACGCCTGCGCCCAAACCGTACAAAGTATCATTGGCGATGGCGAGGGCATCGGCTTCGTCTTTGAATGTGGTCACGGCCAAAACAGGTCCAAAAATCTCTTCTTGGAAAATACGCATTTTGTTGTGCCCCTTAAATACCGTGGGTTGGATGTAGTAACCATCCGCCAATTCGCCTGCCAATTGCGCGGGTGCGCCACCTGCCAATACCGTTGCGCCTTCTTGTTTGCCCAAATCTAAGTACGATTTGATTTTGGTCATTTGTTCATTGGAAGCCTGCGCACCAATCATGGTGTCGGTATCCAGTGGATTGCCCTGTTTAATCGCCGCGATGCGCGCCAAACATTTTTCCATAAACTTGTCGTAGATGGATTCTTGAATCAACGCACGCGATGGGCAGGTGCAAACTTCGCCTTGGTTAAAAGCAAACAACACCAAGCCCTCAATCGCTTTGTCCAAATAACCATCGTCGGCCGCCATCACATCTTCAAAAAAGATGTTGGGTGATTTACCACCGAGTTCCAATGTCGCAGGGATGAGGTTGTTCGCTGCCGCTTGCGCGATGACGCGTCCAGTCGAGGTTGAGCCTGTGAAGGCAATTTTTGCAATGCGTTTGGATGTGGCCAAAGGCATGCCTGCTTCACGCCCGTAGCCATTGACGATGTTCAGCACACCTGCGGGGAGTAAATCTGCGATGAGTTCAGCAAGCACCAAGATACTCACAGGTGTGGATTCGGCGGGTTTGAGCACCACGCAGTTGCCTGCTGCGAGCGCGGGCGCGAGTTTCCATGCGGCCATTAAAATTGGGAAGTTCCACGGGATGATTTGCCCGACCACACCGAGTGGCTCGTGGATGTGGTAGGCCATGGTGTTGGCATCGATTTCCGAGGCAGTGCCTTCCTGTGAGCGGATGCAGCCGGCGAAGTAGCGAAAATGATCGACCGCCAGCGGGATGTCGGCGTTGAGCGTTTCACGTATGGGTTTACCGTTGTCCACGGTTTCGACGTAGGCGAGTATTTCTAAATTCGCTTCCATGCGGTCGGCAATTTTGAGCAAAATATTGGCGCGTTCGGTGGCTGAAGTTTTGCCCCACGCATCTGCGGCGGCGTGGGCGGCATCCAGTGCCAGTTCAATGTCTTCGGCGGTTGAGCGCGCTGCTTGCGTGAAGCCTTTGCCTGTGATGGGGGTCACCACATCAAAATACGTGCCTTTGACAGGGGCGACAAATGTGCCGCCGATGAAATTGTCGTATTGGGTTTTGAATTGAATCGGTGCGCCAGCGGCGTTGGGTTGAGCGTAAATCATCATGGTCTCCTATTAAATTGATAAGTGCGCTATGTTGCACACTGGGACGCATGATGTCACGAACAAGGTTGAAAAAAGGTTGAAGGATTTAATGAGGGCTAATTTTTATTCAAATTGCGAGAGTTTGGCCAATACCGCCGCGCGCCGACCATCGGAGAGCGGCAACAGTTGCTGCAACTGAGCCAATACCTCGTATTCGGCTTCGTGCTGGGTCGAGAATTGCCACAAAGCCGACACATCGGTACTCATTGCAAGGGTGCGCACCACCAATTGGTGCAGATACTCGCGAAACTCAACCACAGCGGGGGCTTGTGATTGTGGCAGCAACGGGTGTTGGTACAAGGTCATCATGGCTTGGACATTGCCTTGGAGCGCATATTGTTCGACTAAATGCGCATCGGTTGGCACAATTTGCGCGGTCATCGACAATCGATATGGACGCGCTTGTAAGCGTTCACCGATGTGCGCACGCAGATGGCTCATCTCAGATTTGAGGGTGGACATCGACACTTCCGCATCACCATACACGTGGGCGTGGAGCGATTCCAAGCTCAAGCCTTCAGGATGCACAGACAAGGTTAAGAAAATTTCTTGCAAGCGACGCGACAACAACGTGTGCCCCAAGCACACGCCGGTTTTGTGTCCACATAAATTGAGATAAAAACACGGCTCGATTTCGACTGCCGACCACAGTTGCGATATTTGCTGGGCGTAGTGGCTCACGGTTGCCAAAGCCAGTGGCGTGGCGTGTTGCCACGGCGCACTGATGTCGAGCACAGCGGCCAATTGTCCCGTGGGTTTGTGGACGATGGGCGCGGCGTAGCACACCCATTCGTGCAAACTCGGTACGTAATGTTGCGCCGAGAAAACTGCGGCAGGCTTGACCAATCGTGCCGCTAAGCCAACGGCATTGGTGCCGATGCTCTGCTCATCCCAATGGGCGGAGGGAATGAAATGGGCTTTTTCCAAGCGTTTTTCCATTACCCGACTGGATGCCGTCCATTGTAAGGTGGCATTCGGATCGGACAAACCAACCGCAAAACCTGTATCTTGTATTGAGTTTAAAAGGTCATCCAACAGCGGTTTGGCGACTTGGTACAACTGCGAGGAGATGAATTGCTGGCGCACGGCTTCGGGGTCGTCAATGGGCGCGCAGGTTTTTTCAACATCAATGCTGCGAGCTGACACCTGCCAAGAATGCTCCAACCACGCGTTTTGCGGATTGAGGTATTGTGATTCACGTTTGAGGGTGAATGCATTCCATTGATACTCGGTTTCGATGCGCGCATGGCGCAAACGGTCACTGATGCGCATGGTTGTCTCCTAATGCGAATGAAAGATGCCATTTATGGTGTGTGCTACTTATTTTTTGGCTATTTCAAACGCATCATACAACAAAAACCAATGGTGTGTGACAGGGGCGATGGCCCCTGAAATTTTAACGATAATTTCGTTCTTTGACACCATCCGCTGTGGCAATCAATGCCACGTGTGCGGGTTGGAGGGCAAAAATTCCCACCGTCAAAACACCGGGAATCAAAGTCAACTCTTGCTCCATCGCCAACGGGTCGGTGATGCGTAAATCGTGGACATCAAGGATGTGACAGCCGTTGTCGGTGACCACGGGTTGGTCGTCTTTCACACGCCAAATCGGTAAACCACCGATGGCGGTCAAACGGCGTGCTACCGCTTCGCGCGCCAGAGGCACGACTTCAATCGGCAGTGGAAATGTACCCAACACATCCACTTCTTTGCTTGCATCGGCGATGCAAATAAATTGCTCGGCAATCGATGCGCAGATTTTCTCGCGCGTGTGCGCCGCACCGCCACCCTTAATCATAAAGCCTTTCGGGTCAATTTCATCCGCACCGTCAATATACACGGGCACAGAGCGCACTTCGTTGACATCAAATACACGGATGCCATAACCTGTCAAACGCTCAGCGGTGCGGTTGGAGCTGGCAATTGCACCGACAATGCGATCTTTGATTTTTGCCAATTCGTCAATGAATAAATCGGCGGTCGAACCCGTGCCAACCCCAATGATGGCGTTGGCTGGGACGTATTCAATCGCTTTTTGAGCAACGAGGATTTTCAGTTCGTTTTGGGTGAGTGCGGTCATGGTGTGTGGGTTAATGTTGGGTTAATTAAAAGAAGCGCATTTTAGCATGTCTGAAATGCGCGATAAATCAGTTTATTTCGTGTTCCCTTAAATAGGTTTGCTGCGCACATTGTGGCAAGAACATGGCACAAATTGGTACAATAGCGTGTTTTTTAGCATGATACTAAATTTTCTAACCCATAAATTGAGTGTTCACCATGACCGAGCAGGTAAAATCCACCCCCGTACAATATCCCATCACCGATGCCGTCAAACATGCGCTTGCCGTGAGCAAACGCGGTTGTGACGAGTTGTTGGTCGAAAGCGAATGGGTGCAAAAACTCGCCCGCAGTGCGGCGACGGGCTTGCCTTTGCGCATCAAACTGGGCTTGGATCCGACTGCGCCCGACATCCATTTGGGTCACACCGTGGTGTTGAACAAACTGCGTCAATTGCAGGATTTGGGGCATACCGTGATTTTCTTGATTGGTGATTTTACGTCCATGATTGGCGATCCATCGGGACGCAATGCCACGCGTCCGCCGCTGACACGCGAGCAGATTGAAGCGAATGCGAAAACCTACTATGAGCAAGCCAGTTTGATTTTGGACAAAGAAAAAACCGAAATTCGTTACAACTCGGAGTGGTGCGACTCGCCTGAGTTTGGCGGCGCACGCGGCATGATACAACTGGCCAGCCGTTACACCGTCGCGCGTATGCTTGAGCGTGAGGACTTTACCAAACGTTATAAAAACGGTGTGGCAATTTCCATCCATGAGTTTTTATACCCACTGATGCAAGGCTACGACTCGGTCGCGCTCAAGTCCGACATCGAACTCGGTGGCACCGACCAAAAATTCAATCTATTGGTGGGACGTGAATTGCAAAAAGAATACGGTCAAGAGCCGCAGTGCATTTTGACCATGCCTTTGCTCGTCGGCTTGGATGGCGTGGACAAAATGTCCAAATCGAAAAACAACTACGTCGGCATCACCGAGCCTGCCAATGAAATGTTTGGCAAAATCATGAGCATCTCGGATGACATGATGTGGGATTGGTATGAATTGCTTTCATTCGTGTCGATGGAGCAAATTGCACAATTTAAAGAAGAAGTGAACAACGGGCGCAATCCACGCGAAATCAAGGTATTGCTTGCGCAAGAAATCGTGGCGCGTTTTCACAACGCACAAGCCGCCGAGGAAGCACTGCAAGCGTTCAACCATCGTGCGCAAGGCGGTATTCCCGATGACATTGAATCGGTCACGGTCAGTGTACCTGAAGGCGGTTTGCCGTTGGGCGCATTGCTCAAAGCGGCGGGCATGGTCAATACCTCATCGGATGGCGTGCGCTCGATTGAGCAGGGCGGTTGTAAAATTGATGGCGAAGTGGTCAAGGATAAAAACACCCGTTTGGCAGTGGGTGAATATGTGATACAGGTGGGGAAACGCAGGTTTGCTAAAGTCAGTGTGGTTGCGAGTTAAACATGCGGCAATTGCGTCTAACCAATAAAAAACTGCGAGGCATTCCTCGTCGTTTGCGGGCATTGAAACGATGGTCTGAAAATTTTATTGACTATTTTCCTGATGAATTACCAAAGGGCAGACAATACATGAACTGGAAAATACCAGTTCATGCTGGTTTGGTTATGGGAAAGTATTCAACGCCAAAAATAAAAGCCGAATGTGCTCAACGAATGATAGAGGCTTGCGCGAATTTAATTCATGCGAAGCCTATCAAATTTAAAAATGTTAGAGTCACAGCATTAATATCATTGCCTGATATGTTTAGTAGCGAGATTTGTCTTTATTTGGATGAAGCGTATTTTAGGGGGCACACGCTTGTTAGTGGAGAAACTAAACTAATTACTGAAAAATCCTTGAGCAAAGATTGGGGACTGGTTTTGCCCGAAGGAGTGCATGAACTTGGCATCACCTTTCCGATCACAGATGATGAGGATGGTGATAAAGTTGTTGAGCAGTGGTTTTTTGGAGAGTTAGTGTGATTGTTGTTCTGAAAACTCAAAACTCTCACTGCCCACGCATAAACAGTGCATCCAATTCTTTCATCGACAACTGTATCCAAGTTGGGCGACCGTGGTTGCATTGATTGGCACGCTCGGTCGCTT
Source organism: Burkholderiales bacterium (assembly GCA_021287185.1). Taxonomy (GTDB): domain Bacteria; phylum Pseudomonadota; class Gammaproteobacteria; order Burkholderiales; family Burkholderiaceae; genus CTSOIL-112. The sequence continues at coordinate 57,079 of JAJTAZ010000017.1, read as the reverse complement.
CCATATCGCGCAGCAGTTGGTTCATTTCAGGCAAAGTCAGTTGCCGATTGGCGCGCACCGCGCCGTGGCAAGCCAGCGTACCGAGCAATTCATTGCGCTTCTCGGTCAAAACGTGCGATGCGCCGAGTTGCGCAATGTCCGCCAAAACCGCCCGTGCCAATGCAATCGCATCGGCTTGTTTGATGAGTGCGGGCACGCTGCGAATCGCGATCTCACCGATGCCAAGAGTCGATAAATTCAAGCCAATTTGATTCAACACTTCAGGCACTTCGGGTTCGGACAAAGTCGCCAACTCCAAAGCATTGGCAGAAAACGCCAGCGGTATCAATAAATCCTGTTTGGCCAAAGACTGCGTATCCAAGGCAACTTTCAAATGTTCATACACAATCCGCTCGTGTGCCGCGTGCATATCGACCAGCACCGCACCCTGCGCGTTTTGCGCCAGTATATAAACCCCGTGAATTTGCGCGAGCGCAAAGCCAAGTGGGTGCTCACTGCTGTCATGGTTTTTGGCAGATTCAGCAGGCGGCGCAAATCGCTCGGGTTGCGGTTCAGCACGCAATAAGTCCAAATAACTGCGTACATTTTGCGCCAATGGCAAGGTGCGTTGTTGGCTTGGAAATGTTGCGGGTGCAGTGTGTGCAGATGGTGGGATGGGTGGCTGTGGCACATCCAAAACCTTGTCCACCGTTAAATCTGTGCGTGCAGACACACTTGGCGCAGTGGGTGGATTTTGCTCAGGCTTTATTGAAACAATCCGCCCACTCGCGGTTTGCGCCAAAGCTTTTTTCAAACTGTGGGTAATGAATTGATGCACTGTGCCACTATCGCGAAAACGAACTTCGGTTTTCGCGGGATGCACATTGACATCGACACTGCTCGCAGGTACATCGAGGAACAACACATACGCAGGGTGACGCTGATGGTGCAGCACATCGGCGTAGGAGGCGCGAATGGCGTGGCTGACCACCTTGTCGCGCACATAACGCTGGTTCACATACGCATATTGCGTGTCGGCGCGCGCCCGCGCCGCATCGGCGGGAAAAATCATGCCCGTGAGTTTGAATTCGCCCGAAGTCTCGTTCACCCAAATGCAATGCTCGGGCAAAGTGCTTGCCAAAATATCTGAGATGCGATTTTCCCAATCGGTCGCTGGGTAGTGAGCACTGACTTTATTTTGATGAAACAGTTTAAACGTGCAGTGCGGATTCGCCAGCGCAATGCGCGTGAACACCTCGGAGCAATGCGCGAACTCGGTTGCATCGGTTTTGAGAAACTTACGCCGTGCAGGCGTGCTGTGGTACACATCGGCGACCTCAATGCGCGTACCCAAGCCGCCTGCCGTGGCAGTGATTGCCCACACCCCGCTGTGATTATCGATACTCGATGCGTGCGCATCCGCGTCCGTGCGACTGGTCAAGCGCATGCGCGCGACCGAGGCGATGGATGCCAGTGCCTCACCGCGAAAGCCCATAGACTCGACGTGCTCGAGCTCATCGAGTGAGCGAATTTTACTGGTGGCGTGGCGGGTGACCGCCAGTGGCAATTGCTCGGCGAGAATGCCGCAGCCATTGTCAGAGAGTTCGATCAGAGTTTTACCCCCGTCGATGAGTCGCAACGTGATGTCGGTCGCGCCCGCGTCCAAAGCGTTTTCCAACAACTCCTTGACCACCGAGGCAGGACGCTCGACCACCTCGCCAGCGGCAATTTGGCTGATGAGTGGGTCGGGCAGCTGGAGGATGTCGCGCTGGGGTGCGAGGCGGATTTTCATAATTGGGGGTGGTTGAAGTTGCGGATGAAAATATGTGTATTTTAACTTGGTTTTTGAGAGGTGATTTGGGATAGTGCTTGGATATTTACGTCCACAATTGGTGTACAATGCACGCATGATAACTATATTTGATAAGGTGGCATTATGTCTCAGAATTCAAAATACTTAATATGGAACAATAAGGGTGGCGTTGGAAAAACTTTTTTAACGTATGTTCTTGCTGTGGAATATGCAATACAGCACCCTGATGAAGATATTGTGGTGGTTGATGCGTGTCCACAATCTAACGTCTCGGAAATGATTTTGGGCGGAAATGGCAAGGGTGAAGAGCAATTAGGAAAATATAGAGAAAACAATGTAACAATCGCTGGGTATATAAAAGAGCGTTACGAAAAATCTCGTTCAAATAGATTAGGTACTGAGGCAAGTTATTTTGTCCAAGCTGCGACATCGAATCCAAACATGCCCACGAACTTATTTTTGCTCCCAGGGGATGTTGATTTAGATATTTGTTCCACCATCATTAATTATTTAGGAAATGCACCTGAAAGAGGTGCGTGGAAAAAAAGCCGTTACCTACTTTCGGACTTAATTGAATCTTTTGAGCAAAAGAAAGAAACAAACAAGCGAAAACAGGTGTTTTTTATTGATTGCAATCCGAGTTTTGCCAACTATACAGAGATGGCGGTCATTGCTGCGAATCGAGTTATTGTACCGTGTACTGCCGATGCCGCTTCGATTCGTGGCATTACAAATTTGTTTAAACTCATATTTGGCGTTTCGTTAGATGCTAAATATCATTTGGAAGATGATATTTTTATGGCGTTTAATGCAAATGCGAAAGATAACGCGATTGTTTTACCAAAAGTGCATTTGTTTGTGTTAAATCGTTCGCGCTCACATCTGAAAGATGCGGCTAAAGCGTTTCAAGCCCATGTGGATACTATAGGCAAATTAGCGGACAAAATTAGTCGCGAATATCCAGAGCTTTTTACTGAGTTGATGGGGGATAGGGTTTGCAATGTTAAAGACGGAAATACATTGGCTTCAATTATGAATCACGAAGGCTTACCGCTCAGTAAACTTCGGCAGGCAAAATACACAATTTATGGAAATGAAACTCAAGCGAATAATTCGCAAATAACACCATTGGTTGAGGATGTAAACAACGTTATAGTTACGCTGTAATTTCCTCATAAATCCATTATTGATGAATCTGCCCCAGCATCGCCGTGGTTTTGGCAAGCATATCGTGCGCCACCGCGTTGTAAGCGCGTTGCAGGGCAAAGCCAAACGCGTAGCTGTCCGCGCCGCCATGGCTTTTAATTACCACGCCGCGCAAGCCTAACAAAGCCGCGCCGTTAAATGGACGATTGTCCACGCGGCGTTTGAAACCATTGATTGCGGGCAGGGCAAAGATGGCGGTGAGTTTACGCCAGATGGATTTTTTAAACTCATGGGTAAGGCGTTGGCGCACCATTTGGCTCAAGCCTTCCGAAGTTTTGAGCAAGACATTGCCGACAAAGCCGTCACAGACGATGACATCCGCGCCGCCCGTGAATATTTGATTGCCTTCAACATTGCCAATGAAGTTAATCGGGGTTTGTTTGAGCAGTTCGCCAGCGGCTTTAACCAATTCATTGCCTTTGATGTCTTCGTGTCCGATATTGAGCAAGCCAACGCGCGGATTGCTTGCGGTGGCATGCTCCATGGTCGCAGCGACCAAGGATGAACCCATCAAAGCGAACTGTTGTAAATGCTCGGCGGTACAGTCCACATTTGCGCCCAAGTCCAATACCACCGTGCCCGTTTCGTCCATGTTCGGCATGATTGAGGCAATCGCAGGGCGGTCAATACCATCCAAGGTTTTGAGCACAAAGCGGGCAATCGCCATGAGCGCACCTGTATTGCCTGCGGAGACAACCGCGTGTGCGTGACCGTCTTTGACTTGGTTGATGGCGATGCGCATGGAAGAGTCTTTTTTTCGGCGCAAGGCGGTTTCAACCGCCTCATCCATCTCAATGATTTCGGAGGCGTGGACGATTTGGCAACGCTCAGACAATGTCAATTTGTAATGAGGCAACTCTTTTTGAATGACACTTTGCTCACCTACCAACAGTAATCGTGCGTCAGAATGCGTGCGCAAAAATTCGGCACAGGCAGGCAAAGTCACAGATAAACCGTGGTCTCCGCCCATCACATCGACTGCTATGGTGGTTTGATTTTCGCTCATACTCATTCAGAAAAAGGATTGATTTCAAAACGACAAAAAGCTGGGTTAACCAGCTTCATTATGTCGGTGTTGGACGCAAAATACAATACACCTTACGGTGCGCTGAATTATTCGTCGTTTTTGGTTTTAATCACTTTTTTACCACGGTAAAAGCCATTTGGGCTGATGTGGTGACGCAAGTGAACTTCACCCGTTACAGGTTCGATTGCGGTTGCAGGACCTGTGATAAAGTCGTGTGAACGGTGCATACCGCGTTTTGAAGGTGATTTTTTGTTTTGTTGAACAGCCATGATTATTGCTCCTGAAGCCCTAATGGGTACGTTGGTACCAGTACATAAAATACAGAATGGAAGATTATAGGCGAGTTTTATGTTTTTGCCAAGTCACTGTGTAAAAAACATTGGAATTTCAATGAATTATTTGTTTTTGAGTGTCATGAGTGCATCAAAAGGCGACACTTTTTCTCCAACAGAGGTTGGCAACGTTTGTTCGCACACCTCATGCGCAATCACTATCGGTAAAGAAAGAATGATTTCGTCTTCGAGCAGGTTTAATAAGTCATAGTTTTTACTACCGACAATTTTTTCAATCTCCGCTTTGCCCGACATGATGGCGTTTAGTTCTTCTTCCTCATCGTCCAACTCGGCTTCTGTATGCACCAATTGTAAGGTATTGTCCACCAGTAACGGGTGTGACAATTCCTCAGCGCAACGCTGGCAATTCATCGGCAGCGTACCCGTGATGCTCAAATGCAGCAGATAACGATGTTCATCATCTACCGAGCCACTCACGTGGTAACTGACCGCGTCTGTGGTGTGGATTAAATCGCCATGCAGGCGTGATAGTGCGCTCAAAGGCAGCTGACCTTGAACGCTGGCATGCTCCTTGCACAGCGCGAATACATCAATGTCTTGAATAGAAGAAGTCATAATCTGAGATAATATGGGTCATTAAAATTGCGCAAATTATAACAGAGGTTCAGATTGAAAAATTCACCATCCACTTTACAACTCATATTGGGCTCGTCCTCACCGTATCGACGTGAGTTGTTGCAACGTCTGCGTTTACCATTCACCGTGGTCAGTCCTCGTATAGACGAAATACCTTTGGCAGGCGAAACCCCACCTGAAACTGCGTTGCGTTTGGCAGTGGCCAAAGCGCGCCACATCGCGCAAACCCATCCTAACGCGTTCATCATTGGCGCAGATCAGGTGGCAACGGTCAATGGCGAGCAAATCGGCAAAGCGGGGGGCTTTGATAAAGCACTGGCGCAGCTGCAAGCCATGCGCGGACAAACCGTGCTGTTTCACAGTGCGTTGTGTTTGTATGATGCGTGCAATGACAGCGTTGATGCGCGCAACGTCATCACCCGCGCGACGTTTCGCGATTTGCCCGATGACGAGTTGAGCGCGTATTTGCGCATCGAGCAGCCCTATGATTGTGCGGGCAGTGCCAAGGTTGAAGCCTTGGGGATTACGATTTTAGAAAAAGTCGAGTCGGATGATCCCACAGCTTTGATTGGTTTGCCTTTGATTGCGCTCACGGATATGTTGCGCAAGGCGGGGGTGAATTTATATGGTGGCGCGTCATGAGTCAACTCGGCACACTTTATCTCATTCCCAACACCCTGAGTTCACCGATTGACATCAACCACGATACGCTCAATGCGGTGTTGCCGACGCAAGTGCAAACCATCGTTCACGAATGCAATTACTTTGTGGTTGAGACGGCAAAAGTCGCACGCCAGTTTCTCAAAGCAGTGGGTACACAAACCCCTTTGCAGGAATTGCACATCAGCGAATTGAATGTCAAAACGCCTGATGATGCGGTCAAACAACTGCTTGCGCCTGTGTTGGCAGGGCACAACTTGGGCTTGCTCAGTGATGCGGGCTGTCCTGCCGTGGCTGACCCAGGGGCGCGTTTGGTTGAGACGGCGCATCGGGCGGGCGTGCGCGTGGTGCCACTGGTTGGGCCGTCATCGATATTGCTGGCGTTGATGGGCAGCGGTTTGAATGGGCAAAAATTCGCCTTTCACGGTTATTTGCCCATAGACGCTGCGCAAAAATCCAAAGAAATCAAACGCTTGGAGCAAGAGTCGAAAGTTCACGCACAAACGCAAATGTTCATTGAAACGCCGTATCGCAATATGCAACTGTTCGAAACCTTGCTTAAAACCTTGCAGCCCAATACACGTCTGTGCGTTGGCGCGGATTTGACCTTGCCGACAGAATGGTTGCGCACCCAAACTGTGGGCGAATGGCAAAAGTCGCTCAAATCAGGGGGTGCGGAAATGACTGATTTGAACAAACGCCCAACGATGTTTTTGTTTTTGGGAGGTTAAATATGCTTGAGTTTAGAGTAACTAAGTACAATCCTAAAAATCGGAACAAAAAAGGGCATTACTTAATAACGGAGGAGTGGACAGATTTCGGCGAGGTAGGAAAGAATGTGACTCTACAAGAGTATGAAATTGTTGAAAGTGCATATCTTGAAACAGCATATGAATTTGTAAAAGAGGCAAAAATTAGTCATTTAAAATTATTTGGGTTAGGGAATTCTCAAAATAAAAGTCCTTTTAAAGAAGGTGAATCAATTTCTATTGAGCAGTTAAAGCCAGTTATAAAATCCATATTGAGAAATGAGTATTGGTGTCGAATCGAAAGTGATGAAGTGTTTGTTCATGTTGGATATGATTTTTATATGTACGTAGGAGTTCCATCAGTGAGCGAGGAAGCGCTTGTTAAAGCAAGGGCAAGGGGTTTGTTTGTTGAGCGGTGGATATCACCCTATCATCCTGAGCAAGAATAACTTTTATTGATTGTGCTTGGAGGTCTGAACTGTGGCTCGAGCATTTTGTATGAGGCTTTTACGGTACAATGCGACCTTAAATATCTGGGGTGTTTGTGAAAAATATTGTGATTTTAATTTCAGGCGGTGGCAGCAATATGAAAGCCATCGTCGAGCACGCACGGAAAAACGCATGGCAGGCGCAGGGCGTGGCGCGGGTTGCGGCAGTGGTGAGCAATCGCGCCGATGCGGGTGGTTTGGCGTATGCTGCCGAGCAAGGCATCCCAACTGTGTTTTTGAGCCACAAGGATTTTGCTAATCGCGAGGCGTATGATGCCGAATTGATGAAACGAATTGACGCATTTGCACCTGACTTGGTGGTGTTGGCGGGTTTTATGCGCATTCTAACCCCTGCGTTTACGAATCATTACGCACGCAGAATGTTCAACATTCACCCATCGATTTTGCCAAATTTCAAAGGTTTGCACACGCATGAACAAGCGTTGAAAGCGGGTGTGAAAGTCCACGGCGCGACCGTGCATGGTGTGACCGCTGAACTTGACCACGGACCAATCGTGATGCAGTCGTGTGTACCTGTGTTGGCGGATGATGATGCGGATACATTGGCGGCGCGGGTTTTGAAAACCGAGCACATCATTTACCCGCAAGTGGTCGAATGGTTTGTGCACGGTGGTTTGATTTGGGATGAGGCGGGCATCCGTTTGCATCCGAAATTGGGTGTGGTTTCGCAAACGGTGTTTGCCAATGACGCATCCTGAAGCACAATGGTGTGCAATTGAAAGAATACAATGAGTGAAGTGAAGAAAAAGTCCTACAGCAAAAAGCCCAGTAAAAAAGAACGCTTGGCGGCTGAATTGGCACAAAAAGAACAAAAAGCACGGGCGCAATCAATTGTAACGGCGGGCGGTGTGGTGATACGCGCGGACGGCGTGGCAATGAGCTCGGTCGCTTTGGCAGCGCGTCAAAAAGCCTTGCAAATGGCGCAAGCGCAAGACACACAAAATACACGCGATTCGGACACAGCCAAAAGTTCACGTACCCGTGGCAAAGCCAAAACCGATGCCAGTGCAAGCGTTCCGAAAATCGAAGCCTCGCAGGACTCAGGCAAGCGTTTGGCGCAATGCCTGTGGTGTGCGCAAATTTTGCTGATGGATGTGTTGAAATTTGACGCTGCTGCCGACAAACAGGTGTCAATGTTCTTGCGTGCCCACAAAGAGCTGGGCGCACGTGACCGTCACATTGTGGCGGAAACCGTGTATGCGGTGTTGCGCCACCGCCGCGTTTTGGCGCATTTGGCGCAAACAGGCATGGGTGCGTTGGAGCGACGCTTGGTGTTGCTCGCGGCGCAAAAAGTGGTCGATATGAACAGTTTGCAAGCGGCAATCCCTGAGGAAGAATTTGCGTGGGTGACTGAAACGCTCAAAGCCCCGATTCACGATTTGCCTGCCGCAGTGCGCAGCAATTTACCTGATGAATGGTTTGCTGCTTTGGTCGGCGCGTATGGTGAAGACGAAACTTTGAAATTGACCGAGGCATTGAATCAATCCGCGCCTTTGGACATTCGAGTCAATACAATTAAATCCTCGCGCGAAGCCGTGCAAATCGCCTTCGAGCACGCAGGTATTGAATCGGCTGTTTGTGCATTCGCGCCCTTGGGTTTGCGTTTACCGAAAAAACCTGCTTTGCAAAAATTGGATGTATTCACCACAGGTGCGATTGAGGTGCAGGATGAAGGCAGTCAATTGCTCACACATTTGTTGGGTGCCAAACGCGGTGAAATGGTGGCCGACTTTTGTGCGGGCGCGGGTGGCAAAACTTTGGCGATTGGCGCCATGATGCGCAACACGGGTCGATTGTACGCGTTTGACATTGCTGCGCACCGTTTGGCCAAACTCAAACCACGCTTGGCGCGCAGTGGGTTGTCGAATGTGCAGGCGATTGCGATTGACAGTGAAAAAGACATTCGTGTCAAACGCCTCGCGGGCAAGTTTGACCGCGTTTTGGTCGATGCGCCGTGCAGTGGTTTGGGTACCTTGCGTCGCAATCCTGATTTGAAATGGCGGCATGGCGTGGACAGTGTGGCGCGTTTGGTTCAAGTGCAAGCCAGTATTCTGGAGTCGGCGGCGCGCTTGGTCAAAGCAGGTGGTACGCTGGTGTATGCGACCTGCAGCGTGTTGCCCAATGAAAATCAAGAGATTGTAAGAGCGTTTGTGGCGGCGCATCCTGAATTTGAATTGGTCGCAGCACGCGAGGTTTTGGCAACGCAAAAAATCATTGTGCCAGAATCAGCGGAGCGCGATGGTTGTTTACAGTTGCTACCGCATCTGCATCAGACCGATGGTTTTTTTGCGGCGTATCTACGCAAGGCAATACCCGCTGTTCAGGCGTAAAGGAAACACAATGCGGCGTTTGGGTTATTTTAAGTATGTCATGATGGGTGCATTGCTGCTGGCTTTTGGGTTTTTAGCAGGGGCTTCTGTGCGCAATTGGGCACAGGCAAAAAATACTCCAGCGACCCCGCCTCAAACCGAGGCCGCCCAAACTGCCGAGCACAATACTGGTTCAGCGATGGTGACAGCATTGTTCAGTCCTGAAGACAACATTCAAAAAACCTTGGTCAATACCATCAACAATGCGCAACGCAACATCCTCGTACAGGCTTACTTATTTACGGACGAACGGGTCGGTAATGCCTTGATTGCCGCGCACAAACGCGGTGTGAATGTGGAAATTTTGTTGGACAGTGAAATGGCGTTGGCAGGGAAAAATATTTTGACCATGCAACTTTTTGAAGCGGGCATTCCAATTCGCTTGGAAACGCAATACGAAAACGCGCACAACAAGATTATGATTTTTGACCATGACACCGCCAAAGCCGTGGTGGTGACAGGCTCGTATAATTTCACCTATAGCGCGCAAAAACGCAATGCAGAAAATGTGGTGGTGATTCGCAATGCACCTGCGATTGTCGCGCGTTATGTCAATAATTGGCGCAAACACGCCGAACAAGCCATCCCCTACGCAGGTAATCCAATTTCATAAATGATGCAAACGATAGAACAAAACCTCACTTCAGAGCAAGCCCCCGTTCACGGTGTGCAAGCCCTTATTGCCGAAATTTCGCCAACTTCAATGGCGATTACTCTACTTATCGTCGCTTTGGGGTTTTTCGTGACTTGGGTGGTGCGGCGTGTTTACCAACAGCGTGATTTACAGCACAAAGTGCCCAATTGGGTGAATGTGCTGATGCGCATGACGCTGCCCTTTTTGCTGTGGTTATTTGCGCACATCACGATGGTGATTTATGCGCACAAAGGCTTGAGCATCATTTGGTTTGAGTTTGTTGCGCGTTTGTTTGCCGCTTGGTTTTTTGTGCGTTTGTTTCTGTATGTGGTGCGTCGCGCCTTGCCAGAGGGCGCGCGCCGCGCAACCTTGGAGCGCCTATCCATCGTGGTGATTTGGGCATTGATGTTGCTCGATTATGTGGGCAAACTGGACGGCATTTTTGCGCGTTTGGACAGTTTTAAAATCAAATTGGGCAATGCGCAGTTGTCTTTGCTGGATGGTTTGACTTTGGTTGCCGTTGTTTTGGTGTTGTGGCTGGTGGTGCAGTGGCTGTCACACGAACTTGAGGAATTGTTGCTCAAAAAACCCAACGAGAAATTCGCTGGTTTTGATTTGTCCACACGCATGGTGTTGGTGCGTTTTCTCAAAGGCCTGTTGATATTGGTTGCGGTGTTGTTGAGTTTATCGGCCTCGGGAATCGACTTGACTGTGCTTTCGGTGTTCGGCGGTGCGCTGGGTGTCGGGATTGGTTTGGGTTTGCAAAAAATTGCCAGTAATTACGTTTCAGGCTTTGTGATGTTGTTTGAGCGCAGCGTGCGCATCGGTGACTTAATTAGCACATCAGATGGTACACGCGGATTTGTACGCACCATTAACGCGCGCTATACCTTGATTGAAGGTTCAAGTGGCGACGAAGTGCTGATACCGAATGAAAATTTAATCGTCAATCCTGTGGTGAATTGGTCTTTACACGATAAAAAAAACTGGTTGTCCACGCAAATTCCAGTCAACTACGACATTGATTTGGATTTTATCATGCCTAAAATCGTACAGGCAGTGAAAGCATTGCCGCGCGTGGCGCAATCACCAGCCCCAAATGTACTGCTTTCATCCATCAGTGATAAAGGCTATATTTTAGAAATCACTTGGTGGTTGCTTGACCCTGAAAATGGGCGATTGAACATCATTTCGGAGGTGAATTTATCGGTCTGGCGCGTATTGCGTGAGCATAATGTTGATGTGTTTACCCTGAAAACACCTGTGGTGCATAAAGAGCATGAAGACCACTCAATGATTGGTGTGCCTTGATACCACCCAAAAATTTAGGGATAAACGGTTATATGTCTCTATTTTTGAGGGACGTTTTTGCCGTTGACGCATTTGAAATACGCTACAATACCGACCTCTATTGAAAGAATTTATGGCACAAAAACTATTGTTTGGATTTCATGCGGTGCAGGCGCGTGTGCGCGTTGCACCACGCAGTGTGCAAGAGGTGTATGTTGAGCATGAACGCGCAGACAAGCGCATGCAAAATTTTATTGGCTTGCTGGCGCAAGCCCGCATTGAACCGCGCTTGGTGGCGCGCACGCGTTTAGATGGTTTGGTAGGACACACGCGTCATCAGGGCATCGCCGCATTGGTGGATGATTTGCCATTGGCGCATAGTTTAGATGATGTGCTGGAAAATCTATCTGAGCCGCCGTTTTTATTGGTGCTTGATGGCGTGACCGATCCGCATAATTTAGGTGCGTGCTTGCGCGTGGCGGACGCGGCGGGTGTACACGCCGTGATTGCGCCTAAAGATAAAGCGGTTGGCATCAATGCCACCGTGGCAAAAGTTGCTTCAGGCGCAGCTGAGCATGTGCCGTATATTATGGTGACCAATTTGGCGCGCACTTTGCGTGAAATTAAGGAATACGATATTTGGGTGGTTGGTACCGATGATCAAGCAGAGAAAAGCCTGTATCAATCTCAGGTTGCCGGCTCCATCGCGTGGGTGATGGGTGCGGAGGGTGAAGGGATGCGGCGATTGACGCGCGAGCATTGCGATGAATTGGTCAATATTCCAATGGCGGGCTCAGTCAGTAGTTTGAATGTATCGGTGGCCTCGGGCGTGTGTTTGTTTGAAACCGTTCGTCAGCGCGCATTGGTTGGGTGAATTTGAGATATTTTTGGGGGTAACATGCGTTTAGATCCTTTACAACAAAGCAATGATGTTGAAGACCGTCGTGGGTCATCGGGTGGCATCATGGGCGGCGGGGCTGGGCGAATCGGCATTGGCGGCATGATACTGGCCGCAGTGGCGTATTTTGTATTTGGCATCAATCCATCCACCACGCTCTCAACCGTCAGTGCGGTCAACAGCATGACGGGTGGTGGGGCGGCTTCCAGTACAGGAACCAAAGGCTTGCGTACCTCTGATGAGCAAGCGGTATTTGCTTCTAAAATTTTTCAAAGCACCAAAGACGTTTGGAGTCAGACTTTCGGTGGTCAATATCGTGCGCCAATCATGGTATTGTACAGCGGTCAAACGCAAACGGCTTGTGGCGTAGGTCAAGCAGCGGCAGGCCCTTTTTATTGTCCTGGTGATCAAAAAGTGTATTTGGATTTGTCGTTCTTTAATGAATTGCAGCAAATGGGCGCTGGCGGTGATTTTGCGCAAGCGTACGTGATTGCACATGAAGTGGGGCATCACATCCAGTATTTAACGGGTGTGGAGCAAAAAGTCAGCAATATGCGCTCACGTTTGTCCGAAGCGCAAAATAACGCATTGTCGGTGCGTATGGAGTTGCAGGCAGACTGCTATGCGGGCGTTTGGGCAGCGCGTGCGAATGCAAACAATCAAATTTTGGAGCAGGGTGACATTGAAGAAGGCTTAAATGCAGCGCATCAAATTGGTGATGACTACCTGCAAAAACAAGCACAGGGCTATGCCGTGCCAGATAGTTTTACCCATGGCTCATCGGCGCAGCGGATGCAGTGGTTCAAACAAGGCTTGCAATCGGGTGACCCGAAGGGTTGTAATACCTTTGCTCAGAATTAAACCCACGTGCATCTTGAATTGTTGCCCTTTGTCCTCATGTCAGACACAGCATGAGTCAAAGGGCAAATTTTTTGTGGCGAACCTCAAAACCTGCTGACCACGTAAAAGGCATAATCGTTGTATGATGCTGACACAACTTTAAAAAATGGCGCAACTGTAAGCAAAGTTCGCACATGGGATAGGAATGAATATGACTGAAGAGAAAAAAACAGACACGCACGAGTCGCAAGTGGTTCAAAGTGATGAGGGCAATGCGACTGCTATCAAGGCATTGCCGCTCCTTCCTCTGCGCGATGTGGTGGTTTTGCCGCATATGGTCGTGCCTTTATTCGTAGGGCGTGAGAAATCCATACGTGCTTTAGAAGTGGCGATGGAGCGTGACCAAATGGTCGTGTTGGTGGCGCAAAAATTCCCTGAGAACGACAACCCAAACGTCAATGATGTCTACCGCATCGGTTGCGTGTCGCGCATTGTGCAATTGCTCAAACTACCCGATGGCACGGTCAAGGTGCTGGTCGAGGGCAAATCGCGCGCCTTGCTCTCAGAGATTGTCGATAAAGACAATTTCTTGCAAGCGCAGGCGGAAATCATCAGCGATATTGATGGTGGCAGTGCTGAGGTCGAAGCCCTGCGCCGCACAGTGTTGCAAAAATTTGAGCAATACATCAAGTTGAACAAAAAAATCCCGATGGAGATTTTGAATTCCTTGGCGACCATTGACGACGGCTCGCACTTGGCGGACACCATTATCGCGCATTTACCGATTAAACTTGAAATCAAACAAGAAATGCTCGAATTGCGCAGCGTCAAGACGCGCCTTGAAAACGTCATGCGCCAAATGGAAGTCGAAATCGACATCCTTGAAGTCGAAAAACGCATTCGTGGCCGCGTTAAACGTCAAATGGACAAAAGCCAGCGTGAATACTATTTGAATGAGCAGGTCAAAGCGATTCAAAAAGAACTCGGCGAGGGCGAAGACGGTGCGGACATGGAGGAGTTGGAGAAAAAAATCCTCGCTGCGAAAATGCCCACCGAAGCACAAGCCAAAGCGGATGCTGAGCTGAAAAAACTCAAACTCATGTCACCGATGTCCGCCGAAGCGGGCGTGACGCGCAACTACCTTGAAACATTGGCTTCGATTCCGTGGAAAAAAGCCACCAAGGTCAATAAAGACTTGGAAAAAGCCCAAAAAATCTTGGACGAAGACCATTATGGACTTGAGAAGGTCAAAGAGCGCGTGATTGAATATCTCGCGGTGCAGCAGCGTGTGGCAAAAAACAAATCTCCAATCCTATGTTTGGTTGGGCCACCTGGTGTGGGTAAAACCTCACTGGGGCAATCGATTGCGCGCGCGACTAATCGCAAATATGTGCGCATGGCACTCGGCGGTGTGCGCGATGAAGCAGAAATTCGGGGGCATCGTCGCACCTATATTGGCGCGTTGCCAGGGCGCATCATCCAAAGCCTGATTAAAGTTGGCGTGCGTAACCCATTGTTTTTGCTCGATGAAATTGACAAAATGGGCATGGACATGCGTGGTGATCCCGCATCGGCGATGCTCGAAGTGCTTGACCCTGAGCAAAACCACACCTTTGGCGATCACTACGTTGAGGTTGATTACGATTTGTCAGACGTGATGTTCTTGGCAACTTCGAACTCATTCAACATCCCTGGCCCGTTGCTTGATCGCATGGAAACCATCCGCTTGTCGGGCTATACCGAGGATGAAAAACTCTCGATTGCGACCAAATACTTACTGCCCAAGCAAATCAAAAACAATGGCTTGCGCACGGGCGAAATTGCCGTGACCGAAGAAGCCCTGCGTGACATTATTCGCTACTACACGCGTGAGGCGGGTGTGCGCTCGCTTGAACGCGATATTTCAAAAATTTGCCGTAAAGCGGTGAAAATGATTTTGGTCAACCCCAAGGTCAAAAAAATCAAGGTGGATAGCAGCAATCTGGACAGTTACTTGGGCGTGCGTCGATTTGACTTTGGTAAAGCTGAGGCCGAAAACAAAGTTGGACAAGTCACAGGCTTGGCGTGGACAGAGGTCGGTGGTGAGTTGCTCACCATTGAAGCGCAAGTCATGCCCGGTAAAGGCATGATGACGCGCACAGGCTCGCTCGGTGATGTGATGAAAGAATCCATGGAAGCCGCGCGGACGGTGGTGCGCGCGCGGGCGAATGCGTGGGGCATACTCAATGCGGCGTTTGAGAAAAAAGACATCCACATCCACGTCCCCGAAGGCGCAACCCCCAAAGACGGGCCATCGGCGGGCATTGCCATGACGACTGCTTTGGTGTCGGCGTTGACAGGCAATCCTGTCAAGTCGAATGTCGCCATGACGGGCGAAATTACCCTGCGCGGCGAAGTGCTGGCGATTGGCGGCTTGAAGGAAAAATTATTGGCAGCATTGCGCGGAGGCATCACCGTTGCGTTGATACCGCATGAAAACGTCAAAGATTTGGCAGAGATTCCTGATAATGTCAAAAACGGCATCGAAATCATCCCTGTGAAATGGATAGATGAAGTACTCGCCCATGCTCTGCAAAACCCTGTGGCAGCGGTGATTGAGCCTGAGGTGGTTGTGCCTGAAGTGGTGAAACCTGTGGTTGAAATTCAACCTGAAGGTTTGGCGCATTAATTTATTTGGATGGGGAGGGCAAGAAAAACACTTGTCCATCCTGCGGATTGTTGGTGCTTTGTCTAAAACAGAAAAACAGTTAGGTCGCTATGTATGGCATTCCCAAAGATTTGGATCTTTCAGAAATAGTTGGTCAATCCACATCGCAAATTCGCGTCGGACAATTTGACTTGCAGTTCTCTTTCGGAAATATTCATTTTTTGATTGAGTCCAGTGTAGTGCTCGTTAGTAAAGGTCAGTGTATTGGGAAGTGGCAAGCAGGTGTATGGCCTACGCAATGTTTTTTTGAAGTAATGAATACAGAGGTCGTCAAGTATGAAGTTTCAGATAACACAAAAATCATCATTTATCTCGAAAATGGTATTGAGTTACATTTAATTGATGATTCAAAAGAATTTGAAAGTATGACAATATTGAATCAAAGCGATTCTGATCAATGGATAATTTAACGTTCTTGACGCACTACGGGAACACATTATATAAGAATTTATATAAAAAGATTTCTGCGATAAATGTGGTTTGAAGCGTGGGCTTGCCCATGTTTTTTATTCACTATTTAAATCATTGTGGGGAAGCACACGCTACGAAATAGTTGATGTGCGCCAAACCCAGCAAAACCTCAAAATTTCTTCTATGTCTTGTATAATGCGCCATAGGCTAAAAACACACACTTAGCAATCGTTAAAAGACATTGGACACACAAATGGTTGTACAAACTCAAGCAGTCACTCAAACCAAAAAAGACATCCTTGCACTGATTCGCCCCGATATGGCGCGGTTGAACGACGTGGTGCGCACGACACTGCATTCGGAAGTGCCCTTGGTCAATCAGGTTGCCGAATATCTCATCAACGCGGGTGGCAAGCGTTTGCGCCCCGCGATTCATTTATTGCTCACGCGCGCTTTACAAAAAACCTGTCCCGATACGGCGTACACCTTAGCGGCGGTGGTGGAGTTTATTCACACCTCGACCTTGTTGCACGATGATGTGGTCGATGAGTCGGATTTGCGCCGTGGGCGGCAGACCGCGAACGCTTTGTTTGGCAATGCCGCCAGTGTCTTGGTCGGCGATTTTCTGTATTCGCGCTCGTTTCAGATGATGGTCAGTGTGCAGAGTATGCGTGTGATGGAGATTTTGGCGGATGCGACCAATGTGATTGCCGAGGGCGAGGTCTTGCAATTGTTGAATGTGCACGACCCCGATGTGACTGAAGCGCGCTATATGCAGGTGATTCATTATAAAACCGCACGTTTGTTTGAAGCCTCTGCGCAGTTGTCGGCGGTGATGAGTGCTTGTACACCTGAGCAAGAAAAGGCTTGCGCGGCGTATGGGAGACACCTCGGTGCGGCGTTTCAGTTGGCGGACGATATTCTCGATTATGCGGGCGACACAGCGGTTTTGGGCAAAAATGTCGGTGATGATTTGCGTGAGGGCAAACCGACTTTGCCACTGATTTATGTCTTGGAACATGGCTCAGACACTGAGAAAGCCATGGTCAGAGCGGCGATTGAAAATGGTGGTATTGACCAAACGCACCCTGATTTCAATGCGGTTTTGACCGCGATTACTGCAGGTGGTGCGCTGGCATACACACGGCAGTTGGCGCAGCGTGAGGTGACTGCCGCCAAAGAGGCTTTGGCGTTTTTGCCTGAATCTGAATATAAACAAGTGTTGTTGGATTTGGCGGATTACGCGTTGGCGCGTGAAGTCTGAGGCCCCGCGCGTTGATTCATCAAACAATCATATAAAGGTAATTAAGTGGACAGTCTTCCCCTTTGGGCGCAGATTTTGATTTTGGTGGCGTTGTTGGCCGTTGCGGGCTTTTTCTCGATTGCGGAAACTTCAATGATGGCCATCAATCGGTTCCGTCTGCGGCATCTTGCCAAACAGGGCAACCGTGCAGCCAAGCGCACACAGGCATTGCTCGATCAAACCGAGCGTTTGCTCGGCGTGATTTTGATTGGTAACAATGTGGTGAATACCATCTCTGCGATGTTTTCAGGGGCGATTGCGGCGCATTATTGGGGACAGAATCAGTATGCCTTATCCATCGCGGCAGCATTGATTTCGTTTGCCATTATTGTGTTTTCTGAACTCACACCCAAAGTCATAGGTGCGGCGTATCCCGAAAAAATTGCTTTACCTGCCAGTTTTATTCTCAAACCCTTGCTGACTTTGCTCTACCCCGCAGTTTGGTTTACCAATATGTTCACCAATGGTTTGCTCAAACTCATGCGCATCAATCCCAATCCTGATGAAGAACATTTGAGTAATGAGGAAGTGCGTGCTTTGGTGTTGGAGCAAACGCCTTTGATGCCAAAAAAGCACAAGAGTATTTTGGTCAACTTGTTTGATTTAGAAGAAGTGGAAGTCAATGATTTGATGACCCCACGCTCGAAAATTGAGGCTTTGGACATCAACGACGATATTGATACGATTCGCCATCAATTGGTGACGTGTTATCACAATAAATTGCCTGTCTATGATGGTGAGTTGAACAATATTTTGGGTATATTCCACATTCGCAAAGCCTTGCATCATTTAGAGGATGGTAGTTTGACCATCGAAGAGATTAAAAACAGTTTGACCAAACCGTATTTCATTCCCTCTGAAACAGGGATTTTTGAGCAATTGCAAAATTTCCAAGAAGATCAACAACGCTTGGGTGTGGTGGTCGACGAATACAGCGAAGTTCTGGGGATTTTGACCATGGAAGATGTGGTCGAAGAGATGGTGGGTGAGTTTACTTCGGCCGCACCGAACAGCAATGCCCGCACCTCATGGGGAAAAGATGGCTCGGTGGTGGTTGATGCGAGCACGCCATTGCGTCAACTGAATCGCCGTTTGAAACTCAAGTTGCCTTTGGATGGGCCCAAAACTTTGAATGGCTTGATTTTAGAGGAATTGCAAGACATTCCCGATGCGCAGGTGAGTTTGCGTTTCGAGGGGTGTATCGTTGAGGTGGTGCACGTCGATGAGCAAGGTGTGCGCTCGGCGCGATTGATGAAGGTGAAATCAACCCATTAATTCACCAGCCGAGGATGTGAATAAGCGAGGGCATCAGCAAACAAATTCATTATCAATGGTGATTGGAATGAGCATGGCCAATACAAAGGTTTTAAAAAACACGCCAGACTACGCGCGAGGGGTTGCGAGCACCTTACTGAAAGGTAAGTGTGCCAGTGTGGACGATATTGTGCGTGCCAATGCCCATGCACCGTCGGCACATCATTCAGCAGAACACAGTTTGGCAAAATGGCTGACGGTTTTATTGGGAGATTCCTCTGAATACGAAGCGTCGGTTGTCCAATATTTGAGCCAAGCATGGCACATCCCGTGCGTGCCAGCCGATGAATGGGTTGCCTACGAGCGTGCTTTATTGCAAGGGTACCCAGCCAAAGCGTTGCCGAAAGCTCTGCGTGAAGCGCCACAGTGTGTGGTGGCGCTGGGTGATTTGGGTTCAGGTCTCACCAAACTGGGTGTGTTGGATGCGTCAGACGTGCAGGCTTTGCAGCGTTTGGCGTTTATTTTTCATGAACCATGTGAGTGGCGATTGTTGTCACCATCGGAGTATTTGCGGATCCAATCGATTCGACACGGCAAATCCAATTTTAGTCACTTAATTGGCACGGACAGCAAGGAAATCGCCTCGTTGGATGCAGAATCTCGCAGACCACCGATTGAAGCTGCTATGACCTCAAGCTTTGATGTCAAGGACGCGCCCGTGGTGCGGTATATTCACGATTTATTGGTGCGTATGGTCAATGAGCATGCTTCGGATGTGCATTTTGAACCATTTGCCAATCAATACCGCATTCGCGCGCGCATTGATGGCGTGCTGCATGAAGTGGCCAGCCCTGAACTCTCCATGAAAGAGCAATTGGTGGTACGTTTAAAAATCATGGCGCAATTGGACATTGCAGAAAAACGCATTCCCCAAGACGGTCGCATTAAGTTGAACATCAATGCCAATCAAACCGTTGACTGTCGAGTCAGTACCTTGCCGACTGTATTTGGTGAAAAAATTGTGGTGCGGTTTTTAAACGCACAAAATACAGTTCTGGATTTGGATGGTTTGGGGTATGAGCCTGAGCAGTTGCGCATTGTACAAAATGCATTGAACAATCCGCATGGAATGATTCTGATGACGGGGCCTACAGGCAGTGGTAAAACGGTGTCTTTGTATGCCTGTCTCAATATCCTCAACAAGGAAGGTGTGAACATTTCAACGGTTGAAGACCCTGTCGAAATTTTTATGCACGGCGTCAATCAAGTCAACATCAACGAAAAAGCAGGCATCCATTTTTCGACTGCTTTACGCGCGTTTTTACGTCAAGACCCAGATATTTTGATGGTGGGTGAGATTCGGGATTTAGAAACCGCTGACATTGCAGTTAAAGCCGCGCAAACAGGGCATTTGGTGTTTTCAACTTTACACACCAATGATGCCACCATGGCGTTGACGCGTCTGTCGCAAATGGGTGTGAGCGCGTACAATGTGGCCGCATCCGTGAGTTTAATCATTGCGCAGCGTTTGGTGCGTAAACTGTGTACTTGTAAACAAGCGGTTCGATTGGATGAGGTTTTATTGCAAAGTGCGGGGATGACGGTTGCGCAAGCGGCACAAACCGATTGGCAAGCCTACGCACCAAAAGGGTGCCCTCATTGTCATGGAACGGGCTATTGGGGACGTACAGGCGTGTTTCAAGTGGTGCCTGTTTCAAGTGCCATGCAGTCTTTAATTGCACAAAATGCTTCTGCTCAGACCCTAAGCGTGCAAGCAGAGCAAGAAGGTCATTTAAATCTGCGCCAAGCAGGTTTATTGAAAGTGATGGCGGGCACGAGTGCTTTGGAAGAAGTGATGTCTGTCACCTTATAGACTGAAATAAAATTGAACTTATGAATCAGACCTTGGACGCCTCGGCGCAGACCTCTGTGTTGAAACGCTATACTTGGCGCGGGCAAAATCGTGCAGGGCAAGCGATGAGTGGTGTTTTGTATGGCGCGGATAAAATGGTGGTGCGTGAACAACTCTCACAACGCGGGATTGTGGCCATGCACATTCGCGTCAGTCGAGAGCCTTTTATACGCCCCATATCCGATGCGCAGGTGACGCAATTTTTACAGGAATTGTCTGCGTTGTATGATTCAGGCGTACCTTTGCTGCGCATTTTAGATGTTCAGTTGCACAGTCAAACCAAACCTTATTTTCGCAATGTGATTCAAACCATCCGCTTGGACGTTGAGCGAGGTGAACATTTACACACCGCCCTGCGCCATCATCCCAAAATATTTGACACCCTTACGTGTAATTTGATTGCCAGTGGTGAAGAGTCAGGAACACTTTCAGAGGTGCTCAATAACATTGTGTATGTGCGTGAACAACGTCAAAAAATCGTTTCGCAGGTCAAAACCGCGCTGTGGTATCCCGCGTTTGTACTGGGGGTCGCAATTTTGGTGTGGTTGGGCGTGTTGACTTTTGTGGTTCCTGTATTTGAAGGCATTTACCGCAGCAATGGCAAACCGTTGCCATGGTTGACACAGATGTTGCTCAACGGCTCGCGAAGCATTCGCGAACACGGGTTGGGTATAGCCGTTTTTTTGTCGTTCCTGTATGTGGTAGCCCGTCAATGGGGTGGACAATTCTTGCGCACGCATTTTGATGCGTGGCGTATGAAAATCCCAGTGATTGGTCGCTTGTTGGTCGTTGGTTGGCATGCGCAATTTGCCCGAACTTTGGGCTTGTTGTACCAAGCGGGCATACCGCTGCATCGAGCCTTGGACATTTCGTCACAGACAGTATCCAGCCCAGCCATGCGTCGCGCCATTCGTTCAGTGACACAGGACGTACTCAATGGACACAGCATGTCTTTGGCCATGACGCAATATCCCGTGTTTGAGCCGAGTTTGATTCAACGGGTACAAATCGGCGAGGAGTCGGGCACTTTATCGACCATGTTGACGCAAGATGCGGCACACAATGAGTTTATCTTAGAGCAAGGGGTCAAGCGTTTGTCTTCGTTGATTGAGCCCGTGCTGGTTGTGGTTATTGGGCTGCTCATTGCAACGATGGTCGTTGCTTTGTATCTGCCCATACTCAATTTGGGTGGTGCAATTTGATATGAGCCATGATGCTTCGCTTTGGATAGAACTGATTTTTGTGGTGTTGCTTGCGGCCGCATTGGGCAGTTTTGCCAATGTCTTGATTTATCGTTTGCCGCGAATGTTGCTGCGTCAGGAAGGTGGCGCGGACCATCAGAACGCTTTTAATATCGCAACGCCCGCCTCGTTTTGTCCTCAGTGTCGGCATCCGATTCGATGGTGGCACAATATTCCTTTGCTCAGTTTTATTGGGTTGCGTGGTCGCTGTGCGTATTGTCAGCAATCAATTCCCTCTCGTTATTTTTGGGTTGAACTGGGCACGGTGGTGTGGGCATTGCTGAGTGTGTGGATGTTTGGTTTGACTTGGCAAGCTTTGAGCGGCTTTGTATTTCTTTATTTACTGTGGATTGCCAGTTGGATTGATGCCTTGCATTTTTTGTTGCCCGATGTGTTAAATGCTGCTTTGTTTGGTATTGGTTTGATGGTAGTGGTGTTTTTTGCGCAGGGTGATGTATGGATGGTGCTGATGCGAGCATTGCTTGCTGCTGCATTTGGCTATTTGATTTTATGGCTGCCTTACTTTGCGTACTTGAAGTGGCGTGGGGTTGAAGGTTTGGGTTTAGGCGATTGCAAATTGTTGGCTGCGATTGGGTGCTGGCAGGGGATTGCGGCGGTGCCCAATGTGTTGCTGTTTGCATGTGTGTTGGCTTTGGTTTTTGGTGTACTGCTCGCATCTTTACGTCGTCAGGTATTGCGCAGTTTAAAAATACCATTTGGCCCGTTTATCAGTGCGGGTGCACTCGTTCAAATGTTGATGATGCACGGTCATTTTAAATTGTTTGTTTGACGCGTTGAAAGGTCTGATGTGTCCGCTACTACTTTAAATATTCAGCATCCCGAACTTCGACAGCCGAAGTGGGCGGCACAACTGCCGTGCAATACCATCAATATTGGTTTAACGGGTGGTATCGGTTCGGGCAAATCAACCGTAGCCCAGTTGTTGCGTGAACGCGGTGCGTTTGTTATTGATTTGGATCGCATCTCCCATGCGCTCACACAGGCGGACGGTCGCGCGATGCCGCAGATTGTTGCCTCGTTTGGGCCATCGGCGGCAACACCCGCAGGCGAATTGAATCGTGCGCAGATGCGGCAGTGGGTGTTTCAAGATGCCCAAGCGAAAAGCAAACTTGAAGCAATTATGCATCCAATGATTGCGCAAGAGGTGATTGAATGGGCGCATCGATGTGCACAATCGGGCTTGTATCGTTATTTGGTTTACGATATTCCACTGTTGGCTGAAAGTGCATTTTGGCGCGATCGATTGGACTGGATTGTGGTGGTTGATTGTTCACGCCAAACCCAAATCGGACGCGTGAAAATGCGCAGTCCGCATTTGGATGACACTGTGATTGAATCGATTATCAGCGCACAAGCACACCCCGATGTGCGCAGAAATATTGCTAACGTTTTGATAAATAATGATAAAAATCAGGTAAACCTCTTGAATCTTCAGGTTCAAGTGGATATACTGGTTCACCACATAAGTTTATTAAAAAATATAAAATGCATCGAAAGTAAAACATGACGTATTCTGCGCAAGAGGCTGAATCGAAAATGATGTTTGAGTTCCCACTCAGTGAGCGGTTTAGGACTTTTTTGCGCATCGAAAATCTGTATCGTCGTTGGTTGCATTACTTGACATCCAATCACAAAGACGACCACCACACAGGATTACTAACCCTTCTGGACTTATATGACTTTACCTTTCGCAACGACGTCAAAGGCGACTTGTTGTCGGAGTTGGGTCGTTATAAGCAATCTTTGAGCCAGTATTACAGCTCGCCCGAAATTTCTGAAGAAAAGTTGACTCAAACCATACTTAGGATGGTGGATGCGCAAAAACAAATTGAGCAATCTCCAAAATTTGGCGGTAATTTGGTTGAAAACGAGTGGTTGCTCAATGTCAAAAGTCGTTTGGTGGTGGCCTCAAGCGCGTGTTCTTTTGACATGGGGTTTTACCATCAATGGTTACAAGAAGATCCCGCTCAACGTCGCTCGGATATGGAACGTTGGGCGATGCCTTTTGCCCCCTTATTTGATGCGGTGGTGTTTTTATTGTCGATTGCGCGCAATATGGCTTCAAGCAAAGATTGTGTTACCCTCAATAAAGTATTTCAACAACCTTTATTGGGGCGCAAATTCGATATTTTGCAAATTGAAATCACCCAGACCACCCGTTGTTTACCTGATGTCAGTGCAAACAAACATGTGATTTGGTTGCGTTTTGCTCGACCCGCTTTGCAGGCTCGGCCCACGGCCGTGACAGGTGAACCAACACCTGAAGAAATCAGTTTTCGTTTGGGCTTGTGTGGTGTTCCAAACTCCAGTTTGGAGTCTCAGCAGCCGCATCGTTCTTTCTGTTTGGTGTAAATCATGCAGGTGCGTTGCCCAACTTGCCGTGTCAAACACGAGTACCGTGTTGAGTCACCATTCCGCCCCTTTTGCTCTGAAAGGTGTCGCCTGATTGATTTGGGTGCTTGGTCGCAAGAGTCTTACAAAATTCCTGTTGAAAGCGATGCCCAAGACGATGGACTGGACTCATCGGTCTTTGATGCGGGCAATTCATAAATCCCAATTCTTGTGATTGGTTTTTTCAGTGCTTTTGAGTTCTCTGTCAACGGCACGCCTTTGGTGTGTTGTAGAGATGTTCAAGAGGTGTTCAATGGCGATACGACACCATCAAACGGGTTTTATCAGAGTCTGGTTTTTTAATTCCATGGGCACATCAATCCATCGTGGATATTGACTTGAGTGGGTGAATGTGCGGCATTTATTGTTGTTGCTGTTGTTGTTTTAAAAACTGCTCATACACATTGACATCACCCTGTGCCGAGACATAGACGTGAGCTGCCATGGATTCACTTCCGCCCCCCAATCGTGTACCACGTACAGGACATGCGCTGTCGTAATCACGACCAATCGCCAGACGGCAGTGTCGCCCATCGGTGATGCAGGTGTTGGTGATGTCAATGCTGAGCCACTCGTGCGCATCGGTGTACACATCAACCCATGCGTGGCTGGCAACGTGACCGACGTCGCCCGTATTAAGATAACCACTAATGTAACGAGCAGGAACACCGAGCGCGCGGGCGCAAGCGAGGAATACGTGGGCCTGGTCTTGACAGACCCCTTGCCCCTGCGCGAAAGCTTCTGTCGCGGTGGTGGTGACTTGGGTTGAGCCCGTGGTGTAAATGATTTTTTCGTGTACGGCCTGCATTAAACGCAGTGCTTGCGATTCAGAAATTTGCGGACCGCCAATGTAATGCTTGGCAAACTCGGTCAACTCATCATTGCTTTCGGTAAAGTGTGTGGCTTGTGTGAATATATAAGGCGAAATACCTTCTGTACCGCTGAATCGGTGTCCAGAGGCATCTTCATTAATTTCAACCACCCCACGGACATTCACATCCAGAGCTGTAATTGGTTGCGTGATGGTCATGATGTGGGTGTGGTTGCCGAAAACATCAATTTGTGGTTGTAAACGTGTGGGCGCGCCGATGCTCCAGTTAATCACATTCTGCCCAGCACCGCTGCGGGGTGTGAGGCGCAAGAGTTGAATGAGGTACGAAACGGGTGTTTCGTATTCGTAGTGCGTGTTGTGGAGAATTTCGTAACGCATAACTGCCTTTGGTGTGTGTGGGATGCAATCACATGATGATTGCATCCCCCGACGGATTCAAACTTGTTTTAATCAGTGACTTCAATCAACAATCATTAAGTTGAAAAAACACTCAATGGTTGTGTCGAGGTATTTATTGTCAGGGCGCAATTATGCCACTTTAATGTGCGCGGGGTTAAGTGGAACCAAAAAGTCTTGGCTAATTTGTTGCCCTAATTCAAAGGTTTTTTCTAAAAACTCAGTCAAATAGGCGTGGATGCCATTTTGTAGAACCTCTTGAATTTGTCCATACTGCAAATCTGCGTGCATGCGCCCAACCAAACGTTCGGTTTTGGCTGAGTAATCGTTGCGTACATATTGAATGTTTTTGCGCAAATCGTTCATACAAGCAGCGAGTGAACGGGGCATCTCTTTGCGAAAAATCAAAAGTTCTGCCACGCGCTCGGGTGTGATGACATCGTGGTAGGTTTGGCGATAGACTTCAAAACCAGACACCGAGCGCAGCAAAGCTGCCCAATGATAAAAATCTTTCGAATCATTTTCGTTTTGAATTTGTTCGGTGTCTTTTTCTTTGGCGTGGGTGATTTCGGAATACTCAAAAAATTTCAAATCCAACAAGCGAGCCGTGTTGTCTGCACGTTCAATAAACGTTCCCATGCGTAAAAAATTAAAGGTTTCGTCTTTGAGCATCGTACCCAAGGCCACACCGAGAATCAGATGTGAGCGCATTTTGACCCACTCAAGGTATTCTGGTGCACGGTTGATTGCACGTTGGGTGGTCACCCAGTCGCGCGACTCAATCCACACACTGTTGATGGTTTCGTACAATTCTGACGTTAAACTGCCTCGAACCGCGCGCGCATTTTCACGTGCCGCCCACAAGCAAGATTGAATTGATGAGGGATTGCGCATGTCCGTAATCATGAATTGCAGTACATTGGCGGTATTGATTTCGCCATACAATTCCATGAATTGTGGTTCCAACTCAGATAAGCCCAACGTGGCGCGCCACAAGTTATGCTCTTTGTGTGCTTCGTGTGGCATGAGCAAGGTTTCATAATTCACGCCAAGCATACGCGCGGTGTTTTCTGCACGCTCAATATAACGGGCATGCCAATATAGGTGATCTGCGGTGCGGGAGAGTAACATAAGTTTTCCTGAGTATTTATTGTTTTAAACGATCGGCAAGTTCTGATAAATGAATATCTCGTACGAACATCATTGGATCATCATCTATCGCATTACTCTGATGTAAACGAATTTCGATATTATTACAAACTAATTTGACTGAATTATTTTCATATTTTATCCAGCCAAGTTTAGGTAAATTGTATCGCTGAATTATAATATTTTGAAAATCCTCTAATGACGTTTCATTAGTAACACCAGCACCAAGATAAGATATAGCATACGCATATATGAACTCATCTAAAGTAAAAATGAAAAAAACTTCCCCAGCATGTGCTAATGGTTTTTTTGACTCTGCGTCATCTCCAAAGAAACCAATATGATTCAAGCGTTGTTGCTTGCTTCCAAAACTTGGCCCAATATTAGCAGTTGGATGAGTTTGCAAAAAAACTTTTGCTGGCATACCAATGTATAGCCCATCAACGTTTGGCTTGTTTATCAGGTTGCAACCAGATGCCCACACAGCAAAACTTGTACATTGGAAAATGATGACTGTAAGTGTTAAATATATAGTTCGATAAATACGCGTTGTCATTGTGTCTCTCTGTATGCAAATTATTAATCTCAGCTATTTGTTTGTCATTCCAATACCCAAGTGTCTTTGGTACCACCGCCTTGCGAACTATTGACCACCAACGAGCCTTCTTTCAAAGCCACGCGGGTCAAACCACCAGGTGCCAGTTGTACTTCTTTACCAGACAGCACAAACGGACGCAGGTCAATGTGGCGCGGTGCAATACCGCTATCAACATAGGTTGGACAAGTGGACAGTGCCAAGGTGGGTTGCGAGATGTATTGCTCAGGTTTGGCAATCAGCACACGACGGAATTCTTCAATCTCGGCCTTGCTCGCCGCAGGACCGACCAACATACCGTAGCCACCCGCACCGTGGGTTTCTTTGACCACGAGTTTGTCCAAATTGGCCAGCGTGTATTCGAGTTCGTCGGGTTTGCGACACTGAAAAGTCGGCACATTGTGCAAGATTGGTTCTTCCGACAGGTAAAAGCGAATCATGTCGGGCACGAATGGGTAAATTGATTTGTCATCGGCAACGCCTGTGCCAATCGCATTGGTTAAGGTCACGTGACCTGCGCGATAACAATTGAGCAGACCCGATACCCCCAAACTTGAATCGGCACGAAATGCCAAAGGATCAAGGAAATCATCATCAATTCGGCGGTAAATCACGTCCACGCGTTTTGGGCCATGTGTGGTGCGCATGTAGACGTGTAAATCATCAACAAATAAGTCTTGCCCTTCAACCAGTTCAACCCCCATTTGTTGTGCGAGGAAAGCGTGCTCAAAGTACGCGCTGTTGTATGCACCTGGGGTCATCACGACCACGGTTGGATTGTCAATGCCGTTGGGCGCGACACTGCGCAAGGTGTCCAACAACATATCGGGGTAATGTGCCACAGGTGCGACTTTGTATTGCGAGAACAACTCGGGGAACAGACGCATCATCATTTTACGGTCTTCGAGCATGTACGACACACCCGAAGGCACACGCAGATTGTCCTCCAACACATAAAACTCACCTTCACCAGCGCGCACGATGTCAATGCCGCTGATGTGCGAATAAATTTGACGTGCGACATTGACACCCTGCATTTCTGGGCGATATTGGGCGTTATTAAAAATCCGATCGGGTGGAATAATCCCTGCTTTCAGAATGTTTTGTTCGTGGTAGACATCGTGTAAAAACATATTGAGGGTTTGCACACGTTGACGCAAACCTCTTTCAAGAGCAGACCATTCCGACTTGGGAAACACACGTGGAATGATGTCAAAAGGAATCAAACGCTCGGCACCGTCTTCTTCGCCATAGACAGCAAACGTGATGCCCACTTTGTGAAACATCAAATCGGCTTGGCGGCGTTTTTCAGCGATGATTTCGGGTGTTTGCTGTTGGAGCCACTCATGCATCGCACGATAGTGCGGACGCACACCACCATCATCAGCAAACATTTCATTGTAAAAACGAGTGGGCATATTCATAAGCATCAACCTGAAAAATGAAAGGATTGTGGCTTGATTATGCACGATAGAGTGATTCAAAGTAAAGACATCTGTGCACAATAGAAAAACAAGTTGTTCTGCTTTGGTGCAATCACCACCCGATATGCACCAAAGGATTGCGTTTGCACCTCGGTGGCTTTGATGGATGCCGTGCAAAAACCGCTTGAAATTTCTCTATGCATCCATACTTTATCCAAAGGTCTTGCGCATAATCGGCCGTATCTATTTTCAACTAAGGA
The DNA here is from genome assembly GCA_021287185.1 of Burkholderiales bacterium. GTDB lineage: Bacteria > Pseudomonadota > Gammaproteobacteria > Burkholderiales > Burkholderiaceae > CTSOIL-112. The sequence goes on along the minus strand of JAJTAZ010000017.1, from coordinate 28,280 downwards.
GTTCTCATGCAAAAAAATATTGGATCGATTTTGTTTGTTGCTTCTTTTGCATTAAGTGGTGTTTTGAGTGGTTGTCACGCACAGGAATCCAAGCCTGTTGGGGTTGCTACCCCGCCTGTGTCTTCGATTGCCACCCCTGCGGATGGGCAGGCAGGCGCACCCTTGGTGACGGGTTTGCCCGATTTTACGCGTTTGGTGGATTTTGTCGCACCAGCGGTCGTGAACATTCAAGTCAGCGAGAAAATTCAGTCTCAATCCATACCTGACATGCGCGATCACCCGATTTGTCAAATTTGGCCAGACGTTCCAATTTGTAACATCAGACCCGCAACGCCGAACGGCAAAGCCCCCACTGAACGGGTATCGGGTCAAGGCTCAGGATTCATCACTTCAAGCGATGGCTATATTTTGACCAACCATCATGTGGTGGACGGCGCGAGTACACTCACCGTTATTTTGCCAGACAAGCGCGAGTTTAAAGCCAAAGTCATTGGCTCGGACGAGCGCACCGATGTGGCGGTGCTTAAAATCGAAGCGACAGGCTTGCCGTTTTTGAAAATGGCCAACTCGGATAAACTGCGTGTGGGTGAGTGGGTGATGGCGGCAGGTTCACCATTCGGTCTGAAAAATACCATTACGGCGGGTGTTATCAGTGCCATCAACCGAGACACAGGCGATTATGTCTCGTTTATCCAAACCGATGCGGCGGTCAATCCCGGGAACTCAGGTGGTCCTTTGGTGAATATGTCGGGCGAAGTGATTGGCATCAACTCGCAAATTTTATCTCCCAGCGGTGCGTTTTCGGGTGTGGCATTGGCCATTCCAATTAACGAAGCCCTTAAAGTCGCTGAACAACTGCGGGCGCATGGCAAGGTTGAGCATGGGCGCATTGGTGTCGGCATTGCACCTGTGACTGAAGAAAATATGCAGTCATTGGGCTTGAGCAAAGCGCAAGGCGTGGTGATTACTCAGGTGGAATCGGACTCACCTGCCGCACAAGGTGGTTTGAATGTGGGTGATGTGGTCACGCGCATCAATGAGGTGTCAATTGAATCGGTGGGTGATTTTGCCCGCACTATTGGCGATGCCAAACCGGGAACGGTGTTACCACTTGAAGTCTGGCGTGAGAAACGCAGCGTGAATTTGAGTGTGACGGTTGGTAAAGCCAAATGATGCAAGCATGACTCAATTATGCGTCCTGACAAACAACAAGGTGCGAGTCTCGCACCTTGTTGTTTTGTGGGTGAGTGTTTGCTTTTGAAAGGTTAGACATTGATTTGTGTCAACGCTTGTTGTAAAAAATCCCAAAAATCAGTGTCATCGCGGGTATTGACCCAATTGGTGCCATTCCATTTGAAATGATAGCCACCTGAGCGTGATGCCAGCCAAACTTCCTGCATAGCGGCTTGTTGATTGATGATGATTTTTTGCCCATCATCATTCTCAATTTCAAGGACTGCGCCTTGGCTTTGCGCATCCAAATCGGGGTAATTGTCTTCGATGTGTGTCATGACCGCATTAAATAGCGTTTGGGTCTGTTGTAAATACTCGGTTTCCGTCATAATGTCGCCTTTATACGTTATCTACTGCGATGGATTATATATGAATACGCGCACATTATCTTGTCGAACCCTGTGTGTGCCGCTGATGCTTTCAGCGGCGCTGTCGGCGTGTGGTTACAAAGGCCCTTTGTATTTGCCACCGAGCGTTGTTGAACCGACACATGACATCCCAGCAGTAGAAAAGTCCAATACCACCGCACCTGCTGTCTCAAACACCACGCGTGCACAGATACCGATTCAGAAGAAAGTTGTTCGTCAATGAGTAATTTATACCCCGTAGCCCATTTGACTCAGCGCGATGGCGCACTGTATTTAGAAGACGTGGCTCTCAACGATGTGGCACGTGAGTTTGGCACGCCCGTGTATGTGTATTCAAAAGCCGCGTTGCAAGACGCTTGGTCGGCGTGGACGTATCCCGTGGATGAGCGTCAAATACACGTGTGCTACGCAGTGAAGGCCTGCTCGAATTTATCGATTTTGCGGCTGTTTGCAGAGCGTGGTGCGTTTTTTGACACGGTTTCTGAGGGTGAAGTCGCCCGCGTGCTGGCGGTCGGCGTGCCCGCCAATCGCATTGTTTTTTCGGGTGTGGCAAAGTCTGAACGTGAAATTGAGTTCGCACTCACGCAAGGGATTTTTTGCTTTAATGTTGAATCCGTGCCTGAATTGCAGCGCATACATACAATTGCCAGTCGCTTGGGTAAGCGTGCGCCGATTTCACTGCGGGTCAATCCTGACGTCGATGCCAAAACCCATCCATATATTTCGACAGGTCTGAAAGCCAATAAATTTGGCATTGCGCATACCGATGCGTTGGCGGTGTATCAACAAGCCGCGCAGTTGTCGGGATTGGAGATTGTCGGGATTGATTACCACATTGGTTCGCAAATCACTGAACTCTCGCCGTTTCTTGATGCGCAAAACCGTTTATTTGATTTGGTCAAACAATTGGCGGCGACTGGTATCACGCTCAAGCACATTGATTTGGGTGGTGGTTTGGGCGTGCGTTATCAAGACGAAATAGTACCATTGCCGCGAGAATTGATTGAGCAATCTTTGCAAGGTTTGCGTGAGGCAGGATTGACGCAGGATTTGATGTTTGAACCTGGTCGTTCTTTGGTGGCGAACGCCTGCGTGCTGTTGACCACAGTTGAGTACCTCAAACCGTCTGAAGAAAAGAACTTCTGCATTGTCGATGCAGGCATGAATGATTTACTGCGTCCCGCGTTGTACGAGGCTTGGATGGGTGTAGAAAACTGCACCTTGCGTGATGCAAGCACCGCACAAACCTATGATGTGGTTGGCCCTGTGTGTGAGACAGGTGATTGGCTGGCGCGCGAGCGCACGCTGGCAGTGGCTCAGGGCGATGTGCTCGCAGTGCTCTCGGCGGGCGCGTATGGCTTTAGTATGAGTTCGAACTACAACACCCGTGCGCGCGCGGCGGAGGTCTTGGTCGATGGTTCAGAGACGCGAGTGATTCGTCAGCGCGAAAATTTGTCGGATTTGTGGGCTTTGGAACTATAAACAGCAGATTTTCGAGCGAAAAAAATCCAACCCAAACCTTTCGGTTTGGGTTTTTTACGTCATATAAAATTGAATAAAAACATCAATTTCCCTGTGATTTTTACCGTATCACGTTAAAATACAAACCATTTCACCGTGCACAGGTATTTCTCATGAGCAGTAAACCCGAATTTTTCAAAACGCCTACTTTGTCTGATCGTGCCAATCAACTTTTGCGAGAAGTGAAGTGGATGGTATTGGCTTTGCTCGGCGTGACTTTGCTGGCAATGTTGGTGAGTTTTGATGCGCGTGACCCATCGTTTTTTCAAGCCAGTTCTGGACAAATAGGGGTACAAAACTGGGTGGGTAGTTTGGGGGCGTGGATATCGGCGGCGTTGTTGTACGTGTTTGGTTTGTCGGCGTATTGGTGGGTGTTGCTGTGTGCTTGGGCAATTTATCGCGGAATGCGTCGCACCTCACAAATGAGTTTATTGACAGCGCAAGAGCGTGCGGTGTTCAAACAACAAAATGAGTCGAGAGACACTCTATTGTTTCGCTTGGGCTTTGTTGTGGTGTTGCTCACCAGCGTTGGTTTGGAGTACATGCACACGGCGGGTTGGCATGTTGCGTTACCGTATGAACATGGTGGGGTATTGGGAGAAGCGCTTGCCAAAGGCTTGACACTGGTGATTGGACAAATTTTCACGACCTTGTTTCTTGCTGTGTTGTTTGCGGCGGGCTTGAGTTGGTTGTTTAATTTTTCGTGGTTGAGTGTGAGTGAGCGCATCGGTGAAGCGATTGAACAATTTGTGCTCGGCGCGTGGTCATACTTTGATAAAAAACAAGATGAAAAAGTTGGCGTGGCGCAAGTTGCCGTGCGCGAGCGTGAATTGGTACAAGAAAAAATTCGTGCAGAAAAAACCTTCCCTGTACATATAGAGCCGCCAGCACCACCCGTTGCTCAGTCCACGCGCAGTCAGAAAGAAAAGCAAAAGCCGCTATTTACCGAGTTGAGCAATTCATCGTTGCCTGAGTTGGCGTTGCTGGATGTGGCTGAGCGCAATCAAGAAAGCGTTTCGCACGAGACACTTGAATTCACTTCGCGCTTGATTGAGAAAAAACTGCGTGATTTCGGGGTCGAAGTGCAGGTGGTTGCGGCTTATCCTGGTCCTGTGGTGACGCGCTATGAAATTGAACCTGCCACAGGGGTGAAAGGCAGCCAAATTGTCAATCTATCTAAGGATTTGGCACGCTCGCTCGCCTTGGTATCAATTCGCGTGGTCGAGACTATTCCAGGTAAAAACTACATGGCTTTGGAATTGCCCAATCCCAAACGCCAAATTGTGCGCCTGTCTGAAATCATTGGCTCACAGGTGTATCACGATGCCAGTTCTTTACTTACCGTGGCCTTGGGAAAAGACATTGGTGGCAACCCCGTGGTTGCGGATTTGGCGAAAATGCCGCATTTGTTGGTGGCGGGTACCACTGGCTCGGGTAAGTCGGTGGGTATCAATACCATGATTTTATCCCTGTTGTATCGCGCCACACCTGAGCAAGTGCGTTTGATTTTGATTGACCCGAAAATGTTGGAAATGAGCGTATATGCGGACATCGCTCATTTGCTTTGCCCTGTGGTCACCGACATGCGACAAGCGGGGCATGCGCTCAATTGGGTGGTCGGCGAAATGGAGCGACGTTACAAACTGATGAGTGTGCTGGGCGCGCGTGGGGTGACGGGTTTCAATAAAAAAATTGACGAAGCACATGCCAAGGGTGAGCACATCCCCAATCCGTTCAGCCTGACCCCCGATGCGCCTGAGCCGCTCGAGAAAATGCCGTTGATTGTCGTGGTGATTGATGAGTTGGCCGACCTCATGATGGTGGTTGGTAAGAAAATTGAAGAGTTGATTGCGCGGATTGCACAAAAAGCCCGCGCCGCAGGTATTCATTTGATTTTGGCTACCCAACGTCCGAGCGTGGATGTGATTACGGGTTTGATTAAAGCCAATGTGCCGACGCGCATTGCTTTTCAAGTGTCGAGCAAAATTGACTCACGCACCATTTTAGACCAGCAGGGTGCGGAAACTTTGCTGGGACAGGGTGATATGCTGTATTTGCCTCCTGGGTCTGGCTTGCCTGTGCGTGTGCACGGTGCGTTTGCATCGGACGAAGAAGTCATTCGTGTGGCGGAATTCTTAAAAGCGCACAGTCAACCGAATTACATTGAAGACGTTCTAACAGGTGGGGCGGGCGAGAACGGTGAGGGAGGCGAAGATGCAGATGGCGAAGCCGATCCTTTGTACGATCAGGCAGTGGCATTCATCATTCGTACTCAAAAAGCATCGATTTCTTCGGTACAACGCGAGTTTCGCATTGGCTATAACCGCTCGGCGCGATTGTTGGAGCAAATGGAACGTTCGGGTGTGGTCTCTCCGATGCAGAGCAATGGCTCACGTGAAATCCTTGCGCCCAAACATTCAGAATAATCCGTTGGAGGTTTTTAATGAAAAAATTATTGGGGCTACTTTTGGGTGGCACATTGCTATTATTGGTCGCTGGGTGTGCGACGCTCACACCTGAGCAGTGTAAAACTGTCAATCCGCAGAGTCAAGGCTTGCTGGATGGACGTTCGGGACGCACCACTGAGAATGCCAATCAAATCATCTCTACCTGTCAATCCAATGGTGGTTTGAGTGATGTGGGGGCGTTTAAAAACGCTTATCTCAAAGCCTATCAAGAAGGTTTGGCTGAGTACTGTACGCCCGCCAATGGTGAGCGCGTGGGTTTGTTGGGTGAAGACTATCTCGGTGTTTGTCCGAAAGAAACTGAGGCTCCTTTCCTCAAAGAATACCTCTACGCGCTCAAACAATACAATGACGCGCATCCGCGTCCAGACCCATATTATTACGATTACCCGCGTTACCACTTCTTTTATAACCCATTCTTTGACCCATATTGGGGTGGGCGTTATTACAACCATCACTCACATTTTCGTGGTTTCGTTCGCGGTGGCTGGTAATGCTTTGGTTGAATGTGTTGGGCACGAGTGCGGTTTCGGGTGTGGTTTTGGCGATGGTCTCAAGCGTGGCGTGTGCGGATGAAAGTGCGGTGCGCACCGCCATGAGTCACGCACACGCATGGCAAACACTTGCCACGCAGACCTGTGTGGCACAGGCTCCGAGTAATCCGTATATATCTAAACTCAATATGCCCACCGCGCAATTGCAGTACACTTGTCAATGCGTGATGCGCGATGTGTACCAAAGTCTTTCAGCGACTGAACGTGACAAATTTTGGCAGCAAATGCGCCAACGGCAAAACATGAGTGCGGTGGGCGAAAAAATATTTGCACGTCCTGAGGTGAAGCAGACCGCTTTGAGCTGCAGCGCCAAATATTACTGGCAATAAAAACAATGTCATTTAAGGTAAAACACTGAAGTTATTCCTACATTGCTCTAAACCACTCAAGCAAATCACCCAAAGGCAGAATCATCTGCCTTTGGGTTTGTTGGGTGCACAAATCCGCGTTTGGTATTACTTATGACGTGCTTTTTTTCGAACGGGTTTGCTTGCGGCTTTGGCTGCATCTTCTGCCCCTGTACTGACCGCTGTAGCAGCGTCTGTTTGAATGGCTTCTGTCGATAACTCATTTGAATTTTGTTCTTCGTCATCGCTTTTGCCTGCGAACAAGCGACCGAAAACCCCGCCTTTAAGGTTTTCTTTACCATCCACCGTGTTTTCAATAGTGGGTGGATCAATCAATTTGGCTTTGCCGATGTCTGAGACGGTCATGTTCATGTTAAAACGTATGTTCATGACAGGTGCAGTAGGGTCGGCTTTGCCTATTTTGGAAAAATCCATTTCATACATCGAATCGGCATTCATGGACACAATTTGCCCCGCACGATTAAAGGCGATTGAGTAGATGTCTTTGGAGTTCTCACCCAGCATGTTGTTTAATTCTTTTTTCATTTCAGCAATGGCTGTGTCAGGTAATGGGGTGAACGGTTTTTGACCCTCTTGGGTAAATACCCCTGCAATGTCTTGCAACATCATGGGAAACTTTTCCAAGGCTTCCTGTGGTTTGAGGGTGACTTGAATTTTGCGCACCGCTTTGTGTGCGCGGTCTGCATCTGTGAGTGGCTGGTCAACAAAGGCTTCTGGTTTCAAATCATCATAAAACACGGTGGCGTACTTGCGCATCAATTGAAGCAATTTGGCATCGGCATCGGCGGGAATTGGTAAATTAGCGGTGCTGAATTTTGAGTATTTCCCTTCATTCTCTACGTCAGTGAGTAAACCTGACAACGCTGATAAATCAGCAAACAATAATTTTTGCTTGTGATCGTATACGATTGGAAAACGAATGCTGCCATTGGCATTTTTTGACTGAAAACCATAACTGGGAATCATCTGGAACTGCTGGTTTTCAGTATCGATGACACCTGAACTACCAAACGTTAAGTGTTTGCCAAAATAATTCATGTATTTATTAAAGTTGGCGGTTTTCGGGTCATTGGCTTTGTCGGCCATGCGCAAATCGAGTAATTTGGCATCCATATCAAAACGGTAATTGGGCATTTCGAAAAATTGCATATTGCCAAATTTCACAGCATCCATCGCAGACATTTTTTGGATTTCGGGGGTAGTGCATCCGAATAAACTGGCACTCACACCAAGAATTAATGCGGTTTTATAAGCGATTTGACGTACATTCATTGCGACCTCGTAGATGGATTGTGTGTGGTTATTGTAAGGAGTTATATTATAATGGCGCAGTTGTGAAAGATTGGATTTTTTAGTTCAAAAAAGAAGTAAAATGGCGCAATTCGCCTATATCAAGTACGGCGTGAAAAATAATTGATTAAGAATAAAGCAAGGAGTAAGTATGTCTGTATCAGAAGTGAAACAAAACGCTGATCAAAAAATGAAAAAATCAATTGAATCGTTGCAACACGATTTGGCAAAGGTGCGCACAGGTCGTGCACATCCGAGCTTGCTCGATCAAGTTCACGTGGATTATTACGGTTCACCCACGCCATTGTCACAGGTGGCGAATTTGACGCTGATTGATGCGCGCACGATTGGCGTTCAGCCGTGGGAAAAGAATATGCTCAACCCAATAGAAAAAGCCATTCGTGAGTCGGATTTGGGTTTGAATCCTGCGTCTATGGGGGATTTGATTCGTGTACCTATGCCTGCCTTAACTGAAGAGCGTCGCAAAGAATTGGTTAAAGTGGTCAAGCAAGAGGCTGAAGGCGCAAAAATCGCAGTGCGTAATATTCGTAGAGATGCCAATGAGCAGCTCAAAAAATTATTGAAAGACAAATCAGTCACTGAGGATGAAGAACGCCGTGCGCAAGACGATGTGCAAAAAATGACCGATAAGTTTGTTGCGGAAATTGACAAGATGATTGTTGAGAAAGAAGCAGAAATTCTCAAGGTTTAAGCAGATTGTGCGGGCGGGTCAGAGTGAAAACCTTGACCGCTTGCGTTCTCCTGCTGAAAACTCTTTCGCATGCCTTACGGGGCTATAACAGCCATTTGACAGAACTCATATGAACACAACCACCATCAGCAGTACCCAAGCCATCCCCGAAGTGGGTGCGATTCCCCAACATGTTGCGATTATCATGGATGGCAACGGTCGCTGGGCGCAGGCGCGTGGTTATCCGCGCGTGTGGGGGCACAAACGTGGGGTGCAAATGGTGCGTGAAGTGGTACGCGCGTGCGTGGATTTAAAAGTGCGTCATTTGACTTTGTTTGCGTTTAGCTCGGAAAACTGGCGTCGCCCACCGACTGAAGTGTCTTTTTTGATGAAATTATTCATGCGCAGTTTGCGTCGTGAAATCAAGGCGTTGGCGGACAACGGGATTCGCTTGCAGGTCATCGGCGCACTTGAAGCCTTTGACACCACCATTCAAGATTTAATCGCGCAAGCACACAATACCACGGTGGATGGTGAGGTGATGACATTAACGATTTGTGCGAATTACGGTGGGCGTTGGGATATTTTGAATGCGATGAATCAAATGCTCGCGGCGCGTGCGCGCAATGGCGTTGCCGTGGATGCTTATGTGGAAGAGGACGAATTGCGCCCCTATCTACAACTGGCCGACCTTCCAGAGCCTGATTTATTTATTCGGACGGGTGGTGAAGCGCGAATTTCAAACTTTTTGCTGTGGCAATTGGCGTACACCGAGTTGTATTTTACACCCGTGTATTGGCCTGAATTTGATCGCGATGCGTTTTTTGAGGCGGTTCGTTCGTATCAAACGCGCGAACGACGTTTTGGACGCACCAGTGCTCAGCTGCAACCTAAATAATTACACCATTCGGGGACAAAATGTTAAAACAGCGGGTCATTACAGCCTTAATCATGTTTGCGGTGTTTGTCGGTATGGTGTTTTTTGCACCCGAGCGTGTATGGTTTGCAGGGATTGCTTTGCTCATGGCTTGGGCGGCGGCTGAATGGGCGAATTTGGCAAAATTCAGCGAGTGGGTTAAGGTGCTGTATGTGATGATGATGCCCGTTTTGCTTGCATTGTTGTGGATTGCCTTCTCTCGCCAAAATAACCCTTGGGTTTTTTCGATATTGATGCTGGCTTCTTTGGCGTTTTGGTTGTTGATTGTCCCTGCATGGTTGTTCATGAATTGGCGTGTCTCGAATCGTTGGCTGTTGGGGTTGAGTGGTTTTCTGGTGTTATTGCCTGCTGGAGTGTGCTTTTTGTACATACGCCAATCACCTGAGGAAGGCTGGTTTTTGTTGGCTTTACTGTTTGTGGTGTGGATTGCCGATACCTTTGCGTATTTTACGGGGCGAATGTTTGGTAAACACAAACTCGCCCCCTCAATTAGCCCAGGCAAAACCCGTGAAGGTGCTGTTGGTGCGTGGCTTGCCGTAACCTTGTATATTGCCGTTTTTGTGCTGTGGCTCAAACCCGATGGTTTTGCCACGCTGCATGTGTCGGTGTGGCAGGTTTTGTTCATTGCTTTTTTTCTGACCTACCAAAGCATTATGGGGGACTTGTATGAGTCGTGGCTCAAACGTTGCGCAGGTGTGAAAGACAGCGGTGCGTCCCTGCCAGGGCATGGTGGTATTTTGGATCGGATTGATGCGATTTTGCCTGTATTGCCGTTACAAATTATTTTGCTCAGTTGGTTATCGCATGGGTAAGCACAAATAAACACGGATTTTTATGACCCAACAAATTTTAACGGTACTCGGTGCCACTGGTTCTATTGGCTGCTCGACTTTGGATGTGGTCGCGCGACACCCAGAAAAGTTTAAAGTGTTTGCATTGACTGGCCACCGTCAAGTAGATGTGTTGACTGCGCAATGTGTCCAGTTTCAACCCAAATATGCCGTGGTGCTGGATGATGATATCGCACACACATTGCGTGCTCGTTTGTGTGAACAATCGTGTGCGACTGAAGTTTTGATTGGTGTAGAGGCCCTGTGTCAAGTTGCGAGCGCGCCCGAAGTCACCGCAGTGATGGCAGCGATTGTTGGTGCGGCGGGTTTGTTGCCGACGATGGCGGCTGCGCGTGCAGGTAAAAAAATCCTGCTTGCCAATAAAGAATCATTGGTGATGGCTGGGGCATTGATGACGCGTACCATTGCTGAGAATGGCGCAGTGCTGCTGCCCATCGATAGCGAACACAATGCTCTGTATCAATGCTTGCCATCGTGTGACGACACCGTGACAGGGGTCAACGTGCGTGGTGTCGCAAGTTTGACTCTAACCGCATCGGGTGGGCCATTTCTTCACACTCCTATTGAGCAATTGCACAACATCACACCCGATGAGGCTTGTGCCCATCCACGTTGGAGCATGGGGCGCAAAATCTCTGTGGACTCCGCCACGATGATGAACAAGGGTTTGGAAGTCATTGAGGCGCATTGGCTGTTCGATGTTCCGCCTGAGGGCATCAATGTGGTGATTCACCCGCAAAGTGTGATTCACTCAATGGTCAACTACGTCGATGGTTCGAGTTTGGCGCAGTTAGGGCATGCCGATATGCGCGTGCCGATTGCCCATGCCTTGGCGCATTGTTTTTCTGCCACAGACCGATTGACTTCAGGTGTGGATGTGATGCGTTTGGCGCAAATGGGCTCACTGACCTTTTTTGAACCAGATTTGGTTAAATTTGTTAACTTGCGCTTGGCTTTCGATGCTTTACGGGCAGATGCAACGGGTGGCTCGGCTGCGATTGTCTTAAATGCGTCCAATGAGGTGGCGGTGGATGCCTTTTTGAATCAGCGCATTCGATTTTTGGATATTGCCCGTGTCAACGAGCAGGCACTCAATACCTTGGTTTTAGGCACGCCAAACAGTTTAGATGATATTTGCGCTGTGGATGCGCAAACGCGTGCTTGGGCTACTGAACACATACAGAAGGTTTCATTTTGATTAATCTGCTTTCATTTTTAGTTGCCATTTTGGTTTTGGTGACCATTCACGAATGGGGACACTATTGGATGGCCAAACGTTGTGGAGTGGCCATCGAGAAATTCTCCATTGGTTTTGGTAAGCCCCTGTTTACATGGAAAAATGCCGAGGGCACAGAGTTTTGTTTGGCGATGATTCCGTTGGGTGGCTATGTCAAAATGCGTGGCGAATATTCGATTGCGACTTCAGAAGCGCAGGTCGAGGCCGAAAAAGGCAGTTTTGCTGCCTGTTCGGTGTGGCAACGCATGGCGATTGTCGCGGCGGGACCAGTGGTCAATCTGTTGTTCGCTGTACTGGTGTTTGCTGGTTTGCAATACGGTACAGCGCAAATGCCTGCTGCTGTGCTTGCCGCGCCCCCCGCCCATTCTGCTTTGGCAAAGGTGGGCATCCAAGATGGTGACACGCTGCTGGCCATTAATCAGACCGTCATTGAAAATTTTCCACAAGCGCAGCGCACGGTGATTAAAACCTTATTAGACCAAGAGCCGATGCAGTTGCAGTGGCGTGATGCACAAGGAATGATTCATACGAGTGATGCTCTAAATTTAAATGACATCAGTTTGGATCAGGTTGATTGGGAAAAACGTTTGGGCTTGGCCTTGTACCAAAAAACCGCACGCATCGGACAGGTGTTACCCAATTCTGTTGCCGAAAAAGCAGGCATCCAAGCCAACGATGAATTGGTGGGCATCAACGGCACACCCGCATCGGGCAATCGGATTTTAGACACCATACATGCCAACCCAAATCAATCAATTGTCCTAACAGTGCATCGTCAAAACCAAAGTTTCAATGTCAACATTGTGCCACAAGCAGAGACCTTACCCGTGATGCAGGCAGGGCAAGAGCCAGTGGTGATTGGGCGCATTGGCGTTCAGGTGGCGGCAAACTTCCCAATGGTCAGTGAACAACGTGGGCTTTTGCGGGCGGCGTATTTGGGCTTGGATACCACGATTGAACAAATTGGTCTGAATTTAAAGGGTCTGTATAAAGTGCTTACAGGGCATTTGAGTGTCAAAAATATCGGTGGCCCAGTCACAATTGCCAAACAGGCGGGCAATAGCGCGCAAAATGGATACACACAGTTTCTCGGATTTTTGGCGGTATTATCGGTCAGCTTGGGTACATTAAATTTATTGCCAATTCCTGTATTAGACGGTGGTCATTTGGTATACTACGCGGCAGAAGTGGTCAGAGGTAAACCATTGCCTGAAAAAGTTTTAATCATTGGGCAAAAGATAGGGCTTATCTTGTTGTTGATGTTGATGGGAACTGCGTTGTTGAACGATATGCGCTGGTTTACTTGAATGCATGTCGCAGCAATGTGTGCACACATAATTGAAAACATAAAATGAAATAGGATGAATATGTCTGACAAACCGATTTTTTTGCGCTTTGCGCCAGGTTACTTGGCTGTATTGATGGCGGGTGCTGTGATGGCAGGTCCAGTATTTGCACAAACCAGTCCCCAAACAACCGAACAAACTGCTGCACCCACTGCCCCTAAGGCGGCTGCTAAAGCAACTGCAAAAAAAGACACCGCATCGTTTGTGATTTTGTCGGATATTGTGGTTGAGGGTGTGCAAAGAAGCGACCCTGCGACGGTGTTTAATTTCTTACCCGTCAAAATCGGTGATCGTTTTTTTGCTGACTCAGCACAACAAGTGACCAAAGCTTTGTATGGTTCAGGTTTGTATGAAAACGTGGATGTGGCATTGAACGGTAGTGTGCTTAAAATCAAACTGAATGAACGGCCTGTGATTTCGGAGTTGAGCATTCAGGGCATGAAGCAATTTGATAAAAAAGCCATATTGGCTGGATTGAAAACCAATGGTTTGGCGCAGGGCTTGCCTTTTGATGCGGCTAAAATTGAGCAGGTCAAGAGCGAAATTGGTCGTATGTACCAAGAAGCAGGCTTATTGTCGGCGAAAGTGACTACCGAAGTCACCAAGCAAGACCGCAATCAAGTGGGTGTGGTCATCAAGGTCGAAGAAGGCAAAAAAGTCAAAGTTCGTAAAATTACCATAGATGGCAACACACATGTGTCCGACTATGCCTTACGAACGGCCATGGATTTGGATACCAACGGGATTTTTTCGTGGTACACCAAAGACAGTTTGTACTCTGAAGATCGATTAAAAGCCGATATCGAGAACATACGCGCTTATTATTATGACCGTGGTTATTTAGACTTTGATTTTACCGATGTTAAGGTAACACCCTCAGAAGGTAAAAACCCAGGCGTAGATATTGCGTTGAATGTCAAAGAAGGCGAGCAATACCGTGTCAGCAGCATTGCTTTGGTCGGTGATACCAAAGGCACCCCGAAAGCAGAATTGGATAAATTGGTGAAGTACCGTTTGGGCAGTGTATATTCACGCGATAAAATCAGTAAAATTGTTGGTAAAGTGCAATCACGCTTGGGCGAGGATGGTTATGCGTTGGGTCAAGTTGAAGTGCAACCCAAACTCAATACAAGCGATCACACGGTTGATGTCCAAATCGTCGTCAATCCAGGCGAACGTGTGTATGTGCGCAACGTCAACATCAGCGGAAACGGGCGTACCAAAGATGAAGTGATTCGCCGCGAGGTTAGACAAATGGAAAGCGCTTTGTTCAATGCCCAAAAAGTTCAACTTTCGCGTGACCGCATTGACCGACTCGGATTCTTTGATGACGTGGCTGCTGAGGTTGTGCCCGTTGAAGGCACGAACAACCAAGTGGACGTAAATTACGCTGTAAGTGAAATACCTACAGGGGATTTGAAGTTTTCTGTTGGTTATAACACCAGCAACAGCGTCACATTGGCTGGCTCAATTACTGAAAACAACTTCTTGGGAACGGGACAGTCCTTATCTGTGGCTGTAGACACCAGTAAAGCCACTCAAAACTTGACCATTTCGACGGGGAATCCATATTTTACAAAAAATGGCATTAGCCAAGATGTGTCGGCATACTATCGTAAAACCGATTATTCTGAATTGGATTTGTCGAATACGATTTATAAAACCCTTGGTTTTAAATTGATATATGGCATTCCGCTGTCCGAGCGACACCGCTTGTATGTTGGCATCAACCCTGAGCATAATAAAATTACCTTAGATAAAAATGCCAGTCCGCTGAGTTTCTTAAAATTCATGGATACATATGGCAAGGGTAAAAATGGTTTTATGACTTATGGCTTGAATTTGGGTTGGAGTTATGACACACGTGACTCGCGTCTGATGCCGACCCGAGGTCAGTTCCAAAAAGCGTTGGCTGAAGTGGCGCCGTTTGGTGATTTGAAATACTATCACCTCTCATATCAATACCAGCAATATGTCCCTCTGGGTAAACGATTCACCTTGGCGTTGAATACCGAATTTGACTATGGTAAGGGTTTCTCTGGTTCGGCATATCCGTTCTATAACAATCTTTATGCAGGTGGCTTGGGTTCAGTCCGTGGGTATGAAAGTGGTAAGGTTGGGCCGCGTGAACCTGCAAATCCAAACAACACCTCAAATACGGGTGATGTGTACACAGGCGGTAATAAACGTGTGATTGCCAATTTGGAATTTCAGTTCCCAATTCCAGGTATGACCAAGAGCAAACAAGCCAGATTGTTCCTATTCACTGATGCTGCAGGTCTATGGGGCGATAAAAATCCATATATCATCAGCGGTAGTGAAGGTATGCGTTATTCTTACGGTATGGGTTTGGTTTGGAACTCTCCAATCGGTCCGCTTAAATTTAGCTACGGTTTGCCGATTAATAAAAAACCAAATGATGTTTTGCAGAAATTCCAATTCCAAATGGGTACTTCATTCTAATGCCCATGGTGGTGCAATTTTGAAAGGTAAGCAACCAATGCAAGTAGCAAAATTATTCAGTAAATCGGCGCTTTTTTGTGCGACGGTCATCAGTGCTTTGACTTTAAGTACAGCATATGCAGAGGGTGGGTTTAAGGTCGGTTATGTCAGTTTGGATCGATTGATTGCAGAATCTGCTCCAGCTAAAAAAGCGCGTGCGACTTTGGATAAAGAATTCAAATCGCGCGAAAAAGCCTTGGAAAGAAATGCGACCAGTTTGCGTGATGCACAGCAAAAGTATGAAAAAGACTTTCCAAATTTAACCGATGAACAGCGCGCAGCACGTGAAACCGAAATCGGCAAAAATATTGAGGCGTTTGAGGCTGAGCGCACTGCTTTTGAAACCGACCTATCCAATGCACAAAACAAATTGCTTCAAGATTTGCTAAAAGACGCCAATAACGTCATTCGACAAATTGCTGAGAAAGATGGTTATGATTTGGTGATTCAAGAGGCCGTTTATATCAAGCCAGAGTATGATATGACTCAGCGTGTCATTGATCAATTGAAGTAATCCTTGTTTGTGCGCTCCAATCATCGTTGAGTTGGCGTGCGCAGTTTTGCTGTATTTCCATGTGTGCCAAGCCGAAAGATTTTAGAGGAAAATATGGGTGCAGTTTCTTATAAGCCAGTGTTGGTTGAACCGCGAGCACTGGCTGATTTGTTTTTGATGGTGCAAGCCGACGTCCGCTGGGCGACCAATGAACACACTAAAAATGCCAGTGTGACGCATATTGCGCCACTGGATTTGGCGGGTGAAAATGCTTTTGCATTTTTGAGCAACCCAAAGTTTCGTGAACAGTTGTTGCAGTGTCGAGCCAAAGTCATTGCGTTGACAGCTGCCGATTTTGAGTGGCTTCAATTGCAAAACGCCGATACGGCGCAGAGTACTTTCGTCATTTGTGCTCAGCCTTATGCGTTGTTTGCAATGGTCGCGCAACGTTTATACTTACCAACAGACTTAGAGCAAACCAATATTCATACCAGTGCAGTGATTGCGCCCACTGCCCAGATTGGTAAAAATGTTCGCATTGGCCCGCACGTAACGGTGGACGAATATGCGCAGATTGGGGATAATGTCGTTTTGGAAGCGAGCGTGTCGATTGGTTCATACGTTCAAGTCGGTGCGCATACGCGCATTTACCCAAGCGCTACGCTGTACCATGGTTGTGAGGTTGGGATGCATTGCATCATCCATTCGGGCGCAGTGATTGGTTCTGATGGTTTTGGCTTTGCACCCACACCACAAGGTTGGTACAAAATCCCACAAGTTGGGCGGGTTTTAGTAGGGAATCATGTCGAAATCGGTTCAAACAGCACAATTGACCGAGGTGCTTTGACCGACACAGTGATTCATGACGGCGTGAAAATTGATAATTTGGTTCACATTGCGCACAATTGTGTGGTGGGTCGTCATACGGCCATTGCGGGTTGTGCGGGTGTGGCAGGCAGTACTGAGATTGGTGAGTCGTGTATGATTGGCGGTGGTGCTTTATTGGGCGGTCATTTGAAGATTGCGGACAAAACCATCGTATCGGGCGGTACAGCGATTATTTCAGATATAAAAACAGCAGGTCAATATACGGGTATTTACCCAGCAAGCACACATCGCGAATGGGAACGAAACGCGCCGCTGATGCGGCATTTGGCGGATTTACGCAAGCGGATTCGGAGTTTACAAAAAAATGCTGATGACCATCAGCAAAGCAATGATTGAGATTGAGGTAAAAATGGCTTTATCAATTACAGACACAGGTTATGACATCAATGAGGTCATTAAACGTTTGCCACACCGTTATCCTTTTTTATTGATTGACCGCGTGATTGAAGTGATACCGCAAACCAAATTGATTGCGATTAAAAATGTCACCATGAACGAGCAATTTTTCACAGGGCACTTTCCCAAGCGCCCTGTCATGCCTGGGGTCTTGATTATGGAGGCATTGGCTCAAGCATCGGCATTGCTATGGGTGACTGACTTGCATCCTGATGCGATGTATTATTTCGTTGGGATGGATAAAGTACGCTTCAAGCGACAAGTGGAGCCAGGCGATCAGTTGGTTTTGGAAGCGAACTTGGCCAAAGTGGCGCGTGGTTTTGCTTATTTCTCTACCGTTGCTAAGGTCGATGGGCAAGTCGTCGCCGAAGCCGAATTGATTTGTACTTATCGCATAGAAAAGGGCGATGAAGTTATCAAGCCGAAGTAAAAATTGAAGTAAAGATTATTTAAATATTAAAGTGAATCCTATGACTGCACGCATTCATCCGACAGCAATTATTGACCCGCAAGCGCAACTGGCAGACGATGTGCAGGTTGGCGCGTACAGTGTGATTGGTGCGAATGTGGTGGTTGGTGCACGCACCCAAATTGGTTCACATACAGTGATTGAAGGTCATACCCGTCTTGGGGTCGATAATAACATTGGGCATCACGTTCTTTTGGGTGGCCCACCTCAAGATAAAAAATACGCGGGCGAGCCAACACAACTGATAATCGGTGACAGAAATACGATTCGTGAATTCACCAGTGCCCATATAGGTACGGCTCAAGACGAAGGCATCACGCGCATTGGTGATGACAACTGGATTATGGGTTATGTGCATATTGCGCATGATTGTCAAATTGGTAACAAGACGATTTTGGCGAGCAATGCTCAGTTGGCGGGGCATGTGCACGTGCAAGACTGGGCGATTGTGGGTGGCATGACGGGCGTGCATCAATTTGTCAAAATTGGCGCGCATGCCATGGTCGGTGGCGGTAGTGCTTTGGTTAAAGATGTTCTGCCATATGTCATGATTTCGGGCAACCCCAGTGCGGCGTATGGCATCAACTCTGAGGGGCTCAAGCGTCGAGGCTTTACCCCTGAGCAAATCAGTGCGATTAAGCGAGCCTACAAAATGGTATTTCGTCAGGATTTGACGATTGAACAAGCGATTACAGCGATTGAGCAAGCCATGCAAGCAGACCCATCAAATGCGTCAGCGATGCGTTTGATGTCGGATTTTTTACGCACCGCCGATCGCGGCATTATCCGTTAAATGAGCTCAAGAGATGCACATAAATGCCTGTAGCCACAGGCATTTTTTACAAGTGAATGATGAAAATGACACACACAGAAAAACTTAAATTGGTTATGGTGGCGGGTGAGTCGTCAGGTGATCAGTTGGCAGCGGTTTTGTTGCAAGGTGCACAATCTCATTACACACAGGTGCAGAGTGCGGGGATTGTCGGAACAGCTATGCAGGCACAGGGTGCGCAACAATGGTGGCCTGCACAGTCTTTGGCGGTGCGTGGTTATTTTGAGCCGATCAAACATTTACCTCGTATTTTGAAAATGCGCAACGAGTTGATACAGCAAACTTTATCCATGCATCCCCATGTATTTATCGGTATTGATGCGCCAGACTTTAATTTAGGTGTGGAAGCCAAACTGCGTGCGCAAGGCCTGCCGACCATGCACTATGTCAGTCCATCCGTTTGGGCGTGGCGTGCAGGGCGGATTGAGAAAATACGCCGTGCTGTTGACCATATGTTGCTCATTTTTCCTTTTGAGCAGCAAATATACAATGACGCACGGATTCCTGCGACTTACGTGGGACATCCCTTTGCGCAGCAGATTCCTTTGATTGCTCAAACTGAGCAGGCAAAACAGTCTCTGGGTATTGATGCAGGTGCGTTTGCCTTGGCATTGTTACCAGGTTCACGCGCTTCCGAAATTCAGTACAACGCACCGAATTTTTTCAAAGCGGCGCAGTTGATGGCGCAACGCATCGGTACATCAAAACCCGTAGAGTGCATGGTTCCAATTGCCCATGCGAATTTGCGCCCACAGTTACTGAATATTCAACAAACCCATGCCCCAAATTTAACCATACGATGGCTTGATGGGCAGGCGCGAACCGTGATGGAGGCAGCAGATGCCACCATCGTTGCCAGTGGTACAGCGAGTTTGGAAGTGGCATTGTACAAAAAACCGAGCATTATTTCGTATCAAACTTCATGGTTATCAGCCAAAATCTACCCTTATGTGGCATTGCAACCGTGGATTGGTTTGCCCAATATTTTGATGCGCAGCCATTTTATTCCTGAAGTACTGCAAGATGAGGCAACGCCTCTGGGTTTAGCGGACGCATTGAGTAATGAGGTTGAGCGTTATGCCAAAGATGCCAGTGTGTACGCACAACTCATGCACATGCACCACAGTTTAATCGCCGACACACCAAACTTATGTGTACAAGCGATTGAACAAACCTTGCATACCACACGAGCACGGGTTGTATAAATGCGTATGGTTGATGACCTTTTTGTACAGGGTGTGTGTCAGGGTGCTCGGTCACCCGATCAAGCCCAATGCCTGTGTGGTGTGGACGAAGCAGGGCGTGGTCCACTGGCGGGTGCTGTATTTGCCGCGGCAGTGATATTGGATAAGCCCATCACTGGATTGGCAGACTCAAAAAAACTCAGTGCGAAAACCCGAGAACGCTTGTCGGAACAAATCAAGTGCGAAGCACGTGCATGGTGCATTGCCAGTGCAAGCGTTGCAGAAATTGACACGTTTAATATTCTTCAAGCAAGCATGTTGGCAATGACGCGAGCAGTACAGGGTTTGAGTATTTATCCCGATTGGGTCTGGGTTGATGGTAACCATTTTCCCAAGGGGTTGCTTGCGGCTCAATACTCAGGCGGTGCAATGATTCAGGGTGATGCCAAAGAGCCTGCGATTTCTGCTGCTTCGATTTTGGCAAAAGTGGCACGCGATGCCGACTGCTTGCGTTTGGATGCGCTTTATCCCGAATACGGCTTTGCCCAACACAAAGGCTATCCGACGGCTGCCCACCTACGGGCATTACAACTGCACGGTGCAACACCTGAGCACCGCGTGAGCTTTGCACCCGTAAAAACCTTGCACTTCAGAACCCAGAAAGCATGAGCCCATCCCATGATTACCTCAAAAGACAATCCCCAATTCAAAGCACTGAAAAAATTGATTCATCAGCCCAAGCGCAGTGATGCTTTGATGGTGGTTGAAGGTGTACATGCTTGCCAATTGTTGCTCAAACACCAAGGGATGCACCACTTGCGCATTGAAAAGGTTTGGGTCGGTCGTTCGGCTCTGAATGACCGAGAAGTTCAGTCGTTGTTGCTACAAGCGCAGCATCAAAACATCCCTGTCATGGAATTAGACGGTGCGCTTTTTCGCGAGCTGAGCAGTTTGGAGCAGGGTATTTCGGTGCTGTTTGAAGTGCAACGCCCTGCAATTGAGCCGATGAATTTTGAGAACATCACAGGGAATGTGGTGCTTTTGGACGGCATTCAAGACCCTGGCAATATGGGCTCGATTTTGCGTACTTGTGCGGCGGCGGGCGTGAACGAAGTTTGGCTCAATGCACAGTGCGTCAATCCTTACAGCGCAAAAGTCATCCGTGCAGGCGTGGGCGCGCATTTTGGGATTCGCATCCGTGAGAATGTTGATTTAAACGTGGCGGTACAAGCACTCAAACACAATCAAATCACCGTTTGTGCCACTACCTCACACGGTACGCACAACATTTACCAGCAGGACTTGAGTCAACCGATTGCGTGGTTGATGGGCAACGAAGGCGCAGGCTTGAGTGCTGAACTGCTCGCGCAGGCCGATGCGGCGTTGACCATACCCATGCATCTGGGAGAATCGCTCAATGTCGCCTCAGCAACCGCGGTGTGTTTGTTTGAAATGTTGCGCCAGCAACAGCGATAATGATTATCACGATAAAAACCCCCGAAAATGGTTTTCGGGGGTTTTCGCTTGTGCTGTTTATGGGATGTTAAAACAATCTCGACACAATCCACCACGACGCAGCCGCAATCAAGGCCGATGCGGGGATGGTGAAAATCCACGCCCAAACGATATTGCCAGCCAAGCCCCAACGCACAGAAGATGCCTTCATGGTTGAGCCAGCACCCATAATCGCACCCGTGATGGTGTGGGTGGTGGATACAGGGATACCCATTGCGGTCGCTGCAAACAAGGTGATTGCCCCGCCCGTTTCCGCTGCAAAGCCACTGACGGGTTTGAGTTTAGCCAATTTTTGTCCCATGGTTTTGACAATGCGCCAGCCGCCAAACAGTGTGCCCAGTGCGATTGCGCTAAAACAAGCATAGCCAACCCATGCAGGTAACTCTTCATTCGCACCCACGACGCCACCTGCAAGCAAAATCAACCAAATAATCCCCATGGTCTTTTGCGCATCGTTACCGCCGTGTCCCAAACTGTACATGGCAGCCGAAAGCAACTGTAATCGGCGGAACCATCGATCTACTCGAGCGGGTGAGGTTCGGTAAAAAATCCAACCGACGATGAGCATGATGGTTGAACCCAGTACAAAACCCAAGGCAGGCGAGATAAAAATAAACATGATGGTTTGCAAAATTTTGTCTGCTATCAGCACAGCAAAGCCACTTTTCGCCACCGCAGCACCAATCAGCCCACCCATCAAAGCGTGTGATGAAGATGAAGGGATGCCGTAGTACCACGTGATGACGTTCCAAACAATCGCCCCCATCAACGCACCGAAAATTACATATTGATCAACCACCGAGCCTTGGATAATCCCTTTACCAATGGTGGCAGCAACCTTGTGGGGTAGTACGTAAAATGCGATGAAGTTGAATATGGCTGCCATCAGGACGGCATGGTGGGGTTTGAGTACCCCTGTAGAGACCACAGTGGCGATGGAGTTCGCTGAGTCATGAAATCCATTCATAAAATCGAAAATCAAAGCCAATGCTATCAAAAATAGCATCATTCCCATTCCGATGTGTATTGAGTTTGACATGGTGTGCCTTTAATTCAAGTGTTATGGTTGAAGTGCCTGAAGTTGTGGTTCAAACAAATTAAGCATTCTCAACCATGATGCCTTGAATGATATTGCCCACATCTTCGCATTTGTCGGTCACCGATTCGAGCAATTCGTATAAGGCTTTGTATTTGATGAGGTCTTTAACGTTTTCTTCTTCGCGGAACAGACGCGACATGGCATCGCGCAAAACGCGGTCGGCATCGGATTCTAAACGCTCAATTTCAGAAGCCAAACGCAACACCTCAGTGGTGTTTTTCATGTTTTCTAAATAATTCACCGCTTTTTCTAAACGTTCGCAACATGCCAAAATAATCGTACAAAGCTTTTGCGCACTTTCAGAAGATTTGCGCACGTCGTACAGCGAAATGGTTTCTGCCACGTCTTCCATCATGTCAATGATGTCATCTAAATTGGTTACCAATTTTAAAATCACATCACGATCGAGCGGTGTGATGAAGGTTTTATGCAATAAATCAACAGTTTCATAAGTTAAACGATCGGCCTTTTTTTCATTGTCACGGATAATTTGTATGTACTTGTCCGCATTATCGATGTCGCTGAACAATGACACCATCTCTTGAGCAGACACGGTGAGCAATGCCGCATGTTGGTTAAATAGTGAAAAAAACTTACCTTCTTTGGGCATAAAACGATTGAACATGATGAACCTTTTCGTTGGATAAAGTCAAACGGGTAGGAAGTGACGCTGATTATGAATACACGCATCAAAGTATTTTATGACAGCGTCATAAAACCCTCACATTTTACCCGATGAACCATGAATCGGTGTGGGGAAATATTCGAATATATTGGGTATTTTTTGCCAACTACAGAATATTTTACCGTGTGAGTGTTTACCCATTTCGACACGATATTTTCAGCTACAATTCCGACATGACAGATACGCCAACCACACCCACTGCATTTGATCCCACCGAATTGCTTGCATCTTTGCAGCATTTACCAGGGGTTTATCGTCATATCGGTGTCAATGACGAAGTTTTGTACGTCGGTAAAGCCAAAGATTTAAAAAAACGGGTGACCAGCTATTTTCAAAAAAACCTCAGTCATTCGCCGCGCATTGCCTTAATGGTGCAAAAAATTGTTCGTGTGGACGTGACCGTGACGCGCACGGAAACTGAGGCATTGTTGCTTGAAAACAATTTAATCAAGCAACTTGCGCCGCGTTACAACATCTTGTTTCGCGATGACAAATCGTATCCATTTTTGAAAATGACCCGCCACGACTTCCCGCGCATGGTGTATTACCGTGGTGCGGTGGATAAGGTGCATCAATATTTCGGACCATTTCCGAATGGTTATGCGGTTAAAGAATCGATTAAATTACTACAAAAAGTCTTTAGGTTGCGCACGTGTGATGAGACCGTGTTTCGCAATCGCTCGCGTCCGTGTATATTGCATCAAATCGAGCGTTGTTCAGCACCTTGTGTGGGACTGATTTCCAAATCGGACTATGCGGCCGATGTGGCTGCGAGCATCCAATTTTTGCGTGGAGAGTCCGATGAAGTGTTGCATGATTTGCAGAATAAAATGCAAACGGCAGCTGAACAATTACAGTTTGAACAGGCCGCGTTGTACCGCGATAAAATCGCTGCACTTTCAAACATGATGAAACAACAAGCAGTCGAATCCACTGGGGATGATACCGATGCGGACATCATTGCGGTGGCGAATGCGGATGCTCGGTATTGCGTGAATTTAGCGATGGTGCGTGGCGGACGGCATCTGGGGGATAAAGCATTTTTCCCTCAGCACACGCAGGACTGTAGCGCGCAGGATGTGTTGGAAGCCTTTGTCATTCAGCATTATTTGGACAGCGAGCCGCCGCGTGTGCTCATCAGTGGGTTGATGCCTTCCAAAGAAGCGCAGGATTTACTCAACAATGCTATTGCGCGACAAATTCATTGGGTCAAACAACCGCGCGGTCAACGCAAAATTTGGCTGGAAATGGCACTGAACAACGCAGAACTTGCACTGTCTCGTCGGATGCAAGAGTCTGCCAGCGCGAAATTGCGCACCGAGGATTTACTCAAAGTGTTGCATTATGAGTTGGATACGGATGAAGAAAAAGCAAACTTTCGTGTGGAGTGTTTTGATATTAGTCACACCGCAGGTGAGGCGGTGCAGGCATCGTGTGTGGTCTATCAACACCACGCGATGCAGAACAACGAATATCGTCGCTACAACATCAAGGGCATCACTGCGGGGGACGACTATGCGGCGATGCACCAAGTGTTGCAACGCCGCTATGAAAAAATTGCCGAGTTGTTATCAAGCGTGCAAAATGAACAACCTGAAAATTTAGCCAAACACATGCCCGATGTGGTGCTGGTTGATGGGGGTAAAGGACAGTTGTCAATTGCGCGCGAGGTGTTTGAAAGTCTGGGCTTGGATATTTCAGTGTTGGTTGGTGTGTCCAAAGGCGAAGGGCGGCGCGTGGGTTTGGAAACATTGGTGTTTGCCGATGGACGTGCGTCTGTGAAACTCGGCAAACTCTCGCCCGCGCTGATGCTGATTGCGCAGATACGCGATGAGGCGCACCGTTTTGCGATTACAGGGATGCGTGCGGCACGGGCGAAAACCCGCAGCGTGTCGCGACTCGAAGAAATTGAAGGTGTGGGCGCGAAGCGTCGTGCGGCATTGCTCAAACGCTTTGGCGGTGTGACAGGTGTGAAAAATGCCAGCGTACAGGATTTGGCGCGGGTTGAAGGCATTTCTGAAAAAATCGCACAGGAAATTTACAAACAATTACACGATGATGGACGTGTTGAATAAAGGATGGGTTAAAATGCCACCCAAACATGCGAGTTAAAGAAAGTTGATTATGCCATTTAATATCCCCATCCTCCTGACTTGGGGCAGGGTCATTGCCATTCCATTATTGGTTGCGATTTATTATGCACCTTTTGATAATTACGCCATGGTGCGTGATGTTTTGGCGACCGTGCTGTTTGTTGGTGCAGCGATTACCGATTGGCTGGATGGCTTTTTGGCGCGCAAGTGGAATCAAACCAGTTTGTTTGGTGCGTTCCTTGACCCTGTTGCGGATAAACTGCTTGTGGCGGCGTGCCTCATCGTACTGGTGCATGACCAACGTGTACATGGGTTGATTGCTTTGATTATCATTGGACGCGAAATTACCATTTCTGCTTTGCGTGAGTGGATGGCGAGTATCGGCGCACGCACTGCGGTGGCAGTCAATGAATTGGGCAAATGGAAAACGGCGGTACAGATGATTGCTTTGCCGATGCTGTTGTTCAACGGTGTGCTCATCGGCATCAATACGCGTGTGGTGGGGACGTGGTTGATTTATGTGGCTGCTGCGCTGACCGTGATTTCAATGGTGGTGTATCTCAAAGGTGCGTATGCCGTCTTACGTCAGCATGCGTAAAGTTATATTTGACGATTTATTTTTTTTCAGTTATAGTTCACGCATGACTACTCAACTTTTTAAATCCCTTGCTTCGTTGCGATTGCTGGCTTCTTTGTTACTAAGATGCCAGCCGTTGTTTGCGTACACGACTCGAGGATGCTAAAAATTTAAGTTGTTTGTTCAGTATCCAAGAATTCTCAAACCTCGGCATGATTTCAGCAAACGCTGTGCCGAGGTTTTTTCTTATGGTGTTTGCAAAACCAAGTTTTAATCTAACTCACATAGGTGCACAATGAACGATACATTTCGAACTTTAGACCCTGCGAAGAAATACACCGCGTATCCGCAAATCAAGCTGGAAAACCGTCAATGGCCAGACAAAACCTTGACTGCGCCACCGATTTGGTTATCAACTGATTTGCGCGATGGCAATCAAGCTTTGATTGATCCGATGGACATTGATAAAAAGTTGAAACTGTGGGATTTGCTGGTGCGCTTGGGTTATAAAGAAATCGAAATTGGTTTTCCTTCAGCCTCGCAAATTGAGTTTGATTTTGTGCGTCGTTTGATTGATGAAAATCGCATTCCAAAAGGTGTAGCCATCCAAGCTTTGATGCAAGGGCGTACGGACTTGATTAACCGCACAGCCGAAGCGATGGCGGGTGCGGAGATTGCGATTATGCACGTGTACAACGCGACCAGCCCGTTGTTCCGTGAAGTGGTGTTTCAAAAAAACCGCCAGCAAACGATTGATTTGGCTTTGAAAGCGATTGATGACATCAAAGCCGCAATTACACAATATCCGCAAACCAAATGGGTGCTGGAATACTCGCCTGAAACCTTTAGCATGACTGAGGCGGATTTCGCGGTGGAAATCTGTACTGCGGTGATGGAGCGTTGGGGTGCAAGTCCGAACAATAAATTGATTTTCAATTTGCCAGCCACCATTGAAGTGTCCACGCCGAACGTGTACGCCGACCAAGTCGAATATTTCCATAAAAATATTCCCAACCGCGATAGCGTGATTATCAGTTTGCATCCGCACAATGACCGTGGCACGGGCACGGCGTGTGCTGAACTCGGTATGCTTGCGGGTGCGGATCGTGTCGAGGGTTGCTTGTTTGGCAATGGTGAACGCACGGGCAATGTGTGTTTGGCGAACCTTGCAGTGAATATGTGGTCGCAAGGCATCCATCCTGGGGTGGATTTCTCTAACATCATGGAAGTGGTGCAAATTGTCGAAGAATGCACGCAGTTGCCCGTCAGCCCACGTCATCCTTGGGCAGGTGAATTGGTATTCACGGCATTTTCTGGTTCACATCAAGATGCGATTAAAAAAGGTTTGACCCGTCAAAAAGAACGACAAATGGCGGCGGGCGGCGAGACTGTGAAGTGGGAAGTGCCGTATTTGCCAATCGATCCAGCGGATTTAGGGCGTGGTTATGATGCGGTGATTCGCGTGAATGCGCAGTCGGGCAAAGGTGGTATGGCGTATCTGCTTGAACGTGATTATGGCTTGGAATTACCACGTTTACTGCAAGTTGAAGTCGCGCGTGCGGTGCAAGTGCTCGCCGATGAAACGGGCAAAGAATTGACCAGTGAGCAAATTTATGATGTGTTTAACCAAACCTTCGTCACCCCTGAAGGTAAAGTGCGTTATGTGAAACACAAAATTGAGCACGAAGATGGCGTGGAAACCGTCACCGCAACGATACAAGTCAACGGCGAAGAAAAAACGATTACGGGCACAGGTAATGGACCGTTGTCGGCATTTGCTTCGGCTTTGAACCAAGCTTTGGGTACTAAATTCTCTGTGACGCAATACTCGCAACACGATATTCATTCAGAAGTGGGCGATACGGCACAAGAGGCCGTGTGCTACGTGCAGGTGGCGCATGCCGACCAAGCACCGACCTACGGTGTTGGTTTGCATTCGAATATCGTGACTGCATCATTCTTGGCGTTTGTCGCTGCGATGAATCGCAATGGTGCCTTGAAAGGTTAAGGGTGAATTTATTTTTGTGATGTATTTTGGGTAAATGAATTGACCGTATGGTTAAAATCATCTATAATTTCGCTTCTTGATTGATGCAAGATTGAGAAATGGCTAGGTAGCTCAGTTGGTAGAGCAGCGGATTGAAAATCCGCGTGTCGGCGGTTCGATTCCGCCCCAAGCCACCATAAGATTCAAGGAAAAGCCAACTTTTACGAGTTGGCTTTTTTCTTTTGTCTGGGCGGTTTCTGGTCATCTTGGAAATTTCAATACAATTTGATTGCGAATCGACCCCAAAACACATACATTATTAAAAAATGGCTTTAAACGGGCTTGTATCTATAAAAGTATGTGTAATGGGGGATAAATGATTGAGTCAATCGTAATAAAAAATGTCGCAACATACGATGCAAATGGCATTCAAATTGAAGACCTAAAGAAAGTAAATTTTATCTACGGTGCTAATGGCAGTGGAAAGACGACTATTTCTAATTTCTTGCATAATGGGCAAGATGAAAAATTTAGTAGCTGTTCAAAAAGTTGGAAAGATGGGCAAGAGTTAGCAATCTTAGTCTACAACAAAGAATTCAGAGAGCGTAACTTTGGTCAGGACAGGCTTAATGGTGTTTTTACACTTGGGCAAGCGACTGCTGAGGAAATAAAAATCATAGAAAATAAGACTGAACAACT
>JAJTAZ010000031.1 GCA_021287185.1 Burkholderiales bacterium | reverse complement strand
CCGCAACTGTGTATCGAACTTTGCTCAAACGCAGTTTGGATTCATGGCGCTCCATAGCCCAAAATCCGTTGAGTGCATGAGGGTGAGTATGAAATTAGGAATTTTGCATTTTGCTGAAGTTAATTTGACAATGCCCATCGCGCCGTGAAAAGGCTTCTCTCATTTTAAAACCTCATTCGCTGAATCCGCATCGCATTCAAAATCGCCAACAACGCCACGCCGACATCGGCAAACACCGCTTCCCACATGGTGGCGAGACCACCTGCACCGAGCAGCAAGACGATGGCTTTGACGGCAAACGCCAAACCGATGTTTTGCCAAACGATGCGTTTGGTGGCTTTGCTGATTTTAATCGCGGTGGCGATTTTGCTGGGTTGGTCGGTTTGAATCACCACGTCGGCGGTTTCAATCGCCGCGTCAGAACCCATGCCGCCCATGGCAATGCCCACGTCGCTTAATGCCAATACGGGCGCATCGTTCACGCCATCGCCGACAAACGCAACTATTCTCGATTGATCAATTTTGATTTTTTCGACTTGCGCGACTTTTTCTTCGGGTAACAAATCTCCATACGCGATATCAATCCCAATCGTTTGCGCGACTTTTTGCGTGATGGCGGTTTTATCGCCGCTGAGCATGACGGTTTGCGTGACACCGTTGTCGTGCATGGCGGCAATGGCTGATTTTGCATCAGCTTTAATCTGGTCGGCAATCGTGACGTAACCCGCGTATGCGCCGTCAATTGCCACCACCACAATGGTTTCGACAATGCTGTCAATAGCGGTATCGTAAGCAACGTTGAATTTACGCAACAGTTTGGCGTTACCCGCCAGTACGGTTGTACCGTTGACTGTGCCTTTTAAACCATGCCCAGAGATTTCTTCTACATCGGTTGCCGTGTAGTTCAAAGGCTCATTGGCAAAATACTGTGACACGGCTTTGGCGATTGGGTGTGTGGATTTTTGTTCCAACGCAACCAAAGTTTGCATGAACTCTGTTTTGTCTATGCCATTGCTCACAACTTCTTGCACCTTAAACACACCTTCAGTGAGCGTGCCTGTTTTGTCCATTACCACGGTGTTGACTTTCGCCATGGCATCCAGATAATTGCCACCTTTGAATAAAATCCCATTGCGCGACGCCGCTCCAATCCCACCAAAGTAACCGAGTGGAATCGAAATCACCAATGCGCATGGGCAAGAGATGACGAGGAACACCAAAGCGCGATAGAGCCAATCACGGAAAATGTAATTTTCAACAATAAAGTACGGCAAAATCGTCAGCGCAACTGCGAGGAAAAACACAATCGGCGTATAAATTTTAGCGAATTTGCGGATGAATAATTCCGTCGGTGCTTTGCGTGCGCTGGCGTTTTGCACCATGTCCAAAATTCGCGCAAGCGATGAATCGGCGAATTTTTTGGTGACATTCAACTCAATCACTTTATCCAAATTTACCATGCCCGCCAAAACTGTCTCGCCTGTTTTGATATTTTTGGGCGTGGACTCACCAGTCAACGCAGAGGTGTTAAAACTACTGCCGCTGCTGATCATTTCGCCATCCAACGCGGCTTTTTCACCCACGCGGACTTGGATTTTCTCGCCAATTTCAACGGACTCAGGTGAGACTGTTTGGTACGCATTGTTGCGAAATACGTCCACGGTATTGGGGCGCACGTCCAATAATGCCTTGATATTGCCCTTGGCACGATTGATTGCCGCGCTTTGAAATAATTCACCCACCGCATAGAACAACATCACCGCCACGCCTTCAGGATACTCACCAATCGCAAATGCACCAAGGGTCGCCGCCGACATCAACGAAAACTCATTAAAAAAGTCTTTTTTGAATATCGCTGCCCAAGCTTCACGCAAAATAGGCAAACCGACAATTAGATAAGCCATGGTGTACCAAACCGTGCGCGGTATGTCTGTAAAGAATGCAAATTTGAAGTAATGATCAAATGTCAAACCTAAAAGCAGCATCAGAAAACTACCAATGGCGGGCAAATAAGTTTTGAAACTCGACGCATCAACGTGGTCATGTTCGTGTCCATCATCGTCACTATGGCCTTCACCGTGATTATGCTCATCGTGTTCATTATTGGATGGGGTCAATGGTTTGACTTGTTTTGGGGTATCGCTACCGCAGCATGAGGTTGACATGGTTTTCTCCTGTTTCATTTCAAGTAACCTCATTTAAAACACTAATGTAACCTCAAGGTCAAGCACTAAATCGAGATTTCTACTTGTACACAATCATTTCACTTAGAAAACACTTGACCCTATAGCGGCATTAGGGTTTTTAATGCCACATTTATTTTAGGATGACTCTATATGATTGGCTCATTTCAGCGCATTTCAAAGTTTCTAAGTGTCTCAATATTGTTGGTGTTGATTGATCAGTTGACCAAATGGTCGGCGCAAACACGATTTGCCGAGGGTGAATTTATTCCCATCACTTCATTTTTTAATTTGGGGCTGACGTACAACACAGGCGCAGCGTTTGGCTTTTTGGCCAATCAAAGTGGTTGGCAGCGTTGGGCATTGTCGCTCATCGCTGTGGCCGCAGTGGTTGTGATTATCGGCTTAATGCTGAAGCACTACCGCGATAAGCGATTTGCCCACGGCTTAGCCTTTATCTTAGCGGGTGCTTTGGGCAATTTGATTGACCGCATTCAATTGGGCAAAGTGGTGGACTTCTTGGACTTTTATTACACCACGTATCATTGGCCTGCGTTTAATTTTGCGGATGTATTTATTTTTATCGGAGTGTTTGTTGTTTTGTTTTTGGCTGAAAAAGCAGCCAAAATTTAATTTTTTCAATTTTTCAATTCAGGAGTTTTTTGTATGTCATCTTCCTCTCGCTTCAAAAAAATATGCATTTCTTCTTTGACTTCTGTCATGCTGCTTGGTGCGCTGACTGCCTGCGCTGAAAAGCCTGCACCTGCCAAAGCCGCACCCATCAAAACCGCTGACAATCATGGTGAAGCCGAGCCTGTTAACACCAACTTAACCGCCAAAGATTTTGACCCAGCAGGCATTGCGACTTTGGTTGAGGGCAAAGATTATACAAAAGTGGCTGCGCCACAACCCGTGCAAATCGCTGGCAAGCCCGAAGTGATTGAGTTTTTTTGGTATGGTTGCCCACATTGCTACAAAGTAGAACCAGCCGTAAAAGCATGGTTGCCCACCAAAGCCAAAGATGCTAATTTTATTCGCCTGCCCGCACAATGGGCGCCTGCAATGGTTCAACATCAAAAAATGGCGCTGTCGCTACAGGCCTTAAAAAAGTCCGATGCGATTGAGCCGAAGGTCTTTCAAGCGATTCAAGAGCAAGGGCGCGGATTGGATAGCGCGGACAAAATCACAGCGTTTATGGTTGAAAACGGCATTGATG
Organism: Burkholderiales bacterium; assembly: GCA_021287185.1. Lineage (GTDB taxonomy): Bacteria > Pseudomonadota > Gammaproteobacteria > Burkholderiales > Burkholderiaceae > CTSOIL-112. The sequence continues at coordinate 3,533 of JAJTAZ010000031.1, read as the reverse complement.
AGTCGACTTGGGAACAAACTTTTAATAGCTTCAACATCAATACCGAAGTGGCTAAAGCCGATGCCTTGTTTAAAGCCTATGGTTTACAAGGCGTACCTGCTTTCATTGTCAATGGCAAGTATTTGGTTCAAGGCACCAGTGCACGCTCTTTACAGGTTGTGAATAAATTGATTGAGCAAGATAAGGGCAAAAAATAAATTTTTGCGACTATGTTTTATATTTTTTAACCCCTCAATAAGGAATGGGCAGATGAAAAAAAGCAGTTTATTACTCACAGTTTTATTGGCAGGCACAGTTGGCTTGAGTGCCTGTGGCAAAAAAGAAACCAATTACACCACCGCACAAATGGTCGATGCCATCGCCGCGCAACTCAAAGCCGATCGTCCTGACCAGCCCATTACGGACGATGTGCGCAAACAAATAGAGGAAAGTGTGACCTTGAATTTGGCTGTTGCGCAAGCCGCCACCAAAGAAAAAATCGGTGACGATGAGACGACCAAAGCCTTGATACAAGCGCAAACAGCGCAGGTTTTGGCGAGTCAATACTTCAGCAAAAAAATGGTGGACTACAAACCAACAGACGATGAACTTAAAAAACTCTATGATGATGAAGTCAAAAAAGTAAATGACTTAGCGGCTACTGCGGGTAAAGAATACAATCTGCGCCATATTTTGGTGGCGACCGAAGCCGAAGCCAAAGATATTGAGGCTAAACTCAAGGCGGGTGAGAAGTTTGAAGAATTGGCTAAACAGTCCAAAGATACGGCATCAGCAGTTAAAGGTGGAAGCTTAGGCTGGTCATCATTGCGCGCGTTTGTTCCCGAATTCGCTGAAGTGGCGGGTAAACTCAAGTCAGGTGAGTACTCATCGCCCATCAAAACCCAGTTTGGCTACCATGTGATTCAATTAATGGATGAACCTCGAATGGCTAAAGGTGCACCCGCACAAGCCGCACCAGAAATTCCGCCGTTTGATAAGGTTAAGCCACAGATTTTGGAAATGGCCAAGGCCAAACACTTGCAGACCTTGCAAGACGGCTTTAAAAAATCCGCCGCAGTAGCGAAACCTGAAGAGAAAAAAGAAGCGAAGAAATAATGACCACACGGAATAAGCCACTTAAGTTGAAAACACCTGCTCTGAATCCATTGGTTTTATGGGCAAGGCTTTGGCAGCGAGTTGCTTATTCCGCTTCGATTTTATTGATGGTGTGGTGTGTTGGATTGTGGTCAATACCAGCACACGCACAAACCAACGGTGAATTTTTGCCGCCAGAGCTGGCTTTTGCATTCAAAGCCAGCATGAGTAGTCCCAATACGGTCAAGGTGCAATTCACCATCGCGCCCAATTACTACATGTATCGGGATGAATTTGCATTCAAAGTAGTCAGCAGCAACGGCGAAGTAGTGCAAGCAGGCTCATTAGCATTTCCCAAAGCCCTGATTGAGTTCGACCCCAATTTTAACAAAGACATGGCGATATACGTCAACGCGGTGTCTTTAAATGTACCGATTCAAAATAAGACCGCGCAAGAAGCCCTGTTTAAAATCGTGGTCACTTCACGCGGCTGCGCCAAAGGTGGTTTGTGTTATCCTCCGCGCCAGACACAGGCGGTTTTAACCGCTGCGGCTCAAGCGGTGGTTAGCGACAAAGCCAAGGAAGTCATTTCCCCTCAAAAGTCGGCAGCTCCAACGCCAAACACTTCGACCGCTTCTGTTGCACCCAGCAAGGTAAGCGAGCAAACTACTGCTACAGAAACCGCACCACTCAGTGCAAGTACAGTAACTGCATCAACCAACACGCCAGTCGTGATTGACAACACCACCTACAGCCAAAATATTTTTCAAAATAACAGCGGTGCTATTGCGTTGATTTTGGTGTTTGGTTTGGGTGTATTGCTTGCATTGACACCGTGCATGTTGCCCATGTATCCGATATTGACCACAATATTGTCAGGGCAACAAGACACCCGCCGAATGCGCAGCACCTTATTGGCATTCGCTTACGTGACGGGCATGGCGGTGGTGTATGCGCTGGTGGGGATTGTTGCGGCAAAAACAGGCGCGGGTTTGTATCGTTACATGCAAAGTCCGTGGGTACTCGGCGTGTTCACCATGCTTTTAGTGCTACTCGCATTGTCGATGTTTGATGTGTTTCACATCCAACTACCCGCCCAATGGCAAGCATGGATACAACACAAAACCCAAGGAAAAAGCGGTTATACAGGCGCGATGATGTTGGGTGCGGCATCGGCTTTGATTGCCTCGCCTTGTGTCACCGCCCCGTTGATTGGCTTGGTGGGCTTCATTGTCCAAACGGGCGATGTGTTCAAAGGCGGCGTGGCTTTACTAGTATTGGCCTATGGCATGGGTTTGCCTTTGATTTTGATAGGTGCGGGTTTAGGACGCTGGCTGCCCAAAAGCGGCGCATGGATGATACGCATCAAGCAACTGATTGGCGTGGTGATGTTATTGGCGGCCCTATGGGTATCACAACCATTGTGGTACAAAACATGGCTCAACGCCATCGGCGATACGCCTGTCACCACATTTACGCCTGTGACCACCGCTACCGAATTACAACGCAAAATCAACCAAAGCGACAAACCTGTCTTTGTCGATATTTACGCGGACTGGTGTCGCTCGTGCATTGAGATGGAGCGCAAAGTGTTTCCCGATACACGCGTACAAGCGGCATTCGGTAAAATGACGCTACTGCGCGTGGATATGACGAAATTCAGTGATGAAGATGCAGCGATATTGAATTCACTCAAACTCTACGGCCCACCCGCCATGCTGGTATTTGAACCTGTTCAAGGGCGAGAAGTTATGCGCATCATCGGTTTTCAGGAAGTCGATGCTTTTACTCAAAGCTTGAACCAAGCATTATCTAATACTGGTCAGTGATAACGAGGCACGTTTGCTTAAAGGACTCAATATGAAAATCAGCCAACTCGCCGCCGCTACAGGTGTTGCCGTCGAAACCATTCGTTACTACGAACAACAAAACCTCTTGCCGCCACCCGCACGACTGGACAACGGCTATCGCGCTTACAACGATAAACACGTTGAGCAACTGGCGTTCATCAAACACTGCCGTTCACTTGATATGTCGATTGCCGATACTGCGCAGTTGCTGGCTTTTACCCTTGAGCCGCAAGCCGATTGCACGCAAATCAACCTTTTGGTTGAACAACAACTACTCAAAATCCGCGCCCGACTCGTCAGTTTGAACGCCTTGGAAAAACAACTCGACCGCTTGCAACATCAGTGTTCGCATCCTAAGTCGAGTGAACATTGCGGCATTTTGCATGAACTGGTTGCAGCGGCACATGGTGAGGCGTGTGCGTGCCATTCAAAGATTTAAATTTAAATCATAACCATCATATGTCAATGGGCATTGTCAAATTAACTTGGTTTCAGGGTGAAGGGGCGGTAAAATAGACCATGAACACTAAGAACCCCTACCATCGTCACCGCTTTCCATCTGAGATTATCAGCCATTGTGTTTGGCTTTATTATCGATTTTCGTTGAGT
>JAJTAZ010000021.1 GCA_021287185.1 Burkholderiales bacterium | reverse complement strand
CTCAAGTTTGTACGCCATGCCCGAGCAACCCGTGGTTTTCACACCCAAGCGCAAACCCACGCCTTTACCGCGTTTGGTCAAAAAATTTTGTACATGCGTTGCCGCTGATTGAGTCATGGTGACTGTCATGTTTTGCTCCATATAATTGCATGTCATTGCGAGCGTTTTGTGCGAAGCAATCCATCGGACATTAAAGCGAATATCGCTGGATTGCTTCCCTTCGATAAAACCATTCGAGGCTCGCAATGACAATATTTATAACGTGGCCAACGGCCAAGTCGATTGAGTTGCGCGGTCTGTACGTTCCAACCGATACGTGCCAATCTGCGCGGGTGTGATGGTGTTGTTCAGCGTGGTGGTCTGTAGCACACCGTCACGCCAATAATGGGCGGTCAAACTGCGCATGTGTTTCCAATCGTGCAGACTGTCATCGGGCTTCTCACTGATGGCGTGGCCATTGATGGCAATCAAAATATCTTGCGGTGCCAAGCCCGCGCGCTGCGCCATCCCATTGGTGAATACCCGTTCAATCAACCAACCCTGCTCGATTTTTTTAAAACTCGCACCAAATTCAGGCTGAGTGGGGCGCGTGTATTTGAGGTGTAAGCCGTGTGGCAAACACAATAAATTCAAAGGTAAAGCTTTGGTGGTGAATAAGGCCACTTGTAGCAGATGATAAGGGTTAACGCGAGCACACTGCTCAACGGTGCGTTGAATGTCGTTAAGTCGAACACCACGGCGTTGATTCGCGCTCAATTCATAAAAATCACGCCCAAAGTCTTGCCATAAACTGCGCATCACGTCGTCCAAACTTTGGGTATGTTGGCTGTTGTGGCGTATGAATAAATCCAAATACAACGCGATGAGCGCACCTTTGGTGTAGTAGCTCACATGGGCATTTGGTGTGTTTTCAGTCGGTTGGTAGTATTTTGACCACGCGTAATAGCCTGCTTGTGTGACGGTTTGCTGTTGCGCGCCTGAGCGTTGCATCACTTGATGGATGTGTTGCTCCAAGATTTTGAAGTACTGCGCTTCATTCAAAATACCTGTTCGATATAAAATCAAGTCATCGTAATACGAGGTCACACCCTCAAAAAACCACAACAGAGAGGTGTCGGTTGGTTCGGTCAAGTCATACGGCACAAAAACCGCAGGTTTGATGCGTTTAACATTCCACGTATGGAAATACTCATGGCTGATGAGGCCGAGTAAATCGGTATAGGCTTTGCGGCGCGAGTGCGCGCTGTCTTCCAGATTGGGCAAGGACGCTCGTGTGGTCAACAATGCCGTGCTGGAGCGATGCTCCAAACCGCCATAACCCGTCGCACGTGCATCAATTAAAAACAAATAAGATGTAAAAGGCGATTGCGTGGGTGTGTCGTCCACCGTTGGATTAAATAACTGCAAATGTGCCGTACAAATGGCGCGCATGTCCTCAATCAGCAGTGTCGGATTCAGATGAGGTACATCACCCGAAATCGCGACCGTGTGTGCAATCTGCTCGGCTTCAAAGGTTAACCAAGTCAATGCACCCATGCGCACCGGGCAGTCGGCCAATTCATCGTAATTCTTGGCCGCATATTCACCAAAACCACGCTCGGGCGTATCAGCGGCGGGTGTGAGTTGGGTGGCGACTTGCCAGTTTTGCGCAGTTACTGGGGGATGCAGTGTCAGTGCGTGTGTTTGGTCTGCCAACTCTTGGACACACAAGCACACCGAGGTCGCATTGAAAAATCCTGTGGTACTGTCCAAAAACGCCGCACGCACCGAGTTGTCATGCGCGAATACCTCATACTCAATGGTCAAACCACCGACAAAAGGCGCGCTGTGCCAACTGTGCTGCGAG
>JAJTAZ010000010.1 GCA_021287185.1 Burkholderiales bacterium | reverse complement strand
AGTGTCACAGCCTATCACTGCGGCGTTTTAGCGTCAATCACAACGGCGTGTGCGTATTTCATCAATCTGTCATCATCGTTTAATCGGTTCGTCACATTTGCCCATTACCATACAACGAAATAGAAAAGACGAAAGAGGTGGCTATGGACACACAGATGATTTTAGGTAAACAACCCAAACAACACCGCACACTGTGGATTTCGGATGTGCATTTGGGTACACGCAACTGTCAGGCACGCGCTTTACTGGATTTTTTGGCCTACAACGAAGCGCAAACCATTTATTTGGTGGGTGACATTATCGATGGCTGGCAATTAAAGAAACGCTGGTACTGGCCGCAAACCCACAACGATGTGATTCAAAAATTATTGCGCAAGGCTCGTAAAGGCACGCGCATTGTGTACATCACAGGCAATCATGACATGTTTATCCGCGACTTCATCGAACGTTTGGATGAAGGCAAAGGGCGGACTCCCAGCATTGAAATGGGGGGGATTGAGTTTGTCGATGAAGCCATCCACACCACAGCCGATGGGCGAAAAATTTGGGTTTTACACGGCGATTTATTCGATGGTGTGGTTCAAAACATGCAGTGGCTTGCCAAAATTGGTGATGAGCTGTACATGCTGGCACTCAAGGCCAATCGCTGGCTCAATTTATGGCGTGCCAAAATGGGTTGGGAGTATTGGTCGCTGTCGCAGTTTCTCAAAGACCGTGTTAAAAATGCGGTCGCCTACATCGACAGTTTTGAAACCGCAGTGGCCAGTGAGGCACAACGCCGTGGTTGCCAAGCCGTACTATGTGGTCATATTCATAAAGCGCAAAAGCGCGACATTGACGGCGTGACGTACCTGAACTCAGGCGACTGGGTGGAAAGCCTGACCGCGGTTGCTGAGGATACACGAGGTCAATTGTCCATCATTGAGTGGGGCAAAGTCAGCCACCGCGCATTCAAAACAGAAACCCTCAATACCGAAACCAGTGTGCCCACAGCACCCGAATATGATGAGGCATGGGCCGCCAATGTGAGCAATTTATTAAACACCTCACGCCAAGCTTTTTTACCCAAAATCATGGGTTGGGGGAAATGATGAATATTATGATTGTCACCGATGCATGGGAGCCACAGGTCAATGGCGTGGTGCGCACCATCCAAGCAACCAATCTTGAACTGATGCGCATGGGGCATGACGTATCCATGATTACACCGTTGAGTTTCACCACGGTGGCATGTCCAACGTATCCAGAAATTCGCTTGTCGCTGTTTCCTTACCGCCGTTTGGCACAAATGATGCAAGACGCCCAACCCGATGCAATTCACATTGCCACCGAAGGGCCTTTGGGCATGGCGGCAAGACGCTATGCTTTAAAGCACCAACTGCCATTCACAACAGCCTATCACACACGGTTTCCTGAGTATGTCAAAGCGCGCTTTGCGATTCCGCTGGCTTGGACGTACCGATTTTTACGCTGGTTTCACGCACCAGCGCAATATATGCTCGCACCCACGCAAGTGGTGGTTGATGATTTACACCGTTATGGTTTTACCAATGTTGCGTTGTGGGCGCGCGGCGTGGACACGAATGTATTTTACCCACGCCCCACAAATATACTCAATACAGAAAATCCAATTTACTTATACGTTGGGCGCGTGGCCATTGAAAAAAACATTGATGCTTTTTTACAGCTGGATTTAAAAAGCAGTAAATGGGTGGTTGGCGAAGGGCCTGAATTGGCGCGTTTAAAACAACAATACCCTGACGTGAATTTCTTAGGCGTGCTCACGCAAGACGCCTTAGCGCAAGTGTATTCTTCCGCCGATGTGTTTGTATTTCCCAGCTTGACCGACACCTTTGGCTTGGTTTTGCTTGAGGCATTGGCATGCGGCACACCCGTGGCAGCCTATCCAGTCACAGGCCCCATTGATGTGATTGGCGACTCACCCGCTGGCGCGATGGACAACGATTTAAAACGCGCGTGTGAACGCGCTTTAGGCATTCCTGCCGAGGTGGCGCGCGCCCACGCGGAGCAGTTTTCATGGCGCACATGCACCCAAGTTTTTTTAAGTTTTCACACACGCACACACACAACAGCGATGATAAACGAGGCCGTTTTATCGTCACAATAGTGTGAGTAAAGTGAATTTTTAACCATTGAGATTCATGATTTTAAAGGAATAATATGCATACCCCTCATCTCACACAACGCCGTAAAATCCTCAAAGCACTCAGTGCTGCACCATTATTGCCATTGGGCGGCATGGGTGTCAGCGCACTGCTGGCCGAATCAACTGCACAAGCCGCCAGCAATGCAGCCCCCATCGCTCCGCCTTTGGGTACGTTTGTTTCCGCCACATTCAAAGGCATGGCCGCACCGAGCTTGAGCCATCCAGCCGAAATGAGCATCAGCAATGTGGCCTCCAAACTGGTGGTTAAATACGGTACAGGTCATGTGCAAAATTACAATCTGGGTTACGAAACATTTTTCTTGACGGGTGATTTAGTTCCTGATGACAAAGGTGGTCAAGTGGTCGCAGGCGGCAACTACAATATTAAAAACCAACCAATTGTGGATCGCTCGGTGTCAGGCAAAGAACGCCAACTTTTTTCTGACGCGCCCGATGGCACGTCATTATTGACCATTCCCAGTGCCAAAGTCAGTGGCGTGAAGGGCAGGCCCGTATTCGCCGTGGTGCAATTTGAATACGTCACCCGCGATTTAGCCAGTGCGGATAACTACGGCAAAGTGCCCTCTCCAATTGCCGTACTCACGCTGGACCAAGACCCCAGCACAGGCAAATTGTCTTTGGTGAAATACCACAATGTCGATACGTCCAAAGTGCAAGGTCTTTGGATTACTTGTGGTTCCAGCCTATCGCCGTGGGGCACCCATTTATCGAGTGAAGAATACGAGCCCGATGCGTTTAACTCAGATGACAAGCAACTCAAAGCCTTTTCAAAAAACTTGTTTGGTGACGAAAACACAGCCAAAGCGTACCACTACGGCCATTTACCCGAAGTGGTGGTCAATCCAGATGGCACGGGCACCATCAAGAAACACTACTGTTTGGGACGTATTTCACATGAATTGATTCAAATGATGCCCGATGAGCGCACTGCGCTGATGGGCGATGATGCAACCAACGGTGGATTGTTCATGTTTGTCGCCGACAAAGCGCGGGATTTATCCTCGGGCAATTTATATGTGGCCAAGGTCGGTGCAGGTTTTAACGTTGACCCAACAGCAGCACCGACACCCATCACATGGATTCATTTGGGACACGCCACCAGTGATGAAATTAAAAAAATGGCGAACACCCTCAAACCGACCGACATCATGGAGGTGCGTAAAGACGATCCGCTTGACACAACGTTTACCAAAGTCTGGCTCAACGGCAAAGCCAACTGGATTAAAGTCAAATCGGGTATGGAAAAAGCCGCCGCATTCCTCGAAACCCATCGCTATGCAGGTTTGATGGGTGGCTCTATGGGTTATTCAAAAATGGAAGGCACAGCAGTCAATGTGCGTGACAAGATTGCTTACTCCGCCCTTTCCTACATCAAAGACTCGATGGTCAAGGGCGGTAAGGGCTGGTACGCAGGCAGCGGCATCGCCTTGGACAAAGCCCTCAATGCAGGCGGTGTGATGGCACTGAACCTCAAAGGTGGACAAAAAGACCACTCAGGCAAACCGATCAACAGCGAATGGGTCGCGGCTGACACCAAAGCCTTGCTTGTCGGCGAAGACTTGGCGACACCCGATACACTTGGCAATACCGCACACGCCGACAAAATTGGCAATCCAGACAATCTGAAGTTCTCTGAAAAACTGCGTACCTTGTTTATCGGCGAAGACAGCGGCATGCATGTGAATAATTTTTTGTGGGCGTACAACGTCGATACCCAAGAACTGTCGCGCATCATGTCGGTGCCTTCTGGAGCGGAATCGACGGGTTTATTTGTCGCGGACAATATTCATGGTTACACTTACATCATGAGTAATTTCCAACACGCGGGCGATTGGGAAAAAATCCACAGCGTCGTGCAACCCACGCTTGACCCCATCATCCGCGCCAATTACAAAGACCGCTATGGTGCGGCAGTTGGCTACCTCACTGCGCAGGCAAGCAGCATTAAATTGTAAGGCTTCATGTGCGTGCCCATTGCAACGTTCAAGGGCACGATTGACAACGGCAAATCGATTCAGATTTGCCGTTTTTTTGACTCTGCGTTATGAACCCTGCTTTATAACCCACGTGGATGGTGCTGGGCATGGATATTTTTTAGCCTTTCTTTGGCGACATGGGTATAAATCTGCGTGGTCGAGATGTCCGAATGTCCGAGCAACATTTGCACCACACGCAAGTCCGCGCCGTGATTCAATAAATGCGTGGCAAACGCATGACGCAAGGTATGTGGCGAAATAATCGAGAGCGGTATCCCAACTTGGACTGCGTATTTTTTAATCACGTACCAAAACATTTGCCGCGTCATCGCAGCACCGCGCGCCGTGACGAACACCTCATCACAGGTGCGTCCGTGTAGCAACGTCACCCGCGCACCGTCCAAATATTGCTTTAGACGTTCGCCCGCATCTTCGCCAAAAGGTACCAGTCGGGTTTTATTGCCCTTACCCGTGATGCGCAACACGCCATCGTTCAAACTCACGTCCAACATCCGCACCCCGACCAACTCACTCACACGCAAACCACTGGCGTACATGAGTTCAAGCATCGCACGATTGCGCACGCCCAAATCGCTCTCATCAGGCGCATTGAGCAAATCTTCGACTTGTTGCTCAGATAGACTTTTGGGCAAGCGTGCCAAGGGTTTGGCAAGTACCAAATGGATGGTCGGGTCGTCATGGCGCACATGACTTTGTAAAGCCCATTGGAAAAACCGTTTGAAACTACCGATTTTGCGATTACTGGAAGTGGATTTTTTGACGGATTGATTGACGAATATGTGTGCGAGGTATGCCTCGATGTCCGCCGACTGCGTGGTTAGTAAACTACGCCCGCGCGTTTGTAAAAACTTGGCCAATTGGCGCACATCCGAGCCATAACTGGCGAGTGTGTTTTCAGACAAACCGTGCGCGAGCCACAGTTGACTGCAAAATTGGTCTATCAGTGCATTTTCAGCATCCGCTAATTTGGACGCATCGCCCCTCACATCAGTCATAGACAACGCCTTCTTGCGCGAGCAGCCAGCGTTTCACACCGACATAAAAGCCACCATCGTTGTGCGCAAAACCGCCGATGCCGTTGGTGGCAACCACACGGTGGCAAGGCACAATCAGCGGATACGGGTTTGCGCCACATGCACCACCGACGGCGCGTGGCGCACCACAGGCGATGAGTTGTCCAACTTGTTTATAAGTCAATGTCTGCCCGTTTTCCAGCGAGGCAATCACCCGCCAGACTTTGTTTTGAAATTCCGTACCTTGATGCAGCAAAGGCAAATCAAATTTAAATTTCGGATTGGCGATAAAGGCTTTGACCTGCTCGCTGGCGCGCGCTGCCAATTCGCAGTCGGGTTTTTGCGCTTGGGTGTCGGCGGGCAGATAAATGAATTCTTGAATGTGGGTGCGGGCAGGATTCAGGCGTATGCCCACCGCACCGAATGGTGCTTTGACAATGGCATTAAAACCCTGCGGTTTGATATCAACAGACGGTTGGCGCATATCCCACTCCTTATCAATAAGGTTTATTCAATCTTGGCCGCAACGAAACCATTTTTACAACAGTTCAAAAACGCAACGGCTACGCATATAGTTTAAACGTTTCTGTGTCTTTCATCCAACGCACTTCATCCACGCTCGCCAAGAGTTCCAAATCCTCTGGCGTGGTGGTCGCATCATCCACCCATTCGCGCAACAATGGTGAGCCGTTAATCAAGTCGATTGCCAAGCGGTCGTGTTCGTATTCATAAGCAAAATCACGCCACAGCGGATAGTCAGGATAAAGGGTGCGAATGGCTTTAAAAGCCAATGCCATCAAACGCCAAGGGCGGAATTCATGGTGGTTATACGAAGGGTGATCCACGTGAATTTGCAGACCTTGGCAAAGTTTGCCTTGGTGTTTGTGGAAGGTCGGCTCAAACCAAATGGGGCGCAGGATGCAACCGTGTAGCCATTGCGGCGCGCGTTTTTGCATCTCCGCCAGCACCGCTTCAGCATCAATATCAGGCGCACCGAATAATTCCAAAGGTCGCGTGGTACCGCGCCCTTCCGAGAGCGTTGTGCCCTCCAACATCACTGTACCCGCATAGGCACGCGCCATCGACAGATTTGGCGCGTTCGGACTGGGGTTAATCCAGCTGCGTTGGTTTTGTGGCCAACCATAATCGGGCGCAGTCTCAAAGTCCCAGTTTTGCATCGGAATCACGCGATAATCCGCATCGATATTGAACGTGTGCACAAACCAATGCGCCAATTCACCCATGGTCAAACCGTGGCGCATCGGCATTTGCCCCGCACCGACAAAACTTTCCCACCCTGCACGCAAGGTCAAACCCTCCACAGGTCGCCCTGCTGGATTGGGTCTATCTAAAATCCAGACAGTTTTATGATGTTTCGCTGCCGCTTCTAAAACATAACGCAGTGTGGTAATGAAGGTGTAAATGCGGCAACCCAAGTCCTGTAAATCAACCAACAACACATCAAAACTTGCCATCATCGCATCGGTCGGGCGGCGCACCTCACCGTACAAACTGAATACAGGTATGCCGTGTTTGGGGTCGGTGAAGTCGGGCGACTCCATCATATTGTCTTGTTTATCACCACGCAAACCATGCTGTGGCCCAAACGCGGCTGACAATTGAATGGCTGGGATTTGTGCCAAGGCATCCAGAGCATGGGTCAACTCAGGCGTAACCGAGGGCGGATGTGCCAATAGGGCGACACGCCGACCTGCCAACTCATTTTGCATTGCGGAATCGGATAATAGGCGGTCAAGTCCAAATAATACGGTGGGGCTGGTGTTTGAATTCATAAGATGCAAATAATGGTTACTTATATGAGTTGATTGGGTAGTGGCAGTACAAATTGTGAGCGCAAATGAAAGTCGGGCTGGGGCGCATCGTGCCGCAGTGCCCAATAAGTTTTTTGCCCATCTGTGGTTTCAATGACAGCGGTTAAACCGACAAGCCAAGATGCCGCTTGGGGCAATACCTCGCTGAAAACCCTTGCAGTGAGTTCAAATCCATCAGGCAGTTGTCTCAGTTCAATATTCGGCTCGCATGGACAAATATACGACTCATCACGCACGCGATAAGCATCAAACCGATAAACCGCCCAACAACCCGATGGCGAAAAGTTAAATTCAAGGTAAGCATTCGCGTTATCTATACCCTCCGCACCGATAAACGCCTCGCAACATGTGTGTTGCCAAAGATTGTCACAAGCCGTTGGCACAACAGGGGTTGGCAGTAAAATACCCGTGTTGTCATCCGACTGATGACGGCATTGATACGAAAAAATCAATGCATCATCAGAGTGCGCAACACCGGCTGTAACTTGAATGCCTGTCGCAGGAAGTTGCGCAGGATGCGGGTGCAGTACGATATCACACCATTGTTTACAGGGCTTCAACCTTAACCTCAATGCTTTGCAAACCGCTCAACCCTTTGGGTAAAGGAAATTTGACCGACTCCTCAACCCCTTCGAGCACACTGACCGAACTGGCTCCGAGTTCTTTGATGCGATTGAGTACCGACTCAACCAACACCTCAGGCGCAGACGCACCTGCGGTCACGCCGATTTTTTGCACGTGGGTGAACCATTCGGCCTGCACATCATCCGCATTGTCCACCATATAAGCTGAAACACCCATTTTTTCAGCGAGTTCGCGCAAACGATTGGAGTTGGAACTGTTTGGGCTGCCCACCACGATGACCACATCGACCTGTGGTGCAAGTACTTTCACCGCATCTTGACGATTTTGTGTGGCGTAGCAAATATCGGCTTTTTTCGGCTCGGTGATTTTGGGGAAACGTTGTTTAAGCGCATTGATGATGCCTTTGGTGTCATCAACCGACAATGTGGTCTGTGTGACATACGCCAAATGGTCAGGCGTTTGCACTTGCAAATTGGCCACATCCGCTTCAGTGTCCACAAGGTAAATACCATCTTTAACCTGCCCCATCGTGCCTTCCACTTCGGGATGACCTTTGTGGCCAATCATGATAATTTCGTAGCCCTGCTCGCGCATGCGTTTGACCTCAACGTGCACCTTGGTGACCAATGGACAGGTGGCATCGAATATATGCAAATTGCGTCGTTGTGCTTCGGCACGCACCGCGAGCGACACGCCATGGGCAGAGAAAATCACCGTACTGCCGTCGGGGGCTTCATGCAATTCTTCGATAAACACCGCGCCTTTGTTGCGCAAATCATCGACCACATATTTATTGTGCACAATTTCATGGCGCACATAAATCGGTGCGCCGAATTGCTCCAATGCGCGTTCTACGATGGTAATGGCGCGATCAACACCTGCACAAAACCCACGTGGTTGCGCCAAAACGATGGATACCTCGCTCATCACAACACCCCTATCACTTGCAGCTCCAAACGCAGCGACTTGCCCGCCAATGGATGATTAAAATCGACCACAGCCCCCGTCTTATCGTCATTCCAACCCATGAATTGCCCCGTCATACGGTAACCGTTGGGCATGGCAAACTCAACAAAATCCCCTTCACCGAAAGTATCAACCTGCGGATTGCCTTCTAACAACAAGGCACGCGACACCACCTGACGTAATTCTGAATTGTAGTCGCCGAAGGCTTCGTTCGCGCCCAAATCAAATGTTTCATGCGCTCCTTCAGACAAACCCATGAGTTTGTCTTCCATGAATGGAGCCAATTGCGCTTGGCCAATCGCCACGGTTGCGGGATTGCCTTTGAAGGTATTTAAAAAATCACTGACTTCTTGACCAGAACCATCAAGCACCGCGATGCGATAATGCAATGTGACATGGGACTGGCTGGTAATGGCTTGATTATTCTGCGACATTGGTGTCTAATCCTTAAAGTTCGATATTCATATCAGAGGGTTTGCCTGCACCCACTCAAACCTGCATACGGCAACGTTTGCGAGTCTGGGTTTCATAAAAACGCCCAATTATTTCAACGATTTGAATTATATACGATATGTCCATAACCGATTGGGATGTTCATGACCGACCGCGCGAAAAACTTTTGACACTGGGCGCGGCTGCATTGACCGATGCCGAATTATTGGCAATTTTCCTGCGCATGGGTGTTCAGGGGAAAAGCGCGGTGGACTTGGCGCAAGAACTCATCGCACATTTTGGCTCGCTTGCTCGATTATTCAGTGCAACGCAGGCGGAATTGACCGACATCAAAGGCATGGGCAGTGCCAAATTTGCGCAACTGCAAGCGGTGTTTGAAATGAGCCGCCGCGCGTTGGCGGACAATGCCTCGCAGCACACCGTCATCGCGGATCTGCCTGCGCTTAAAACCTTAATTCAACTGCATTTACACGATTTGACGCACGAACGGTGCATTGCATTATTTCTCGACCCAGCCTTGCGCCTCATACACCTCGAAACGCTGACTGAAGGTGCATTGACAAATTTAAATCTTGACGTGCGCCACATTGCGCATCGCGCCTTGAGTCTGAATGCGCACGCGCTGATTCTCGCGCACAACCACCCTCAAGGCATCAGTGAACCTTCGCCAACCGACATATGCACCACCATTGAACTACAAAAGCAACTACTGCCTTTGGGTGTGCACTTGCTCGACCATTTCATCGTTGCTGATGGACAAATACCGTTTAGCATGGCGGAAAACCACCTGATTGCCAACGCTTTTTGACCTGAATTTATCGCTCAAAAAGCCACAAACACATTCAACACAGACAAAACACTGTACGAACACCTTGCATTCACATCTAAATTCTCGTATAATTCTGAGTTCTAAAAACACATCCGCGCCAGTGACGCGGTTTGTGATGAAAAAATTCACCACAGTTTTATTTTATAACCTTTCACTTTTGACTTGATCGTGCAGTGTGGTCGTCGAGTCTATTAATCTGTATCAAAGGAATAACATGGCACGCGTATGTCAAGTAACGGGTAAACGCCCAATGTCTGGGAACAATGTTTCTCATGCGAACAATAAAACCAAACGTCGCTTTTTGCCAAACTTGCAAAACCGTCGTTTTTGGGTAGAGTCTGAAAACCGCTACGTGCGTCTGCGCGTGTCGAACGCGGCTCTGCGCACCATTGATAAAAACGGTATCGATGCAGTTTTGGCTGACATGCGTGCCCGTGGCGCAATCTAAGGAGAACCGACATGCGTGATAAAATCAAACTCGAGTCAACTGCTGGTACTGGTCACTTCTATACCACGGACAAAAACAAACGCAACATGCCTGAAAAAATGGAAATCAAAAAATTTGATCCCGTTGCGCGCAAACACGTGATTTACAAGGAAACCAAAATCAAATAATTTGTTATTTGTTTTAAATTTCTTTAAAAAACCACCGAATTCATCGGTGGTTTTTTATCGTCTTATTTCTTATTATCCATTACTTGAATTGCGCCGTGCACGCGCACGCGCCAATGCGGCCTGAATGCTCGCACGTTTGCGCTCGATTTCTGCACTTTCAAACTGCTCTGGCGGATGTTCAGCGGTAAACGTTTGGTGCTTACTATTGAGTTTTTCATGACGACGGGCATCGCGCTCCATGCGTTCACGCGTCAAACGCGCTTGACGAAACTCATATTGAGCACGTGCGCGTTGGGCTCGTTCTCGCGTCCAGTCTGAATGAGGAGCCAGTGGCATTTCAATACAGTCCACAGGACAAGCGGGCACACACAAATCGCAGCCCGTACAACGCTCGGCAATGACGCTGTGCATAAATTTCGCCGCACCGATAATCGCATCGGTCGGACAGACTTGAATACATTTGGTGCAACCGATGCAGGCATCTTCGACGATGTGTGCGACACGCAAAGGTTGCTCAACGCCGTTGTTCGGATTCAATGACATCATTTCTTTGCCTGTGATTTGTGCCAATTGCGCAATGCCCGCTGTGCCACCTGGCGGACATTGATTGATGGGGGTGTTGTCAAAGGCAATCGCGTGTGCATAGGGAGCGCAGCCTGCAAAACCACATTGGGTGCATTGGGTTTGCGGCAAGGCATCCAATATCTGCTGTTCCAATTGCTGCAATGATTCAACGGTCAACATACGGTGGTAACTCACTTGGGCGCAATAAAACGACGCGCGATTTTTTTCACTTGTCGCAGACTGCGCACAGATTTAAAAACTTGTGCCAAATGCACACGGTCATCGACATCCAAAAGAACATTGATGCGCACATCATTCAACACCGTCTCCAAAGAAACATCCGCAATATTGGCTCCCGCCTCTGAAATCTCACTGGCGATTTTCGCAAGCAGCCCTTTTTCATTGGATGCTGTGATGACCACACTGGCGGGAAAGGTACTATCTAACTCAGCCTTTTTATCCCACTCCAAATCAATCCAACGTAAATTATCTGCGGCACGCTGTTTGCGCGCCACAGGGCAGTCGGCCGTATGAACGATTAAAC
This sequence comes from Burkholderiales bacterium, assembly GCA_021287185.1. GTDB lineage: Bacteria > Pseudomonadota > Gammaproteobacteria > Burkholderiales > Burkholderiaceae > CTSOIL-112. The sequence continues at coordinate 46,187 of JAJTAZ010000010.1, read as the reverse complement.
CCTGTTTGCGCTGTAAAAATCCAATAATGGCATCACCTCGAATCGGCCGACAACATTTGGATAAGGTCAAGGTATTCAACTCATCGCCACGAATCACCAAACGCTCGGTTTCGGGCTTGACCAACGCTTGCTCCGAAGTTTGCAACACTTCAGTCGGAGCATGGTTGTGCCCGTGTTGTTGGTTCAAAAGCAACCAGCGTTGCGCCGTAATATTCGCGTAGCGTATGCCCAAACCAATTTCCGAGAGCAACTCGTCGCGCGTTTTACAACCCGCATCGGCAAGTAATTTGTCCCAGCCATCTTTGATGTCGCTTGGACAAGGCAAGTTGAGTGCATCAATCGCTTGACGCAGCAACTGCTCACCCAAAGCCGCTGACTCAGCCATGCGCTGGGTTTTAAAATAATGGCGCAACTCCAAACGCGCTTTACTGGTTTTCGCCCACTTTAACCACGCTGGTTGTGGTGTTACCTCAGGGTCGGTGATGATGTGAACCCGATCGCCATTGCTTAACTCCGTACTAATCGGCACTTCAACACCATTGACCAACGCGCCTGTGGTGTGGTTACCAATGTCGGTGTGCACACTGTACGCAAAGTCCAGCACTGTGGCATTGCGCGGCAGACTGAGAATTTTAGATTTGGGGGTAAAGACATACACCGCATCGGGTGACAAATCGACTTTGACATGCTCCAAAAATTCAATCGAATCATTGGATTTCTGTTGAATGTGCAACAAAGACTGTAAATTGAGGTGTGATTGTTTTTGCACATCCGAAAAACTCACATCAGACTCTTTGTACAACCAATGTGTGGCAATGCCCGATTCAGCATTGCGATCCATTTCACGGGTGCGAATTTGAAATTCCATGGGCTTGCCCACATGATTGAGCACCACAGTGTGTAAGGATTGATAGCCATTCTTTTTGGCAATCGCAATATAGTCTTTGAATTTACCCGGCACGGGATTGAACATCCCATGCAAAATCCCCAAACTGATGTAGCAATCGGTGCGCGTATCGACAATCACCCGAAACCCATACACATCCAAGACTTTTGATAAAGACAACTTCTTGGACTTCATTTTGTAATAAATGCTCGACAGGTTTTTTTCACGCCCAACAATTTCCGCATGGATATGCGCTTGCGCAAATGTGTCGCGAATGCTGTTCAGAGTTTTACCAAACAGTTCTCGCCTGAGTTGGCGATTGCCTTTCAGCGCTTCTTTGAGTACACGCGCACGCCATGGGTGGGTTTGCTCAAAACACAAATCCTCCAATTGACGATAAATTTCATCCAAACCCAAGCGATGCGCAATCGGCGCGTAAATCTCAAGGGTTTCTTGTGCAATGCGGCGGCGTTTATCGGCACGCATGGTTTGCATGGTGGACAGATTATGCAAGCGGTCAGCGAGTTTGATAAGAATGACCCGCACATCCTCCGCCATCGCCAGCAGCATCTTGCGAAAACTCTCGGCTTGCTGTGCCTCTTTGGAATCAAACGAAAGTTTGTCTAATTTTGACAAACCATCCACTAAATTGGCCACAGGCGCACCAAATTGAGTGGCGAGCGCGATTTTGTCCACGCCTGAATCTTCCATCACATCGTGCATCAAGGCGGCTTGAATGGATTGGGAATCCAATTTCCAAGTCGCGCACAACGTTGCCACTGCGAGTGGATGGGTGATGTAGGGCTCGCCCGATTGACGGTATTGCCCCAAATGTGCACCATCGGCAAAAACGAAGGCGGCTCGAATCCGTGCACGCTCCTCTTCAGGCAAATAACTTGACAGCTGCGCAAACAACCCATCCAAACCTTGTCTGATTAACTCAGCATGTTGCTTCTTGTGTTCATTGGACACCGCCACACCCATGCTCGTCGCATGAAATTCTTGCTCCGTTACTGAGGGGGGCTGTGTTGGTATGGGCATCGTCAATACATCAGGGTTAAAAAAAGCCATTGATTCAATGGCTGTTTCTGCGCACGATAGGCAGGCTTAACTCGGCACTTTTAATAGCATCTCTGTGCCAACTTCACCCGCTGCAATTTCACGCAAAGCGGTCACGCACGGTTTATCGTTACTGACCACTTTCGGGCTGTGACCTTGCGCAAGTTGACGCGCGCGGTAAGTCGCCGACAAAGTCATGTCAAAACGATTGGGAATGTGTTTCAAACAATCTTCAACAGTAATACGTGCCATAAGTGTTCCTCAGTAAATTTTAATGCAGTCCCAGCGAACGAAAAACCTCTGGGTAACGCGCCAACTGCACTGCATAACGCAAACGTGTGGCATGGACAATGGTTTGAAGTTCAGCGAGCGCGGTAGGAAATAGGTTGTTAATAATAACATATTCACACTCGGATGCGTGGGCTATTTCGTCTGCCGCGTTGGTCAAGCGTGTGGCAATCACGTCGGCCGCCTCCGTACCTCGCCCTTCCAAACGTGCTTTGAGCTCTGCCAAAGAAGGCGGCAAGATAAAAATGCCCACCATATTGGGGAAATGCACGCGCACTTGCTGCGCCCCTTGATAATCAATTTCGAGCAGAATATCTTTGCCAGAAGCCAGTGCAGTCTCAATCCACGCCTTTGAAGTGCCGTAATAATTACCGTGCACCTCGGCAGACTCGATAAAATCACCACGCCCGCGCATTGCGAGAAAATTGGGCGCATCGGTGAAATGGTAGTTCACACCATCGATTTCACCAGCACGCGGCGCACGGGTGGTGTACGAGATGGACAATTGGATATTCGCATCTTGCTTGAGCAACTCTGCGACCAAGGACGATTTGCCCGCACCACTGGGGGCAACAATGACAAATAAAGAGCCTGATTGGGATATGTGTTTAGGATTGGTCATGATTATTCTAAGTTTTGTACCTGTTCGCGCATTTGTTCAATCATCAATTTTAAATCCAAAGATGCTTGGGTTTGCAAGAGACTGGCGGATTTTGAGCCGAGGGTGTTGGCTTCGCGGTTGAATTCTTGCATCAGGAAATCGAGTTTTTTACCGACATTGCCGCCATCGACAAAGCACTGGCGGGCATTGGCAAGATGCCCATCCAATCGATCCAACTCCTCGGCAACATCGATTCGAATCGCCGTCAGGCTGGCCTCTTGACGAATACGTTCAATCAGTTCTTCACGCGGAATTGCGCTGGTTGCGAGTTTCACTTCATTTTTGTCACTGTCCAAAGCTTTGAGTAAACGCTCCGTCAGTTTGGCCTCTTGGTGCTTGAGCAGTTCAGGCAGTTGCACGCGCAGGTTTTGCACCACCGCGCCAATGGCATCCAGCCGCTCAAAAATCGCTTGCGCCAGGTGCGTCCCTTCTTGTTGACGACTTTGCTTGAATTGAGCAATCGCGGTGTGAATCAGTTCGTTGATTTCATCGGCAGTGACTGCAGACAGCACTTCGCTCGCACCCACACTGCTCGGCAAAACCGCAGGCGCATTCATCAGTGCGGATACACTCATGGGTGATGCGTTCGGCGCGTGGGTGAGTATGGCGTTTTGTACCGCCAAGATCTGCGCGAGTGCTTGGGTGTTAATCAGCGCAACTTCTGCCTCGCCATCGCTCGGCAGTAAGGTTTGCCAACTCAAACGTGCTTCAACTTTACCGCGTTTGACCGCATGGGTAATCGCTTCGCGCAGTTTGCCCTCAAAAGCCGCAAGTTCATCGGGAATTTTTAAGGTTAAATCTAAAAAGCGGCTATTAACGCTTTTCAACTGCAAACTCAATCGACAAAGTTTGGAGTTGACCTGCGCTTGACCAAAACCGGTCATGCTGTAAATTTCAAGGGATTGCGAGGATTTTGTGGGGGCTTGACTGGGGCTCATGTACAATTGGGGTTTCAAATTAAATAACCATCAAGGAAAGCATCATGATACACCGACAACATGACCGCGCACCAACAAGTTTGCGCCCTGTGACGATTACCCGCCATTTTACCAAACATGCCGAAGGCTCGGTACTCATCGAATTCGGCGACACCAAAGTATTGTGTACCGCCAGTGTGCTCGAAAAAGTGCCGCCACACAAACGCGGCAGTGGCGAGGGTTGGGTCACGGCGGAATACGGCATGTTGCCACGCTCAACCCACACCCGCTCTGACCGCGAAGCGGCACGCGGCAAGCAATCTGGGCGCACACAGGAAATTCAGCGACTGATTGGACGTTCACTGCGCAGCATTGTTGATTTGAAATTATTGGGCGAACGCACCATACACATTGACTGTGATGTATTACAGGCCGACGGTGGCACGCGTACTGCAAGCATCACAGGCGCATATGTGGCATTGAACGATGCCATCAATTGGCTCATCGCTCAGGGCACCCTCACAACCAACCCGCTGATTGATTCGGTCGCCGCGATTTCTGTCGGCATTGTAGACGGTGTGCCCATGCTCGATTTGGACTACAACGAAGACTCAAATTGCGACACCGACATGAATGTGGTGATGACGGGCAAAGGCGGTTTTATCGAAATTCAGGGCACCGCTGAAGGTGTACCATTCAGTGAACAAGAGTTAAACACCTTGCTCAGTCTGGCACGTGCAGGGATTGCAGACTTGACGGAGAAGCAAAAGCAATGAGTTTTTGAGCAACAAAAAGCCAGTCAAACATGACTGGCTTTTTTTACAAACTGATCAAACGAAACCGTTGTTATTTCAATGCTTGATGCATTTGGTTTTCATCCAAAGCATTTTCCCATTTAGAAACAACCACCGTTGCCACGCCATTACCAACAAAATTGGTCAAAGCGCGCACCTCGCTCATAAAACGATCAATCCCCAGAATCAACGCCATACCTGCCACTGGAATATCAGGAACCACCATCAAAGTACCTGCCAAGGTCACAAACCCTGCGCCCGTGACACCACTGGCACCTTTTGAGGTCAACATGGCAACCCCCAAAATAGTCAACTGCTGAGTGAGTGTTAAATCAATATTCATGGCCTGTGCAATAAACAAAACTGCCAAGGTCATATAGATGTTGGTTCCATCCAGATTGAACGAGTAACCTGTTGGAACAACCAAGCCAACCACAGATTTTTTACAACCCATGTGCTCCAATTTTCCCATCAAATGCGGCAAAGCCGATTCGGATGAGCTGGTACCCAAGACCAACAACAACTCTTCCTTAATATACTTAATGAACTTGAATATACTGAACCCAGTGAATTTGGCAATAATACCCAACACAACGATGACAAATAATAAAGCTGTCAAATAGAATGTACCGATTAAGCCCAACAAATTTGCCAAAGACGAAATACCGAATTTACCAATGGTAAATGCCATTGCACCAAAAGCACCGATTGGCGCCAGTTTGGTGATAATGCCAACCATGCCAAAAAACACATCAGAAATGCCTTCGATAAAGTGAATCAATGGACGCGCACGCTCCTCTGGTACACGCGTGAGCACCACACCAAACAAAATCGCAATCAATAACACTTGCAGAATATTGCCTTCGACAAATGGGCTAAAGGCTGTTTTTGGAATCAAGTCCATCACAAAGTCAACCATGCCATGACTTTGCGATTGCGCGGCAAATTCAGATACTTTGGCCACATCTTTTGCTGCGAAACTGCTCGCAGTCGCATTGATACCGACACCTGGCTTGACCAAATGCCCCGTAATAAAACCAACAATCAGTGCCAAGGTTGAAACCACTTCAAAATAAATCAAGGCTTTCAAACCCACACGCCCCATTTGTTTCAAATCGCGCATGTTGGCAATACCCGCAACGATGGTACAGAAAATAATGGGGGTAATGACCATCTTGATTAAATTGATGAACCCCTTACCCAAAGGCTCCAATGAAATACCGAATTGCGGCCAAAAATGGCCAATCAAAATACCCAAGGCAATTGCAATCAGCACCTGCACATACAAAACCTTGTACCAAGGTTTGGGTTGTTTGTCGTAAACGTGATAATCATTCTTAATCATCTCTTTTCCTTTTTGTGTGAATATAACCGTTGCCGTTTTTTAAGTTATTTCAATACGGTTTTGCCCCAAAAGAGCGAATCCGATATGAATTATAGAGTAAAGTCAGAGACGTTTAACATCTTTTTATCGATATGGCTCGCTTTGATAAAACAACAAAACGTATGATTAACCGCGCAATATATATCTGATGATTTTTCATAAAACCTAAAATAGTGCTCTGTGCATGATTGAGTGGTTTAGAAACACGTTTCATCAGGCCTTTTATTTTGTTATTTATCATAATATAAAAAGCATTGTTATTAGATGAAAAATATATTGCGCAGCTGATTCTTTTCCCATAGAATCAGTGATAAATCACGCGCCATTCACCCATAAAGAGCGTTATCATCACAAGAATCGGTCAAAAGCCAAACACCAAGGAGAAGCCATGTCCACCTCGCAATCCGATGTTAAAAATTATCAAGACATCGACACCCAAGAAACCCAAGAATGGCTCAATGCCTTGGACAATATCATTGCCACGCATGGCGCAGAGCGCGCCGCGTACCTCATTGACCAACAAATCTCACACGCGCGCACCAATGGTGTGTTGCATGCTTTTCAAACCACCACGCCCTACATCAACACCATCCGCGTGGAAAATCAGCCCAAACTACCAGGCGACCAAGCGATCGAGCACCGCATTCGCTCCTATGTGCGTTGGAATGCAATGGCCATGGTGCTCAAAGCGAACAAAACCACCAATGTGGGTGGACACATCGCTTCATTTCAATCGGCGGCGACTTTGTATGAAATCGGTTATGGACATTTTTGGCGGGCGCCAACTGCTGAACATGGCGGCGATTTGATTTTTGTGCAGGGTCATTCTGCGCCAGGCGTGTATTCTCGCGCATTCTTACTCGGACGCTTGACCGAGGAGCAATTGAGCAATTTCCGCCAAGAAGTTGATGGCAAAGGCATTTCATCTTACCCACACCCGTATTTGATGCCCGATTTTTGGCAATTCCCAACCGTATCAATGGGGTTGGGACCCATCATGGCGATTTACCAAGCGCGTTTTATGAAGTATTTGCACAGTCGTGGTTTGATTGATGCCAAAGACCGCAAGGTTTGGGCGTTCTTGGGTGATGGCGAAACCGATGAGCCCGAATCGCTTGGCGCGATTGGTATGGCGGGGCGCGAGAAACTCAACAACCTCGTGTTCGTCATCAACTGTAATTTACAACGTTTGGATGGCCCCGTGCGTGGCAATGGCAAAATCATCCAAGAACTCGAATCCGAATTCCGTGGCTCAGGTTGGAATGTGATTAAAGTGGTTTGGGGACGCAAGTGGGATCAACTGTTTGCCCGCGACACCAAGGGTTTATTGGTCAAACGTTTGGGCGAGATGGTGGATGGCGAGTTTCAAACCATGCGGGCAAAAAATGCTCAGTACATTCGAGATACCCTATTTAACACCGATGAATTGCGTGCACTGATTCACGACTGGGACGATGAGGATGTCTGGGCACTCAACCGTGGCGGACATGACCCATCGAAAATCTATGCTGCTTATAAAGCCGCGCACGAATCGACCGATCGCCCAACCGTGATTTTGGCGCACACCATCAAAGGCTACGGCATGGGTGGCTCAGGTGAAGCACAGAACTCAACCCACCAACAGAAAAAAATGCACCTCGAAGATGTGCGCAATTTCCGCAATCGCTTTGAAATTCCTGTATCAGACGAGGATTTGGAGAAACTGCCGTTCGTTAAATTCGCCGATGGCTCGCCCGAACTTGAATACATGCGCAATGCGCGCATGAAATTGGGCGGCTACTTACCGCAACGCCGTCAAAAAGCCGATGAAACCTTATTGATTCCCGAACTCTCCGCGTTTGAATCATTTTTGCAAGCCACCGAAGAAGGTCGTGAAATTTCCACCACCATGGCATTTGTGCGCTTTCTTGGCACATTGTTGCGCGATAAAAACCTCAAGGATCGCATCGTACCGATTGTCCCAGACGAATCGCGTACCTTTGGCATGGAAGGCTTGTTCCGCCAGCTCGGCATTTGGAGTCAAGAGGGGCAACAATACTTACCACAAGACCACGAACAGTTGATGTTCTACAAAGAATCCACCACAGGTCAAGTGCTGGAAGAAGGTATTAACGAAGCAGGTGCGATGAGCGACTGGATTGCCGCGGCGACTTCGTACTCAACCCACAATGTGACGATGATACCGTTTTTCATCCTCTACTCCATGTTTGGCTTCCAGCGCGTCGGCGATTTGTGCTGGGCGGCGGGTGACATGCGCGCGCGCGGCTTCATTCTCGGTGGTACGGCTGGACGCACCACACTGAACGGTGAGGGTTTGCAGCACGAAGACGGCCACAGTTTATTGCTCTCATCCACTGTGCCCAACTGCATCTCATACGACCCAACCTTCTCATACGAGTTGGCGGTCATCATGCAGGATGGTCTGCGCCGCATGTACCGCGAACAAGAAGACGTGTACTACTACATCACACTGATGAATGAGAATTACGCCCACCCTGCAATGCCTGAAGGCGCATCGGTTGCCGCCGACATTATCAAGGGGATGTATCTGTTCAAACGCGGAGCAGCGAACGCACCGAAAAAAGTGCGTCTGCTCGGTGCGGGTACGATTTTGAATGAAGTCATCCACGCCGCACAGTTGCTCAAGGACGACTGGGGCGTTGAATCCGATATTTACTCTGCCCCCAGTTTCACCGAACTGACACGTGAAGGTTATGCGGTCGAACGCGAAAATCTACTCAATCCTGCCACACCACGCAAACTCTCGCATGTGGAAACCCTGTTGATGGATTCGGATGCGCCTGTGATTGCCGCGACCGACTACATGCGTGCAGTGGCCGAACAAATTCGTGCGTTTGTACCTGCTCGTTACACTGTGCTCGGCACCGATGGTTTTGGTCGTTCGGACACACGCGAGCAATTGCGCCACTTCTTTGAAGTCAATCGTTATTGGGTGACCGTCTCGGCACTCAAAGCTTTGGCCGATGAAGGGGTGATTGAATACAACACCGTGGCGCAAGCGATTGCCAAATACAACTTGGACGTGAACAAACCAGCACCGTGGACTGTTTAAACCACCTCAAACAAGGAACACATCATGAGTCAAATCATTGAAGTCAAAGTCCCCGACATCGGCGACTATAAAAACATCCCTGTGATTGAGGTGTTTGTCAAAGTCGGCGACACCGTTGCCGTTGAGGACACCCTCATCACCCTCGAATCCGATAAGGCAACGCTGGACGTGCCTTCTTCGCACGCAGGACTCGTCAAAAATATTGCCGTCAAGGTGGGCGATAAAGTATCTGAAGGCTCAGTGGTCTTGACACTGGAAACCTCAGAGACAAGCCATGCAAATCCTGTAAACACAGCAACGAATACGGCAACCGTACCGCAAAACACGGCACCACAAACCACCGCAGTACCCGAACCAACACCCTCAACACCCACCGAACCACCTGCGGCGGGAGCCATACCGATTCCAGTGGAGCGCGAACTGCTCGCCATCCCTGAGGTCACCCCAACCGCCGCCGTTGCCATGAGCAAAACAGCCTATGCCTCACCCTCCGTGCGCCAGTTTGCCCGCGAATTGGATGTCAATTTGGACAATGTCACGGGCACAGGGCCGAAAAACCGCATCACGCAAGACGATGTGCGCGCGTACATCAAAGCGGTGATGAATGGTGCAGCCGCTTGCCCAACACCGAATGTCGCCCAGTCAAGCACCTCACTCGGTGGCGGTTTGGATTTACTGCCGTGGCCACAGATTGACTTCACCAAATTTGGTGAAATTGAAGTACAACCCCTCTCGCGCATCAAGAAAATTTCAGGTCAAAACTTATCGCGCAACTGGGTAATGATTCCACACGTGACCAACAACGAAGTGGCCGACATCACAGAACTCGAAGCCTTCCGCGTGGGTCTGAATAAAGAGTATGAAAAGCAAGGCGTGAAATTCACCTTACTCGCTTTCCTGATTAAAGCGTGCGTACATGCGCTCAAAAAATTCCCAGAGTTCAATGCCTCACTCGATGGCGACAATTTGGTCTATAAAAAATACTACAACATCGGTTTTGCCGCTGACACACCCAACGGCTTGGTCGTGCCTGTGGTTAAAGACGCGGATAAAAAATCAGTGACCGAAATCGCAGTTGAGATGAGCGAGTTGGCGAAAAATGCGCGCGAGGGCAAACTCAAACCGACCGACATGCAAGGCGGCTGCTTCTCGATTTCGTCATTGGGCGGCATTGGCGGCACCACCTTCACACCGATTATCAACGCACCCGAAGTTGCGATTCTCGGTGTGTCGCGCTCATCCATGCAACCTGTGTGGAATGGCAGCGAATTTGTACCTCGCCTGATGTGCCCATTATCTTTGTCGTATGACCATCGCGTGATTGATGGCGCGGCGGCGGCGCGATTTAACGCCTATTTGGCCAATATTCTCAATGATTACAGAAGGGTTGTACTATGAAAACACGATTCAAATTATTTTGCGCAGCGGGTTTGAGCATCATCAGTGTGGCAGCATTGGCAGACAATTGCGACAATGCACGCAACACCTTTGATGAATTTTATTGCAAAGACAAACTGTATCAACAAGCAGATAAAGACCTTAACAAAGCCTATGGCGAGTTGATGAATGCCCTGCCGAGCGCAAGCAAGAAAACCCTCAAATCAGTGCAACTCGAATGGATGCGTGGGCGTGACAGCCAGTGCATTGAAGAGCGCGATGATGAAATCGTGTTGCTGGTCAATTGTCGTTTAAGAAAAACCATCAACCAAACCAATTTTTTACAAGACCGTTTGCGTGAATGTAAAAGCACAGGTTGCCAGCCGAGTCGTTTGAAAGAAGACTGAGTGAACCCATCCCTTTTTTAACGCACAAGGATTCCAAAATGAATTACACCAGTAGCTGCCACTGCGGACAACTAAAAGTCTCGTTTGAAACCACCCTCGAAAAAGTCATTGAATGCAATTGCTCGCACTGCCGTAAAAAGGGCTATCTATTGACGTTTATGCCCAAAGCACAAACACACCTGACTTTGCCTGAGGGCGCATACAGTATCTATACGTTTAACAAACACGTGGTGCAACATCATTTTTGCAAAACCTGCGGCTGCGCACCATTTGGCATAAGCAAAGGACATGATGGCGTGACTGAAACCGTCGCCATCAATCTGCGCTGTTTGGATGTGCCATTGGATTTATCAACCGTGAATGTCATCGCTTATGATGGTGCATCGGCATAAGCCAAAGTGCCCCGATTGCAAGTGGGCTCACCGCGAGGCAACCTACACATGAGCGAAATTACACATGCTGAATTGCTTTGCCAATAAAGCGTGCAATGACACCGTCAAATTAACAGGAGTCACAATGACCCAACTCATCGACATCAAAGTCCCCGACATCGGCGACTACAAAAACATTCCCGTGATTGAGATATTCGTCAAGGTTGGCGACACCGTTGCGGTTGAGGATGCTTTGCTCACGCTTGAATCGGACAAAGCGACTTTGGACGTGCCCTCCTCACACGCAGGTGTGGTGCGCGAAATCAAGGTTAAAGTGGGTGATAAAATTTCTGAAGGTTCCATCGTTGTGGTGCTTGAAACCAGTGAAACAACGACTACTACAGCGACTGCTACGACAGCACAGATGGCTACGCCAGCCACTGAATCTCAGTCGGCGACCACAGCCATTGCCCCAAGTACGCCAGCCGCGCCATTGACAGACGAGATGGCAGACACTCCTCACGACCTCGCTTGCGAAATGCTGGTGCTCGGCGCAGGGCCAGGTGGCTACTCAGCGGCTTTTCGCGCGGCGGATTTGGGCATGGATGTGGTGTTGGTCGAACGGTACGCCACGCTCGGCGGGGTGTGTTTGAACGTGGGTTGCATTCCCTCGAAAGCCCTGCTGCATTCAGTTGCAGTGATGGACGAAGCGCGTCACCTATCCGCACACGGCATCAGTTTTGCTGAACCACAAATTGATATCGACAAACTGCGCGACTACAAAGATTCAGTGGTCAACAAACTCACCACAGGATTGGCAGGCATGGCAAAAATGCGCAAGGTCAACGTGGTGCAAGGCGTGGGGCAATTCATCGACCCGCACCACTTGCAAGTGACCGCAACCGATGACGAGGGCAAACAAACCTCCAAAACCATCCGCTTTAAGCAAGCCATCATTGCTGCGGGTTCGCGTGTGGTCAAACTGCCGTTCATACCCGAAGACCCACGCATTGTCGATTCCACAGGCGCATTGGAGTTGCGCAAAATTCCAAAGAAAATGCTCATCCTCGGCGGTGGTATTATTGGTTTAGAAATGGGCACGGTGTACTCGTCACTCGGCGCACGCTTGGATGTAGTCGAAATGATGGACGGATTGATGCAAGGCGCGGATCGCGACCTCGTCAAAGTTTGGCAGAAGCACAACGCCCACCGCTTTGACAACATCTATGTCAATACCAAAACCGTGGCAGTACAAGCCAAAGAGGACGGTATTTATGTCACATTTGAAAAAGCCAACGACACATCCACCGCGCCAACCGAACCACAACGTTACGACATGGTGCTGGTCGCAGTGGGGCGTGCGCCCAACGGATTGCTTATCGGTGCGGAGCGTGCTGGTGTGGCAGTTAACGAACGGGGGTTTATCTCTACAGATGCGCAAATGCGCACCAATGTGCCCCACATCTTCGCCATCGGCGACATCGTTGGACAACCGATGCTCGCGCACAAAGCCGTGCATGAAGCGCATGTTGCCGCTGAAGCCGCGCATGGCGAAAAAGCATTTTTTGATGTGCGCCAAATTCCATCGGTCGCCTACACCGACCCCGAAGTGGCGTGGGCAGGCTTGACCGAAGAACAAGCCAAAGCGCAAAACATCGCGATTAAAAAAGGTGTGTTCCCATGGCAAGCCTCAGGTCGCGCGATTGCCAATGGCCACGATGAAGGCTTTACCAAACTCATTTTTGACGCAACCACAGGGCGCATTCTCGGCGGTGGCATTGTTGGCACAGGTGCAGGCGACTTGATTTCGGAAATCTGCCTTGCCATCGAAATGGGTGCGGACAGCATCGACATCGGTAAAACCATCCACCCCCACCCGACACTCGGCGAATCCATCGGTATGGCGGCTGAAGTTGCAGACGGGCATTGTACGGATGTGCCACCTGTGCGGAGAAAATAAAAAACAGCCGTAATTTTAAACGGCTGCTCTTCTCAAAAAGCGATTGCTTAGCCTTTTGAATTCTTTGGATCATTTCCATGACTATCGCGGTCACGAATTTGTCCATTCGGACGGTGAATAAATAATTCACTACCCTGATTTTGTGATATTGGACGAGCGATACTGATTCCTTCTTTTTGAGTCGGAACCACAGCAATTGGTTTTGATGAACCGCCTTTTTTCACAGCCCATTGATCGCCGTGAGGAACAACATGATGTGTTTTCATGACACATATCTTTCTGCACGTAGTGCATTAAATTAAAGGTTGTCCAGACGAAAAACTTTACGTATAATGCCAGTTCTGAGGGGGCAATCGCGTAGTTTTTGAATGGACGCTTTTGACTCAAATACGGTTACAGTGTTGTCATTGTAGCCGTATTTTTTTGCCTATCATTGAACACATAACGTTCAACGACTGTTTAATTCTACCTATTTAGAATACCATTGTCAAACAAATTAATCTAATTTATTAATAATAATTCTTGCTTATTGCTTCAATAATACCTTAAAATGAAAAACAAATCAGTTTGCAGTTCAACAGGAGCAAATATGAGTTTAAAAAATCTAACTGAAAATGCGGTTTACTACCATAACGGTCAATTTCCACCTACCAAGTTATCCTACGAGCGTTTATTGCCTTACTTGTTAAAGGCAACCGATGCTTTGTCACGTTACGACCAAGAATTAAAGACTTTGCATAATAGCGAGTTATTACTTGCACCTTTGCGCAACCAAGAGGCTCTAATGTCTTCGCGTATGGAAGGCACTATTAGTACCATGGATGAAATCATGCGTTATGAGGCGGATGCATTTGATGATGATCCTAGTAGTGGCGTGATGCGTACCAGTGCTGATGTTCGCTCTGAAACGATTGAAACAGTCCTATACCAGCGAAGTCTGATGAATGCGCACAGCGCGATACAAGATGGCTATCCTTTATCTGAATCACTCATTAAGACACTTCACAGGCAGTTGCTCTCTTTTGGTCGCGGGGTTAACAAATCACCTGGACAGTATAAAACCGAGCAAAACTATTTAGCGGACAGCATTCAGCAAAGAATTTTATTTGTGCCTATTGCGCCAGAGCACTTAGTTAGTGGCATGCAAAAATTATTTGCTTATATCAATGACCCTTCATCTTCGCACCCTTTGCTAATAAAAACTGCTTTGGCACATTTAGAGTTTGAAGCCTTACACCCTTTCAAAGATGGAAATGGACGCATTGGGCGCATGCTCATTCCGTTGATGTTGTGGTCGGGCGGCGCAATATCCGCCCCGCATTTTTATATTAGTGGTTTTATGGAAAGAAATAAAGATCAGTACATAGATCGTATGCGTGCCGTCTCTGAGCATAACGCTTGGGATGATTGGTGTGTGTTTTTTTTAACCGCAATTGAAGCACAAGCACATGAAAATTTAAAAATCACATTAGATATTCACAAATTGTATGAAAACATGAAGGACAAATTTGCGCATAGTTTATCCTCAAAGTGGAGTATTGGTGTGTTGGACTTTGTTTTCACTCAACCTTATTTTCGTTCAAACCGTTTAGCGCAAAAATTAGGGGTGTCTTCAGCCAGTGCTATGCGTTTCATTCGCATATTGCATGAACAAGGTTTAATTCAAGTTGTTGAAGAGCCCGCTGGTCGCAAATCTGGACTATATAAATTTGAGCCTTTATTAAATTTAGTTAGAACTTAGCAGTCTTTGCTTTGTGCTTCATAAACAACCGAAAACGAAACACAACAGGTTTTGACGTTAACTCATACACAACAACTTTGTTTGTGTTTTATTTTTTCTGTTTGCGAAACACAACATCAACATACTCACTCAAAAACATTATAAGTTTGAGTAGTTGGCTTTTTGTGAACCATGCATGATTAACTTTATCGAGGGATGGCAATCTAACAGTGTCCACTCAATGAATGCCGCATGGATTGCCGCGCTGATAAAGCATCGCTTGCAATGACCACGGATAGGTGCCTTTACGAAATACACCCCCAAACCATCCCGCCGCCATTCTGCTATGATGGTGGCTGTCTTTTCACGCTTTGCGCGTGGCTTTTCCAATAATTTATAACAGGTGTTTTTATGGTGTTGCACTGGTTTCGCGCTGATTTGCGTTTGGCGGACAATCCTGCTTTGACCCAAGCGCGGACTTTGGCGGAGCAGTTGGCTGTGCCGTTGCTCACTGTGTATATCAGCACGCCCGCACAGTGGCGAGCGCATGATATGGGCGAGGCGCGGGTGGATTTTGAGGCGCGTTCGGTACAGGCCTTGGCTCAGGATTTGCACGCACATGACATCGCTTTTCACTGTCTGACTTGTCCTGACTATGCGACCGTACCGCAATTTCTACTCGATTGGTGTCAAGCACAAGGCATCACACAGGTGTTTGCCAATCGTCAATATGAGTTCAACGAAACCGAACGGGACAGGAATGTCCATCGAATTTTGCGTAAAAACTCGATTGAAATCACATGGCATCACGACCAGTGTTTGATTGAGCCTGAGCGCGTGCGCACACAGAATGGTGATTACTACACGGTATTCACGCCCTATAAAAACAATGTGTTGCGTCAATGGCACGCGCACATGCAGCACGCTCTGCCACGTATTGCACCCATGCCTTCAACCGCATCATCTGATGTGGTCAAGCTGTGCGCTGTGCCCGAACTGGGTGATGCGTTTTGGGGCGATTACACGCCCACGCCCCACACTCATGCGGATTGGGTCGCGGGCGAGGATGCCGCGCAGGCACGTTTGGATGCGTTTTGTGCCGAGACGCTCCATCGCTACACGCAAGACCGCGACCATCCGAGCATCCGTGGCACAAGTGGGCTCTCGCCCTATTTGGCGGTTGGTGCGTTGAGCGCGCGGCAGTGTTGGCATCGTGCGCAACTGGCTGTGCAGACTCAAGAGGCATCGGCGTTGGCGGCCGAAAAGTGGCAAACCGAACTGATTTGGCGCGATTTTTACCGCTACATCATGGTCGGCTTTCCATATGTTGGACAAAATCTGCCGTTTAAAAAAGACACTCAGAGGGTCGCGTGGGACAATGATGAAGCGGTTTTTGCCGCGTGGTGCGAGGGGCGCACAGGTTATCCGCTGGTCGATGCGGCGATGCGCTGTTTGAACGCCACGCATCTGATGCACAATCGTTTGCGCATGGTTTGCGCGATGTTTTTGGTCAAGGATTTGTTGATTGATTGGCGTTGGGGCGAGCGGTATTTCGCACAAAAATTGATTGATTTTGATTTTGCTTCGAACAACGGCGGCTGGCAATGGAGCGCGTCCACGGGCAATGATGCCGTGCCGTATTTTAGAATTTTTAACCCAACCAAACAAAGCGAAACCTATGATGCACAGGGTATATTCATTAAAAAATGGCTACCCGAGTTGGCACATTGTCCAACAAAAGAAATCCACGCCCCCAAGAACCCCGAGCAATACGGTTATCCCGCGCCGATTGTGGTGCACGCTGCTGCGCGACAACGTTTTTTAAACGCGTGGCAGGCGTTGTGAGCCAAATGCTCGCTTGTGTTAAGATGACCCCATGAGTCATGACGATAAGGAGTTTCAATGTACCGTAATTTTTTCAAATTCAATGCTTCGCTGATGCTAGCCCTGTCTTTGTTTGCATGCTCCACCAATCAACTCGCGCAAATGCCCACGCAAAGTAATCCACCTGATATGCACACCTCACAAAACGCCTTAGATTGGCAGGGTACGTACAAAGGAGTCACGCCCTGCGCCGATTGCGAAGGCATTGCCACGCAACTGCACTTATCTGCCGATGGCATTTATGCATTGAGCACTCAGTATTTGGGTAGGGGCAACAAGGTGTTTGTTGAAAAGGGTTCGTTCACTTGGAACAACCAAGGCAGCATCATTACCTTAAACAACCTCAATCCAAATGCCACACCAACCCAATACCAAGTCGGTGAAAACCAATTGTTTCAATTGGACTTAGAGGGCCAACGCATCACGGGTGATTTAGCGACTCATTTTATTTTAACCAAGGTCATCAATATGCCCATCGAAGACAAAAAATGGCAACTGATTGAGTTGTACGGTAAAGCCGTCAAGGGCTCGGCAGAGACGCATTATTTGTGGTTGATGTCGGACAAGCATCAAGTGTCTGCCAAAGCGGGTTGCAATACCATGTTTGGCGGCTACGAACTCAAAGAACCGATGCGAGTGCACTTTAAACAATTGGCATCGACCATGATGGCGTGCGAGAATATGGCCGATGAAGAAGGCTTGGCAAAGGTACTCGGCATGGCGGATAACTATACGATTGTGAACGATGTTTTGTCCTTAAACAAAGCGCGTATGGCACCTTTGGCCCGATTTAAATTGGTTCCAACCCAAGATTAAAATTCCAATCACCACAACCTCACACACAGGCTACGCATGTTTACACTCGAACACATCACTCAAACCCATGCCAAAGTCAAATCGGGCGCGGACTTCCCGCGCTACGTGCAGGACTTAAAGGCCTTAGGCATGGCTTATTATGATTTTTACGTCAGTGATGGACATTCGGAGTACGTTGCCACCACGGGCGAGCGTTTGGATGCACCCACGAAATATCCTGCTTTAAAAGTCGCTCCTCATGGTGATGCGGCTGTCTTGCGCCACACGATTGCGATTCATCAACAGGGCCAAACCGACTTCATGACGTTTTGCCAACAAGCCGCCGATGCGGGCGTGCGCTATTGGCGTACCGATGTGGTGAACTTGCGTTGCGTGTATGTGGATGAAGCAGGCAGCGAAATCTTGGTTGAGCCCATCCCCGATGCGAGTGCTTACTGACATCCTGAACCAATAATGCAGCGCAAGCGAGCCATCACAATTTTTTTGGATGGCTCGTATCTTTTTATTTCGGTGACCAATCGGGATGGTGCCACAGGTAACGAATATCTTTATTGCGCCAAATGGTTTTGACCAAATCGAAGAGTTCTTCAAATACCATGACGAATACGTTGTTGCTGTGCACCGCTCGTGATTTCACGCCGTAGAGAATTTCGCCCGCATCACGCTCATCGACAAACGTACCGAACAGCCGATCCCAAATGATGAACACCCCTGCGTAGTTGCAATCAATTTGTTTTTCACCATAACCGTGATGCACGCGGTGGTGCGACGGCGTATTGAATACAGCTTCAAACCGTTTGGGCAAACGTTCAACTGTGCGCGTGTGAATCCAAAATTGATAAAATAAATTCAACTCATAAATAAACGCCACCGTCGCAATGTCCAAACCCAAAAAGGCAAACGGTGCCCAAATAATAAAACCAATGCCAAACAACGGAATCGGCGCGAGCAATGACTGGCGCAATGCCACGCCGAAATTAAAATGGTTTGAGCTGTGGTGAATTTTATGCGACACCCACGCAAAGCGCATTTTGTGCGCCACCACGTGAAACAGATAAAAACAAAAATCCTGCGCAATGAAAATCAACACATAGGTGTACCAGTGGTATTCGATATTGAGTTGCAAGCCATGCGCCTGCACCCAAGCCGCCATCGCACCGACAAAAACAATGATGTACACAGCATCGGCTGATTTATACAACACTGAACTGACGATATTGGATAAAGTTTCAGGTAAATCGTAGCGTTCCTTACCTTGGCGAATCAATACTTTATTTTCCACCCACATCGCAATGATGAAAAACGCGCCAAAAGCCAAAATAATCAGCAATGCGTGAACAATGCTCTCCATGTAAAGTCTCCTGTTTTTTAAAATTTTAGGGTTGTACACCTTGCTCACCCCTTATTATCCAATCATTGTACAATGATTTGATTTGGGTTCTTGAGGTTTCCGTGTGGCGGTTTGATAACCCTCAAGGCAAACTCAAGAGATAACCTCACCATGACGCAAACACCACAGATTTTCGCCCACCGTGGCGCGATGGCGTATCGCCCACAAAACACCCTGCCTGCGTTTGAGCTGGCGTGGTCTATGGGTGCGCATGGTGTGGAGTTGGATGTGCAATGCACACACGATGGCGAAGTCGTGGTCTTTCACGACGATACTTTAGATAAATTGACCAATGGCGCTGGCCGCATACGCGATTACAATGCGGCGGAATTGATGACCTTGGATGCAGGTGCGCATTTTTCTGCCGAATATGCAGACACGCGCATCCCGACTTTAAGGCAAGTATTGTGCGCGCGTCCGCTCGGACGTTGGGTGAATATTGAACTGAAAACCGAATTGCCCGATGCCACACCCAAACAGTTGAATGAACGGCTTATCAATGGGTATCCTGTATTGACACGCGCACCCGACAGTATCACCGAGAGACAAGCCAAACGCATTGCCGAGCGCGCCGCCGAAGTGATTGGTGACTTGCGCGCAGAGATACCCGATTTGGCAGAGCACCTGATGGTCTCGAGTTTTCATCCCGTCGCAATTGAGACGTTTGCACGCTTGTGCCCCGACATCGCCATAGCGTATCTGCGCAGCACTGCGTTGTACCACGACACCGAGCCTTTGATGAATTCAATGAGTGCGGTGCAACTGTCTGCCCTGCATATAGACGCCCACGACACCACATTGGAGGCAATTGCCCAAGCGCATCAAAAGGGTTTGCAAGTTCGCGTATGGACTGTGAATGATGTCGCGCAGGCACGCACACTCATCCGCTGGGGTGTGGATGGCTTATTCACCAATGTACCCGATGTGATGCTGGCATTGGCACGTACCCTTTGACGCCGCCCAGTTCACCATTTCATCATCGGTAAGGGTTTGAACGGATGGCGTTTGAACTCCTCTTTTGATAAGCGCATCAGGTTTTTATGAAAACCCAAATTTGGAAAGTGCGCGCACACTTGTTTGTAAAAACCTTTGTCCAAACCAAACGCGCGCATCCCGAATGAAACATCGGTCCAATCGCCTCGGCGAAAAACCTCGACCAACGGATAGACACTGTTTTTCACCGCGCGGAATTTATGGTGTTGATCAATCATCTCGCTGATTTCATCGACCCACGCATGTTTTTGGTTTGCCTCCAAATACGCACGCGCTAACTCAATTGAAGGCGACAAATAATCCACCACATCGTTGGGCCAAATTCCCAAATCATGAAAACACGCAGCGATGATAATTTTTTCCAAATCATCGCCCGTGCACGGATAATGCGCCACGCAAAAATTCACCATGCGATACACATGATTTTTATACGGTTGATACTGCGCGCCGAGCATCTCGCGGCGCGCGTCCAAAATATCATCCAATAATGGCAATTGTGTGAGGATTTGCATGAGGTTTTCCTATTCAATAAAGTCGGCTGTACAATACAGCCATTGTATAAAACCGCTCCTCAGATTGGAATTGTGAATTGTGCGCATTTGCAGCACATGACTTACACATTGAAAGAATCACTTATGGATAAAATGAATCAAGCCATACTCAAACATCTGCAAAACAACAGCCGTATGAGTTGGCAACAAATCGGCAAACACGTTCATCTCACTGGGCAAGCGGTCTCTGCACGCGTAGCCCAAATGGAGGCTCAGGGCATCATTAGCGGCTACACCATTCGTCAAAACCATTTAACGCGCCACTTTATCGCCGTGTTGATGGAATCATCTGATTTTGCAGGATTTGAGGCTTTCTTAAATACCCAAACACAGGTTGAATCGGCCTTTAAAGTAACGGGCGAAGCTTGTTATCAAATCACCTACACCCCCAATTCAGACAGTGAATTGGAAACTTTCTTAAACCAAATTCTGCACTTTGGTCGTTATAAAGTGTTGAGCGCAATTCGCTGTGTCAAATAACATTCATGCCAAATGCACCGATTCAACGCAAAATCATCCATTTTGATGCCGATTGTTTTTATGCAGCGGTGGAGATGCGCGACAACCCAGCCCTACGCGGCATACCTTTGGCGGTTGGTGGACCAGCGGATCGGCGCGGTGTGATTGCGACCTGTAACTACGAGGCACGTGCTTTCGGGGTGCGCTCGGCCATGCCGACGCGACGCGCACTGCAACTGTGTCCACAGTTGGTCATCGTATTGCCCGACTTTGCGCGCTATAAATCGGCCTCACAAGCCATCTTCAACATCTATCGTGAATACTCGGATTTAATTGAACCGCTGTCATTGGACGAGGCTTATGTGGATGTGAGTGCTTGCTCCGCCCATCGCGGCAGTGCCACTTTAATTGCCCGAGAAATCCGCGCGCGCGTTCGTGAGGAAACAGGTTTGGTGGTCTCCGCAGGGGTTGCGCCGAATAAATTTCTCGCCAAAATTGCCAGCGATTGGAACAAACCCGATGGGCTGTACGTCATTCGTCCGCAAGATGTGGATGCTTTTGTCGCGCAACTGCCCGTCGAAAAATTATTTGGCGTTGGCCCACGCACGGCAGAAAAATTACATCGCCTGCACCTATTCACCTGTGCGGATGTGCGCGCACGCGAGTTGCCTTTTTTGCGTGAACAATTTGGCAAACTCGGGACTGCGCTGTATCAATCGGCGCGCGGCATAGACAACCGCGAAGTGAAAAGTAACCGCATGCGCAAATCCATCAGCGTTGAAACCACATTCGCGCAGGATTTACACGGATTTAGCGACTGCGTGGACAAATTACCCGCTTTGCACACCGATTTAATCGGCCGAATTGAACGCAACCGCGCCTTACCTTTGGTATACAAAACCTTTGTCAAACTGCGCATGGCGGATTTTAAAGTGCGCACGGTAGAAGTCAATGAGCGCGATGTTTCAATGACACACTTCACACAATTATTAGAAAACGCCTGTCAAAAGCACACAGGCGATATTCGTCTCATCGGCTTGGGGGTGCGTTTGCGTGCGCCTGATGAAGTGGGGCAATTGAATTTATTGTAAGAGTTACGCCACCGCGCTGACCATGGCATCACCGTGCACCTGTGCAAAGCTTGGCGCAGCACGCACATCGTCAAAAGTCACGATTTCGTAGTTGTCTGGATCCGCCAACACTGCGCGAATCAAAAGATTGTTCAAAGCATGGCCTGATTTATACGCGCTGTACGAGGCTAAAATCGGATGGCCAATCACATACAAATCGCCAATCGCATCAAGGATTTTGTGTTTGACAAACTCATCACCATAACGCAAACCTTCGGGGTTGAGGATTTTGTATTCATCCAGCACAATCGCATTGGCGAGATTACCACCTTGTGCCAAACCCAAGCCACGCAAGGCTTCCACGTCCTGAATAAAACCAAAGGTGCGCGCGCGTGATATTTGGCGCACAAAGGCATCGCCCGTAAAGTCCACTTCGCAGTGTGTACCCGTTTCGTCAATCGCAGGGTGGTCAAACTCAATATCAAAGCGGGTTTTAAAGCCAAAGTACGGGTCAAGCCGTGCGATTTTATCGCCTTCGGTCACTTGCACCGATTGTTTGATGCGGATGAAACGGCGCAATGCGTCTTGCTCGACCACGCCCGCAGTGGTAATCAAATACACAAAACTGGTGGCACTGCCATCCATGATGGGAATTTCGGGCGCATTGACTTCCACAATCACATTGTCCACGCCCAAACCCGCCAAGGCTGACATCAAGTGCTCAATCGTCAAAACGCGCGCAGCCAAATTGCTCGGATTGGCCAAGGTGGTTGCCATACGGGTATCAATCACGTGCTCCGCCGCTGTGGTGATGTCCAAATTTGGATCCACATCCATACGACGAAACACCACACCTGTATTGACTGGTGCGGGGCGCAGAACCAGTTTGACTTTGCGTCCAGAATGTAAACCAATGCCTGTGGTATGCACCTCTTGGGCGAGGGTTTTTTGTCGGACTGGGGTTGGGCTATGTGATTTCATTGTTCAACCAATGGGGTTAAAAGTTGCACTTGTGTGCATAATCATACCGTAAAAAAACAAACCCCACCACGCTTGCGCGTACTGGGGTAATTGGTGTGCAGATGAGGGTATTGTGCACTGTCAATCGAGCATGATGGATGGGTAGAACGCCATCTATAAAGCGCATCAAGCACGGTTTGCTCCGCGAAGGGGGCGCAAAGCAAACCACTTGCTCAATCGCACAAAACACGTCAACAGGGCATTTTAATCACTCAATCTGCTTGACGACGCAAAAACGCAGGCACATCCAAATCTTCAATGAAATTCTCACCATTGACCGTGCGTTGTGCCGTGTGCAATTGCGCGCGACGCTCATACGCAGGCACGTCCAACTCGTTGTAGTCACCAAAAGTAGGCATCGACACAGGACGACGTGGCGCGGCTTCTACAGATGTTACGGGTGCGCCTGTTTGTACCCAACCCGCAGGAGCAACTGTCTCACTGCTCATGGGCATAGGTTCAGCATAAAACGGGGTCGATTCAGCCGATGGTGACACACGGGTGGCCACATTGTCGGTTTCAACCCGACGCGCACCACCCAAGCCTGTCGCCACAACGGTGACGCGCAATTTATCGCCCAAACTTTCATCATACGCCAAGCCCATGATGATGGTGGCATCTTCTGAAGCACGTTCACGAATCAAGTTGGTGGCCTCACGAGTTTCGCGACCTTTGAGGGTATCACGTGACGCAGAAATATTAATCAAGATACCACGCGCACCGGCCAAGTTCACGCCATCCAACAATGGGCTGGCAATCGCTTCTTCCGCCGCAATGCGCGCACGTTCTGGACCTGAGGCCATGCCTGAACCCATCATCGCACGACCTTGCTCACCCATCACCGTTTTCACGTCGTTGAAGTCGACATTGATGTTACCTTGAACGTTGATGATTTCCGAAATTCCTGCCACGGCATTGTTGAGCACCGCATCGGCCGCTTCGTGCATTTCGTGTTGCAATGCGTCTTCACCCAAGGTTTCTTCGAGTTTTTCATTTAGAACCACGATGAGTGAATCGACGTGTTGTTCCAATTGACGCAAACCTTCTTCGGCCACTTGCATGCGGCGTTTGCCTTCTTGCTCGAACGGTTTAGACACCACCGCGACGGTCAAAATTCCCAATTGCTTAGAAATTTCAGCAATCACAGGGGCTGCGCCCGTACCTGTACCGCCCCCCATACCCGCGGTGATAAACACCATGTTCGCGCCGCGCAATATGTCAGCAATGCGTTCGCGGTTCTCTTCTGCCGCAGCACGACCCACTTCTGGTTTCGCACCTGCACCCAGACCACTTTCACCCAATTGCAATGTATATTGGGCAGTTGATTTACTCAATGCCTGTGCATCTGTGTTGGCACTGATGAACTCAACGCCCTGCACCTGATTGCGAATCATGTGCTCAATCGCGTTGCCACCTGCACCGCCCACGCCGACGACCTTAATGATCGTGCCTTTTGGTGCTTCATTTAACATTTCGAAACTCATAATATTTCCCCTTTTTTAAAAATGTCCAAGCGGACACACTGCTTACTACAAATCACAACAACTTAAACCATTAAAATGTTTTGACAAACCAGTCGCGCATCGCTTTAAACACCGACTTGCCACTACCAACATTACCTGAGCCCTCAGTCTTTTTCTTACGACCAAATCCACCCATGCTGCTGCCGACCTCATGTCCATCGGCATGACCAGTGGCGATTTCGCCTTTTTTCTCACGCGCCGCCATGAGCAAACCCATCACCGTTGAATAGCGCGGATTGCACACCAAATCCGCCAAATTACCTTCGTAAATCGGCTGCGCAATGCGCACGGGCTTCATGAATACTTCCTCTGCCAATTCCGTCATGCCGGGCAGCAAACTCGTGCCACCTGTGAGCACCACGCCCGATGCAATCAAATGATCAAAGCCCGCTTCTTGCAAATTGCGCTGTACCAGCACGAATAATTCTTCCAAACGCGGTTCAATGACCGCCGCAAGCGATTGGCGTTTCACGCGGCGGGCAGCACGGTCGCCAACCCCTGGGATTTCAATCACGGATTCGGACGGCACCATGCCTTGTTTGGCCACACCGTAACGCAGCTTTAGCTCCTCGGCCTCAATGGTCGGTGTGCGCAAAGCCATGGCAATGTCGTTGGTCACTTGGTCACCCGCAATTGGAATCACCGCAGTGTGACGAATCGCGCCTTCGGTGAATACCGCGATGTCAGTCGTGCCACCACCGATGTCCACCAAAGCCACACCGATTTCTTGCTCGTCTTGGGTCAAAGTGGTCGCCGCTGAAGCCAAAGGTTGTAAACGCAAGTCAGAGACTTCCAAACCACAGCGACGAATACATTTGACAATATTTTGCGCTGCAGAGACTGAGCCTGTGATGATGTGCACTTTGACTTCCAAGCGCATACCTGTCATGCCAATCGGTGTGCGAATGCCGTCTTGGTCGTTGACTTTATATTCTTGCGGCAAGACGTGTAAAATCTGTTGGTCGGCTGGAATGCTCACTGCACGCGCGGTATCCAACACCCGATCAATGTCGCTTTGCGTGATTTCAACATCCTTGACCGCCACCATGCCACTGGAGTTAAAACTGTGGATGTGGCTGCCCGCAATTCCTGTGCAAACGCTGCGCACATTAAACCCCGCGCGCAATTCGGCTTCTTTAATCGCGTATTGGATGGTTTGAATGGTTTCTTCAATATTGACCACCATACCACGGCGCATTCCGCGCGAGGGATGGTGACCAATACCGATGACGTTAAAAGCGTTGTTTGGCAACACCTCAGCAATCATAGCAACCACTTTGGACGTACCAATATCCAAAGCAACAATTAAGTCCTTGGTCGTATCATTCATGTTTTTCACCTGTATTCATCATAGTTTCTGTATTGGTTGCCACGCGACGCAATGTATCCGAACGCATCGCAAATCCGTTGGGATAACGCAAATCAATGTATGCACCTGTGTTCCCAATATTTTCTTGTACAAAGTTCATCGACTGTTGCAAGCGATGTACCCGCTCTTCTAAAGCATTCGGCGTGTCCGCACGCCCCAGTTCAACCCACGCCCCATTACTAAAACCCACTCGCCAACTGTATCGCTCAGACAAAACCACTTTCTTCACCGTCCAGCCCAAAGGCGCAAACCACTGCTGTATCACAGGAATTTGCTCCGCTACCAATTTTGATGCTGCATCGGGTCCCTCGGCTTCGATGAGCTGTGCGCGCTGCGTATCACTCAAACGCGTTGCAAACAATTGCCCTTCAGGACTGAGGTAGCGGTCTTTCCAAATCGCCAAAGGTGTGTACTCAGTGATGTGGATTTCAATCGCATGCGGCCAAACCTTACGCACTGAAGTGCTTTTGACCCAACCCAAATTCTGCAAACTGTTTTGCACTTGATACAAATTCATCGAAAAGAAACCACCCGATAAACCTTGTCCTAAATTCTGCTCAATCAAATCATGCGTCGGCTTTGCTTCCAATTGCGCCACATCGCCGACGAAACGAAATTGGTTAATGGCAAAAAAGGGGCGTTGCAAAAACCAGCCCACACAGGCAATCATCAACAACGCTGCCGCCACCCACAGCATCATCCGCGTGACTGCCTGCATTAAACCGATGTCGTCCCAAAAGCCTTGCATCATGGTTCCTTATTGATTTCGCGCAGGTGTGTGCAATACATGCAAACGCGCATCTGCCAAAATCGTCATCACCAACTGCTCATAACTCATGCCCACCGCACGCGCCGCCATGGGTACCAGCGAGTGGTCGGTCATGCCGGGAGAAGTATTCATCTCCAATAAAAAAGGTTCATTGTCCGATGCACGTACCAAAACCTCTGCGCGCCCCCAACCCGCACAACCCAACACTCGGTAGGCATTGACCACCATGTTTTGAATGCGCATGGTCAATTCATCCGACAACTTCGCAGGGCATTCATACACCGTGTCATTGCTCAAGTATTTGTGTTCAAAATCATAATTGCCATCGGGCGCAATGATTTCAACCAGTGGCAACGCACGCGCATCCTTGCTCGAACCCAAAATAGCGCAGGTGGTTTCACGCCCTTCAATACATTGTTCAATCAACGCGTGGGTGTCATAACGCCATGCCAATTCACACGCTGCTTGTAAATCTTCTGCACGAGTGACTTTGCCTGCCCCAACCGATGAGCCTTCCAATGGTGGTTTGACAAACAATGGCATGCCAAGTTGTGCCACTATGCTCGACACATTCACGCTTTCCCCGCGCGCCAAAACCACGTAATTGGGTGTTTGTAAACCCGCTTGCAACCAAATTTGCTTGGTGCGCACTTTGTCCATCGCCAACGAACTGGCCATCACACCACTGCCCGTATAGGGGATGTGCATCAATTCCAACGCGCCTTGCACCGTACCATCTTCACCAAAACGCCCATGCAATGCGATGTACGCACGCTCAAAGCCTTGAGTTTTCAACTCAAAAATATCGCGCTCACCCGTATCAAATAAATGCGCGTCCACGCCCTGCTTGACCAAAGCCGCGTGCACCATTGCGCCTGACTTGAGCGATACTTCGCGCTCGGCGGAAATCCCACCGTAGAGCACCGCCACC
Source organism: Burkholderiales bacterium (assembly GCA_021287185.1). GTDB lineage: Bacteria > Pseudomonadota > Gammaproteobacteria > Burkholderiales > Burkholderiaceae > CTSOIL-112. Next base: position 18,515 of record JAJTAZ010000010.1, on the reverse strand, counting down.
TTGCCGAAATTGTATGTATCTGTCGCCATGTTGTTCTCTTCTTTACGCCTGTCCCATCAATTCGACGGTTTTACCTGCCACCGCGCCGATTGAGCCTGCACCCATACAAATCACCACATCACCATTGCGTGCAAAATCTGCAATCGCTTGTGGCACACTGCTGATTTCTTCTACAAACACGGGTTCTACTTTGCCCGCAACGCGCAGCGCGCGTGCGAGTGAGCGTCCATCCGCTGCCACAATCGGCGACTCAGATGCCGCATACACCTCAGTCAAGATAACCCCATCCGCGCCTGAGAGCACTTTGACAAAATCTTCAAAGCAGTCGCGCGTGCGCGTGTAGCGGTGCGGTTGAAACGCCAATACAATCCGCTGATTCGGAAATGCTCCACGCGCTGCCGCCAGCGTCGCCGCCATTTCCACAGGATGATGACCGTAGTCATCAATCAAGGTGAATTGACCACCACCATTTGCCTCAGCCACCTTGACCTGTCCGTAACGTTGGAAACGTCGTCCCACACCGTTGAATTCTGCCAAAGCTTTACAAATCGCCGCGTCGTCCACATCGACTTCCGTACCCACGGCAATTGCCGCCAGCGCGTTGCGCACATTGTGCAAGCCGGGTAAATTCAAGGTCACATCCAAATCAGGTAAATCTTCGCCAAAACCCGTGCGTGCCACTTTGAATTTCATTTGTCCATGAGCGTCTTGCACGTCATACGCGCGCACATTCGCGTCCTCGCTCAAACCATAAGTAATCACGGTTTTGGACAACTTCGGCACAATTTCGCGCACGTTCGCATCGTCAATGCAGACAATCGCCGCACCATAAAATGGCAAGCTACGCGTGAATGCGACAAACGCCTCTTTTAATTTGTTAAAGTCATGGTCATAGGTGTCCATGTGGTCTTGGTCAATATTGGTGATGACCGCAATCGTAACCGATAGGTGTAGGAAGGACGCATCCGACTCATCGGCCTCAGCCACGATGTAATCGCCTTTGCCCAAACGCGCATTCACACCCGCACTGTTGAGTTTGCCGCCAATCACAAAGGTTGGATCCAACCCGCCCTCGCCCATCACGCTCGCCACCAATGAGGTGGTGGTGGTTTTGCCGTGCGTGCCCGCAATGCCAATGCCGCGTTTGAAGCGCATCAATTCAGCCAACATCACTGCGCGTGGCACAATCGGAATTTTGCGCATGCGCGCCGCGAGGATTTCAGGATTGTTTTCATCAATCGCCGTCGAGACCACCAACACATCGGCATTTTGTACATTTTCCTCTGCGTGACCAAGCGCCACACTCGCCCCCAAACTGCGCAGACGTTTCACGTTGGCATTCTCTGCCACATCCGAACCCGTGATTTTATAGTCCAAGTTGAGCAGCACCTCAGCGATGCCGCTCATCCCCGCGCCACCAATCCCAACGAAATGGATGTTCTCAATTCTATGTTTCATAGCTTGCTTTCAATATTTTTTACACCTGCAACTTCCAAGCACACATTGGCCACATCTTGTGTTGCATGTGGTTTGGCAACGCTGCGTGCTCGCACCGCTTGTTCGAGCAACTGTGCGCGGGTCAACCCACGCAGATAATCCGCCAGTTTCTCAGCTGTCAATTCATTTTGTGTCATCAACACACCCGCGCCCGCTTTGACCAATAACTGCGCGTTGGCGGTTTGATGGTCATCCACCGCATGTGGAAATGGGACCAGCACACTGGCAACACCCGCGCTGGCCAACTCTGCCACGGTCATCGCGCCTGCGCGACAAATCATCAAATCCACACCACCGTATAAATTTGCCATGTCATCAATAAATGCGCGGCAATCGCCCTGTACACCTGTTTGTGCATAATTGGCACGCAGTTGCTCGATTTGTTTTTCCCCCGATTGATGCACAACTTCAGGGCGTTCATTCTCGTTAATCAATGCCAAAGCCTTTGGTACGACACTGTTCAACGCTTGTGCGCCCAAACTGCCGCCAATCACCGCCAACTTTAATTGCCCCGTGCGTTCTGCAAAGCGTGTTTTTGGGTCGGCAATGTCAGCAATCACCTGTTTCACGGGATTACCGACCCATTCACCTTTTTCGAATACATTGGGGAATCCCGTCAATACCCGTTTGGCAATTTTTGCCAGCAATTGATTTGACATGCCTGCAATCGAATTTTGTTCATGCAAGACAATTGGAACGCCCGTTAATTTAGCGGTCAAACCACCAGGAACGGTGATGTACCCCCCCATACCCAGCACCACATCGGGACGAACACGTTGATACACTTTACGCGTTTGCGCGATGGCTTTAAGCAATCGAAATGGCGCAAGCAGTTTGGTTTGTAGCCCCTTACCACGTACCCCACCAAAGGCAACACCATGAAAATCGTAGCCATGTTGTGGTACCAAACGTGACTCCATCGAGGGATTGTCCACGCCACCTGTACCCCCTAACCATGCGACGGTGTGCCCTGCATCGGTCAATGCTTGTGCCACAGCCAACCCAGGCATGATATGCCCGCCTGTGCCGCCCGCCATAATCAATATGGTTTTAGAAGTACTCATACCACTCGTCCTTGTTGCGCATTTTTGCGCTGATAATCGCCGCGCTTGATACAGCGGTTTTCATAATCCACACGCAATACAAATGCCATGGCCAAACAATTGAACATCAAGGCACTGCCACCATAACTGATAAACGGCAAGGTCAAACCTTTGGTTGGCAACATGCCCATATTCACGCCAATATTGATAAAACTTTGCACGCCCAACCAAATCGCAATGCCTTGCACTGCCAGTGCTTGAAAGTTGCGCTCAAACACCATCGCCTCACGCGCCACCATAAACATTTTGTACACCAATAAGGTAAACGCCGCTATCACCGCCCACACACCCAATAAACCAAACTCTTCACCAATCACGGCCATGATGAAATCGGTGTGCGCTTCGGGCAAATAAAACATTTTTTGTACCGACGCGCCCAAACCCTGCCCCCACAACTCACCACGCCCAAAGGCAATCAATGACTGAGTCAACTGATAAGCACCGCCTTGGGCATTTTCTTCATCCCATGGATTTAAGTAAGCAAAAATTCGTTTGGCACGCCACGGCGTAAAAATCACCAAAGCCGCGAATGCCGCCACCATCGTCGCAAACAGCGCACCGAATACTTTGTAATTGACCCCCCCAAGGAAAATCACACCCAAAGTAATCATGGCAATCACCATCAGCGCGCCCATATCGGGCTCCAACAGCAACAGCAACGAGGTCATACCGAGCACCACCACCATCGGTAAAATTCCTTTGGTGATGTCGCGAATGTCGGCATTTTTGCGCACACAAAAGTCTGCCGCATAAAAACACGCCGCGAGTTTCATCAACTCTGATGGTTGGAAATTCATAATTCCCAAAGGCAGCCAGCGGCGTGCACCATTGACGCGTAAACCCACATGCGGAATCAATACAATCACCAACAAAACAATCGCCACAATCAAACCCACAGGTGCTAATTTTTGCCAGGTTTCTGTCGAAGTTTTAAGCCCCAACAACGCGACAAACAAACCCACACCGATGCTCAAGGCATGTTTGATGAAAAATGAATAGCGCGAATAATTGTGGTATTTCGGCGAATCAGGCAGCGCAATGCTCGCTGAATACACCATAATCAAACCAAAGAACATCAACAAAACAGGCACCCACAACAACACAGGATCCACATCTTGCCATGCTGAATTGCGCGCGGACGAGCGTGACCAATCAGAACCATTGTTCTGATTTTGATTCCCCATGCCCAACCAACTTAAAATTCGCATGACCTCACACCTGTCCCATATCGTTTGCCCACGCACGCACCACATCGACAAACACCTGCGCACGATGCGCATAATTTTTAAACATATCCAAGCTCGCACATGCAGGCGAGAGCAAAACGGCTTGCCCTGCCTGTGCGGCTTGCGCAGCGGCTAAAGTTGCCGCTTCTAAATCATCAAACACCTGTATCGGCACACCACAGCCTTGCCACGCTTTTTCAATCAATCCAGCATCTTTGCCAATTAAACACACCCGCACCACATGGACTTTAATCGCATCCACCATGGGCGCGAAATCTTGTCCTTTGCCATCGCCACCCGCAACCAAGACGATTTTTTGCCCCAAACCCTCAATCGCCGCCAAACTCGCGCCGACATTCGTGCCCTTGGAGTCATCATAAAAATCAACCCCGTTGATGTTGGCAATCCACTGTACGCGGTGTGGCTCGCCCGCATAATCACGCAAACCGTGCAACAGTTTTGCCAAAGGCAAATCAATCGCTCGACACAATGCCAATGCTGCGAGCGCATTCATCGCGTTGTGTCGCCCGCGAATCTGCAAGGCATCGGCTGGCATCAGACGCTGTAGGGTAATTTCAACAGGCGTTACCGCTTGACCACGTTTTTTCTTTTCCACGATGACATCATCAGCCAAAGCAACACTCAGCCAATCCATACCGCCTTCGCGCCACAAACCGTAATCACCTGAGACAGTCGGTGCGTGGATGCCAAAATTCATTTGTATGGACGATGGTTTCGCCATCGCCATCACCGCTGCGTCATCGCGATTGAGCACTTGCACAGTGTCCGCGCCAAAAACATGGGCTTTTGCCTGCGCGTATTCCGCCATGTCCGCATGCCAATCAAGGTGGTCTTGCGAGATATTCAACACCGTTGCCACATTGGGATTGAAGCCTTGGGCAAATTGCAGTTGAAAACTCGACAACTCCAACACCCAAACGTCAGGCAAAGCCTCATTGTCCAATGCATCACACAGCGCATCGAGCATCGATGGGCTGATGTTGCCCGCGGCCAGTGCACGCACGCCGACAGAGTGACACAAGTGTCGCGTCAGCGAAGTCACCGTGGTTTTACCATTGGTTCCTGTCACCACCAATACTTTAGGCGAGTAGTTTTGCGAGTGTTTTAAATCATCCAAAGCACGGGTAAACACCGCCAACTCGCCGAATACAGGAATCGCTCGCTCGTTTGCCAAAGCCAAAATGGTTTTCAGCGGTTCGGCGTGTGGACTCAACCCAGGGCTGAGTACCACTTCGCTCACGCCGTCCAAATACGCCGTATCAAACGCGCCGCAATGCGCAGTCACATCGGGGTATTTTTCTTTGAGTGCGGGCAGTTGCGCAGGGGCTTGGCGCGAATCATAGACCGTGACAGGCGTGGCAGTACGCATGGCATGGCGCACCAGTGCCATGCCCGACTCACCCAATCCAATCACCAATCTATTTTGTGTCATTGTCGTTACCTAACTATCAAACTTATCGAATTTTCAAACTGGCCAAACCAATCAACACCAACATGATGGTAATAATCCAAAAACGCACCACAACCTGAGTCTCGCGCCAACCTTTTTGTTCATAGTGGTGGTGCAGCGGTGCCATCAGCAAAATCCTTCTGCCCTGCCCGTAGCGTTTCTTGGTGTATTTAAAGTACAAAACCTGCGCCGCGACCGACAAAGTTTCCACCACAAACACACCACCCATGATGAACAACACCAATTCTTGACGCACAATCACCGCAATCGTGCCGAGCGCGCCACCCAATGCCAACGCACCGACGTCGCCCATGAATACTTGTGCAGGATAGGCGTTGAACCACAAAAATGCCAAACCAGCACCCGCCATCGCCGCGCAAAAGACCAGCACTTCGCCCGCGCCTTTGATGTTCGGCAATAACAAATAATTCGCGTATTTAAAGTTGCCTTCAACGTAGGCAAAAATTCCCAAAGCCACACCGACCATCACGGTAGGCATGATTGCCAAGCCATCCAAACCATCGGTGAGGTTGACCGCATTGCTCGTGCCGACAATCACAAAATACGCCAACAACATAAAACCAAAAACACCCAGTGGCATACTGATGGTCTTAAAAAACGGCACAATCAAATCGGCTTTGTTCGGCAGCGGCATGGTCATGCCTGAGCCCAACCATTTCCAAAACAAAGCCAAGGTGTGTCCTTCCGCGCCTGCGGACACCGAGAACGCCAAGCCAATCGCGGCAATCACACCGATGATGGTTTGCCACATATATTTTTCACGCGAGGGCATGCCATTCGGGTCACGATTAACGATTTTGCGGTAGTCATCCGCCCAACCCACCCAGCCAAAACCCATGGTCACCAGCATCAATATCCAAATAAAACGGTTGGATAAATCCGCCCACAACAACACCGAAATCCCAATGCTGATTAAAATCAACACGCCACCCATGGTCGGTGTGCCTTGTTTGACCAAATGGGTTTGCGGCCCGTCGGTGCGCACCGCTTGACCAAATTTCATTTCCGCCAAACGACGAATCACGCGCGGCCCTGCGACCAAGCCAATAATCAGCGCAGTCGCCATTGCCAGCAAAGCACGCAAAGTTAAATAGTTGAATACCGCAAAAAAGCGGGTCTCAGGCGAGAGTTGGGAAAGCCATTTGGCCAATTCAAGTAGCATCGCTTGTGTCCTTTATTGTCATGTCCTGCATATTCTGTGCTGTCTCCAACAGCAATTCATCGACCACACGCTCCATGCCCATAAAGCGCGAGCCTTTGACCAAAACCGTATTTGCACCGTTTTGCATGTGCGCACGAACCACGTTGGCAATGCCCGCCACATCATCAAAATGCTGCGCGCCTGCGCCAAATGCCTGAGTGGCTTGACGCATCATCTCGCCCGTGGCCAACAATACGTTCACGCCACGCTGTGCCGCGTGTGCGCCAATTTCCGCATGGAATGCGCCACCGTCTTCACCGACTTCACCCATGTCACCGAGCACTAAAATTTTGCGCCCTGCTGAATTTGCCAAAACCTCTATCGCCGCCAAAACCGAGTCGGGATTGGCATTGTAGGTATCATCAATCAAGATACAGTCCGCACCCAATTGATGGGTTTGCAAACGACCTTTGGCGGGTACAAAATTCGCCAAACCCGTCGCCACCACCTCCAAAGGCAAACCCATCGCGGTCACCGCAGCACACGCCGCGAGTGCGTTGTGGACATTGTGCACCCCTGGGGTATTGATTTGTGTGGTGCATTGCCCCATCGGCGTGACCAATTGCACGGTGGAGGCATACAAACCCAATTCATAACGCGCGCTGTACATCGCACTGACCGATTCGTTCAAACTAAAGTCATGAACAGCGATACCACGCGCTTGAGCACGCTCCCGCCAAATAGACGCATATGCATCGTCCGCTGGAAACACCACCACGCCGCCATCAACAATGCTGTCAATCACATCGGCGTGCTCCAAGGCAACGGCTTCAACCGTTTGCATGAACTCTTGATGCTCGCGTTGGGCGTTGTTGATGATCGCAATGCTTGGCTGGGCAATCGGTGCCAGTTGCGCAGTTTCCCCTGGGTGGTTCATGCCCAACTCAATCACCGCGCTTTGATGCGTGTCATTTAAATTGAGCAAGGTCAAGGGCAAGCCAATGTCGTTGTTGAAATTGCCACGCGTTGCCAGATAGCCTTCACCATAAGCGGCTTGCATGATGGCTGCCAACATTTCTTTAACCGTGGTTTTGCCATTGCTGCCTGTCACCACCAGCACGGGAATGTCAAATTGCGCGCGCCAGTTTTGTGCGAGTTGTTGCAATGCCGCACGCGTGTCTTTGACCAAAACATACGGTAAGGCAAAGCCTTCAGGTACGCGTTCAGCCACCACCGCAGCAACTTGTCCCGCTTGCAGTTGCGTTAAAAAATCATGTGCATCAAACCGCTCACCTTTGAGCGCGATAAACAAATCATTCGGCGTGAAAGTACGCGTGTCGGTGCTCACGTGCGCAAACTTCGCATCGCCCTGAACATGGACAGCATCCATCCAAATACTGGCTTGTGCCAAATCACCCATGATGTGGGCTGGGCGAACATTCATTTTCGATTCACCTGAGTTGTTTGGCGCTTGCCACTGGCTCAAAGCCTGTGCCACGGTTTCTAAATCTGAATACGGATGCTTCACACCCATCACATCTTGATAAGCTTCGTGGCCCTTGCCTGCAACCAACACCACATCACGTGCGCTCGCATCGCTCAGCACTTGAGCAATCGCCGTTGGACGCAACACTTGGGTGTGAATATTGGGCATACCCAAATCCATGCCCGCCAAAATATTTTGAATAATGACTTCGGGGCTTTCGGTGCGCGGATTGTCTGAGGTCACCATAACAACATCGGCAATTTTTTGCGCAATCGCACCCATTTGTGGACGCTTGCCCGCGTCGCGATCACCGCCGCAACCAAACACACACATCAATCGACCACCGCGCTGTTGTGCAATCGGGCGCAAAGCCAACAAAGTTTTTTCCAAAGCATCGGGCGTGTGCGCAAAGTCAACCACCACCAAAGGTTGCGCCTCGCCACCAAAACGCTGCATCCGCCCTGGGGCTGCTGTGATGTGCGCGCAATCGGCCACACATTGCGCCACATCCAAACCCAATGCCATACACACGCCGAGTACGCCGAGCAGATTCATCACATTGAATTCACCCACCAACTGCGATGCCACAGGGTATTGAATCCCATCAATATCCAGCGTGAATGTCGTCATCGCGCCAGCTTGGTCAATTTGACTGGCATGTAGATACTGCACGATGCCTGCGGGCTGCGGATTCATACCATAGCCAATCACCACGATGCCATTGTCTTGGGCAATCTGCGCATAGCGCAAACCAACCACATCATCGGTATTAATCACCGCATTTTTAAGCGTATTCCAAGTAAACAGCATGGCTTTGGCAGACTCATAACTGTCCATATCGCCATGGTAGTCCAAATGATCACGCGATAAATTGGTGAACAATGCCACCTCATATGCCACCCCATTGACCCGCCCTTGCGTGAGCGCATGCGATGAGACTTCCATCGCCATGGCTTGCGCACCTTGGGCGCACATGTCGTTCAAATAACGATGCACTTCGACCGCCTGCGGTGTGGTAAACCCTGTTTCCGCCATGGCATTGGGAAAGCCCACACCCAGTGTACCCATGATGCCGCAGGACAAACCATGCTGACTCAGAATCTGCGCCAACCACTGCGCACTCGAGGTTTTACCATTCGTGCCTGTTACCGCCACCATGCGCATGTGCTCGGATGGCTTGCCGTAATATGCACTGGCGATATGCCCCGCCAATTGATTTAAGTCTTCCACGCCACCCGTAGGCACAGAAAATTTTGCCGCAACTTGACCGTCCAATTGCCAGAGTAAAGCGCGTGCACCGTTGCGCACAGCGGTATCGGCATAACTACGCCCATCGTGTTTGGCATCGTTGTGCGCCAAGGGATCAAACGGATAGGCCACAAAAATATCGCCTTTTTGCACCTTGCGGCTGTCGCTGACCATGTGGGTATGTTGCGTTGCGTATGTACCAAACTTGCCAATCACCTGCGCGACCACGGCCGTTTGCTCAGCATTCAATTGGTTGCTGCGCATTGTTTCAAGCGTGTGCGGTTGTCCCACTCCCATCACATGGACTCCTCTGTCGCGGTATGATTAATCGAGGTTTTATATGGCGCATCGGGTGTCACCGACAAGGTGCGCAGGGTTTCAGACACGATTTGACTGAATACTGGTGCGGCAACCACACCCCCAAAGTGCCCATTGGCAGTCGGATCGTCAACCATCACAGTGACCACAATGCGCGGTTCACTAACGGGTGCAAGCCCCGCAAATGTGGCGACGTATTTATTTTTGTTGTAACCATTGCCTTCAACCTTATACGCGGTTCCGGTCTTACCCGCAACGGTATAACCAATCACCTGTGCTTTCGGCGCAGTCCCACCTGGCTCGGTGGCCATGTGCATCATGGTGCGCATTTCTTGTGCGGTTTTGGCTGAGAACACACGCGTGCCACTGGCAGGCTCAGATGTTTCTTTTTTAATCAAAGTCAAATCAATCATTTCACCATCGCGTGCAAATACTGTGTAGGCATGGGTCAACTGTAACAACGACATGGCAATCCCATGTCCGTACGACATTGTGGCTTGCTCAACCTTTTGCCAATTTTTATAGGGACGCAACAAACCCGCCGCTACCCCAGGGAAGCCTATTTTGTATTGTCGACCAAAACCCACACTGTCAAACATGGTCCACATATCTTGCGGGGCGAGCATGAACGAGATTTTGCTGGTGCCAATATTGGATGACTTTTGAATCACCTCTTGTACAGTCAAACGCCCATTGGGGTGAGAGTCACTAATCAGCGCATCACCAATTTGCAATTGCCCGTTTCCAGTGTCAATTGGGGTTTGCGGTGTCACTTTTCCTTGCTCCAAAGCCAGAGCGACCGTGAAGGGCTTGAGTGTTGAACCTGGCTCAAAAATATCGGTCACGGCTCGGTTGCGCAAAGCCTCTATGTCCATGCCTGCGCGCGTATTCGGATCATACGAAGGATAATTTTCCAACGCCAAAATCTCGCCTGTGCGGGTATCCACCACCATGGCCGAAGCACTTTTGGCGTTGTGGTATTTCACCGCATCGCGCAAAGCGGTATAAACGATGTATTGCACACGCGCATCCAAGGACAAGTAAACATCTTTACCGGGGCGCGCTTCTTGCATTACCCCCTGATCTTCAATCACATTGCCCAAACGATCTTTAATCACCTTGCGCTTACCCACTTGACCTTGAATGTCTTTGTCATACACCAATTCCAAACCTTCTTGACCTTGGCCTTCAATATTGGTAAAGCCTGTCAAGTGCGCAAAAACCTCCGCTTGCGGATAGTCGCGCTTGACTTCTTTTTGACTATTGACCCCAGGAATTTTCATGGCTTTGATTTGATCGGACACATCCTGCGGTACTTGACGTTTGAGATATACAAAGCGTTTGTCGTCTTTCGCCACTTTTTTGCGAATCTCAGCAACCGATAGACCCAATAAACTTGCAAGTTTGGTCTCTTGCGCCGCCGTCATGCGCACATCCTCAGGAATCACCCAAATGGCTCGCGCAGGAATATTTGAAGCGAGCACCACACCATTGCGGTCATAAATTTTTCCGCGTGGCGCGGGTATTTCCAACAAACGCGAGTAACGTGCATCGCCTTTGCTTTGCAAAAAATCATTGTCCAAGAGTTGTAATTTAACAGCCCACAAAGACAGCGCCGTCATACCCAAAAGAATGCCCGTCAAAGCCAAACGTGAGCGCCATGTTTCCAATGGAAAATGCGGAGGCGTTTTGGCTGTGCCAATGTTGACCGCGCGACTCATGGATGATCTCCTGCGGCTTTTGGCGTCATGTAGTAGGTTGAACTGGGGTTGACCCGCTCCATACCTTGTCCCGCAACAATCTCAGCAATGCGATCATTTTTCGCTGCAGAGACCTGCTGCACTTGGCGCGTGCTCCATTCGGTTTGTAATTGTTGTTCTTGTTCGCGTACCTGTTCAAGCTGCACCGTCAGTGTGCGCACACGATAACGTACATTAATCACCGCCATCGCTGCTGCAATGACCGCAATTAACAAAATCACCGAATTTCGCCACATCGACATGTTTACTCGCTTTGTATTCAATCAACTTAATTTTTAACGATTTATCAACCGTTTTTTTGCGCCACACGCAACACTGCTGAGCGTGCACGCGGGTTTTGTGCTGTTTCAATTGCCGAAGGCTTTTGTCGCCCCAAATCCGTAAGCAACAACTTCGGCAACTGCGCCTGTGTCAACGGCATTTTTGCCAAATCTTTCGAGTGCTGGCTGTGTTTGGCAATAAACTGTTTTACTGGACGATCTTCCAAAGAATGAAAACTAATCACTGCCAATCTACCTTGCGGTTTGAGCAAACCCAACACCGCTTCCAACACCACACTCAAATCACCCAATTCATCATTCACCGCGATGCGTATGGCCTGAAATGTTCGCGTGGCTGGGTTTTGCCCCTTTTCATAGCCACGCACCTGACCTGCCACCACATTCGCCAAATCCAAAGTACGCTCAAAAGGCTTTTGTTCGCGTCGCGCCACAATCGCTTTGGCAATCGGTTTGGCAAACCGCTCCTCACCATATTCCTTAATCACCCGCACCAACTCAGCCTCTGACACCTGTTGTAGCCACTGCGCCGCACTCAATCCGCGGGTATTGTCCATGCGCATATCCAACGGACCATCTTGGCGAAAGCTGAACCCACGCTCTGCTTGGTCAATCTGCGGTGAACTCACACCCAAATCCAACAACACCCCGTCCACACTATTGGCGAGCAAGTATTCGGACATGGTTTTAAAACTATCGTGCACCACCCGTACCCGCGCATCTTGAGCCGCCAATTCTCGCGCTGTGGCAATCGCACGCGGATCTTTATCAAACACCCACAATTGCCCGTGCTTACCCAATTGCGACAAAATCAAGCGTGAATGTCCACCGCGACCAAAAGTGCCATCGACATACACGCCCTCAGGCTTGATTGCCAATGCCTCGACCGCTTCATGCAACATCACCGTGACGTGTTCTTGTACCTCACCCACGATTAAAACCTAAAATTTTTAATCGCCGCAGGTTTTTCTTTTGCCAACTCTGCCTGCTCATGCGCCTCATATACCTGCGCATTCCAAATGCGAAAATGTGTACCATTGCCAAACATCTCAATGTCTTTGTCGAGTTTCGCTTTCGCACGTAAACTTGGCGGAATCAAAATACGCCCCGTGCCGTCCCAAGTCACTGGCTCTGCACTGGAAAAATAAATTTCCCGATACACATCCAACTCTTCGCCCCATGTGATGATTTCGCGCGCCATCTGCTCCCAAACAGGCAAAGGCAACAGCAACAAACACCCCACAGGGCTGCGCGTGATGTACAATTGCCCCTCACACTCTTTTTGAAGTGCGTCACGATACTTGCTCGGAATCATCATCCGACCTTTAGCATCCAACGAGAGAGAGGAGTTACCAAGATACACGGGGTTTGCCTTATCGATTCAAATTCAATCACAATCACAATCAACACGGGAAAATTTGCCACTAAATGACACTTTTTACCACATGACGCAACTTTACGGCATGCTGCAAACCACGTCAAGTCAAAAGTCAATTTTCTCAATAAAGACAATGGGTTAGCGCATTTTTTCGAGAAACTCATAAATTTTTTATTGTTATAAAACAAGGCTCTACAAAAACTTGTGAAAGTAAGAAATTAAGAAAAATTTTTTACAAGTTCGTATTGGGTTCGTGTCCCTTTATGACAACAGATGACTCTATTAGATAATCCGTAGGCCTCTATTTTAGGTTTCATGGATAAAACACCTTAAAATCATGCACTTCGCTTGATTTTTTGTCTATCGCCCCAAGTTATGGGGTTATGATGATACACACATGAATAACAACCACCGTTACAATCCAGTTATGAAAACCGATCGCAGCAAAACATCTGAAACACAAAGTCCCGCCATGAATTTGAAGGGACAGTTTCTCATTGCCATGCCCACCATGCATGGCGATGCGTTTGAGCGTGCCGTGATTTACGTGTGCGACCACTCCAACAGTGGCGCGCTTGGTTTGATGATTAACCGCACCACTGATGTCAAAATTTCGGATATTTTGACCCGTCTTCAAGCAGAAGATGAGGGCTTGCACATCAATTATCCACTGCCCATGCAAACCGAACAAAATGTCTATTTTGGTGGCCCTGTTCAAACCGAACGCGGCTTTGTATTGCACTCACCTTACAAAGAGTACGCCGCTACAGTACGCATCAACGAAGAATTGGGTTTGACCAGTTCGCGCGATATTTTAGAAGATGTGGCGCAGGGCAAAGGTCCTGAAAACATTTTGTTGGCCTTGGGCTATGCAGGTTGGGGGGCAGGGCAACTCGAAGAAGAACTCGCACGCAATGTGTGGTTGACTGTTCCAGCCGACACACATGTGTTGTTTGAAACCTTACCCACAGAGAAATACCAACAAGCCATGCGTTTGCTCGGCATATCCGAGGCCATGCTCTCAGACGTGGCGGGACACGCGTAATGAATCCATCCGTGCACACAGTTTTAGGCATTGATTATGGCTTGAAGCGCATTGGGGTCGCAGTGGGCAACACCCTCACGCGACATGCCGAACCTTTGGTTATCATCCAAAATACCAGTGAAACCAACAGCATCCAACGCATTTGTCAAATGGCTCGTGAATGGTCAGCACACGAATTGGTGCTGGGTCTCCCTCGTCACCCCGATGGCACGCCCCATGAAATGACGCAAATATGTTTGGACATGCAACAGTCCCTCATGAAGGCAACGCAACTGTCCGTGTATCTAATTGATGAACGTTATTCGTCGGCTGTTTTATCACACAGCACACAGACCAACGCACGCGGGCAAACACGTGCAAAACCACAAGATGATTTGGCTGCCGCAATCATACTGCAACAGTATTTGGATGCGCACTAAGACCCAATGCCACTGACATCGGCGCGGACATCAGTTGTCGTGCTTTTAGGCAAACCCCTCCAAATTCGTCCCAACTCGCGCGTGCATCAGTTAGAATAGCGAAAGTTTATTTCAACTTATTTTGACGATTGGGTGCACAATATGACTCATCAGCCAGCATTTACCACGCCAACCACCCCCATCCCCGATGCCGAGCACTTATACATTCAACTGCTCAATCAATTGCGTCCTGTCTTTGCTCAATCTGCACCACCCGCACTCATCGGTATTCATCGTGGCGGTGCGTGGCTGGCGGAGCGTTTGCATCGAGATTTGGGTTTGAACGAGCCGTTTGGCACTTTGGACATTTCGTTTTATCGTGATGATTACGCCACCACGGGGATTCGCACCAATGTCAAAACCACGCAGATTCCTTTCGACATCGAAAATCGCACAGTGGTGTTGTGTGACGACATTCTCAACAGCGGACGCAGCGTGCGCGCTGCGCTCAACGAAATCTTCGAATTCGGTCGCCCTGCCAGTGTTCAACTGGCAGTTTTGTATGATCGAGGCGGTCGCCAATTGCCAATCGCCGCACAAATCAAAGGTGATGCAGGTGAGTTTGACCCCGCCTATAAACTGGTGTTGGAGCGCGATGAGCGCAACCGTTTTTGTTTCCGCATTCCGCGACGTGTCAGCCATGCTGAATCAACCAAGGAGTCCTAATCATGCCTTTGTCCAATAGTCCCGCAAATTCCAATCCAAGCCCACCGCCTGTGCCGTGGGCTGATTTACGCAATGCGCGCAATCCGCAACTCAACAGTGAAGGACAGTTACAGCATTTACTCAGTCTTGAAGGTTTGTCGCGTGAGATGCTGACGCATATTTTGGATACCGCTGAATCGTTCTTGGCTCTGAACTCGCACGATGTTAAAAAAGTACCACTGTTGCGCGGTAAATCGGTATTCAATATATTCTTTGAAAACTCCACACGCACGCGCACCACGTTTGAAATTGCCGCCAAACGTTTGTCAGCAGACGTGATTAATTTGAACATCGAAGCTTCTTCGACCAGCAAAGGCGAAACTTTGTTGGACACCATGGACAACCTCGCAGCGATGCACGCAGACATGTTTGTCGTGCGCCACAACCAAAGCGGTGCACCTTATTTAATGGCAGAACATTTGAATCAACTGGGCATTAAAGACATCCACATCATCAATGCGGGCGATGGTCGGCATTCACACCCGACGCAGGGTTTGCTGGATATGTACACCATCCGCCATTACAAAAAAGACTTCACGCAATTGCGCGTGGCGATTGTCGGCGATATTTTGCATTCACGCGTGGCACGCTCCAACATCCATGCACTGACCACGTTGGGCGTGCCCGAAGTGCGCGTCATCGGTCCACAAACTTTATTGCCCAGCGGCCTGCGAGAAATGGGCGCGCATGTTTATCACAACATGAATGAGGGGCTTAAAGATGTGGATGTGGTCATCATGCTGCGCTTGCAAAAAGAACGCATGGCGGGCGCATTGTTGCCCTCAGAAGCCGAGTATTTCAAACACTATGGCTTGACCCAAGCAAAACTTGCCCTCGCAAAACCCGATGCGATTGTGATGCATCCAGGTCCAATCAACCGTGGGGTTGAAATCGCCTCAGATGTGGCCGATGGTGCGCAGGCGGTGATACTGCCGCAGGTGAGTTTTGGCATCGCGATACGCATGGCGGTGATGGCTATTTTGGCGGGAGGCAAACAATGAATCGCTCTTTAATCATACAAAACGCGCGCTTGGTGCACACCTTTGGCGATAATCCACACACCGATGCGCACAGTTCAACCCTCTACATCGCTGATGGCAAAATCGTTGGCATCGACCAAGCACCCGAAGGCTTTTCGCAAAATGCTCAGATTATTGACGCGCAAAATAAACACACCTCATTTGCTTTGGCGGATTTGGCGGTGCGCCTGTCTGAAAAAGGTGGCAACCAAGATGACGTGATGCCACAAGTCCTCCAAGCCGCATTGCGCGGTGGCGTGGCACACGTGGCGTGCTTGCCCGACAGCAATCCTGTATTGGATGAACCACGCTTGGTCACGCAACTCATTCATCAATCCGAATCCTTGGGTTTGGCAAAAATCCATCCCCTCGGTGCGCTGACCCAAGGTTTAAAAGGAGAACAGTTAGCGGAAATGGCAACCTTGGTTGAAAATGGTTGCATCGCGCTCTCGCAAGCCGACCAACCGATTCGCAATACCCAAGTTTTGCAACGTGCGTTGGCGTATGCCGCCAGTTTTGATGTGCCTGTGTGGTTGCGCGCGCAAGACAGTTTTCTATCCAGTGGTTTTGCCGCATCGGGCGCATACGCTTCGCGCTTGGGTTTGTCTGGCATACCTACTGCAGCCGAATCGATTGCTTTATTTACATTGTTTGAACTTTTGCGCGGCTTGGGTAAAAATGCACCACGTGTACACATCTGCCGTATTTCCAGTGCACGCTCAGTTGAATTGGTACGCGCTGCCAAAACAGAAGGTTTAAACATTACCTGTGATGTGAACATGCACCATCTGCATTTGATTGACTCTGATATGGGTTGGTTCAACGCACAATTGGTATTCAACCCACCGCTACGCTCGTCTGCTGATCGAAGCGCACTGCGCGCTGCCGTATTAGACGGCACGATTGATGTGGTGGTCTCTGACCATACTGCGGTCAATGCCGATGCCAAACACCTGCCTGTGGGACAAACTCAAGCGGGTGCGATTGGCGTACAGTGGTTGCTCAACTCATTGTTGCACTTGGCATCCGAAGAAAAAGCCGATATAGCGCAAGTGTTGAGCAATTGTGTGGCGAATGCTTATGCCGTGTTGGGCTTAACTAACCCTACTTGGACAATTGGTGCGCCAGCAAATTTAGTGATTTTTGATACGGAACCATACCAAAAAATTGATACTTCATACATCAGTGGCAGCCACCTAAATACACCGTGGCTGAACTATGAACTGGCAGGCAAAATTCAAACCGTAGTGCATTTTGGTAAATTAATCGATTAAGTACAATTAAAAACGCATGAGAACTCATGCGTTTTTATAAATCTCACAAACAAAATCAAAGATCAATGTTTATTTTTTATTGGATTTTGGATTCTCGATGATTGAAGCATTACTCAAAACAAAAGAACATCCAGATTTGCCCTCGTCAGAAACATACACTCTGCCGAATACAGTTATAGTTTGCCCCACTTTAATATTACGAACCCCGAGCTCCTCAAAGTCACTCAATATGACTGTAACTTTGCCTGTTTTGGTTTGAAGAGCAAGGGCACGAGTCTCTTTTCCATATATATTTTCAGATATGATTTTAAGGATATTGCCTGTCGCCGCGCGCGACTTGCCCTCATATTTGTCTTTCGCAGTCACAGGATTACTTTTCCACGCTGCACACATCTCTGGTCCATTGTAATACTCCATATTACCCGTTGCTGCAGAATACAATGCCTCTGTGCTATTAAACAAATCCTTAGCAGACTGAATTTGCGCGCAAGAAGCCAAGAATGCAGGCAAGAACACTGCGATTAATTTAGTTTTAGTCTTCATTTGGAATCCTTTAAAAATTATTAAATGCTATATGCATAAACTTACTTTCCGCACATCTAATCAAAATATGTACTAGATTATATATTAATTACTTTATTTATTCAATATATTCTTAAATTTCAAACCTAGATTACTTCCATAATTGAATACCCCCACTCATCAGAGTGGGGTGGGATAGAAGCTTGATGATGTTCTTATTTGGTTACGGTCGTGTGCTAATACACACCTAACTTCACTAAAGTGAAGTTAGCCTACATCGCCACTACACCAAACATGGTTTGACTTGTGGTCACACGCTGCATCAAAGCGCTCTTAAATTCCGAACATCAACTTTTTTTATATTTTTCAGTGACATATTATATCCAATAAAAAAACCCCCACTCGCGTGAGTGGGGGTTTTGTATATGGAGCTTGATGATGTCCTACTTTCACACAGGTAATCTGCACTATCATCGGCGCTAAGTCGTTTCACTGTCCTGTTCGGGATGGGAAGGAGTGGGACCAACTTGCTATGGTCATCAAGCAAAGCTTGTTATTTGTTGAG